>CAJXRF010000048.1 GCA_913058575.1 uncultured Bermanella sp.
ATGGAAAATCATCCAAGGGTAAGCCTAGTTCACTGCGCAATGCGGCGTGTAGATGCATTGGGTAAATAAACCTGCCTTTTCCTGTGACGTTAATTTTCAGTGTGCTTGAGTTTATGGGTAATGAATTTTCCCCGCTCATTAATGCTTTAAGGATTAGCCCTAAGCCGACATCTTTGCTTTGTGCTAATGCAACTTCATCATCACTGGGCAATCGCTCAGTCATGATGATGGTGGCCTGCCTTAGGGTCGGGCCAGTATCGCTCATGGCCACCGTATCTTTGATATTGGCGCGGTAGAAACTGAGAATGATGCTTAGGTCACTGTCGGTTGGATCAAGAGGCTCAATGGGGTCTTCGCCATCAGATGGGTCATCAACGCTATTGTTATCTTCAGAGGGTTGCTCAGGCATAGTCACAGAAGGCTCATCAGGAATACCTTGGCCTAAAAAGGCTCCTAGCATGTACTCAGCCACATCTTCGGAGCATTGATCGATGCAACTGGATACATCGCCTACTGGTATGGTTTCGCTGACGTATGCGGTCAGTTGCTCATAATTGTCCTCATATTCATTCACAGTACCACCTGGGCCACCGCTGCCATCAGCACCGTGGCAATTGGCACACTGTTGCGTATAAAGGGCTAAACCATCTTGATTTGTGCTGCTACTACCAGTGGGCTGGTCAGATCTGGCGTCACTCATGGCCTGGTGATTTCGATTGGTATCACAGTCCACAATCGCAAGAGTTGGCAGCAATATAATCCCAGAGGCCACTTTACGGAGATGTATTGGTTTTTCAATGACGCTCATTACCGTGCTCCCCCAAAAAAGTGTACAACAGCATTTTATTTTTAATTTTTTATGCTGACGAATAATATTATAAGGGGTGAGTATGGTGAGAGAGAATCGCTTATGAAAGAAAAATTAAAGGAAAAAAGAACCGAATGGAGTTAATGTGAGGTTCGTCAACTCGTAGCTTGGCTTCTATATCATATCTGCATAGGCGGGTAATGAGGGTGAACACCTAATTTTAAGTGAGCGCTATTGATAATGAAAGATAAAATAATTGGCTTGATTTATTTGTTTAGCTGTTTTTTAAAGCGATAATAAATTTCAAATATATCATGCATTTTTTTGTATGTGTTTTGAAAAGTTATTTACTCATCTTTTAGCTGTGATACTGATTTTGTCAAGTTTATAAATTAAGCTAATTGCACTAAAAAGTCACACAATCTGCTAAGATAGGTCTATTCAATGGAAGCTATTCCCTAGTCAGTAGAATAAGCCAGTACCCCTATTCTACAGAGGAACATAAATGCTAATAAAAATTATTTTGGCCGATGATCATCAGTTATTTCGTGAAGGCATTAAAACCTTATTAGAGGCGGTAGTTGGTTATACCGTGGTGGCCGAGGTGGACGATGCTATTAGCCTTAAAGAAGTCATTGGAAAAGTGCCGGCTGATTTAGTACTGCTCGATTACCGTATGCCAGGGGGCGGTGCTTTAACGAGTCTGAATGAGATTAAAAAAAGATACCCTCAAACCAAAGTGATTGCATTAACGGGAATTGATTCAAGTGCCTTGTTTAAGCAATTAATTAATAGCGCTGCCGATGGGGTTTTACATAAAGAAATATCGGCCCAAGAACTGTTGCAAGCCGTCAGTGACGTTTTAAGCGGAAAAAAAGCCTATTCAGCCAGAGTAAAAGAACAAACCATTAATCAAAAACCTGATTTATCCAATCGTGAATATCAGGTGTTAGATTTAGTGGTAGAAGGCTTCAGCAACAGTGAAATTGGCGAGCGATTAAATTTGTCTGCCAAGACCATAGAAAATCACCGTTATAACTTAATGAATAAACTTGAAGTGCGTAATGTTGTAGAACTTATGCATTACGCTCGAAAAAATGGTTTATTTAGCGATTGAGGATTTATATGAACTCGCCTGTTAATTTGATTGAATGTTAATGTTTGAAAAACTAGTTTCAAAATTTCCCCACCAAGATGATCCTATTAACCCGGTGAATGAAGTTCGCTTGGACATGCTGTTTAAGCAAACCCAAGTAATGGGATTTTTAAGCTTTGTGCTGGCGGCCATTTTAGCATTTTTAATGATCGATTCTCCCCATGGAGAAGGTGTGTTTGTATGGGCTAGTCTAATTGGATTACTGTTTATTATTCGTTGGTTTTTTTTCTATCGAGTCATATTTAAACTTCGTGCGCAGGGGGTACATAGATTTCGTTTATTTCACGGTGTGATCGTTTCTTTTATGTTGATGGCCGGCTTACTGTGGGGCGCTGGGGCGTTTTTGTTTATGCCCTATATAGATGAGGTAGAGTTATTTGTTACTTTCATTACGATTCTAGTGGGCATTACTGCAGGAAATATTCCCGGTTTTGCACCTTCTTTTATAGGGTGTTTGTGTTTTATGGTTCCAACGCTCATGGGAGGCGCTTTTAAAGCATATAGTTTTGGATACTATGTATTATTTTTCGTGGTGACTCTTTACACTGGGTACTTGGCATTAACAGCGCGGCGTATGTCTAAAGTGGTTATTCGTACCATTAGTATTAATATTGAAAATGAGCGCTTGTTAAAGCAAGTGACACAAGCCAAAGAGCACGCTGAAAAAGCGAACATTCAAAAATCTAAATTTTTAGCCTCAGCCAGCCATGATTTGCGTCAGCCGCTAAATTCCATGGGATTATTTTTATACGCGTTCTCTCAAACATTAAGAGACAATAAACCTAACCTGAATGTTTTTGAAAAGGTTCAGCATTCCTATGAGGCTTTAAAGGAGTTATTTGATGCTTTACTAGAGGTGTCGCGCTTAGACGCAGGCAATGTTGAATGTGTCATGGAGCCGGTGGCGCTAACCCCTTTATTAACCCATTTGGTAGATGAATTTAAAGAGCAAGCCAAAAATCAGAATTTAGAGATTATTTATAATGGTGCTCAAAATACGGTGATGGCAGATCGAATACTGCTGTCGAGAATTGTGCGAAACCTGTTAGAAAATGCCATTAAATATACGGAACAAGGGAAAATTACGGTTGAAGAATCTGTGCAGGGGCAAACGCTAAGCTTGAGCATTAAAGATACTGGCATCGGCATTGCTGACTGTGAACTAGAGAATATTTTTGATGAATATCACCAGCTTTCAAATAATCGTCGAGATCGCCGCCAAGGCATAGGGCTTGGCCTAGCCATCGTTAAAAAGCTAGCGGCCTTAATGGATTATTCTATTAAGGTGCAATCTTTTTTAGGGCAGGGTTCAAAATTTAGCATTGATTTGGGCATTGCCATTCAAAAAGAAAGTAAGGCCCCTGAGCACCAAATTGAAACGCTTGCCGAGCCTTTTGTCACTCTGCACAGGGTCTTAGTGGTAGATGACGACCCCGATAGCCTTTTGGGTTTAGGCTGGTTGTTAGAGTCTTGGGGGTATCAAGTGGACAAAGCCGCTAGCTATGAAGAGGCGTTGGCGGTTATTGGCAACCATTTACCGGACATTATCTTGATGGATTATCGCTTACAGGACAATATGAACGGCATTCAAGTATTGCTGAAGTTGGCTAGGAAAATTTCTAAGCCGGTGGAGGCCATTATCATCACTGGGGACACCGACCCTGAGATATTGCAGCATATAAAGGGCAATGGTTTTTTGTGTTTACATAAACCCATTGACGCTGAGCAATTAAAAGAGGAATTGAATCACCTAATGGCTTAAATGGCCATGAGGTTATTCCTTTCTTTAATAAGGGCCAGCATGAGGCCTAGCTGCTCATCCTTTCTTTTCAATATATGGCTCAAGCTGACTGCCTAGCCTAATTCATTTTTACCCGCTAGATTTCGCTAAAGCCCCGCCTTCAAGTGTTACTGGTGAATTGTAATAATTAAGCCAAACTTAATGCTGGGTGTTGCTAGATAGGTGGAAAGCTTATTCGGATTTTATTTGACAGCTTGAAAGCCGTGTTGACTGCTTATATATCTCGGTGTGCATTACGGACAACTCTCGTGATGCTTTTGGCTTGCCTGTTTAATCTAAGTGGCTGTGACTACCAGAAAAAACCACCCATTAAAGTGGGCATTTTACATTCTCTAACCGGTACCATGGCCATAAGTGAAACCGCTTTGGTAGACGCATCCTTAATGGCCATTGAAGAGCTTAATAAACGCGGTGGTGTGCTGGGCAGGAAGCTTCATCCCATTGTGGTGGATGGTGCCTCAAATTGGGATCAATTTGCTTTAGAGGCAGAAGACCTGATTACTCAGCACCAGGTTTCGGTGATTTTTGGCTGCTGGACATCCGCTTGTCGAAAAGCCATTAAGCCCGTGATTGAAAAATACAACCATATACTGTTTTACCCTTTGCAGTACGAAGGTTTAGAAGCATCCCCCAATATCGTTTACACCGGTGCAGCCCCTAATCAGCAAATCATTCCCAGCGTTCACTGGGCATTAGAAAATATCGGAAAAAATATTTATTTAGTGGGCTCAGATTACGTTTTCCCCCGAACAGCTAATATGATCATTAAAGATTTACTGAAAAATCGAAACATCAGCGTGTTGGGTGAAACTTATTTACCCTTAGGCAGCCATGATGTTGCAGAGCTTATTGACGACATTAGATTAAAAAACCCTAACCTTATTATTAACACTATCAATGGCGACAGTAATGTGGCTTTTTTTAAACACCTGCCAAAAGATCTTAAAATTAAAGTGATGTCATACAGTATTGCTGAAACGGAAGTGCTTAGCATAGGTACTGACTTATTACAGGGGCATTATGCGGCATGGAACTACTTTCAAAGCATTAACACATCAGAGAACTTGGAGTTTGTTGAAAATTTTAAAATAAAATTTGGGCAGCATCGGGTGATTGATGACCCCATGGAGGCCGCTTACACAGGGGTACATTTGTGGGCGCAAACCGCCGAAACCGCTGGTTCACACTTGCCTACTTTAGTTAGGGCAGCCTTAGGGTATCAAAGCATGAAAGCCCCTCACGGCGTGGTGTCTATTGATAAAAAAAGCCAACACTTATGGAAAACCGTGCGCATTGGGGAGATTATGGCAGATGGACAATTTGAAGTGGTCTGGAGCAGCGGAACTTCGGTCCGCCCAGCCCCCTTTCCATCGACATACAGTCGCCAGGAATGGTTAAAAAGATTGGAGGCTATTGAGTCCCCATGAACCAATATACCCTGTCGAAAAAATTATTTATTTGGATATTTTTAAGCGCCATTGTACCTGTGGTGGTGTTGACGACTATTTATTTAGTATCTTTTCGGGCAAGTTTATTATCACAAGAAAAAGAGCACCTTTCACAATTGGCCGATAAAAAAGTCGAGCAAGTGGAGGTATATATTTCACAGCGCATTGATGATGCTCGGTTATTGTCAAAATCGGTACAAAGTGAACAATTATTAGCAGATCTCATTCCCCTTTATAAGCATAAGCAGAAACAAACGCAGGCCTATTATCTTAAGGAGAAAATTCATAGAAGTTTTTTTCAAGATTTTAAGGAGCGAGGTTATTTTGACATATTTTTAATTTCTCCTGAGGGAGACATTGTTTTTTCTTTGATTCATGAAAGTGATTTTGCAACGAATATTTATCGCGGTGAATACCGGAATAGTGGCCTTGGTAGCGTGGTGAAAAGAGCCAGCTATTTTTTGGAAGCGTCTTCTTCTTCTTTTGAATATTACTCTCCCTCTGGTGAGGCTGCTGCATTTGTGGCGGCGCCCATATTAAGAGCTGGAAAGCTCATTGGAATAGTAGCCCTGCAGGTGGATTATAATATTATTCAGGATGTTACCCTAGATCTTGGCGGCTCAAAAGAATCTAGAGAAGTGGTGGTGGCTTCAAAGCACGGTAATTATTTCTCTTATCAAACCCGCGTAAAATATGATCCCAGTATTGAAGTGGGACGAGAATTGCCCATAGCTGAATTGCCTTATCCACTTTATAAAGCCATGGGCGGTGAAAGAAGTACCGCTGTGGAACTGGACTATCGTAATGTGAAGGTGATTGCGGCTTCTCGTTATTTACCCTCAATGCACTGGGGAATGGTGTTTAAAGAAGATTACAGCGAGGCCATGCAAGTATTTGATAGGCTTATGTATTTTTCCATTGCAGCTTTAGTATCAATATCTTTTGGGGCGTTAATTCTTGCCCGTTATTTAGGTCAAGCTGTGGCGAAGCCGTTAGTGAATATGACAAAGGCAACTCGCGCCATCGCTCAGGGAGATATGGACTTAACAGTGGAACTGGAGGGTTTTAAAGAAAGCTTTGAGCTGGCAGAAAGTTTTAATAAAATGTCAGGACGATTAAAGGATGCGCGTAATAATTTAGAACATAAAGTCATTGAACGGACATTCGAGCTAGAACAAGAGATGAAACTTCGAAAAAAAAATGAAATGGATCTAGAAAATAGTTATTTAGAGATTAATCGCTCCATGTTGCATTTAAAGACCGCGCAAGACCAATTGATCGAATCGGAAAAAATGGCATCTTTAGGCTCTTTGGTGGCCGGCATAGCCCACGAAATTAATACCCCCTTAGGCATTGCTATTACCTCTAATGGCGTGTTGAAAAGTACTTTGAATGAAATGGAAAAGGATTTGAATAATAAAACCTTAACCCAGGGAGTATTTAAAGAGCACCTTATTAAAATGAATGAAATAGAGTCTTTATTGGATAATAATCTTGGACGTACTGTGACTCTTGTAAAAAATTTCAAACAAGTGGCGGTGGATCAAACTAATTTACACAAAGCTAAATTTTACTTGTTTGAGCTGGTAGAATCTTTATTGGCAAGCCTACTTCCTGAAACGAAAAGGCACCCTGTGGAAATTATTAACGACGTACGTGATGATATTGTGATTGACTCATATTCAGGGGACTTTTATCAGTTGCTCACCAATTTAATATTAAATGCCATGGTTCATGCTTTTGAAGGAAAAGAAAAAGGCAAGCTTATTATTAGTGCGCGACTTAAAGGGGATATCGTCACACTTAGTGTTAGTGATGATGGTAATGGTATTCCAGAAGAAAGCCTTAGCAGTATATTTGAACCCTTCTTTACCACTCGCCGCGGGGCAGGGGGTTCCGGATTAGGTTTGAGTATCGTGCACAATATAGTGAAACAAAAATTAAAGGGCGATATAGAAGTACATTCTACGATTAATAAGGGCACTGAGTTTGTGGTGCGCTTCGCCAATAGCCTTCCTTGATTTATCTAAGGCATGACCTTAGTTTTAAGCAGCATAGGAAAGCCACGAGTTTTAAGAGTTGTCAAAATTACGGGTAGGGATACATTTATAACGAATTTCCTTTAGTGTGCTGTCTTAACATTCAGTATAACTGACCGCTAAGCCCCCAAGAGCTGTTTCTTTATATTTATGGGACATTTCTAAGCCGGTTTGTTTCATGGCGGCGATGCAATTATCAAGCGACATAAAATGCTCTCCTGATCCTCGTAGTGCTAAGGAAGCGGCTGTGTAAGCTTTAATGGCACCAAAACCATTGCGCTCAATGCAGGGCACTTGCACCAACCCTTTTACCGGGTCGCACGTCATGCCTAAGTGATGCTCAAGAGCAATTTCGGCGGCGTTTTCAATTTGCTTTGATGTGCCATTTAATACCGCGCATAAACCAGCCGCGGCCATGGCTGCTGCCGAACCTACTTCACCTTGGCAACCCACTTCAGCCCCTGAAATAGAACTTTTATATTTTATAATGCCGCCAATGGCCGCGGCGGTCAGTAAAAAAGTACGCACCTGATTTTGTACTTTATTTTCCAGCTTCTTTTCTAAATTTTTCTGTCCCTGATTTTTATGAGTGGCAGTTTCCAATTGCGATTTAACCCAGTAATACAACACCGAGGGAATGACGCCTGCCGCCCCGTTGGTGGGGGCGGTTACCACCACATGGCCATCGGCATTTTCTTCATTGACTGCCATGGCATAAGCACACAGCCAGTCATTCAGGTTGGCGCTTTGCGGATGGGCAGTGAGCTGTTCATGTAAACCTTGTGCGCGGCGCTTAATGTTTAAACCACCAGGTAGTGTACCTTTAACGGTTAAGCCATTTTCAATGCATTGTTTCATGGTGGCCCATATATGATCTAGCCCTTTAGTAAGAACGTGCTCATTGATACCTTTTAATTCGTTTTGCATTTTCATTTGGGCGATGGACAAACCGCTATCAGCGCTCATGGTTAGCATTTCATTGGCGCTGTTAAAACCATAAGGGTATTCAATATTGGCCATCATTTTTAATGGCGCCACCAGTTGAGTTATTTCACGTTGGGTGTTAATGAAGCCACCGCCGATGGAAAAATAGGTTTCCGTTAGCAGTATTTCTTCGCTTGATTTTGCAGGGGGTTGATCTTTTATTAAGTTAAATACCATGCCATTGGGATGTTCAGGCAGTGGCGGGCCTAGGTCAAAAACAGTATCTTCATTTGGGTTAAAAAATATAACGGCGGGGGTGAGGACTGAATTGTTTTTTGACAGTTCAATTTTGTCTTTTTTTAAAAGTGTATTAACCAGCTCATTGATATTTTCGCCGCCTAACTCACTGGGTTGAAAGCCATGTAACCCTAACACAATGGCATTATCCGTACCGTGACCCTTACCGGTAAAGGCCAATGAACCTTTTAAACGGCAAGTGATGCGCAGCGTTTGGTTGTTGGGTTGATAGTTTTCATCACTCAAAAAGCCCGCCACCTTTACCATGAAAGCATTGGCCGCAATCATGGGCCCCATAGTATGGGAGCTGGATGGACCAATGCCGGTTTTAAACAACTCTAAAACACTAATAAACATGCCAATGCCTTGAATGCCCATTAAAGGTAGGTTTTGTTATTAACAGTATAGTTAACCCAGCTAGACCTCACCATTTGGGTGTTAAGTAAGTGGTGATCATTATAACTTTGCATTTCTAAGCTGCCTTAAGCCGTCATCTGTGCTTATAATCGGCCCATTATAAAAAGGCCTAATTATGAAACCGATTCCTTACCTTTGCCGTTTAGCCCTGTGCTCTTCATTGTTAGTGGCAATAAGCCCCATGTCGTGGGGAGAAGCGAATGTTAATACCGTTACTAAGGGGGCTAAAAATGTCATTTTAATCATTGGTGATGGCATGGATGACCAGCAAATTACGGCGGCCCGAAACTACCTACACGGGGCGCAAGGGCAAACCATTCTAGATACCCTGCCAGTACGCTCGGCCGTACAGGTAATAACAGTCAGCAATAATGACCCTACTCAGCCCATATACGTGGCTGACAGCGCCAATAGCGCCACGGCCATGGCCACCGGCAATATCACCAGCATAGGGCGTATAGCAACGTCTGCAAAAAGCGATCAAGACTTATCTACCATAATGGAACTGGCGCAAGCTAAGGGGTTAAAAACAGGGTTAGTGACTACCGCCTCCATTACCGATGCGACCCCAGCCGCCTTTATTGCTCATGTGAACATGCGAGGCTGCGAAGGCCCTGAGCAAATGGTGAATTATGAAAGCTATGGGGACTTTGTGATTGATTGCCAACAAGATACTTTTCAGCAAGGAGGGCTAGGCAGCATCAGCGAACAGCTGGCAAGCAGTGATGTGGATGTTTTATTAGGGGGCGGTAAAAAGTTTTTTAAACAAGCGCCTGAAAGTAAGGGTGAAAAAAATATTTTTAATCAGGCCAAAAATAACGGTTTTGCCGTGATTGATGATTTAAAGCAAGCAGCAGATGTAAGCGACGATCAAAAACTATTGGGCCTATTTGCCAAGAAACATTTACCGGTTCGTTGGCAGGGCACTGATGGGCGCATTGCCGAGAAACCGCAATACAGTTTTATGAATTTCTTTCACAAATATTTAGGCTCGGTGACCCTACCTGACACCATGAAGTGTGAAGCCAACCCCGAGTTTGCAAAACAAAATACCCCTAACTTGAAAGACATGGCGAGCCTAGCGATTAACCGCTTAGATAACCCTAAAGGTTTTTTCTTAATGATTGAAAGTGCCAGCATCGATAAACAGTCCCATAAACGTAATCCGTGTGGGCACATAGGTGAAGCGCAGCAATTGTTTGAAACTGTGCAAGTGGCATTGGATTATGCCAATAAGCAAGGCAATACCTTAGTGATGATCACCGCCGATCATGGTCAGGCAGCGCAAATCATTCCCGATGGCAGTTTGTTTTCAGCTTACGGGGCGCCCATTGCCACGCCGGGTTTCGTGGCCCGTATTGAAACCCCTGAGGGTGGGGTGTTAGCCATGAACTATGCCACCAATGATTTCAGCCATGAAGAACATACAGGGGTGAATGTGCCGTTTTTTGCTAATAAGCAGGTGGTGGGGGAGAGTGCTGAGAAGGTGATTAAACCTATGTTGCAACAGACGGATATTTTTGGAATTAGTCGGGTGTATTTGGGGTTGTGATTTTAGCGTTTCACTTTGAAAAGGCAGCGGTATTTAGTTTACTGATGAATAACGGCTAGTACGTTTTTCCTTTCTGGGGACAGGTATTTGCTCCATGCAATGCCTGCATTCCCTACATCCTTGTAGGTTGAAGTCCCCAGCCCCCTCTTTTCGGCCACGAGCAGCCTCACGACCTTGTATATTTAATTAGGGCTTAGTTTTTGAGGCTGCTCAAGGCCGAAGGGTGGACTGGTTCTGGTATGAAACTCGTTTAAAGCTCAATGATATTTTAAGGTCCTGCATAAATGTGCTGGCCGTTTTAAACCTATTTGTGCAAAATCAGGCTTTTAATAAAAGCATGCCCATTAGCATAAAGAGTAGTGAATACCCTATAACGTAATGGCCATTGGTTCGTACTTACACTGACTAATGGGAAAGGTATTTACACTTTTTCTTAGGTCCATAAAACGTTATTCGGTTTTCAATAATATTGCTGTTTTGATAATAATAGTATACGCACGATATAAATTATTAGGTTCTTACATGAAAATAATTCTGATTTTTCTTGGTATCATAGCGACTACAGCCAATGCGCAGAGGCTAACAGCCCCCGATTATGAAATCGGAGAGAATATTATTGGCTTATACGAGAGACAGTCTAAAGCTGATTCAATTTGTATCATTCATAGACAAAAATTATTCACCCTCAATAAAAAAGATAAACTTCCAACCAAGGGGTGTAATGGTGGTGACTTTATAAAGTATGAAGTTAATAAAGGTATGCCTCCACCGAAGGCTACTGGTAATCAATATTTTTATATCGAAGGTAGTTGCCCTGATAATATAAAGGAATTGTCTGATTCAAATACTGATTTTTCTGTTTATAAAAGCATGATTTTATCAGATGAAAACAAAATATTGATTTCCAATTCATTAAAGTCATGGAAGGAAGCTCTGCTTAAAGCACCACGTAGAAACGGTGTTATAGAGTATAAAAATAGTGAGATTCGTTATCATTATTTTTCAAGTGAACGACTTGAAAGTAGTATGCCAACTATATTCTATAATCTAGAGAGTAAACTAAAATATAGTTTAGAATCCTCATATGACTTTGAAGGTAGTGAAAGTATATTGGTATTTAATATCTTGTTTGATGCTTCTGGAGACGATATTCAAATTGGGCAGGTTATCATTTCTGATGCGAATGAATATTCCGAGTTAATTTATAAATACATAGATACACTTCTCGTGTTTGAATATTATTCTTCAAAAAATAGAGCCGCAAAACAGTTTAAGAATAGTGAGTTTATGTATTCGTTTATAGATGCATATCACTATGATAATACATCATACATAAGAATTGATGATCATCTTCAAAGGTTGTATAGACTTAGCCCGAAAGATAAAAAAACAGCAATTAAAAATTGGTATAGAGGTAGTTCACATGTAGATTTTAATAACAGGCTAAAGAGTATATTTAGCGATGGTAGTTCCTGTTATTGAGCCAAGCATGCTTAGCATATTTCCCTTGGTATAGAGCTTTACACTCATAAACAACTTACATTATTTCGGAATACAGGGAGCGTAATTAAAAATGGAAAACTTTCGCATTAGAAAAATGAACCAGTCCGAAGTGCAATTAGCAGTTGATTGGGCAGCCAGTGAAGGATGGAACCCAGGGCTTCATGATGCGGAGCTTTTTTACAGAGCCGACCCTGATGGTTTTTTCGCCGGTGAAATTGACGGACGTATCGTGGCGGTAGGCAGTGCGGTTTGTTATGACAACGAATATGCCTTTTGTGGCTTGTATATAGTGGACCCGCAGTACCGCGGCCATGGTTTAGGTTTGGAATTAACCAAGGCTCGTTTACAGTATTGTGCTGATCGTAATATTGGCATTGATGGGGTGCTGGAAAATGTGGAGATTTATAAGCGTGTGGGCTATCAGCCCCATTACATGAATCATCGCTTTCAAATACAAGCCAGTGCTCAAGAAGTTGATGACAAGAATATCTCTGTTATCACCCCAGAGCATATGGGTGAGATTTTTAAATACGACCGACAATGCTTTCCTGCCAACCGTGATGCTTTTTTAAGGAAGTGGATTTTACAATCTCAGGGGTTGTCACTGGCCTTTTGGAATGATGAAAAGATTCAAGGCTTTGCAATTCGCCGTAAGTGTCTAGAGGGTTATAAGATAGGTCCATTGTTCGCTGATGATCCAAATGTGGCTCAAGCGCTTTTTAAAGCCTTGCAGCAAGACATTGAAGGGGAGTTGTTGATACTGGATGTGCCCGAGAATAATTCAGCGGCCATGGCGTTAGCCGCTGAGTATAATATGCAAGAGGTGTTTGCCACCATGCGTATGTACCAAAAGGGATTACCGAAGATTGATCATGAAAAGGTGTACGGCATTACCACGTTTGAATTAGGGTAATACCATAACGACTTTTAAAGTGGCTATTGGTCTTGCCACTTATCCAAGGCTTTTTCATCTTTTTCTAATGACTCTACCCACCAGTCGCCTTTTTTAGTGGTTTCTTTTTTCCAAAAGGGCGCTTTCTTTTTTAAATAATCCATTATGAAGTGACAGGCTTCAAACGCTGCTTCTCGGTGACTACTGGAAACCCCCACAAAGACTATTTGATCACTTAAATATAATTGCCCCACACGGTGAATAAGACGCACACGGCTTAACGGCCAACGGCTTTTGGCTTCTTCAATAATCTTAGCCAAGGCTTTTTCTGTCATGGCGGGGTAGTGTTCTAAATACAGCCCCGTGACATCATTGCCTTGGTTAAAATCTCGCACCAATCCTGAAAAGAAAACAATGGCCCCATCTTGGCTGTTGTTTTCTCTTAATTGGGCGTATTCAAAAGCTACATCAAAGTCTTGTTCTTGAACCGATAAAAAGTCAAAGTCGCTGTGGCTGTCTGAAACGTTAGAAGAGTCCGTCACACTAGCCTCCCGTAACCGGTGGAAAGAACGCCACCTCGTTACCGTCGTTCACCATGGCATCGCTTTGCACCATGTCTTGATTCACGGCACACATTAACGCGCGGTTAGCCAGAAACTCTTGCCATTGTGGATGATTATCCAGCAAAGCTTGCTGAACATCGGCCACCGTACAAGGGGTGCTTAATTCTAACTGCAGTTGATCTGTTTTAAGCTGCTCACGAAGTTGCGCAAAAAAAACAACATTAATCATGCTACGTAATGTCCTGTCTTGCCGCCTTCTTTTTCTAAAACACGAATGCCGCTAATGACCATGGCTTTGTCTACCGCTTTGCACATGTCAAACAAGGTAAGAGCAGTAACAGACGCAGCCGTTAGCGCTTCCATTTCGACGCCGGTTTGGCCTGCCAATTTACACAGGCTTTCTATGCGAATGCGGTTTTGTTCTGGCTGAGGTTCAAATTCCACCGCCACCTTAGACAACATGAGCGGGTGGCATAACGGAATTAAATTACTGCATTGCTTAGCCGCTTGAATGCCTGCAATACGGGCCACAGCAAACACATCCCCTTTGTGGTGGTTACCCTCTAAAATCATGGTAAGGGTTTCTGGCGTCATGGTGATAAACGCTTCAGCGCGAGCAGAGCGAGCAGTGACCTGCTTCTCGCTCACATCTACCATATTAGCTTCGCCTTGGGCATTAATGTGTGTAAATCCCATATTAAAAATCTCTATTGGTGAAGATGATATTTTCATTTAACAGGCGAACGGTTTGCCTTGGGCATTCTTTAATATAGAGAATGTGTGTAACCCCCATGCTAATTACCCTCGGCTCTTACAGTTTTCAATGTCGGTTTCTTTTAGCTGAGCCACAAAATTACAAGGACCTTGGCGGCTGTCTAATTGCTCGCTAATAATTTCATCCCAAGCAGTGCGACAAGCATTGGTAGAGCCAGGCATGCAAAAAATAATTACCTTGTTGGCCATGCCAGCAATGGCGCGGCTTTGAATGGTGCTGGTGCCAATTTGTTGGTGACTAATTTGGCGGAATAGCTCGCCAAAACCTTCAACGGTTTTATCTAATAATGGGGTTACCGCTTCAGGGGTGCTGTCGCGGGACGTAAAGCCTGTGCCACCGGTGATTAAAATACCTTGCACGCTGTCATCGGCTACCCATTGTGAAATGGCCGCGCGAATTTTGTAAATGTCATCAATGACAATTTTTTTATCAAACAAGTTATGGCCGGCGGTTTGTAAACGCTCTACCAGTAATTGGCCACTGGTGTCGGTGTCTTCGTTACGGGTATCGCTAACGGTTAAGACACAAAGATTTAAAGGAACAAATACGTCGGTTTTTGAATGTGCCATGTGTGGCTCCTAAAATATTAAATGATGGGTTTGCGCTGTAATTTACAGGGCATTAATTTTTAAATTGATTTAGCTAAATTCTTTAAGGCTATTTTGCACCAATTGCCATTGCTCTGGAGTATTGGTGTTCACTAGGTGGTCTTGATTTAAAGGCGACAGCGGAATACCCGAAAAATAATTGCATAAACCTCGTACAGAGCGATTTTGATTTTCACCATCTGCCACCGACTTTAAATACTCTTTTACGCTGTTATTGATGGGTAAAAAAAGCGGCAGGTAGTTTTTTTCAAAATACACGGGCACATGGAAGTTGCGCCCAGCGCTAATGAGTTTTTGTAAATCGTCGGTGGTTAATAAAGGCATGTCTACCGGTACAATTAATACCGCGTCGCATTTTATGTTTTCTACAATGCTGTAAATGCCCCCTAAAGGGCCTAGCTCTGGATGGGTGTCGGTAATTAAGGGCATGGAGCTAATGCGTTGGGTTTGCTGGGCATTACGACTTAATACTACGCCGCTAAGGTTTAAGTTTTCTAATTGCTCAAGGGTATAAGAAAACATATCGCGGTGATCACGGTTTAATAGAGCCTTATCTTGCCCCATACGACTGGACTGCCCGCCGGCTAAAATTGCCCCTTTAATAATCATGTCTAGCCCTTTTTATTTTCCTAGCCCAATTCCAAGCTAAGCCACTAACCGCCTAGCATGGCCAAATGGCGAGTGGTGCCTGTGTTGTTACTTTGCAAATAGTGAGTTTCTGGTTTGGTTTGTAAGCCTTTATCCACCGCATCACTTAATAAGCTTTCTAAGCCTGGCATTAAATAAGGGCGTAAATCTAATCCCCCCTCGCCAAATAAACATAAGTGAAGTTTGCCCAAAGAGCTGATGCGTAAGCGGTTACAGGTGGTACAGAAATCCTTGCTATAAGGCATGATTAAACCAATGCTGCCTTGGTAATCTGGGTGTAGGTATTCATTGGCGGGGCCGGCATTTTTTTTGCGAACTTTTTGTATCCAACCAGATTTTTCCAAACGCTGTTGAATTTCTTCGCCGCTCACGTGATTAGCGTGAAAGTATTCGCGGTTGTCACTGGTTTCCATGAGTTCAATAAAGCGCAAGGAAATAGGGGTATCTTTGATCCAGTTTAAAAAGCGTTCAAATTCATTGAAGTTGTAGCTTTTAAGCAAGACCGCATTCACTTTAAGGGTTTTAATACCCAGCTCTAAGGCTTTATCTAGCCCGGCCATGATTTCTTTTAGGCGATTATGACCTGTGATGGTTTCGAATACTCTGGGGTCTAGGCTGTCGATGCTGACATTTAGGGCATCAAGGCCTGCGTCTAGCCATGGGCCAATGTATTCCCCCAACTTGTAGCCGTTGGTGGTCATGGCCACGGTTTGAATGCCAGGGATGTTTTTAATGGTGTGAATGATCTCAACCAAGTCTTTTCGCACACTGGGCTCGCCGCCGGTGATGCGCACTTTATTAATGCCTTTTTGGGCAAAAACCGTGACCACTTGCTTGATTTCTTTAAGGCTAATAGGGGTTTGCTTAGTTTCGCACTGATAGCCGTCGGGTAAGCAGTAATTACAGCTGAAGTTACACACATCAGTAATAGACAGGCGCAAGTAGCTGAATTGACGTTGGTGACCGTCTTGTAACGCAAGGTACGACGGTGCACCGGGCTCCCATGAGGGTAGGCCCGTATCTAATGGTTTGTTCACTGTGACACCTTTCCAAAATAAGGGGAGGCTGCAGCATTTCTATTGCAACCCATCGGCTAGGCTCCGTTCCTTCCATGGTGAACAAGGTTTAGGAGTGATAGCTCGGTGCTTTGGTGAGCCCCTTTAAATGAAGGGCTTACCGGTTAATTATGAGCCTATCTTATAAAAATTAAGGCCGCTTTAGAATACGGGTCTATGGGTATAGGCGTACTCATAAGGAAGTAGTTTATGCTGGCTTGGCCCTTAATGTCGAGCTTGATGGCAAATTGCCTTAACCCATATAACCGATAGGTCTTATTATAGCTAGGTTCAACGCTCTATCAGCTATTCAAAAGCCATAAGTTCACATACTGAAATACAAAAAGCCCAGTAGCAATAGCTACTGGGCTTTTCAGTTTTCATAATGTGAATAATTGGACTGACTTTAGAACTTAGCGGTGCCAGTTACCCACAGTTTGGTGGCGTCTACTGCGCTTGGGCCTTCATCACCTTCGCTGAATTGTGCAAGTTTGATGCTGGCGCCGTAGTCACCAAACTTCTTGGCGGCCATAATGCCGATTTCAGTACCTAAGTCGTCACTGCCTTCAACAGAGTCAAATTTGTGTAATTGCGCCACTAATTTAACGCCGCTCACTTTAGTCACGGCACTGAAGTTAATGTCTTGCAGGCCATTAGCATCGTTACCATTTAGGTAAGCATCACTCCAACCAAAGAACTTATGGTTGGTGCCCAGTGGTGTGGCAAAGGCGGCGTCGCCACCGTCACTGCCAAATACTTCTAAGCCCAATTTTGCGGTGACACTGGCCACTTTTGTTGCCGCTGAGAAGTTGTAATACAAGGCGTCAGTATCCGCTTCGCTTTCATTCTGACTGGCCACCTCTGCCTCGTATTTAATGCCATTAACATCACCTACAGCACGAAAACCTACTGTGTTTAAGGTTTCACCATCTGTGCCTTCTGCACCATAAAAGAAAGTAGTAGCGGCTAACTCAGGGCTAAAGGCATATTTTGCATTTAAAATGATAATATCTAATTCTAGATTGCTATTCGTGATGGTATTTACGTTATCCGCAAAACCTGCGACTACTGTTAAATTCTCAACTGATTGGTTTACAACAGTCACTGCATCAAAGGTGGCTTCATCTTGACGGAAAGCCACGCTGCCCACGTGACGTTGGTTATCAAGATTAATGGCTTGATTACCCACTTTAACAGTGGTATCAAAACCCTTGTATTGAACATAAGCTTGGTTAATTTGCGCGGTTTCAGGGTCTTTAACCACATCGTAATCAGTTTCGTCATTCTCTGTAGAGTTAAAGTCTTCTGTGACATGTAACACGCTGTCACCTTCAACTAATAACGAAACCCCGCCCACTTCGGCTGATTTAAAAGTAATGCGCGACTTCAATGTATTGGCTAAGGCTGTGTCCTTATCGGTAGCATCGTCTACATCAACACTTTCTACACGATAGCGAAAGTTTAAATCAACGCTGCTTTCTTTTACTAAATCATCGAATGACTGTGCTTGTACCGATACGCCAGAGCTTAAAGCAAGGCTTGAAATGGCGACGGCTAATAGTGTTTTTTTCATTAGTTTTACCTTTATCAGTTAAATTTTTTAAAATGCGTTAATTGAAAAGTGAGTGGGTTAATAAATTTGATGGCTTCAGGGTAAAATATAATTGTTAAAAAAATGTGACTAAGATCAATAAAAACTTTCTTTTGTAAAATATGTTAAATCATGGGTATTTTTCAAATAAGTGATTACCTCTTAATGGATATTTTTATCTCTAAATGAAGCCTTCGATAGAGTTTTTTTAAAGGGTAGGTAGGCACTATGTCTTTTTAATGGTTAGTTTTTAAATACTGGAATTTAAGTACTGTTTTTAGAACTAGGCGTAAAGCGGTAGATTTTAGTGGCCATTCTAACAACCACTAAAAATCAGTTTTTATGTAACTTGAAATTCTAATCTAAGGAAGAGCGCTGAATTTTTTTAAGAAAATCATTTTGCAGTGCACTTTCCATGCGTCGCTGAAGCTTGTCGGAACGCAACGAGAAATACATGGCAATCATGCATGTGGCGGCCACCCCATATAACATCATAAAGCTTGCACTATACACACCGGCAAAATCCACGGTAATACCAAATAGTATGGGTAGTGTGAAGCCACCAATGCCACCAATCATGGCCACAGTACCGCCCACGCTGCCCATATTGTCTGGGTAGCAGTCATGGATAACTTTATAAACCGAAGCCCGTCCAAAGCCTTGTGCTAAACCAATGATCAGTATTAATGCATTAAAAACCCCAAGGCTTATTTCAATGTCTAGGTGCACGTCTCTGTCCACGCCGTGAATCACCATGGTGGTGGGTGGGTAACTTAAAAAGAATAAGCACACTAGGCAAATCCAGAAGACGCTCCAATTCACACTGCGCCCGCCATATAAGTCACTGTACCAGCCGCCAATGGCGCGCACTAAAGAAGAGCTGGTGGCAAACACCAGTGTCCAAGCCATGGCTTGTGTGGTGCTGAGTTGATACACATTTACGTAATAAAGGGGCAGCCATAATATTAGCGCCAAAAATGAGCCAAACACAAAATAGTAATATAAACCAAAGCGCCATACAGTGAGTTCTTTTAACGGTGCCAAATGAAAGCTGATCGGCTTAGGAGGTGCTTTAAGGGCTGCATTAGATCGAGGGGCGAGAAGTAAAAACATGACCATCATTAAGCTTATGCCTAAGGCAAAGAATGGCCCCAAAAATTGTATGCCCCATTGATCAATAATAAAGGGCGCTAATAACAGTGTAATGGCGGCCCCTGCGTTACCGGCGCCAAATATGCCCATGGCTAAGCCTAGTTGTTGGCTTTCAAACCATTGGCTTACATAACGAATACCAATGGTAAATGACACCCCTGAAATACCCAGCATCAGGCCTACCACTAAATATCCGCTAAAGCTGTGAACATAATTTAAAAGTAATAATGGCGGCAGAGTGAGGAGCATTTGCCAAACAAACAAATTTCGGCTGGAGTAATACTCACATAGAAAGCCCACCGGTAAACGTAAAAGAGCACCGGTAATTATGGGGCTGGCCACTAAAATGCCGTATTGAGTGGCGTTTAAATCTAATAAAGGTGCAAGGTGCACCCCCATTACTGCATACAAAGTCCAAATGGAAAAGTTAGCGGCAAAGGTCAGGGTGGACATGGCCAAAGCCATTTTGGCTGATTGATTCATATTCCATAAAGACTCAATTAATGGTTACCTAATTAATTACCCATTGTCTCTTAAAATCAATATACCTAATGAGCAGTTGAATAAAAGAAGGGTTATTTTACTTACCTATATGTGGGTATTTTTTAGCAAGATACGCTGCCTGTAAGGCCTTAAAAGCATACTGCTGTGGAGGTAGGTTGCTTGCCTGAAGATAAGTAGTGCTTGAGGGATATTTTAATTTTATTGATATACATCAAGTTCGCTTTTAAAAGAGCATGGAAACTGAGGCTAAATTATTAGCCTGGAGCCACCTAAATGAGCGACCCAACAAGTCTTAATCTGCTGAATATCGGCGATAAGAAGATAAAAACCCTGCACATCACTTGGTTTGCATTTTTCTTAACGTTTGTAGTGTGGTTTAGCCACGCCCCCATGTTGGCTTTTATTAAAGAAGCCTTTGATTTAAGCACTGCACAAATTAAAGCGTTATTAATTTTAAACGTGGCGCTGACCATACCGGCCCGTATTATTATTGGCATTCTGGTGGATAAGTATGGCCCTAGAATTGTCTATAGCTGCCTGTTGGTTTCTTCTTCGTTTTTATGCTTTGGTTTTGCCTTTGCACAAACCTATGAGCAATTAGCACTCTTTCGTTTTCTACTGGGTTTTGTAGGGGCGGGTTTTGTTATTGGCATTCGTATGGTGGGTGAATGGTTCCCCGCCAAACAAGTGGGTGTAGCCGAAGGCATTTATGGCGGTTGGGGTAACTTTGGTTCAGCCGCAGCGGCCATGAGCCTTCCTACGCTTGCCATGTTAATTGGCGGTGATGACGGCTGGCGTTATGCCATAGCATCAACTGGTGTGGTGTCAGGCTTATATGGCCTTTTTTACTACACTCAAGCGCGCAATACTCCAAAAGGCTCTACTTACTTCAAGCCTAAAAAATCGGGCGGCCTTGAAGTGACCAGCATGAAAGATTTGTACTTTTACCTTTTCATGAATGTGCCTATGTATATCGCTCTTGGCGTGTTGGCTTGGAAACTGTCTCCAGCGGGCGTGAGTTTATTCACTGAGAACACCATGTACATTTTTTGGGGTGTGTTATTAGTGTTGTTTGCCGTGCAAACCAAATCTATTTGGCACGTGAACCACGAGCACTTAAAAGAAGGCGTGCCTGAACTAGAGAAATACAATTTTAAACAAGTGGCCATTTTAGATTTAGCTTACTTTGTAACCTTTGGTTCAGAACTGGCCGTGGTCTCCATGTTGCCCTTGTTCTTCCTTGATACTTTTGAAGGGTTGGATCCTGTTAAAGCTGGCTTATTGGCTTCTGGTTTTGCCTTTATGAACTTGGTGGCACGACCAACAGGCGGTTGGTTATCTGATAACGTGGGTCGTCGCGCTAGCTTAATGATTTTGATTGGTGGCCTAACAGTGGGTTATTTAGTATTGAGCCAAATTACGGGTGGATGGTGGATTCCTGTTGCCGTGATAGCCACCATGTGCTGTAGCTTCTTTGTACAAGCCGGTGAAGGGGCGGTATTTGCCATCGTGCCATTGGTTAAGCGTCGCATGACAGGGCAAATTGCAGGCATGGCTGGGGCGTACGGAAACGTAGGCGCGGTTACCTTCTTAACCGTATTAAGCTTTGTAGATTACAGCACTTTCTTCTTGGTGATTGCAGGGTGCGCGGCGGTGATTTTCTTTGCAGCCATGTTTCTTGATGAGCCTAAAGGCCAAATTGCCGAAGTAGCAGAAGACGGTACCGTGCATTTAATTGATGTGGGATAAATCATCATTGCCCATTAATGGTTCCTAGATGAGCCTAAACGTCAAATTGCTGAAGTGGCCGAAGACGGTACCGTACATTTAATTGATGTAGGATAAACAAGCGGATCAATTTAACATAAGGAAAACCATGACCATCGTCAGCTGGCTTAATGTACACACCAGCTGACGATGGTTTTGGCGTTTTAATTACGCGTGAAACAGTAAGGAATACAAATGGACACCACCCAAGCCTTGAATGTTGATGGCGGCTTTTTTACCACCGCAGGCATAAAGCCAGTTAACGAAGATGCGGCGGGTGTGTGCATTCCAGAAAACGAACACGATTTATCGACTAAGGGAATTTGTGCCCTAGTGGCCGATGGTGTGAGTACCGCAGAAGCCGGTAAGCAAGCCAGTGAAACCTCTGTTAGCCAATTTATTAATGATTATTACGACACGCCAGATACCTGGAGTGTGAGTCATTGTGGCGAGAAAATACTGTCTGGCATTAATTTAAAACTGTACCGCTTAAGCCATGATTTTAAAGTAGAGGGTAAAGGGTATTTATGTACCTTTAGTGCCGCGGTGATCAAATCTACCACGGCTCATTTATTTCATGTGGGCGATAGCCGAATATATTTATACCGCGATAAACAACTTACCCAATTAACCCATGACCACACTGTGGTATTAAGTGCTTCACAAGAGTTTTTATCCCGTGCCATGGGCATGGATAATCGACTTAATATTGATTACAAAAAAGTGCCATTAAAAGATGGCGATGTTTTAATGTGCTCAAGCGATGGGGTGCATGGTTTTTTAAGTGACGAGCAAATCGCCAGTACTTTACAAAAGGGCGCAGATGAAAAACAAAGCGCCCAACAAACTTCGCAAAACTTATGTGATGAAGCCAGTAAAATTGGCAGTGATGACAACATCACCGCGGTAGTGGTGAATATTCACCAATTACAAATGGAAAGCATTGATGATTTTAATTCACGACTAACCCGTTTGCCGTTCCCCCCTGCGTTATCTAAAGGCTATAAAATAGATGGCTTTGAAGTGATCAGTGAAATATACGCCAGTGCCCGTAGCCAGCTTTATAAAGTGAAAGATACACAAAGCGGGCGCATTATGGTTATGAAAACCCCGTCGGTTAATTTCGAACAAGACAATCATTATATCGACCGCTTTATTCAAGAAGAGTGGATAGGCAAACGCATTCACAGCCCCTATGTGGTGAAGGTCATTAGCATTAACCGTGAAAAACATTTTTTATATTATTTATTAGAATGGGTCGAAGGGGAAACCTTAACCGAATGGATTTCAAATAATCCACAACCGGATGCCACACAGGCCATCAATATTGTTGAACAAATTGCCGCAGGTTTACAAGCCTTTCATCAAAACGACAGCACTCATCAAGACTTGCGGCCCAGCAATATTATGATTAATGAAGGTAAAATTAAAATTGTCGATTTTGGGTCTGTTTTTGTGGCGGGGGTGGCGGAAATATTTTTACCCATTCGCCACGAGGGTGCTTTAGGCACGGCCAGCTATGCAGACCCACTATATTTACAAGGGCGCAATTCCGGCAGCCAAGGAGATCTGTATTCACTGGCCACCATTTGTTATGAAATATTCACCGGTCACTTGCCCTTCGGTGACAAAATTGACGAATGCCAAACCAGTTTAGATTACGACCGTTTGCGTTACTGCCCCAGTGATGAACATAACCCCATCATTCCCATTTGGTTTGATCGGGCGCTGCAGCGTGCTTTAAAATTTGATTTAAACCAGCGTTATTTAAATATTGGCGAATTTATCAAAGATTTAAAATACCCAAATCAAGATTTTTTACGCGATGACCCTAAGCAAGAACTCACCAGTAGCCCTATATTGTTTTGGCAGGTTATGTGTGGTGTATGGATTGTGACCTTGTTGGCCATGGTGGTGCTTTTCTCTCGAACTTAACAGCCTAGAAGTTAAGAACTTAGCAGTTAGAAAGGAGGTAAAGAAAGGCAGGCTTAATTTATATGAACAGGTGCCAAAACCCATGTTTGGCACCCAGCACAAGGCTAAATGACGAGCTTAATCTTCGTTGCTACCACGTTGAGCAGGCACAGCTAAAATCTCTAAATAAAACGATTCAAGTTCAGCCTTCACTGCGCCATCAATGAATTTGTTAATTTCTTTAAGGTGAATGATTTTTGCTTCACCTTCTGTGTTGCCGTATTGGCAATCGAATTCCCAGTAGTCAGCACCTTCAGGCAACGCTTTATTACGCTCTCTTTTCACGTACTTTTTCACATCATGCTTAATGGAATCTACCAATCTGTCGATGTTCAATTTAGGGTGGCTTAGTTTGATGGTTTTTTTCATGGTGCTTCCAAAGACAGGTAACGAGGTGCTGCTCAATGTTTGTACAGAGTGCGGCGGGCATTCTACGTGAAATACCCACAAGTTACGAGAGGATGTGGGCCTCTAACGGCAAATCAGGCCCCTTGATTTGCTAAGCCTATGGATATTGGCTAAACCTTAATAATAGCGGGCAATTTGGCACACAGGTGAAGCATACGGCAAGATTTCTGGGCTTGCCCAAGGTATGGGCTCGCTGGTATCAACAAAGCTTTAAAAACAAGGTGCTGTTATCAGTACTGACCATCTTCGCCTGCATTTATAGCATCACCCTGCAGTTGGTTTACATGCAAACCGCCAATAACTTACTCAGTGCCACCCAAAAAGAAGCGTTAAGCACCACGGGTATACTGGCCATGGCCCTATATCGCTCTTATGAGGTGGATAACGACCAGCGAGAGATTCAAAGCTTCATTGTGGGCTCGCAGCTTTACCGCGATAACGCCCTTGAAATTCATGTGCTAGACCGAGAGCTGACCGTCATTGCCAGTACCAATGAAAATATCGTGGGGCAATCGCTCACTATGCCCAGACTACAACGGGCGTTAAACAACCAGCATAGCCTGAGTATGGATACCTCGGCCACGCCACCTTATATTCGCGTCAGCTACCCCATATCGGCGGGTTTATCTAATAAAGGCAATGGCAAAAATTTCGCTGTGGGGGTCATTGAAAACAGGGTTAATATTAGTGAGCAAGTGGCGACCTTAGCCAATATCCGCTTATTAACCATTCTAGCCGGTGGCATTATTTTATTGGCCTTAGGCTTAGCGCTATCACGGATTTCCTCAGCGCTTACTCGACCGATTAAACAGTTGTTCCAAGGCATGCTTAAAGTCGATGATGATAACCTTGATGTGCAGGTGGCCATTACCAGTCAAGATGAAATAGGGTTTTTAACCAGCACCTTTAACAACATGATCAAGTCCCTTAAACAGTCGCGGGTCAAGCTCGAGCTCATGATCGAATCTTCCACGCGTTTTGTGCCGTCGCAGTTTTTAGAAATGCTGGGTAAAAATAACATTACCGACGTGGCTCTAGGGGACGCTCGCTTTGCCAATATAACCGTGTTGTTCATGGATATTCGAGACTTCACCCGTCTATCAAGTAATATGTCGGCCCAGGATGTTTTGAGTTTTCTGAATACTTTAAATACTTACCTTTTACCCTCCATTGAAAAGCATCATGGCTTTATCGACAAATACATTGGTGATGCCATCATGGCGATTTTTCCCCTGCAAGCAGATCACGGCTTAAACGCGGCCATGGAGATGCTAGAGGGGTTAAGTCTTTACAATCAGCAGTTACAAAAACGCGCTTTACCCAGTATTCAATTTGGCATTGGCATCAATTGTGGCGAAGCCATTGTGGGCACAGTGGGTAATGCTCAGCGTATGGACACCACGGTAATAGGCGATACGGTAAACATTGCCTCGCGTATGGAAGGATTAAGCAAAGACCTTAAGTGCCCGGTGATTCTCAGTGAATATTTTTATCAACAGTTAAGTGAGCCATGTAAAACCCGCTTTAATATTCAATCTTTAGGACAAGCCCAGGTAAAAGGGGTAGATACGCCCATGCAAGTGTATGGGGTGAAATCATGACTATTTCACTTAGACCATTTTTAATTACTGCATTTACTTTATTCATGGCTGCCACGGGCATAGAGAATGCCACGGCTGACACCACCAAAATAAAATCCGTTAAATCCCTAACGCATATGCTAAGCCAGTTAGAAAAAAACCATGGTAAAGACGCCAGCCTTACCACCATGCGCCTGCAAATATACTTAGAAGATGTGTACATCTCCCAAGGCACGACATTATTTATTCGCCAACAGCTGATTTCTAAGATGATTGCCCGCGGCTTACAACAGGGCATGACCAAAGCTGAAATCTCTAAATTTATTTTGCGCCAATATAAACGGAGCGAACTTAATGAGACCTTGTAATCTTGGCCTAACAGTGGGGCTTGGTTGTTTACTCTTGCTATGCATGGGGCGACTTCAGGCCGAGCCCATTTGGCAAGACTGGCTACTGTCTAGCCGTTTTGAATTAATTCAATATTCAAACTTTGGCGGAAAAATTCGTGAAGTAAAGCCCGAGGAAAATCGCTTGTATTTCAGTAACGTGTATTTAAATCTAGAAGGGGACATAGGTGACAATAGTGATTTTATTTTAGAAATGCAGGCCGAAACCTCTGACTTATATTTGTTAGGGGGCTTTGTCACCATTGCTGACTCCTTGGAAGGCATTGGCAGTGATGAAGGTGAAGTGTTGAATGAAAGACAAACCCAAGTATCCGAACTGGTTAGGGGGCATTTACAAAATATCACCCGCTCTGAAGATGATATAAAATTTGAACGGGCCAATATAGATTATCAATTCAGTGACTCTCTGGGTATGAAAGTGGGCAGCATTCGCATCCCCTTTGGATTTTGGGATGACTATTCTCTATTGCGTAACTTAAGTGCCGGCAAGACCGACCCCGTGACCATGGGGGTACAATTAAGGCGCGCTGATATGGGGGCCCTGCTGTATTCCGATTTTGGTGTCAGTACTTATAAATATGAATTGGCCCTAGTGTACGGTGAAGAAGTGTTTGAGGTGACCGACAGTGACAGCAGCCGAGACCTAGTGATGAAAGTGGGAGGGCGGGTTAATAAATTAGATTTTGGTATGAACACTTATTTGCGCGACATGGATAACATGGGGGATGTGTATGCACTGGGGTTGTATTATCGGTATCGTTGGAATACACGACTTACCATATTAGGAGAGAGTGTTTATATGCGCAATGAAACCGAACGCCTGCATACGCGTTTTAGTTATGTTCAAGGCAATTATGATTTGGGGGATAGCATTGCTGGGCTGCGTTGGAATTTCTTTTTAGAAAGCTATAATTCCGATTTATTAAAAGTTGATTTAGACGAAGATGTCACTTATGAGTTTGCTGGCACTCATATTCAATTATCCACTGGCTTGATGTATGCCCACACGCGCAATATAGACATGGGTGTGCAGTATATTTCTGGGGCAGATGAAGAGGGGGATTTAATCTCCCGCTTCACGGCAAAATTGGATGTACGTTTTTAGTTTTTTTCTAATTAATTTTTAAGTGAATTTTTAATTATGTATCTAAAGTGAGTCCACAAACTTCCACGTTTTTTCCCCATCAAAATACTTCACGTTAATTTCTTCACATATGGCTTTATCTACCATGCGAAAGTTCACCGCTATGTTTTCGCGCCCAGAATCTTGGGTGGGAATATAATGGGTGGTACAGCCACAGTTTGAGCAATGTTGAAAATCAATATTTTTATCCCCCCATTGGTAAGCTTTGCTTGGGTTTTGTTTAGTATTGATAGTGATGTCTTCAGGAAGAAAATAGCCCCACAAAGCGCCTAGTCTTTGGCAAATTGAGCAGTTGCAATTGATCAAATTCTTAGGGGCTTGTTTAATTGTAATACTCACATTACCGCAATGGCAACTGGCTTGAATCATAGGTTGTCCTATACTATTCTTGTAAGCCATACAAAATCCTCAGTCAGAAGCGTAAGCGAGGCAGACTAGGTACAAGTTTGTCAGTTCCCGACACAAACTATGTACTTACCTCCATGTAGGCAAGGCGTACGGAGGAAATAATTGAGGAGTTTATGTTCCATAAATGACGAAATTATCTCCTCCGAACAACGCAGCATAGTCACAAGTTTGTCTGTTCCAGACACAAATTATGTACCTACATCCTTGTAGGGAACGCAGCTAGCTTCTAACCCACAAGGGACATGCCGGGAATCTTATGCCAATACCCATTACAATAATCCTTGGTAGAGACGGGCGCCTTGCCCTGCATATTTTGTTTAAACAAGGTCAGCCAGGTTAACGACTCCAAGCTGTGCGGATTAATGCGCACCATATCTACTAGGCCTTGCATGTGGGGTAAATCGTTAATAAGGTTTTGCGCCTTGCCCGATAAGGTTTGTATGCCGTTCATTAAAAATAACTCTTCCCCTTCTTGGCTGTCAATGTGTCGGCCCTGTGGGTAATTAATACAGCATAAGTTGCAATCATCCTTAGGGCGGTTTTCCGAGCGTGCGGTAAAGCAGCGCGCCCCATAGGCGAGCGGTAAATGGCCAAAACCATACACTTCTATTTCAAACTTTTTATGAATGCCCAGTTCTTTGCAACCTTCAATCATGTCACTTAACCAATCTTTGGAAAGCTCCACCGGCATCACCCAGCGCTGCATGCCTTTTTTATACAGGTATTGTAAATCGTGTTGGTTGTAAACATTTAAAGACGCGCCCGCCACAAACGGAATATGCTGGCTTGATAGCAAGTGCACTGCGGCAAAGTCGTTGGCCTCCACCAAAAATTCACCGTTATCGCAGACCTTTTTAAGCACCGCTAATTCGCTCTTGGCTTCCAATAAGGCAAGGCTTGATAGCACCACTTGCTTACCTTGTTGGCTAATGTCTTTACCTAATTCTAGCCAATCATTTAATTTTAATTCACGGCGTTTAGAGCACACTGATTCACCTAGATAAAGCGTATCGGCAATGCTGGTTTTAGCATGATCATAAAAATCATGTACCTGTTGTTGTGGCCAAAAAAATAACAAGTTACCAAGGGAAAGTTTCATGGCTTTATCCTTACCGTGCTGTTTTTTTTACTGCCGTGATGGTTAATAGAATAATTTTTAAATTGCATAATCATTGCCACTGACGCGCATAAGCGCCCAGAGTGGTTTGTGAGCCTTCCGATAATTGCGCGAGCTGTTGATTCCAGCTGTCTTGGGTGTGAAAGGTGTCGGGATTTTTCATGACCGAATCAATGGCTTGGCGCCACACCCGAGTCACTTGGCGGGTGTAGGCTGGGCTGCGTTGGCGCCCTTCAATTTTTAATGAACAAACCCCCAATTTATAAAGCTTAGGCAGTAGCTCTAAGGTATTTAAGCTGGTGGGTTCTTCAAGGGCGTGAGTAATCTTGCCATCTACATTAAAACGGCCTTTGCAAAGGGTAGGGTAGCCGGCTTTTTCATCCTCCTGAAAACGATCAATTAAAACGTTATTTAAACGGCTTTCTAAACCTTGTTCGGTGTCATTCCAACGCACATATTTAGCCGGGCTACAGGCCCCCACGGTATTGGGGGATTCGCCGGTCATGTACGACGATAAGTAACAACGCCCCTCGGCCATAATGCACAAACTGCCAAAGGCAAATACTTCTAAATCGAGATCCGTGTCTTGTTTTAAATTGGCCACCTGTTGAAAAGATAATACCCTGGGTAATACCACCCGTTTAATGCCAAAGGGTTTAAAGAAATTAATGGCCGCACTACTGGTGGCACTGGCTTGTACCGATAAATGCAATTCTAATTGGGGAAAATGCGTGGCGGCGTATTCCAGTACCGCAATGTTAGATGCAATTAACACATTGGCGCCTATGTCTACGGCGTGTTTTACCCCGTCAAACCACACCTGAGCTCGGTTAGGGTGAGCAAAGGTATTAATGGCCACGTGCACATGGGCATTATGATCGTGTGCATATTGCACACCTTGATTAAGTTGGCGATCGTTAAAGTTTAAACCGGCAAAGTGGCGGGCGTTGGTGTCGTCTTTAAAGCCCAAATACACCGCATCGGCCCCTTCATCGACCGCTGCCTTCAGTGCAGCCAGACTGCCTGCCGGGGCCAAAAGCTCCATAAACGAATTCCTTGATCTCGATTAATACTTCATAAATCGTTAACGATTAAACTGGCTTCAGTTTGTTTTATGGAGCGCGCAAATGTTATTACCAAAACGGGTTACTACTATGTTGGTAGCCAAGGCCAAGCCAGCCTTAAACCGTGCGCATAATGTAGTGTTTGAAAATCTGAAAACGTCGTCATTAACACCTATGTTGGTAGCCAAGGCCAAGCCTGCTTTAAGCCTAGCCCACAAGCTTGTGCCTACAGCTCTGCAAAATCAGTTGGTATTACAGGGCATGAAGCGGCTAGCGAAAGAATTTTTGGAAAATGGCGAAATGGATTTTATGGCGGGTAAGGTGGCTCGTTTGCACATTAAAGATATGGATATAAGTTTCTTTTTTACGCTGCAAGATGAAAGTAACAGTCCCAGCCAAGACAAAAAACTCATCATTCTAGCTAGCCTGCCACAACCTCCTGAACCTAATGTCACCTTCAGCGCCACACTCGAAGCCTTTGTATTATTGGCCTCACAAAAAGTAGATCCAGATACGTTATTTTTTAATCGCAGCCTGCAAATCAGTGGCGATACTGAGTTGGGCTTAGAAATAAAAAACCTAATTGACCAATTTGATATTCAACTTCTACACAAGCCCGTAGGGCAAGTATTAAACCTGTGGTCGCAGCAACTATTGGAGAACCAACATGCCTAACACCGCCCGAGATTTACGTGATATCACCTCAGAGTTAAATGTTGAAAACTTATTAGAAGACGACCACCAGCGTATCGACCAAATGTATCAAGACGTATTAGATGCATTGATTAATCAAAAACCCCCCATGAGTCAGCATTTATTGTTTAAGTTGTTTAAAAGCGCTTTACTGCGTCATTTACATTGGGAAGAAAAAGTTTTGTTTCCCATGTATATCGAATTCAGTGGTAAGCAGGGCTCTATTCCTCAGTTGCATTTGCAACACAAGGAAATCATGGACTACCTTACCGAGTTAGAAGAAGATTTATCCAAAGGCCTTGAGAAAAGTGCCTTTGAATTATTAGGGCAGTATTTAGCCCATCATAATGAGTTTGAAGAGAAGAGCTTGTATCCGGCATTTGAGGCACTGGATAGTAAGGAGCTGAAGGATAAGTTGGTGTTGGCTATTAGTCGTGGGTTTAAATAGGGGTCTTTATCGCAAATTGTTTTTTAGTGTTCTAAATTCGAGCAATATTTCTGCTGTATCTTAGTCAGATGTTTTTCTTTTCTGGGGGAGTCCCCAGCCCCCTTTTCGTTCATCTTTTAGCCTTGCTTCCTTATATATTTAATTAGCCTCTTTCGTATAGATAGGGCTTGCAAGGCTAAAAAATTCACAGGTTGGTATCGGGTCGTTTCTGGTTGTTCCAAATGGCCATGACGTGGTATTGATTGGTATATTAGTTATGCTGCTTTCTTAACTTAAATTATGCGGAAGATTAAAGCGAGATTGAAATCAGGGTTAAATAGCCTGACTCAGCGCCTTTAAATGATAATAACCTAGGGCTAGCGTGACTGCTGATTGTGTCAAATTTAAAATTGTTAGCGACGTCTTTAACTGATAAATCCCTGATAAAAGATCGTGAATAAAAATAAGGCGAAAAGCTCGTAAATAGCTCATGAATTCGAGTCAAAGTCGTTTTAATGTGTACTAAAAAAAACGAATTTTCAAAGGATTAGAAGCTGAGAATTTATGTGAAAGGCGCAATAAAAGATAATGTTTATTGACCAAATAGGCTGTAGGCGTGATGATGACAGCCCTTAAAAATTGAGTCGCAAAAGACGTCGCCTGAAAAGATGTCTAAGTGATGTAGAATAAACTGTTAGCATTCAATAATATGAAAATAATTTACAAACTTTTAAAATGGACTTTTATTGGTATTTCTTTGTTCGGGGTAGCTATTTTACTTTTAGGCTTTGGCTTTATGTGGTTTTGGAACTCTCAATCTGTAAACTCGCTAAGTGAAGCAAAGGAACTATTAAAAAAACACAGAGATTTCGAATATAGAATTATGATAAATGAGTGCTCTAAGTTATTCGCACTTGACGAAAATATAACTCTTTCTCGTAATGAAATCCCAATAAATCTTAAAAGTATTTCTCCAGAATACATAAGAGTTTCAGGTTATAGCTGTGAGATCAATTTATTTAAAGTACCAGGTAAAGGTATCGGCTACTTTGTAAGTAAGACACAGGATGGAAGCTTTAAAATTAGCTGGCATGATTACTTTGAAAGCTGGGATAGCCATGAAATTAATATTGTGCAATAAAGATGCTAATAAAGCCATTAAGCTTGACACACAAAAAAACGTGTGGCGGACAGCATTTTAGACCGCCACTTATGACAGGCGTTAAATGACAAGTATGATTTAAAAAATTACCGTCTCTATGCTGGAAAAGGAATATCTTACTATTCGAATTTTAAAGAAGCCAAGGGTGATTCAAAGTATTTTATGCCTGATAAAGCTGAACTTCGTATAGAAATACTGGTAGGGATTGCTCCAAGTGAAGCTGATTTTTAAGCCTATGAATATGAGAATAACCAATGGGCACCATCATAAATATTGATGCTGGTGGCAACTTAACAAGTTTAGGCACACGACTCCTGAACTTCACCGATAATGCAGGCACCTTTTTAGTCCTAAAGAAACAGATTATGAGTAAAGAACTAAATAAAATATCAAAGTACTTCAGCTATTTACTTCGTCATGAGCCTGAATCGATTGGTTTATCTCTTGATGAGAATGGTTGGGCGAGTATTGATGAGCTGATCCAGAAAACAGACGACTTCGAATTGAATAACGATATCATTGATATAGTCGTTGAAACTAATGATAAGAAAAGATTCAGTATTAGCAAGGATAGGCTTCATATTAGGGCAAACCAAGGGCATTCAATTGTTGTTGATCTGGAATTGATTCCAATTCAGCCTCCTCAATATCTAGTTCATGGGACTGCAGAAAGGTTCATCGAAATAATTAGAGAACAGGGACTTAACAAGATGCAAAGGCATCATGTGCATTTATCGGAGTCCCAAGCTGTCGCAAAAAATGTGGGATCTCGATATGGTAAGCCTATCCTTTTAAATATTGCGACTAAAGAGATGTTTGATGACGGCTTTATATTCTATAAATCGGCTAACAATGTTTGGTTAGTTGATGGCGTGCCACCAAAGTACATTAAAGAAGCGTAGTAATAATAGACTGTTGGTAACATAACAACCTTGGGTGTTATGTAGCCGATAGGAATTAAATGTTGGAATCACAGAGGTTTAGCCTTGCCTTTTTCCAAGGAAATGATAATAAATTCTGAGCTTATTTATTCTTACAATATAGTGTCTCTGGAAAACAAACATGAACTCAACCCTATATTACATTCACGACCCCATGTGTAGCTGGTGCTGGGGTTATCGCCCTGTGTGGAATGCATTACAACAACATCTTCCTGTTGCTATAAGAATTGAATATGTGGCAGGGGGATTGGCCCCCGATTCAGATCAGCCCATGCCAAAGGAAATGCAGAATGCCATTCAAGGGCATTGGCACAATATAAAAGCCAAACTAGGCACTGAGTTTAATTTTGATTTCTGGCGAGAAAACACACCGCGCCGCTCCACTTATATGGCTTGTCGGGCAGTAATTGCCGCTAAGTTGCAAGGTTTTGAAAAGCAGATGCTAGAAGCCATCCAGTGTGGTTACTATTTGCGGGCCTTGAATCCTTCTGATATAGAGGTTTTAAATCAGTTGGCAGGGGAGTTGTGTGCCTTAAAGCCAGAGTTAGATTTAGCAAAATTTTCAGCGGATCTTTTGGCACTTGATACACAAAAAGAATTTGAGCGACAATTGCAGCTGGCAAGAGCATTAACCATTCAAGGGTTTCCATCATTAGTGCTTGAAGTTAAAGGTCAGCGCTATTCTATAGCCATTGATTATAGCGATTACCAAAATACATTGGCGCAAATAGTGGAGTATGCAGCATAAAAAGGGCTAGTCTAATTTTACATTAACTCAATTTGTTAGCAGAGCATTTCGCGTAGTGATTGAAACTTCTCTAAATTAAGGAAAGCATGAAAAAACTATTTTTTATTTTAATAGCACTTGGCGTATTCTGGAAATTTTACAATTACACCGGTTCTGTATCATTGGGGCCGGGTGTGATGGTAAGTGAAGTACCGCTGCAAGAAAGTGTCTCTTCAACCATTACCCATAAGTTTGATGATTACACCATTAATGAAATTGCCACTTTTCATATTAAAGCAAAAGTCCTTGCTAAGAAAAACTACTATCTGGGCCGTGAATCTGATCTGTCACCTACTGATCTAGCACTAGGTTGGGGGAATATGTCCGATGAAAGTATTCTAGATAAAATTGAAATATCACAATCGAATCGCTTCTATTTTTGGCGTGTGGAATCCTTTCCCATACCTCGCAAAGAAATAGAAACCCACAGCGCGAATATGCACCTTATCCCTGCCGATGAATCAGTAGCAAGAATCATTGGTGAAATTCGAAACGGCGATATTGTTGAAATTTCAGGTAGCCTAGTAAACGTAACCGCTCAAGATAATTGGCGTTGGAGGAGTTCACAAACACGTAACGATACTGGAAAGGGCGCTTGTGAATTGATTTTAGTGAAGAATCTTTATATCGCCACGCCTTAGAGGCACTTCTATTAATAGCTTGAGACTAACCAAACATCCAACCTAGTGGCACTATTCAATTAATGCCAGCTTCAAGGGGATAGTTTACTCCTTAATCATTGTATGGCCTGTTGTGCGCGCGGTGCCTTTTAGTGTGGGGAGATAAGCTATTCGGGTAATTTTATGAACATAGACGTGGTTGAACGCTGACACAGATTATTTAGTAGCACTGTTTTGTCGAACATATATTTTAAAGACGGTGAGTTGCCAGAAGCTGACGCGTTAGCTTTTCAAACTAACTATGAATCAAAGCGAGTATAGTGGTATCAGCTTGTGTCTTTAGATTTGGCGCTAATTTAGTGAAAGTAATTTATTAATTCTCACTATTATGGATGTCTAATTAGTTCACTCAGAAGTGCTCTAATGTCGGTGACTTATTAAGTATTTGTATAGGTCTTCGATTCTTGGTTATTACTTAGACCAGCATAACCCCTCCCCAAAAAAAATGAGTTTATGGAGTCAGGACTTATGTCTAAACAGTCATTTATAAGACACTTAGAATATTTGCCAGAATGTAAAAAAGTATCGATCTCTGAGAGTGTAGAGTTAAAGGACGAAGATGCTGACTTTTTCTTCGCCAACGTGGGTTATCAAGTGGAGCAAGATTTTAGGCCTAGAAAAGGGGAGCAAAGTAGCGTTGTGCTTGAGCAGGTGAAAATACTTAAAAATATATCAAAAAAGGCCGATGCATGGTGCACTTTGAAGTTGAATTCGGGAAATGGATGCCTTGAACTCTAGGCGTATGTCTTATGATGGTCTAGGTATTAATATGCCCGGCTTTTCACAAACGGGCAGGGTAGAAGGCATTACCAAATCCAAAAACAAGCAAATTATTTACATTAATAATGACTTGAATTGGGGTAATGGCGTTCATCACATAGGTATTCGCCGTCCTAATGGTACGTTATCTGGTCCGTATGAATGCACTCAATATGAGTCACCTAGCGCCGTTAAGCTAAAGACTCCTTTAGACTTTGAACCTGTTTTCAATGGCACCCATGAACCCCCTTTACTTTACTTTTGGCGAGGCCGATAGCTGGGTAGTGCCAGTCTTGGTGACTAAAATAAAACCAAGTGGAACCAATAAAGTTAAGGTTGAGTCTTTTGAGTACAGTGATGATGTTTATTTGTATGATGATATTTTATTGCCCAATTAGTCCATCTACTTAATTAAATCTTTGTGCTCATTTATTGAGGGTTTTTGACGTTTTTAGTCCATACATGTTCATTTTTATGGAACTGTTCGGTCTTCCAAGTAGCTATTCTAGTGTGTATTGTTAGGCATCAAATAATTCACAGGTTGATAGAGTCTATGGACAAATTAACAAAAGTTTTACTTGGTGTAATCCTTGCTCTCACGATAGGGGTAGGTTTATTAACCTACTTTTTGTATAAGTGTGGTGACAAGCCCCCTTTTATTCCTCCGATGGCTCAAGTGCAGAAATTCATAGGTTACACCGCGGTACTTAAGCACGATATTACCTGCACGAGAAAGCCACTTAATAGAAAGGGAAAAATAAAGAATAGTGCTTGTAAGCATGTGATGGAGAGTGCAAGGGGTGTAGATCCAGTTAATTATGATAGGAATACGCCTGCTAAGAATGGAACTCTACTTTGGGCAAAATATGGATTTAAGTGGTACGAGAAGGTTCTGTTTATGGTGGATTTGTCGGAGGATAAGTATAAAACCCCAGCTGTGAAAGGTAACAAGATAATTTATACGCTTCCAGAAGTTATCTATGAAAGGGTTTTGGTTCATGATGCGCAGATTCCATATATAATTGATCGAGCGCCAATTGGTGATGATGAGGATTACCTAAAGGACATTTCAATAAATAGGTTTGAGTTTACTGCTGGCGAAGTTAAGTCTTATAAAGAACAAGAAATTAGCGAAATAAAGAAAGAAATTGGAAAACAGTTTTTGGACTTGATGACGAGGGCAGTAGTTGCTGCTGGGGCAGGGCCTCAAACGAAGGTTGAGGTTGTTTGGGAGTAAGGATTTGTGTAGAGCCAATTATGAGGCATTGATTTGCCAAAAAACATTTTTTTAGCCATTTAAGGCAAAGAGAGTGTTTTTTGGGTCTTATATTAGATTGTTAATTCCCCTAATTTTAATTCGAGTTTGTTGATAAATTAGGGGGGGTAATAATGAGTACTTTTCTATATTTGAAGTATTTTTTTGAAATGACTAAGCTAACAACAATTAGTGCTACAGAGCAATTTCTGATACTGGGCAACGCATAAAGCATGCCCGAACTGCGTTCGAATGGCCCAACTCACTTACTCTTGTTTCCAGTCTTGATATCTAGGAAATCTATTTGATTTGTCGCTGCCAAAAAATCAATGAGCGATGTTTTAGCTTGCTTGTTCATTGCCAAAACATGATTGAGTAGTAAGAGGCTGTAGCTAATTCTGTGTAACTGCCTATCATGAAAGCCAGAAATGGCTAAGGATAGGCTGCAATGAACAAAGAAGCATTGGAAGCCTTTGCCCGCGAAGCGGCCAAAGGCATTAAAACAGAAGAAGACCTAAATGAGTTTCGTCAGATGCTCACTAAAGTGACGATTGAGCACGCCCTAAATGCTGAGCTAGATGATCACTTAGGTTACGAAAAACACGTCGCATCAAGCAACTCAAACAAGCGTAACGGCACCACCAGCAAGACACTTCGTACTGAAGATGGCCAATTTCAGCTCGATACCCCCAGAGATCGTGATGTCAGTTTCGAGCCCAAGATTGTTAAAAAAAGCCAAACTCGATTTACCTCAATGGACGATAAAATTCTGTTTTTATACGCCCAAGGTATGACCACCCGAGAGATCGTTAAAACCTTCAAAGAGCTCTATGGTGCTGATGCTTCGCCCTCGCTAATTTCTAAAGTGACCGACGCGGTTATCGAGCAAGTTATCGAATGGCAATCCCGCGAACTAGATGCAGTTTACCCCATCGTTTATCTTGACTGTATCGTGCTTAAAATTCGTCAGGACAAGCAAGTTATTAACAAAGCCGTTTACTTGGCCCTGGGTGTAAATATGGACGGTCACAAGGAATTATTGGGCATGTGGCTTTCTGAAAACGAAGGCGCTAAGTTCTGGTTGAACGTGCTTACCGAACTACAAAATCGTGGCGTGAAAGATATTCTTATCGCCTGTGTAGATGGCCTCAAGGGCTTTCCTGATGCGATTAACACTGCCTTCCCTCAAACTCAAATACAGCTGTGTATCGTACATATGGTACGAAACTCAGTGAGATATGTACCCTGGAAAGATTACAAAGCAGTGACATCGGACTTAAAGAAAATTTATCAAGCTAGTACTGAAGAAAGCGCTTTAAAAGCGTTGGATAATTTTAGTGAAAAATGGGACGGGAAATACCCGCAGATTAGCAAATCGTGGCGAATGCATTGGGACAATTTAAATACGCTATTTAATTATCCTGCAGACATTCGAAAAGCGATTTACACCACCAATGCCATCGAATCACTTAATAGTGTCATCCGTAAAGCAACGAAAAAGCGCAAGGTATTCCCGACCGATGACGCGGCTAAAACAGTTATATACTTAGCAGTACGCCAAGCTTCGGAAAAATGGACTATGCCCATCAGAAATTGGAAAGAGGCCTTGAACAGATTTACGATACTGTTCGAAGACCGCTTGAAGGACTATATTTAAAACGGGCAGTTACACAGGATGGTTTACAGGCCCGCAGCAATTTAACAAGCAATCTAAAAGAAAACCTAAATAATTCTTTAGTTAACTCCTCTGTAATCTGAAACAACCTCGCTCTCTCGCATCCTCAATTACCGCTCCTGCGTTATTCTAATTAGCCACATCCATGTGGCGATGCTTCGCTCTACTTCCTAAATCCATTTAGTCATGCAACCGCGACGTACGTTCATCCTGAACGCAAAACTGAGCTTGCCACTTTATTCCCTAGTAATACTTATCACAATCGTAAGCAGATGTTGATTGGTAACTATTACGAGCCGTCCCCACATTACTGTAACGGTCACCCTGCGAATTGGGGCCGTTATCAATGGCTTGGTTGGCTACCGCACAGGCATCACCATGATCACCGTCTTCACAGAAATCATCGTAATACACGTCGTTCATGGCGCCTACAATAACGCCATTACCTTCTTGGCCACACTGCCATTCAAAACCGGCAAGGTATTCCCAAGAATCGCGATGGCCAAATAGTAAGCGCATCATGTCGTCTTCATATAAGCCTACCCAGTTAAAGGTCCACATGAAGGTCGAATTAATATTCGCCATATGTTCGATATCACCACTGATATTGTTAAAAGCACCCATATCTGAGAATAATCCGAACGTACCGATCAAAGGCCCGCCCACAGACAAACCACACTGAATGCCCCACTCGGCACATTTTTCATTGGCTGCGTCGGTATCGGAATTGTCATCCACATCAATAATCAGTAGGTTTTCATCATGACCGCCTAGCTGCAAAAGATTTTGCTGAATGGCCGTCACGTAAGGCGTGTTTAATTCTGTGGCAGGATAAACCCCCCAGAATTTACGCATTTTACCATCCCCTTCACCCACAGTGGTTTTAACGGTTTGCCTAATATCGGCGTAATCGGCTTCTGTTTTAGTGGTGGATTTAACATCAAACCAAACAGCGGCAATTTGCGGGTTAACTTCAGCGGCTTCTAAAATGGTCGATAAATTAACCGCCACTGTATCGCCGTCATGATAGGCACACCAAGTTTCATCACAGGTTTTATTGGCAGGCACGTCATCACGGTGAGTAACATCAATTTCAATGGCGTTAACCCCCAAGTCATTACTGGCTGCATTTACAGCCTCTAGGTTATTAACTCGATGGGCAAATACCCAAGTTGAATCCGATGCCATCGCAGCTGTGCTGGAAAACGCGCAGGCAATTACCAATAGCCCAGACATTAATAATTTATTCATAAGTGACCTTAGATAGGAATGTAACAAGATGCATGGATTAAGCTGTGGAATGGCCAAGCATCAGGAGCGCGCATACTATGGTTCCTTTCACTTTTTTTCAAGAAAGAAAATACGGCTATTGTTTGAATTTAGTACACTTTCCATTCAGCCATTTCATGGCGCTTAAAGTAATCCAAAAAGTTTAATTAACCTTCCTTTACACCCAAATAAAAACGCCGAGCATTTCCTGAAATTAAAAGGAAACGAGTCGGCGTTTTAATTTTTAGTTAACTCACTAATGAACAATAAAAGCAAAACAAGGCCGAAACCATTTAAGACTTCCGGTTAACTCTCTTATGATCCTTCTTTAAAGAAGCCGACTAAAACTGATAGCTGGCCGACACGCGCACGGTTCTAGGCTCTAACACGTGGTAGTGAATATCTTCCGTCCCCACGCCGCTCGTGTTACTGGCCAATCGGGACTCATATAGATAATCAATATCGTGGTCATCGCTATCCAGCAAGTTAATCACATCGGCTTTTACGGTGACCTTTTGCCAGCGATAACCGGCTCGTAGGTTCACCAGCGTGCTGCTGTCAGAGGTGACTGTGCCACTTTCCTCCAATGGGCGTTCGCCGAAATAGCGCAAGCGCGCACTGCCAAACCAGCCGCTGGCTAAATCAGCACTGAGCCCCAATTGCCAAACCTGCTCAATGGCACCGGGAATTTTATCCCCCGCGGGGTCGGAGTCGGCGAATGTAGAGTCGGCATGGGCGTATTCTAAGTCCAGTGTCCATTCGTCATTAAGATGGTAATAGCTCGTTACCTCCACACCGCGTCGTTCACTTTTGCGGCTGGCTTCGGTATTGCCCGCATCCCCCACAAATAATAATTCACTATCCAGTTCCAGATACCAAAGGGCCATGGATGTATTTAGGTGCTCAGTGAAGAAGCCACGCACCCCCAGTTCAGCCCCAAGGGATCTCACCAACGGGTCCACCGCATCTACCGCGGCACCATCAGTTGGGTCCAGTTGAATGGTGGTGCCCCGAGCATCATTGGAATGGAAGCCTTGTCCTGCCGAGCCGTAAACTTCCCACTGTTCATTAAAGGCATAAATAAGGCTGGCCTTGGACGATAACAGGCCGTCATTACTGCTGCCACTATTGCCAGAGAGATCAATGCCGTTGATATTCTCGTCGATGCGGCTGTCTACTTCAAAGTCGTAGTAGTCGTAGCGTAGGCCAACAATACTGCGCAGTTTGTCAGTCCATGCCAGTTGGTTTTCCCAAAAAATTCCGGTGCTGAATTCATCGACTTTGTCGCTGCGGACCGTCCCAAGGCGTTGCCTTTGTGCGGTTTTGTATAGCCCCACTTCGTCGATCACATCTAAACGCAGCTCTATGCCAAAACGGTTGCTCATGGCATGCCCTGCTAAGCTGCCGTTAAACTGGTAGCTAGCATTGCCGCCGTAAATCCAGCGATCATCCACTTGCTCAAACTGATCACCATTGGTTTCATCATCCAAAAAGTAAGTAAAATTAGACCACAGCGTCATGTCGTAATTAATGGCATAGGCAGAGACTTGCCAAGCGTCTCTTTGCCAATTGGCACTCAAACTGTAGCGGCTGGATTCGCCGCCGGTGGTGGTATCAATGGAGCCCAGTTCATCGATCAAATCGTTGGTCACTGCATACTGAGGAATCTGATCGGCACTATTCCAACGGTTATCATAGGCCATTAAGGTGACAGATAATTCACCGCCCGCTAACGGACGGCTGTGTTTAAGAACCGAATTAAGCTTATCTAAATCTTCGTCAATGTCAGACCAAGGGCCATCGTAACGATTGGCTTCAACGGCATATAACCACTCAGCACTGCCGCGACTAACACTGTCCATTACCAGTAATCGAGAGTAATTATTTTCACCCAGCGTAAGCTCCACTTTTCCGTGATTAAAATAGTTAGCGGTTTTCATATGGGCACTACCAGCGCCACTGAAGTCGCCCACATCGGCGTAGTAGGGGCCTTTTTTGTAGCTAATGCTATTGATCAATTCAGGAATAATAAAATTTAAATCGCTATAACCCTGGCCATGACCATGGGTGCGCATATTCACCGGCATACCATCTACAAAGCTCGCAAAATCGGTGCCGTGATCTAGATTAAAGCCGCGCAAAAAGTATTGGTTGGCCTTGCCTGTGCCACTGTGTTGGGTCACCACCATACCGGGCACCAGTTCTAACACTTCACCGGTACGGGACAATGGCCGCACCTCGATTTCTTGTTGGCCAACCAGACCCTGTGATGCCGAGACGGCCTCACCCACCAGGTTATCTCGACCGACCACTTCAACCGGTTCTAAGTGCACAGCTTCACCCCAAGCTAAACCGGCATAGCTGGCTGTGGTTAAATAGCTTGCTGTGATTAAAATGATTCCCGCGCTGGACCGCATGTTTGTCTCCTACTATTCACAAATTGTTGATGGCGCTTTCACCCTAATCTGCACCAGCAGTTGACTGTGTCATTGAATCGTCTATGGTGACGGCAAAACGCGTGTCGAGATTAGAAAGAAAGCCAATGAAACGCAATATTTTTTACTTAAAAATCAATGAGTTAGCGGTTTTAAGCGCCATAAGCCTGATTCAGAAAACAAGCTACAAAACACCGAGTGGCAATCGGTTTTTTAGAGGTGTGAATGTTTAAGCGCCGCTCTAACAGCAATACCTTGCCACAGCTAGGGGAGTTGGAACTCAGCGTCATGGAGGAGCTTTGGCAGCGACCCGATCAGCCCGCCAAGTCGGTTCATAAACGCTTGGCTGACAGCCAAAAACGCAGCCTTTCAACGGTGCAATCCACGGTTGAGAGATTGCATCGCAAGCAGTTATTGCAGCGCAGTAAAGAGGGCCATGCCTATGTATACCGCGCGCGGGTGGCGCGTACAGAATTAATGGGCCGATTAATTGGTGGGGTTATTCGCCAACTGCACACCGGCAGTCTTGATCCGATTCTTTCTGGCTTTGTGGATTTTGCCGATCGTATGGATGAAAAAACTCTGGACCGCTTAGAGCAGATGATTCAGCTACGCAAACAACAGCGTGAGGAAAAAGCTGAGTGCCAGAGTGAGGGCTTAGGTGAGGACCAGGGTGAAGGCCAGAGTGAGGAAAAGCGTGATGATTGAATTAATCGCCACCGCCACACTCACCGGATTTGGACTTTGGTTACTGTTTGGTGTAGTCAGTATTGCCAGCTACCCGCTTATTCGAAACCGCCTGCGTACACTGCACCCGGCTCAAAGCAGCGTGCTGTTATTGTGCTGGTTGGCCCTGCCTTTTGTGGGCAGCTTGTTTATTAGTTGTCTTTTGTACTGGCCAGAACTGGCAATATGGCTGATTGATCACCACTGTCACTCCGACAGCTGTCGCCAACACGCACCATCAACACCCTGGGCGTTATTGCCAGCCATGGGTTTGTTAGCTTGGGTCGTATTTCGAGTGTTGCGCTGTTATAAGTTGCAATACTTACCGGCGCGGCGGCTAGCCAAGCAGTTAATGCGCGTCGCGATTCCTCGGGGTAATTATTATGAGTTGTCTTCCCCCGTGCCAACGGCTTTTACTCTGGGTTGGCTAGCTCCCAAAATTTTTATAAGCCAAGGGCTAAAGGAACAGTGTGATGCCAACGATATCGCCTGCATTCTTGATCACGAACAAGGCCATCGCCAACGCCAAGATAATTTACGTCATTTATTGGCTTGGCTATTAACGGCACCGCTGCCAAAGCGCTGGGTGCAGAACATGCTTGATGATCATAGACTTAGCTGTGAGCAAGCTTGTGATTTAATTGCCTGTGGTCGCGTACCACCGGAAAGTGTCGCCGAGACTCTGTTGCGTGTGGCACGTTTACAAGGTGAGCAGTCTAGCCCTGCAGGCAGCAGCGCTTTTGCAGATAATCATACCGAGCTGCGCATTCGTGCATTGCTTAGTGAACCACCTACGCAACTTAGTGCTAGCGCATTGATTGCTATGAGTGTTGCGCTTTTGGTTTTGTTGATGTTGTTAGTGAACCCGGTTCACTATTTTTTGGAGCACTTTCAATAATTTTAATGTGTTAACACTTTATAACGCCAGCCCAAATTGGATTGGGTTTTTGCGTTCAGGATGAACGTACGTCGCGGTCGCATGGATGCGAGAGTGCGAGGTTGTTGCAGGTTGCGGAGGCGTTAACTAAAGAGCTATTGAGGTTTTCTTTTAAATTGATTGTTAAATTTCTGTGTTAAAGCTAGATGTTTTTCCTTTGAAGGGGAGACCCCTTCCACTTCGGCAACTGCTCCCTGCGTTGCTCTATCTTTTGCATCCATGCAGTCGCCCCTTTACTCCCCTTGTGGCCTTTGGTCATTTATATATTCAATTAGGCTCTTTCAATAAAGGCCACAAAAAGTCGCGATTTATTATCGACTCGCGTTTGGTGCGGTAAAAAGAATAACAGAACACGAAAATACAGGGTATTTGGCGTGTTGTATTTTATTTTTCTACCACTTTTTAAATAGCCTTACAGTAGTCCTTACCTATCTTTACTTTAAAGTAGAAGTTTTTAATTTAAATTTACCAAAATGAGTTTTGTTGTTTGATTAAGCAAGGCTGGCACTTTAGACTGTGTCCGAATTTTACATGGCGCTTGGCTTGTGCCGGTTATTTCAATAGAAATGGGATACCGAGACCCCATCGTTATATTAGATATACGGCTTGCGCATTATTAAAGCTGTTATGGCGTATTAAAAGAGTTTTTGATTTGAAAGGCTTTCGGTAATCTGCCTTTGGGCTTAGTCTTAAAATCGGTAATTATGTTAATCTTACCAGCCAAAACATTGTCATCGTTTAAGTTAATATCTTAATCGTTAAAGTAATAACAAGGATTGTTTGTCTCGGCCCTTATGCCTCAGCCTCACAGTCAAACATTAAAATTAAATATATAAATCGGTATCGCATAACAAACGGTAGCAGCAAGGCCCAATAAATTGGGCCGG
>CAJXRF010000049.1 GCA_913058575.1 uncultured Bermanella sp.
CAATGCCGATTTAAGCATTGGCGATATGTTCACCTTTTTACACAGTATTAAAAGCATGAAAAAAATTAACGCTAAAGCCAGTGACTTTGTATTTCATGACCTATTCCCCCCGATTTATTCACGTATGGGGTTTCATGATAAGGTATTATGCGAAAGGTTTAATCAAGCGTTCAAAATCATTAGAAATAGTGGCGAGTATGAAGCAATATACGATAAGTATCTAAGAAGCTTTGATTACTATAAAAATTAGTTTATTCCCCCCCATAAAACTCCCCCCATAAAACTCCCCCTATCAGCACCTCATTTGCCCAGCTCCGTGTACAACCTAGCTCACCCAATAAGATAACGGTATAAAGAAAATGAAAAGAAAAGTGCTCCATTTTTGCGCAACACATTTTTGCCCTCTACACTGAACATAATCATTAGGGAAAAGGGCCTAAGGCATCCTTATATCACGGTTACAGCCTAGGAATGTATATGCTAACAGCACCAAGGATTATCAATGATCGCTCCACAGCCTTTAAAATAAGCTTATTAGTCATATTGCTGATTATTCCCATGCTTATCTTATTGCTCTTCTTTATCAAGTCAGAGAATCATCAAATTGATTTTGCCCAAAAGGAAATTAAAGGCAATCAATACTTAACACATATTTACCCATTACAAATAAGCATGGCCAAACATAGGGGGTTGATGGCGGTCTACATTAATGGCGATACCAGCTTTAAAGGAGAAATAGCAAAATTAAAAGAGCAAATCACAGAGCAACTTAACAGCGTAACCGCACTACCAAAACAATTTGGCACGCAGTCAATAATTGCTTCTATTGAAAGAGACTGGCGATCCATTAAAGATAACGCTAATTTATCACTTCAGGAATCGTTCAACTCCCACAGTGCATTGATTCAAAAAATACTCGCGTTAATTGTTCATGTGGCCGACCAATCTAACTTAATATTAGACCCAGACCTAGACAGTTATTACCTAATGGATTTAACCATTATTGCCATACCAGAACTCATTGAAGCCATGGGTAAAGCGCGCGGTGGCGCCAGTGCCATCGTGGCTACAAAGGAAATGTCTCAAAAAAATATAATTGACCTAAACATTTACTACAATGATATTTCTCGGATATTTACTCGCACACAATCCAGTTTAAAAACTGCACTTGAAAACACCCCAAATAATCAATTAGCCAATGGTTTATTAGATTATGAGACTGCACTGAAAAATAATATCAATACGTTTTTATCACTGATTAAAAACGACATTGAATTAGCTGGAACTATAGAAATCGAAGCCAGCCAGGCATTTAATAGCGGAAGCCAAGCCATACAATCGGCAATTCAATTGTTAGAAAAAACACGCCCTGAATTAGAAACATTATTAACCATTCGAGTCAATAAAATAAGCCAAGCAAGAAACCGACAATTGGTCATCATTGCCATAGTGGCATCTATTGCGCTTTTACTGGGTTTGCTTATCGTCACCGGTATTCAACAACAGGTTAAGCATATTAGTGACAGCATTACCAAAGTGATTAATGAAAAAAATCTCAGCATTAGAATTCGCTCCCAAAGTAAAGATGAATTGGGGGATATCGCTAATAATATTAATGAATTGCTCAATTCATTTTCAAGTATCGTAAAAGAAATTAGCAGTTCCAGTATTCAACTGGCTACCGTTGCTCAACAAACCGCAACCACTTCAAATCAAAGTGCCACCAACCTTCACGTTCAGCAAGGGGAAACCACTCATCTGGCCACCGCCATTCAAGAAATGGCCAGTACCGCCAGTGAAGTGGCAAACAGTACCGTGCGCGCAGCAGATGCCGTAGGCCAAGTGGATAGCCAGGCCGATGAAGGCAACAGTTTGGTTAACAATGCGGTGAAATCTATAGAAGAACTGGATGTAGAAGTAAGCAAAATTGGCAACATACTGGCAAAACTGAAAAGCAGTAGCGAAAATATATCTAACATCCTTGATGTTATTATGAGCATCGCATCGCAAACCAATTTATTGGCTTTAAACGCCGCCATTGAAGCCGCTAGAGCCGGAGAGTATGGCAGAGGGTTTGCGGTAGTCGCAGACGAAGTAAGAGGCCTTGCCCAGCGCACTCAAGAATCAGCCGTTGAAATTGAACAAATTATTTCTATTTTCCAACAAGATTCTGAAGATGCCTATAACGAAGTGGAAATTACTAAATCAATGGTACAAGACAGTGTGGGGGTTGTTAAATCCGTAGAAAAAGCCCTAGTAAATATTGGTATTGCCATTGCGACTATTCGCGATATGAACCACCAAATAGCCGCCGCTAGCGAAGAATATGTCATGGTGAATAATCAAATTAATGAAAGCGTCGTTAAAATAGATGAAATGAGTAAATCAACGGCCTCTAGTTCTAATGACATCTCAGAAGCCAGCGTTGAGCAAGAAAAGCTAGTGTCTCATTTAAAAGCGCTCACCGCCTCATATAATACGTAACATTTAATACAATGAAACTAAATCCCCCTCCTTTCAAGGGCGTATAAAATTGAAAAGAAAATTATGAAGGTATTGAAAGTACTATTCCTCTTTTTTCATTTTTATGGCTTCTTCAGTTGTGCCCATGCAAAAGAAATTAGTATTTCCATGGGCAATTTTGAACCCTACTATATTGAACATAATGAATCGGGAATTTTTACTGACATTATTAATAAAGTTTTTTCTAAAATCCCCCATTACCATCCCCAATATGCATGGGGGCGTTCGAATAATCGTTTGTGGGCTGATTTTTCCGAAGGAAAACTAGATGGAGTGTCAAACTTATTTGATAGTGTGGAATTAGATGCCTGCCGAACAGACCCAGTTTTCCGATTTCGAGACATAGCCATAAGCAACAAAAAAGACAACTTAACCATAAAAACCATTAAGGATTTAAAAGAAAAAAATATCATCACCTTTCAAGGAGCTAAGGATTTTTTTGGCAAGCAGTTCACTTCCGTGATTAAAGCTGACTTGTATCGGGAAGTGGCAAGGCCTCACTTGCAAGCCAAAGCACTCTATACACGTCAAGCCGATGTTAGTGTCGGTGACATGTTTATTTTTTTAAACAGTATTAAAGCCGAAAAAAACATCACCCTAACACCACAAGACTTCTCTTATCATGATATTTTTCCAGCCATTTATTCACGCATGGGGTTTCGAGACAAGAAAGTATGCAAGGAATTTAACAAAGCTTTAAAAGTAATTAAAAATAGCGGTGAATACGAGCAGGTATATCACAAGTATTTAAAACAGCTTAATTATGTATTTTAATTAAGCCGATTTATTGTACACATTGCTATTAAATAGACCGTGCGCACCACACCACTTTCCCTATTATTGTATTGTGTTCTAAATCCTTTGGGTAAATATCCCATGATTCAAAATCAGAATTATCACTGATCACATTTAATAAGCCATCGGCATGCTGCTTTAACCTTTTAGTGACCAGCCCTTGAGGCGTATGCAGTAAATACACCCCTTCTTTGTGGACCATTTTTTGTGACATATCCACCAGCACGTCATCACCATTATTGAGCGTTGGCAACATGCTATCACCACTGACACACACCAATGCTAAATTATCCCCTGACACCCTTAATTGACTAGATAACCATTTTTTATTAAATGCAAAATAGTCACTGACGTCTTCCGTGATTACTTCTTGACCAAGACCAGCACTGGCTTGCACATCAAACATGGGGGTCATAACAAGGTCTTTATTTTCAATTCGCCCGGTAGGCGTTGCATGGTCGCTGCGTTCACCGGTTAACAACCAATTAAGATCAATTTGAAATTCAGCGTATAAGTCTTGTAAATATCCCATGGAAGGACGGCTCATGCCGCGACAAATTTTATAAATGTGGGAAGCAGATTTACCGGTTAGTTGCGCAAATTGCTTTTTATTGCCCTTGGCCAATTGATCGACAATTAGCATAAAACGTTGTGCAAAGGCATTGGCCATAACGAAACTCTGTTGACTAAAAAAACGGCGCTTAGTATACGGATTCATACGCTAATTAAAATCACCTAATTCAGAATATTAATTGTTTAAATAATGTACCGGAAACGTCTAAGCTTAATGAATAGTAAACGAAGCATGGCTTTATCAATCAATAATTTCTGACTTTGCCGCGCTGCTATGTTAAAACCTCTATTCTATTAATAGACCGCAATATATGACCAAGATACTCATCATCTACGCCCATCCAAACCCACAAAAGTCTCGTTTGAATAAACAATTGGCTTTTGCTGCCAGAACATTGGATTTTGTCACGGTTCACGACTTGTACCAGCACTACCCAGACTTTGATATTGACGTGGCGCACGAGCAGGCATTATTAGATAAAGCCGATGTGGTGGTTTTTCAACACCCTATTTACTGGTATAGCTGCCCATCATTAATGAAAGAGTGGCTCGATTTAGTCCTGCACAATGGTTACGCCTATGGAAAAGGAGGTGATCAGCTAACCGGTAAGCGCTGGTTATCGGCCATTTCCACCGGAGCGGATCAAAGCGCTTATAAAAGTGATGGCAGTCATGGCCATGAATTAGATCAATTCCTATTGCCGTTTAAACAAACGGCTCATTACTGCGCCATGACTTTCTTGCCACCCTTTATTAGTCATCAAGCTCGTCAATTAAATGATGCTGGCATTCAGCAGCAAGCTCAGCAATACAAAACACTCTTAAATAACCTTTACGTTCAACTGTAAAGTTTTCAGGTAAAAGGCGGGTTAATGTACCAAGCGTTTATTTTTTTATTAGCGGCAGTGGTATCGGTTCCCATCGCAAAGCGATTAGGTCTTGGCTCAGTATTGGGTTACCTATTGGCCGGTACGATTATCGGCCCTTACGCATTGGGACTGGTGGGTCACAACGTAGAAGGCATTATGCATTTTGCCGAATTTGGCGTAGTGATGATGCTTTTTTTGGTGGGCCTAGAACTGCGTCCAGCTTTATTGTGGCAAATGCGGTTACCTATTTTAGGGTTAGGAGGGCTACAGGTCGTACTCACTACCGTGCTCTTCAGTGCCATTGGTCTGTTGTTAGGCTTTGCTTGGCAAACCTCATTAGCAGTGGGATTAATATTAGCCCTGTCTTCCACTGCCATTGTTTTGCAGTCCATGAATGAAAAAGGCCTCATGAATACAGAGGCAGGGCAAAATGCCTTTGCTGTGTTGTTGTTTCAAGATATTGCCGTCATTCCTATGTTGGCGCTTTTACCCCTTTTAGCCATGACACCCTCTTCTGACGTCGCCAGTTCAATAGGGTTAAGCGGCTGGCAACATGGTTTAGTGGTGTTATGCGCCATTAGCGCCATTATTATCGGGGGGCGCTTATTGTTAAGGCCTTTGTTTCGAATTATTGCCAGCACAAAACTTCGTGAAATATTTACCGCCACCGCATTACTGCTGGTCATTGGCATCGCATTATTAATGGATTTAGTGGGGTTGTCTGCTGCTCTTGGCACCTTTATAGCGGGCGTGGTACTGGCTGATAACGAATACCGTCATGAACTAGAAGCAGAAATAGAACCCTTTAAAGGGTTACTACTGGGGTTATTTTTTATCTCGGTGGGGGCCAGTATTAATTTCGATCTACTCATGCAAGAACCCTTAGTTATTTTGGGCTTGGTGTTAGCGCTTATTTTGGTCAAATTTACCGTGCTTATTGCCTTAGCCAAATTGTTTAAATTACAAACCAGCCAGCAATGGACGTTCACTTTTGCATTAGCGCAAGGGGGGGAGTTTTGCTTTGTATTATTTTCTTTTACTAGCCAACACCACATATTACCAGAGCACGTTACCGCTCCATTGGTGGTGGTAGTAGCATTGTCCATGGCGTTCACGCCACTCTTGATGATCATAAATGAGCGTTGGGTGCAGCCTATGTTTGTCTCCCAGCAAGATAACGACCAGCTACCCGATACCATAGATGATGGCGTCACTCAGGTGATCATTGCAGGGTTTGGTCGGTTTGGGCAAATTGTCGATCGCTCTTTAACGCTTAATGGTTTCTCAACCACGGTACTGGAACACAATGCGGCGCAAATAGAATACCTGCGAAAATTTGGTCATAAAGTTTTTTATGGCGATGCCTCCCGCCAAGAGCTATTGCATGCAGCAGGAGCCGACACGGCTAAGCTGCTGGTGGTGGCTATTGACGATCATGAAAAAGCATTAGAAATTGTGCGCATTTGTAAAGTTCACTACCCACATTTAAAGCTATTTGCACGGGCGTCTGGTCGTATTCAAGCCCATGAATTTCATAAGGCAGGTGTTGACGTATTTGTACGAGAGACGTTTCATTCCGCGCTAAATTTAAGTGAGCAAGTAATGACCAGCTTAGGGTTACATGCCTATGACGCTCATCGCGCTATTCGAAACTTTAGAAAATTAGATGAACGCCATGTACGAGATATTATTAAATTAGAAGGGGACACCAAGGATTATGTTTCCATGTCGCAAAAGAATAGAAAAGAATTAGAAGAAGTATTGAAGTCAGATATTAATGATATTGAAGAACTTGAAGATATGCAGTGGGGTGAAAAGTGAATCAGCGCTACAAAGTCAGTGTGATTAGCCTTAATGATTGAGCGAAAACGTCATTGCACAATGAACAAGTTTTAATTCTTTATTTTATTAACCGTTAAATGCCAAGGTGATCATAAAAACGCTTTATAAAAATTGAGCTCTCTATTTGTTCTGTTATGATTCCTACGTCTATTGGAGCAGCTCTTAATAACTTAAAGCTGAATTGAAAAATAACAACAATAAATAAAAAACATGCACAAACACTACTCATTACTGGGCTTAGATAACGGAGCAGATAAGGAAGCCATAAAAAATGCTTTCCGCCGTTTGGCCATGGTGTTTCATCCTGATAGAGACCCTGCAAGCGGGCAAAGATTTCATGAAATTTGCCAAGCCTATGACTTATTAATGAAGCACATAGAGGCAGATCACTACCTGCATGCTAATACCAATAACGCCGCAAAGTGTGTGAAATTCAATCAAACCAAGCCTATTTCTAATGCCAATAGGCGCTTGGGTAAACGTGGCTCCCCTGGTGATAGACGCTTTGAAAGCGTAATGGAGCAAGAATACAAAGGTGTACATGTACGCCACCTCGTGTAACTCTATCCTGACTTAGCATTCTCTTGTTTAAACCCCTTACAGATAGTATTTAAAAATTAAGAACATCCACTACACTTAAAATAGTTAACTGGTAGTTTTACGCCATTTCAATCATGAGAGCGCCCTATTAATAAATTACTCCCTAAATATCTGCTAATGCTAGGCGCAATGTGGTTAAGTCTGATGCCACTGGCTCATGGGCAAAGTAATACCGTCTATATGACATCCCTCGTATGGCCCCCCTATTCAGGAGAAAGCCTGCCTCAGCAAGGTGTGACGGTTGCCGCCACTCAAGCCATTTTTAAAGCCATGGGGTATCATTTAGTAGTAGATTTTTACCCTTGGAGCCGTGCCGTTAAATTAGGCTTGGATAAAAACACCAAATATCTAGGTTACTTACCTGAATACTATTCAAAAGAACTGGATAAAGTATGCCACTTCTCTGAATCTGTGGGCTCCGGTCCATTGGGCTTTGCCCAGCTTAAAAGCAAGCCGGTGAAATGGGATACCCTTGAGGATATCGCCCAGCTTTCTCGTGTCGGCATTGTTCAGGACTATGTAAACACACAAGAATTTGATCAGAGAATAAAAGATGGCAGCATAAAGGGCGATGTATCCACCAGCGATTTAGTAAACCTAAAAAAACTGGCCGCCAATCGTATTCCACTGGTCGTCATTGATAAATATGTACTTGAGTACCTGCTCAATAACACCCCTGAGCTGCAAGATATGAAAACCGAAATAGAATTTAATGAAAAAATTCTTGAAGATAAATACCTGTATCTTTGCTTTAAAGACACACCACAAGCCAAAGAAATGAAAGATCTTTTTGATAAAAGCGCCCACCGTGTGGACATGAAGTCTTTCTTTAAAGAATCTCTTCGCTAACGACTTATTAAACATAGCCCCCTTCTTTTTAAACTTCTGTTGGTACCATGTTACCGCTACATACAGGCATTTTTAAGAAAACCCTATTAGCAGTACAAATTAATCTCTAACCCAGTATTATAGGGCATCATTTAATCGGGCCCTTAAGTCAGTAGCAAAAGCCCTATTTAAAACCAAACAAAAATAAGGCAAGGAAACACCTTGCCAAAGATGTCTCCAGGGAAATCATGTCTACATTTACCTCACCAATTAAGCCCTTGATAATGGCCATGGCTTTGGGATTTTCTCAATATGGCTTGGCTATTGAACCTAACGATTGTTCCAATGACTTTATTGTCAGTGTTAATGTGCAGGATAGCACCGATGATTTAACCAGTTTTAAAGAAGCTTGGGACTTTATAAATAGTTGTCCAGCAGATAAAAGTTACGTCATTCAGTTTTATAGCATTCTAAATAACGATGCTAGCAGCCCTTTGCAATTAAGCAACGCTCCTTATACGTTAAGTGGAAATCGCACGGTTACCTTAAAAACAGATTCAAATTCCGATCCTGAAGGGTCTATTCATCTTGCCAGCAGCGATACCACTAAAAGCCTATTTATCATTAAAGATGGTTCAACTCTCATTAGAGAGGATGTCACTATTCCCAAAGAATCAGTGGCTTGTGATGCAACTTTTACAGTGGACACGCTCATCAGCAATGAATTCGACGGACAAACTTCGTTTGAAGAAGCTTGGGATAATATCAACGAGAATTGCAATGCCACTGATGGCATCGATAACGATCCCTCCATCACTGACTTCAGCATTACCTTTAATTCCGTATTTAATGATCAAACTCTGGTATTAAGTCAGGCCCCTTATGAAATAAATGATGGCATTAACATTGAGGTTAAAACACTCGGGGCGGTTACTCTAAGTACCGTTATTGCAAATCAGGTTCTATTTTCGCAAGCCAGTAGTGCAGCATTAGACTCCAACTTTGAAGACAAAGCAGACGATGAAAAATTAATTCTAGTGGGCGAAAATAATTCCAATGTGACTTTTTCAGGAGTAACGATTCCAGAAGAAGACACGCAATGCGCTAGCGCGTTTACCATTGATACTCGCTTAATTGACCCCTACGATTTTGAAAGCTCCTTTCAAGAAGTGTGGAACCTTATAAGTTCGCAATGCCCAGGCAGCACTGAATACACCATTAATTTTTCTGCAAGTTTCAATTCACAAACTCTAGAACTCAGCAGTGCTCCCTATACAATCGATGACAATAGAATCGTCAACATAGCCGCTTCAACAATTGATCCACTGACGTTGGTGGATTTAGAAACCAATGCCACAACATCCTTAGCTAATAATAATTTTTTCACAGTGGAAAATAGTTCACAGCTGACATTAAGCGGCTTAATTTTAGATGGCGGCCAAGCAGCCGATCGCATAGACCCAGCCATAATAAGTTCAGGCAGTGAAGCCAAATTAACCCTTAAAAGTGTCACTCTTAAAGGCTTTCATACCAACAGTGATACCAAGGGCTCGGCCATTTCCAGTAGCTCTCCCACGGTTATTAGCAATAGTCAATTTGAGGATAATCAGGCTGCGCTACAAGGAGGAGCCATACGGGTGTCCAGTGCAGATTTAACCATCACTAAAACCAGCTTCACAAACAACACCACCACTACCACCGGCCATAACCATTCAGACACCAGTGGTCAATCAGATGCTGGCGGTGCGGCCATCGCCTTTGTGAACCACAAAGGCGATACTGGCAATACCCTAACCATCAATGAAGGCACATTCACTGGTAACCAGTCACTAGGGTTTGGCGGGGCCATTTTATTACGAGGGGCCAAAACCATGGCCATTAACGCATCTGAATTCGCCAACAACCAAGTAAATAACATTACCGCCAATACCCTAACACAAGCTTATGGCGGAGCCATTGCGCTAGATCGTCAAGCAGATGTGACGATTGTTGAGTCTATATTTAATGGAAACTCTGCTCAACGCTCAGGCGGTGCTATTTATGTGGGTAATCTTCATGCTGATGGGGCGCTTAGTATTACCGACAGCAACCTTATTAATAACAGCGCCACTGAACATGGCGCGGCTATTTATTTAGATGCCAGCCAGCCCTTTACTACCAATATTGCTAGAACCTCTTTAAATACTAACAACGCCACCGGTAATGGCGGCGCTTTATATGTCTATGAGCCATTTCTAAACCTCGCAATGGAAAACACCACCATCAGCGGCAATATAGCGAATAAAGGCGCGGGGGTGTATTTTGAAGACGCTGTGGTTGAAGGTTCAAGCATTCGTTATTCAAGCATCATCAATAATGTATCGAGCAATACCAGTGATGCCGCTGGCGCCATTCAGGCTAGCAAGTCTCCTTTGGTGACCCTCAGTCATGCTGTTATTTCAGGTAATACAGGTTCGGTAAGACAAGCCTGTGCAGAAGATTCTCAAACAGGCTTTGATATTACCTATTCATTAATAAATGAAGTGCCAACAGAAGATGGCTGTGCCGCTTACATGGCCGATGGCAATAGCATTCTGTCCGCCATTGACCCTTTATTAGGGGCATTAGCCAGCAATGGCGGCAAAGGGCAAACTTATTATCCCGCAGAAAATAGCCCTGTGATTGACTCAGGCGACAGCACTTTGGAAGACGCACCTGAATTTGACCAACGCGGTTCAGCCCGAGTTTCCCGCGGCATCATAGACATGGGGGCTGTTGAGTATGGCAACCTTGTACAAAACGGTGCCCAACAAATAGCCAATGTTATGCTTTCACCCATGAACGAATATTCTCAAGTCATTAGCGGCTTTTTCACTCAACCAGCAGAGGGCTCAAATGATACTATCAGTTATAGCATTCTGGGCGATTTGCCAGCTGGTTTAAGCTTTGACAGTACTAGCGCTACCATATCAGGCACCCCTGAATACAATGGCGATGGCACCACAGATTTTTACAGTACCATTACAGTGAGCTCTAACCTTATTAAAGTGAACTCTAACCTTAATGGCACCATCAGCCAAATTAGTCAAAGTACCTTCACCATGACTGTCGGTTATTCCGCCCCTGTGTATGAAGGCTTAACCAGTTTAGCGGTAAACATTAACAGCGGCTTAGGTTGGGATCTTGCCAAATCCAGCGATGCAGATAATCAAACCATCGACTACACACTGAGTGGCTTACCAGCCGGATTAAGCTTTAATGAAAATAATGTTGTGGTAGGCCTCACTACCATGGACATGGTAGCCAATTCCCCATACACATTAGAACTACAATCGAAAGATGTGTTTGATACTACCATCACGCAGCTCACCTTAAAAATTATTGACCCTAATGATGTGGTGATTATCACCGACACCGAATCAGGTGCCGCCAGTTTAAATGCATGGCTATTAAGCGGCTTGGCGTTAATTGGATTAGGTGGCTTTAGGCGCCGAAAATTAAATGAGTAGCAGCTTACTTCCATCATAAGGTACAAAAGTCGTTAGGGTATTAGCGTTACCCACGCCCTAACGACACTTAAGAGACTGCCAGGCAGCCTCGGCAAACACCTCTCTATGCTCCACTAACGACACCTTATATCGGCCCGCCAACCAATGGCGGGCATAAGTGTGTACTGGCCCAGTTACTACACTGGCCAACACTTCCAAAGGTAATTCTTGAATAAGCCCCTTTTCCAAAAATGGGGCAAACCAGTCATTAATATGCTGGTAAAAGTGGCCGTGATCCCCTTCTAAACGCAGCTTTCCCGGCCCTTTTACGGCCGCGCGATGGTGAAATACGTAATTCGCCCAATCTGGTTGATTACTTATCCAATCTACATTGGCATACACCAAGGCTTTTACCCCTGCACACGCTTGCGTCTTTGTTAACACTGTATTATCTAAACCCGCCAAGTATTGCTTTAGTAACTCAGCAAAATCACGCATCCCTTCTATAAATAAGGCGCCAGCAATGGCATCTTTGTTTCCGAAATGATGATACAAACTGCCCACACTGGTTTGAGTGGCTTCTCGTATCATGTCGATGGTGGTGCCCTGCACGCCATGTTCAGAAAAACACAGCAAGGCTTGCTGCAAAATTTGTTGCTTTTTTTGCAGGCTGCGCGAACTGGGTTTAGGGGATAACGACACCTCTAGGGCTACATCCTCATTCATTTTTAATACAAATCCTTTATCAAGACCAATCATGGGCCATTGGCAATGTAGGCGCGAAGCTTACCATAATCACTGTGGTTAGCGCTTTGAGCCAACACCTGAGCAATAAGAAAATGACTCTGTGGTTATGACTTTCACATCACTTCAAAGCACTAACTAGAACTTTATTCTAGAATTATATTCTAGTTAGTGCTTTAATTCACCTGAAACACCGTCACCGACTCATTTTTATCATCAAGGTTGTCTTTATGAATACTCTGGCCACGTACCAACGCTTTAGTAAACTGCCCCTGGGAAAACGTATATTCAGCAAAGCGGTGTGCTTTGCTGCACCTTATTTTTCAAGTATTAAGCCGCAAATTAGCCAATTGAAACCAGGTCTGTGCCAAGTACACATGAAAAAGCGCCGAGCGGTTCAAAACCATATGAAAACCGTGCACGCCATTGCCATGTGCAATATGGCTGAATTAAGTGCCGGATTAGTGATGGATGTGTCTGTTCCGAAAGGGGCCCGATGGATTCCAGCGGGGATGGAAGTAAAATATTTGAAAAAAGCAAAAAGTCACCTAACCGCAGTAGCCGATGGGGAAGCGATAGATTGGACAGCCCAAGGTGATGTCATTGTTCCTGTACGAGTAACCGATACAGATAATCAACTGGTATTCACGGCTCAAGTACGAATGAATATTAAGCATTAATTTATTAAGTATTGGCAGAATTCTATGAATTTATATTGGCGACTTTTGTTAGTCGTGCTTTATGCCCTGCGCAGAAGCATCATAACCGCACAACATTTAAAAACCGCCATTAGCATCCGAATCATGCCCAATGACCTAGATGTTAATATGCACGTTAATAATGGCCGTTACTTAACCTTATGTGATTTAACCCGAGTGGATTTTTTTGTGCGCTCGGGTCTAGCAAGTCTCATGATAAAAAATAAATGGTCACCCATTGTCAGCGAACATACCATGACCTACCTGCGTCCAATTAAAGTCTTTAGCAAGGTAGACATACATATGGAAGTCACTCACTTTGATGAAAAATATTTTCACTGCACTCACCATTTTTACCTAGCCGGAAAATTAATGGCTCAGGGCACGTCAAAAGCCTTAGTTATCAGCCAAACTGGCTCGCTGCAACCTGCCTTTATCATAGATCAGGTTAATCTTTATCAAGAGAATAAAAACAGTCACTCCACTAGGGCCTGATAATTTTATTAGTAAAAAATAACTATACACAAACAAATAAGTGTCACTTCAATCCCATTAAATTACCATTGGATGCCAATAACGGAATTTTCTAAAGACATGTTATAATCAACAAACATGTCTATTAGGAAAAACCATGAAGCCTCTGCTAACATTATTACTACTGGCTTTGTCCAACAATATATTGGCCGAGCCTGCAAGCAATGCCACAACCCAAACCGACCTTAATAACCAAGAATTACTTACTGTGCCTAGCGATATTGCCATGGGGTTCAGCAGCCAACATATGGCGTTTTCATCCATTGAAGACTCCCCAGTAGATATAGCCCTTGATCGTACGTCGCTAAAAGTTCCTTTTGGAAAATTCGAAGCTTTTGACAATATATTTGTACCCGGCTTTTCCATTGAGCGTATGGGTTTTCGTTTTGATGATAATGACAGCAATCAAGCCCCACCTGACACCGAACTTTATTCGGTTAAGCTGCCGCTTTTATACATAAAAAAACTCGATGAAAAATGGACGCGTATTATTAATGTTACCCCCAGTATCCACAGTGATTTAGAAGCCACTGACAGTGAAACGTTTTCACTCATGGGGCTGATGTTATGGAAGTATAATGCGGGTGGCCCCCACAGCTGGATCTTTGGGGCAGGGGCTAACCGTTTATTTGGTGAGTACTTACCTATTCCCATGTTTTCTTACGCCTATAGCACTCAGGCCGATACACATTATGTACTGGGCTTTCCAGCCAGTAAGGCCGAACATAGATTCAACCAAGACTGGAGCCTGTTTTCGAAGCTGGCACCTGAAGGGGGTAATTGGCGTTACAACGCTCAAGACGATAACAATGTGAACTTATCTTATAAAAGCTGGGTAGCAACAATTGGCTTACGTAAAAATTTAACCGGTAAGTTTTGGGCAAGTTTTGAAGTGGGTCAAAGTTTTGCACGCAAGTTAGAACTAAATGATGATGCCAGCGACAGTGAATTTGACGTAGGTAACAGCAACCTGATTTTATTCAGCGTCGGACTTCACCCTTAACATTAACACTCTCAAACAACCCATTAAATAACAGGGTAACAACCTTAGGTTTTTAAACCACGCCAACGGTAGAAGTTTAGTGGCCATCAATAGTGGTCACTATCATTCATTTTTAAGGTTATGGTTATTGTTATTGTAAAACCATAACCAGTTTACTATCTAATCTTGAAATTCACTTAATGTTTTGTATAAACATGTAAGTTAACAAACGTACAAAACCTCTATGGTAAAGCTATGAAAATATTATGAAATGGCTTGGCACTGGCGAGAGTAACTTATCATGCGGTATTTCACCTAAACTATGGAAAAATTTAACTAAGGGCTTCTTTAAAAATCAGTTTTCTTACCTGTGGGTAAACTTAACCCATATTGGTCTAATAAGGCTTGCCAATAATCATCCGTCTTAAAGTTATCAACAATTCCAGAGAGAAAGTCAAATACTTCCATATCGTGTTTAACTAAAATACTTCGCGTAAATGAAATAAGCGGTTTGGGCGAGTAATAAATTTTACCGCTTAAGTTTAATTGTTGCTCGTAAAATCTCATGGCAGAGCGAGGAATAAGGAACGTATTTACACGCCTCTTTAGCAGCATACCGATATTCTGTTTTTCTTTATCTACATCGCTTCTAATAATTTTCCCCTCGTCTATTTGTTTTTGTATGCCCCCATATACATGGCCACGCATTCCCCCTAGCACAAAGTTAGGTTTCATAAGAGACTCAGGTCCAGTATACAAAAAAGGCGTTTGAACCCTTGAAATGAAGGCTTGCTCATCTTCCAATATGGTATTTGTCCACAGGTAACGCTTTCTTTTTAGATCACCAAAAAACAGTGGATTCACCCATAATACCGCCCCCTTTTTAGCGCTACTCAAGTAGGAGTTCAGACGTTTTCGGGGCAATATTTCAACTTCAAATTGATACTCTCCGGTTCCTTCGAATAAATTTAACATTTCGACAAAATCATAGGTTAGGCCTTTTTTCTCAGCCACACTAATCACAAAAGGAGGGAATTCGTAATAGCTCCAAAGTTTGATCACTTGCTTTGCGGTAGCCAGCGAGGACAGTGCAAGACTTGCTGAAAAAATGAAAAGTAAGACGCCAAGCCTAGTCATGGGAATACTCTACAAATTCAATATCGGCCAGAAAAATAATTTAACTCCCTAAATATAGAACATATTTGCCAAGCCCACCGTAAAGTCGCCACTAAACCCGTATTAATAGTGTCTTCTTTCCCAGCCTTAATCCGCAAGCTATGGCGATCCAAACCTGAATAAGGCACACTGGGCGCTTTTATACCCTTTTTAACTGTGTGCATAGTTAATATAGATAATGCAGCTATTAAAATGCATCATCACTCAATCCTACGCCCCTTGATGAATCACCCATTAGCCTACTTAATAGAACCCAATTATGTCTTTTGTATTTGAAGAAATTGATTACCAAGAAACCCCTTTAGGGGCCATTAGTCTTAGGCGTCGATCTGAGCCTAGATTGAACAATCAAATTTTATTTGAAGTGAAGCTCAATGAAGAGTTTTTAATGTCTAGCCTATTTACCGAGGCTGAAATTCAGCTTTCAAATTATGGATTAAAGGCATTCACAGAAGATTCAATTGATGTGGTGGTGGGAGGCTTAGGGTTAGGCTACACCGCTCAAGCGGCTTTGGCTTTTGACAATGTGACGTCTCTAAAAGTCATTGATGTCATGAAGCCTGTCATAGACTGGCATCAAAAGCACCTTGTGCCACTGGGGGAAGAGCTTTCCAACAATCCTCGTTGTCAGCTTATTCATGCTGACTTCTTTGATGTAGCCACCTCCACCACACATGGCTTTGATGGCAACATCATTAGCGAAGATGAAAGCAACAATAAAGTACATGCTATTCTATTGGATATTGATCATTCACCAAGCTACTGGTTAAACCCTGGAAACAGTGCGTTTTATACCAAGCAAGGTTTAACCGCCATGAAAGAAAAGTTACATCCTGGTGGAGTATTTGGCTTGTGGTCAGATGAGCCTCCGGCAGAGGACTTTATGGCTTTATTAAACAGCGTATTTGAATCAACCGATTCTTATGTTGTGCCTTTTCCTAATCCGTTCACAGGCGGTGAATCTACTAATTCAGTTTATATTGCTCGTAAAGCATAAGTCATATTTTCTTTTCACTTCTCTTATTTTTTACGTATAGATATTAAAAAAAATAACAGAAGTGGATTTTTCTATCCAATCTCTAGCTCTGCACCTAATATTTTTTCCACTTCTTCTATTAAGTGCTTTTTTTGAAAAGGCTTACTCACACAAGCATGGGCACCCGCATTCTTAGCTCGATTCAATTCATCATCATCTAAAGCACTGATCACTAACACTTTAACATTCTTAAATTGCTCTTTATACTTCATGTATTCCAGCACTTCAAAACCATTCATATTGGGCATGCTTAAATCTAATGTCATTAGCGAAGGCTTGAAACTGGTGAGCAAAGAACCGGCTTGAAAACCATCATAGGCAATTTCAGTTTCATAACCTGCATTTCTTAATACCCGTTGTATGGCCGCAGCCATGGGCCGTTCATCATCTACGATTAAAATCCGCTTATTTTCATCTAATAAACCATCGGGAATGGGCATTTTATTGTCTTTTAGAAATGCAATAAAATCTTCTTCATCTATGCGATTATTGCCACGCCCAGGCAATTTATAGCCTTTAAGGCGGCCTTTTTCTATCCAGCGAATAACCGTTCTAAAGTGTACTCCGCAGTAACGCGCAACATCACCACTGCTTAATACACGCTTATTTTTTTCGGTTAAAGCACGGCTGGCCATAGTGCTTCCCCTTGATTTATGACTTTAGTGACAATCGTGACAAAGTTCAGTATAGACTATCTATTAACTAACAAGCTTCGTCAAAAGTCACTTACGACTAGTCCCCCTCCAATTCAACTATTAGTTCATAATGAACATTTTTTAATTCCCATAAGTTTTAAAAGAATGGTTATTCTTATAAATAATATGATGAAAGGACATTTCCACCCAAGTTCTCTGAAAAATCACCACACGAAATAAAGCAATAAAATTATAGATAAATTCGGTCTAACTACATTTATGACATTAGTGACAATAATGACTAAAGTGTAATCACTACTTATAAATTCACAGGTGCTTTATGCTTAATTCACTATTGTTGGTTGACGATGAGCCCAATGTTTCAAAGTCTTTAGTGCGCCTACTACGAAAAGAAAACTACCAAATTTATGTGGCTAATTCTGGAGAGGAAGCCCTGTCATTATTACAGCAACACAAAATTAAAGTAATTATCAGTGACCAACGCATGCCTAACATGACTGGCGCGCAATTATTTGCACAAGTAAAGCAGCAATACCCAGAAACCATACGAATTATTATCAGTGGCTACACCGATTTCCAATCGGTCAGTGATGCCATTAACAAAGGCTCTATATATAAATTTCTTGCCAAACCTTGGAATAATGAAATTTTGAGAGCTGAAATAAGAGAAGCCTTTAATACTCAGGGTCTTATTCAACATAACCAACAACTGAGCCATCTATTTGATAGCACTATAGAAGCCATTGCCATTTGCAATGAAAAAGGGCTTATTGAAAGCGTAAACCCTGCTTTTTGTAATCTAAGTGAATTTAGTCCCAGCGAGGTGACCGGTAAACCTTTAATGGCGTTATTTTCCACCAGCAATGGAATGGATTTGCCTGAGGACTTATTAACGGTTAACCCAGAAGAAGAATGGCATGGTGAACTGGCTTGCCGGAAAGGCAGTGGTTATTCTTTTCCTGTTTGGCTAAGTTTAATGGCCATTAAAGGCCCTTATAACGAGCTATATTACGCTGCGCTCTTTATTGATATTAGCGAACAAAAAAAGAAAGAAGCGCATATTGAATACCAAGCTTTTCATGACTCACTCACAGGCTTAGCCAATAGACGCCTTTTCAATGACCATTTAGAGCTCGTTATACACCAATGTAATCGGGATCAAAAAGAACTGGCCATTTTATTCATGGATTTAGATCGTTTTAAAATTATAAATGATAATTTAGGTCATACCGTGGGCGATGCATTATTAATAGAAGTGGCTAAACGCTTACGAAAAGCCATTCGTAAAGGCGAAACTCTTGCCCGATTTGGCGGAGATGAGTTTGTTATGATTTTAACCAGCAGCCAAGTGGTGCAAGATGCCGAACTGGTGGCTAAAAAAATACTAAATTTATTCACAGAGCCTTTCAAAATTGGCCGCCATAGTATTTATGCATCCCCCAGTATTGGCATTAACACCTCCCTAAGGGATCACAAAAACTCTGAACAATTACTTTGCCATGCCGATTCCGCTATGTATAAAGCAAAATCCATCGGCGGCAACACTTTTCAATTTTATGACAACAATCAAAACACCACCACTAAGAATCAAATGCAGGTTGAAAATTCATTACATGATGCAGTTAAAAATGATGAATTTTTATTGCATTACCAACCTCAGGTTAATCCCATCAATGGCGATGTGGTAGGTAATGAAGCCTTAGTTCGCTGGCAACATCCAGAAAATGGCCTTCAAGGCCCAAATACCTTTATTGCACTAGTGGAACAAAATGGACTCATTATCCCTATTGGCAAGCAAGTACTTCATCAAGCGTGTGCACAACTAGCTAAGTGGTGGCAACAAGAAGAAACCCGTTGTAAATTATCTGTTAATTTGTCCGCTCGTCAATTCAATGAAGCTAATTTATTGGAAGACATTTGCGAACTCATCCGAATTCACAAACTTCACCCTTCTTGGCTTGAAATAGAAGTGACTGAAAGTATCTTAATAAACGATTTACAAGGGGGCATAGACATCCTAAATGGGCTTCGTGAAATAGGTGTTGGTATTGCCTTGGATGATTTTGGCACCGGTTATTCTTCACTAAGTTATCTACAACAATTACCCATTACCACCTTGAAAATAGATCAAAGCTTTATACAAGATCTACCCAATAATAAAAAGAGTTGCTCTATTACTGCATTTCTTTTGGGTTTAGCAAGAGACTTAGATATGCAAGTGGTGGCTGAAGGGGTGGAAACTCAGGAGCAGTTTGAATTCCTTAGAGATGCAGGCTGTGATCTTATTCAGGGCTATTATGTCAGCCGTCCCATATGTGCTAGAAAATTTGAAAAATTTATAAAGGAAAAGCACTTAGCTAAAATGGCTATCGCCTAATTATTTTTCAGGACTTTATGAGCCATATTAATCCAGACTTAACCATTTTATGTGATACAAAATAGTCTAGTCTTATAACAGTACAAATGAAGAAAAGGAGCCCTATTTATGAGAGATCTTAAAAATATTTTTCTCGTAATAACAGCCCTTATGATAATGAGTAATACAGCCCACACTCAGCCTTCTTATCACCTATATTTAGATGCCGATCAAACCGGCGCTAAGGCCTCGGGGCAATCCATAGAACAAGGTATTAAAACCGCACTACACCAAGTTAACAACACACTTGGAGGCAAGACAGTTAAATTGATTATAAAAGATCATCATGGCAGCTCCCTGCGCAGTAAACGCCACCTTGAAGAATTCCTTAACGATCCACAAGCGCTTGCCATATTTAGTGGTTTACACTCCCCTCCACTATTAGATAACTTGACATTTATTAATGAAAATAAAATTCTGCTATTGGACCCATGGGCGGCCGCTGGCCCTATTACCCGTTATTCTAAAGGTGAGAATTGGGTATACAGATTATCTATTGATGACAGTAAGGCGGGTAAGGTCATAGTTAACAGTGCCATTAAAGAAGGCTTTTCCAAACCCTTTTTGCTATTAGAAGAAACTGGCTGGGGTCGCTCCAATTTTAATACTATGAATAAAGCTTTAACACAGCAGGGATTAAAAGCAGCGGGCACCAAATGGTTTAACTGGAATTTAGGAGAAACCGGTGCCAAAATGATATTTAGAGAGATTTCTGAAACAAAGGCCGACTGTATTTTGATGGTGGCCAATGCTCATGAGGGAAAGACCTTTGCAAAAGCATTATTATCACTGCCTAAAACCATTAGATTGCCCATTCGCAGCCACTGGGGCATAACGGGTGGTGATTTTCCAAAAATCATTCATGCTCAGCACAGAAAAGGCATTGATTTAAAGTTTTTACAAACTCGCTTTTCATTTATTAGTTCGCCAGACACTCCTTTCAATAAAAATGTTTTTAAAGACGCTAAGAATTTATTTCCAGTTGTTATTCAATCCAAACAAGATATTAAAGCCCCCACCGGTTTCATACACGCATACGATTTAACAAGATTACTCATCGAGGCTATTAAAAAAAGTCAATTAAATGGAGATATCACTCAAAAAAGACAGTCTATACGAAAAGCACTAGAATCTCTTAGCACTCCTATTAAAGGACTAATAAAAACTTATCAGTTACCTTTTACTTCATTCACAAAAAATTCACCCGATGCTCATGAAGCGCTTACCATGGAAGATTTTGTAATGGCTTTTTATGGTGACAACAACCAGATCATTCTTGATGAAAGACTATAATAATTTCGAACACACACAACCAAAGAAACCCAAAGGAATTTCCTTTCCAATGGCTTTCACTATCTTTATATTTAGTTTATCTATTTTACTTGGACTATCTTTGTGCGTTTTAGTTTTCTTCAAGGTTGACTCCTTGGTTCGTGAAAATAGAGCCGATTATATTCAACAGGAAATGAACAGCATTGCCCGTGAATTCGAATCATATCTATTTTTAAGACAACAGGTGATCAGCGATTACGCAAATTTTCCCATTGTACTGCAAACGGTTATGCATCCAAAAACTAATGAGGGTAGCATCCAAGACTTCATAAATGATTTAACAGTTTTAGGCAGTAAAGTCCCCTTAACCCTTAGGGATTACGAAGGCAATATTCTGTATAGCACCCAAAATAAAGAAGAACAAATAGCCTTCCCAAAGCGAGCAAATGAAGAAAATGAAGAAAATGAAAAATATTTCATTAATATTTTTCCCACAAATAATCTTAAAACCATTTATATCAATCTAATTATGCCCATTTACTATCACAATCATGTTGAGGGCTATTTACAGGCAGATATTCCCATCTCTGATATTGCCTCATCATTAAACCTTAAAGAACGCAGCCAACACCATAGAATTCAATTTAAACATAAACACTTTATTTTTTTAGATTTAGGTGATCAAAAGCTTCACATTATGGAGCATATTGACATTGGTAATACCGGCGTGGCTTTAAGCTACCAAACACAAGATCAAGACCTCGTCAGTTCACGGAAATCTTTAATATTAGAAATGCTCATATGGTTATCGATAATTTGGTTTGTGGTCAACCTAATTTCCAATAAACTGGGGAAAAAATATTTAATTATGCCATTGGAGCGATTAAGGCAATTTTCCCATGAACTAGCCGAAGGTAAAATTAAAGAGATAGACTCAACCACTGACGCTGAACCCTACCAATTACTTGAAATAAATGATTTAGAGCATAATTTTCAAGAAATGGCTAAAAAAGTCACTCAAAGAGAAATCTCTTTAAATCAGGCCAAAGACAGCTTGCAAGAGCTAAACGATCGATTAGTTGAACACCAACAACAATTATTGCACAGTGAGAAACTCGCCTCGGTAGGGCAATTAGCAGCGGGCGTGGCACATGAAATAAACAATCCCACTGGATTTGTTATGGGTAATATAGAAGTACTAAAAGACTATAAAGAAGATTTACTCAGCCTCTTTGAACATTACCAATTACTAGAGAACTGCATACAAAATCAAGACATGAACGCCATACTGGTTAAATATGAGGAAATACAATTATTCAAGGGAAAAAAGAACATACAATACATTTTAAGTGACATGGATGACTTAATTAAAGACTCATTAGATGGCACAAATCGCATTAAAAATATCGTGCAAGATTTAAAGAACTTTTCACGAGTAGACAGCGTAAAAAAGAATTTAACTGACCTCAACGAAGATGTCATTGAAACAGCCCTTAGATTAGTATGGAATGAAATTAAATATAAATGCACCTTGGAAAAAGACTTAAACCCCTTACCACTTTATCCATGCAATTCAGGGGAGTTAAGCCAAGTCATTCTCAATCTATTAGTTAATGCATCTGATGCCGTCACTGAAAAAGGCATTATTTCCATCAGCAGCCGCTTAATGGAAGATTATATTGAAATTAAAATCAGCGACAATGGAAGTGGCATTAATGATAATGATCTTAACAAACTGTTTGATCCTTTTTTTACAACCAAAGAAATAGGAAAAGGCACAGGCCTTGGGTTATCTATTTCCCATCGAATCATTGAAAAACACGGCGGAATTTTAAGTGTGGCCAGCCGAATAAATGAAGGTACTGTGTTCACTATTATGCTTCCAATCGAATAATCGACCTCCCTCGCCTAACCCCTATATTCCTCTAATTCATCTTAAACAGTTTTTAAAGAATTAATGGAAGTTAATAACTCCCCTGCATTCTTAAAGCCATACAAAGTATAAATAACCGGTATTTCCATGATGCCCGTACATATGAGACATTTGTGACATTAGTGTCTTATGTGTCATTACAGGGATATTTCATGAATAATAACCCGTTCATTCGCACCCAGTTTTTTTTAGGTTTTGTTTTTAGCTGCCTAATTATGCCTTATGGTTTAGCAAGTTCATTTGATGAGCTTCAAGACAACTTACGTTTTTCTATTGATGTAAGCGCGCGCAGTGTAAATTACCAAGATGTGGAGCAAGTGGGCTACACCCATATTGTAGGAATGGATTTACATAAAGTATTCACTAACCGAAATGGCGATGTGGGCACACTTATCTTACAAGCTTACATGACTAAGCTTGATAATCAGATTCAGCACCCAAGCTTTTTTGAAGACGAAAATGACTCTCAATTAGTTTACCGCATATTTACCTTTAACTTTACCCAAACCCAACCGTGGCAGCCTAACTTAAAATTGGGCCACTTAGAAATTCCCTATGGCTTAGAGCACAGTATTAATACCAATGGCACTTTAAGAGATTATGCACAGGGTTCTAACCTTGGTATTAAAGCCGACTGGGGCGTCAGCCTAAATAAGCAGCATCAGCTGTTTGAATATGAAATAAGCACCTCCACAGGAGGTGGGCAATCTTTACAAGCAAACGATAGCAGTTATGTCTACTCCGCTCGAATCGGCACCCCTAGGCACCTTAATCAAATCGTGGGCATATCCGTATATGAATCTAAGTTAGCCAATAATACACGTCGCCGTGTTGGTTTAGATGCTCAGCACTACTGGGGACTATTCGCCTTGTTCGGCCAGTTAGATCACGGTGAGAATAATGGCCAATATGTAAATCGTGGCCTTATGGAGTTCAATTGGCGCGATACACGAGAATTCACCACAATTTATCTACAAAGCATTTATGCCCTTGAGGATAGCGAACTAGCTCAACAAAATAAATTGACTTTCGCCATAGGCGCCCAATTAGACTACCGACAGAGATGGGATTTCAGTGGCCAATTTAAATGGGATCATGACACCTTTAATGAGCAAAAAAAAACTGAACGTTTAAGTCTTCAACTTCGCTATCGATTTTAAAAGGGCTATCCGTTACTTCAAACAAGGGGAGTGCTATGAGAATGATGACTAAATATTATTTAATAACCTTATTATGTGTTTTTGGAATAAATACTGTAAGCGCAGAAGCTTTTTGTGCACTACGAGACCCAGTCAACAGTATTTACCAGCTTTATCCTAATGCCACTAGCTATCAATCTATCGTGCGGACTGTTAATCAACAAACCCGAGAACACATCATTACCCACTTGCCCAATTTCAACCTACACTTTTCAGAGATGGGACGTCATACCCTTTATGTAGCACTGCAAGATGGACAGAAAATTGGCTATATCCATGTAAGATCTGAGCAAAGCCAATGGGGGCTTGTGGAAGTGGCTTGGGCACTAAATTTAGACCTTAGTGTAAAGGATTTTGTATTTCAACGGGCTCGAGATCCTAGTCGAAAATACTTAGAAACACCTGATTTTAAAGGCCAACTAATAGGCCGAGATTTTAATACTTTAAGGACTCTAATTGACTCTCCATTTGCTGAGTTTTCCACCCCATTATTTACCAACAAAGATGCATTAAAGTTAGTGACCGTGGTGATCAAATCAGCCATGAAAACTGTATTAATAACCGAGCAAGCCTGGAATGATGACCTACAAACAGTCAGTACAGTGAAATAACCATGAAAATTTCCCAGCAATCTATGCTTGTGGTTTTGGTCTGTGTTTTAGGCGGTTTGTTTACGAGTGTAATTATTGGCATTAAGTCTTATCAAATCCAATATGCACAAGAAATTAATACCAAAAACATACTGCTTTTAAGAGATGTAAAACACCAAAAACTTATGCTGTCACAATGGTTTATTACTATTGACTTGTATTTCAGCCAGCAAGACTCTTATTTACAAAATGGCATTAGTAGTCAAGCAAAACAACTGCTTAACATGCTAAGTTTAAATAATTCCAAGCCCATTCAGCCCGAACAATTTACCAATCCGAAAAAATTCCAAGATCTTTATAATGTAATACTACAATCCACCGAACTACTCTACACCGATATTAATCTTGTGGCATCACTTATAAAGGAATCTTCTGGTTATAATGTGCAAGGTTCAAAATGGCAAAATAGCTTGGCTAAAGTAGACAAATTATCCAGCAACGTCATCGTTTTATTAAATAACCTGCAGTCTCAATATCAACAACTGAGCAATCACAGCCAACAAATATTAGATAATAAAAAATCCAACATGCCCATCATTTCAGCCTTCACCATTTCAATGTATTTCTTATTAATATTTTGGGCGTGGCGGTTGGCCAATACATCTATTATTAAACCTTTAGTTTCACTTAACAACAAAGCCAATGAAAGCCTACTTTTACAACAATCTGAAGATATTCATAATATTAACTTTCGCTTAAATAAAGGCCCAAAGGAAGTGGTAGAACTTAGCCATTCCTTACAACGCTATGCTCAAACACTACAACAACAAATAGAACAAGCCAATCAAGCGCGATTAAAATCTACCAGAGACAAAAATTACATATCAAGCATTATGAATTCTATTAGCGACTCAATCATTACATTAGATGAGCATGGGGTAGTTAAAAACTCTAACAGCGCTACTTACGATTTATTCGATACTAGTATGGAAGAGCTGCATAATCTAAGCATCAACTCTATATTGCCAAGAATGTATATTACTTATAATGAAATAAGCAAACTAGTAGGCAGTCGCATCGAAAAAACCTTTAAAACCAAAAAAGGCACCAATCGATCAATTGAAATTTTCATCACCAAGGCGTTCCATAAGAATAGTAACTTTTTTATCTTAGCAATACATGACACGAGCAAACGAATTGAAAATGAAAACAATGTCAAACGCTTAAATCAACGTTTAGTCAATGCTTCCCGAAAAGTAGGTGTGGCCGAAATGGCCACGTCAATATTACACAATGTGGGCAATATTCTTAATTCAGTTCATGTTTCCACCAACCTAATTACCGACACCCTACAAAACTCTCGAGTTAAAGGTATAAATAAATTAGCTAACATCATGTCGAACAAAGAAGACTTCTTTGATGATAAAGATAAAGTACAAATGATTCCCGAATATCTTTATAGTTTGTCCGACCGCATAGATGAAGAACGAGAGATCACCCTGCGTGAAGTTACTCTACTAAACAACAATATTAATCATATTGAAGAAATAATTTCATCTCAACAGAAATTTTCGAGCACCTCCAGTGCCTACGAATGGGCCACTATATCTGACTTAATTGAAGATGCCATCAACATTAACAGAGAAATAATTGAACAGCATAATTTCAATATCATTAAGGAGTTTGAGAATATTAAAGACGTCAATATTGAAAAATTTAAGGTACTGCAAATACTGGTTAATCTCATTACCAATGCTAAAGATGCCATAATAGAGAGCAAAATAACAAACCCAACCATAATATTAAGAGTTAGAAACCTTAATGACGACAACATAGAGCTCACCGTTCAGGATAATGGCATAGGCATTAACGAGGATATACATAAGAAAATATTCAGCTATGGTTTCACCACTAAAAAAAGCGGTCATGGATTTGGATTACATAGCTGCGCTCTTACTGCAAAAGAAATGGGAGGAAAACTTGTTATGCAAAGTAATGGACATAAATTAGGAGCCAAATTTGTTTTGGTAATTCCAAAAGACAATGCGCCTAAAAGTGCCACCGTTCACCAAATCAGGAAGTAATAGCCATGGCCATAGATCAGGATCAAAACGCGAGTAAAGATACCCATGAAAACAAACGCATATTGATCATCGATGATAATAAAGCCATCCATGATGACTTTAAAAAAATACTCTGCGTAAACAACAATAAAAATAGTCACCTCGATGAACTAGAATCCAGTCTTTTTTCACAAAAAACGGCTACCCCTACCCAATTAAATTTTGAACTCAGTTTTGCTCTACAAGGTGAGGAAGCTGTCGAACGGGTGAAAGAGGCTATACAATCAGGTAAACCCTTTGCCATGGCCTTTGTTGATATTCGTATGCCTCCTGGTTGGGATGGGGTCGAGACCATACAACACTTATGGCAGGAAGATCCTAACTTGCAAACTATAATATGTTCGGCATATTCTGATTACTCTTGGCATGACATCAATCAAAAATTGGGGAATAACGACCGACTATTGATCCTTAAAAAACCTTTTGACTCCATTGAGGTGTTACAAATGGCATGGGCCATGGTAAGCAAGTGGAATCTTGCAAAACAAGCGCAGTTAAAACTTGAAAACCTTGAAAATCTTGTAATGTTACGAACTCAAAAAATTGAAGAAAAAAATACTTTGTTAGAAAAAAGTATCGTCGAACTTAATACCACACGCAGTCAACTTGTGCATTCTGAAAAGCTTTCTTCTATTGGTCAATTAGCGGCAGGAGTTGCCCATGAAATTAACAATCCCATTAGTTTTATATCAGGCAACATTGAGGTTTTAAAAGAGTATTGCCAAGATATTAGTAATATGATGATGAGTTATCTGTCTCTTGAGAGTGATGTAATTAAAGGAAAAAAAGACGATATAACCAATAGATGTAAGCAACTTAAAGCCAAACGAGAAGCCATTAGATTAATGGACATCCTAAGCGACTTAGACAAACTCATTGATGATTCACTAAGTGGCTCTTTGCGCATACAAAATATTGTGAATGACTTAAAAAGCTTCTCAAGAGTTGATAGTAAAAAGGCCTCTCAGATGGATTTAATAGCTCAGGTAATTGACCCAGCCCTTAGATTAGCTGCAAATAACATTAAATATAAGTGCCGTGTTAATAAGTCATTGTCTCCCCTGCCTCTATATTTGGGTCACCCTGGCGAGTTATCACAAGTTATAATGAACCTATTGGTAAATGCCAGTGATGCCATAGAAAATCAAGGGGACATCACCATCACCTGTGATGTGATTGATTCACACATACACATTAACATCTCGGATAATGGTTCAGGCATGGATCAAGAACAGCGCTTAAAAATATTTGATCCTTTCTACACCACAAAAGAACCAGGCAAGGGCACCGGCTTAGGGCTTTCCATATCCCATGGCATTATTCAAAAATACGCAGGAGAATTAAACGTTGAAAGTCAACTGGGAAAAGGCACAACCTTTAATATACGGCTGCCTATTCCCAGCGTAATGGAAAACCACATATCGGATGGTAGCGATGAAGATTAAAACGGTATTATTCGTTGATGATGAAGTCAGTATTCTCAATACCCTTAAGCGACTATTACGCAACGAAAACTATCATTTACTCACTGCCACCAGTGCTCAACAAGCACTTGAATTACTTAACCAGTACTGCGTAAATATCGTGGTTTCTGATATGCGTATGCCCCATGTCGGTGGCGCTGAATTTTTAGAACAAGTCAAATTAAAACACCCCGCCGTAAGTCGCATGATAATGTCAGGCGATGCTGATTTAGAGTCTGTTGTTAATACTATTAATCATGAGGATATCAAGCAAATTATTAGTAAGCCTTGGGATAACGACACATTAAAAAAAACAATAGCAAGCCATCTCACCTCCAATCAAAATACTATTGGGGATTCCCATGAGGATTCTATAACGACTCACAAGTTAAAACAGGCAATTAATGTACAAAAAAGAGAAATTAACGAATTACAAAAAAAGCTAGAAGAATTCATACATAAAATTTAGCTAAAGCATTTACTTATTCCAGGATTGTTGCTTCCTATAAATGGTCGACGGACTTATCTCTAATAACACCGCAGCCTTTGTAATATTCCCCTCACAAGCCTCTATGGCATATTCGATAAATTCCTTTTCCATAAGCCATAGGGGTTTTATTTCCATATTGGATGGTAAAGCGCTCTGCCCCTGAGCAGAATCATTTACCTTACCTATCACCCCATTGGCGTTATTTAAAGGGGGATTACTTTCAAACAATTCCTCGCCCTGTTTACCTGAACCGGGCATAGATGTGTTAATTCTTTGAATGCCAGAATTCAGCATACTGGCTGTAACCTCAGGACCATCATTAAGAATAACTAAACTGTGTACTAAATTTTCAAGCTGTCGGATATTTCCCGGCCAGCGATATTCATGCATCAGTTCTATGGCGTCTTTTGAAAAATGACTGAATATTTTATTACCTTCTTTATTGTATTTATCTAAATAAAATTTTGAAATCAGCTCTATGTCATTACCCCTTTCTCTTAATGGAGGTAAATGAATATAAATAACATTCAGCCGGTAAAATAAATCTTCTCTGAACTCACCCTTTTCTACGGCATCACTCAGGGCCAATGAGCTGGCTGAGATAATTTGAGCGTGAAACTTTTCCACTTTATGACTGCCAATGGGCGTGTATTCCCGCTCTTGAATAACTCGTAATAACTTAGATTGAAGCGACATGGGTATGGTGGTCACTTCGTCTAAGAATAACGTCCCTCCTTGGGCTGCATTAAATAAACCTGCTTGATCACCTACAGCTCCTGTGAATGCGCCCTTTTTATGGCCAAATAATTGGGACTCCATGAGGTTTTCACTAAAATTTGCACAGTTAACAGCAATAAAGGGCTCTTCGTTACGTAGGCTTTCAGCATGACATGCCTTGGCAATGAGTTCCTTACCGGTTCCTGTTTCACCGTGAATAAAAATGGGCACATTACTGCTGGCCGCACGGCTTACATAATCGAACACCTCAAACATTTTTTTAGATTCAGAGATAATATTGTGAAAAAGCTCTTTATGAGATTGACTCGTTTTTTTATTAGCTTGCGCCAACACTTCATTTACGTGGTAGCGAATTTCTTTAATATCCCAAGGTTTCGCAATATAACGGTCAATCACACCTTGGTTAAACGCCACAGTAATGTCGTCAAAGTCATGAAATGCCGACAATAAAATGCAATAGCACTGTTTGTTAAACTGCTTAATTTCTGAGAATAATTCAGAACCCTGCAATAGCGGCATACGCTGGTCGGATATCACCAACATGGGTTTATTTTCTTGGCAGTATTGAAGCGCTTCAATAGGGGAGCTAAAGCAGACGATATGGGCATCAACCGATCGAAGGCAACGTTTGAGAGATTCAAGAATGCTTACTTCGTCGTCCACCAGCACTAGGGTTGGTTTCATATTATTCCATCAATTCAATCAAGTCCCATATTAAGTTTAGCCAAGTTTGACAGCATATGTAGCTCATCCATACTGGTAAATAGCGTCTAATCTATGTTGTAGATAAATCAATATAAAATAGGGAAATATATGCGCTGGCTATTAATGCTTTTACTTATAAGCCCTGCACTCTTAGCACAACCACCTTTACCATTACTAAAAGACCGTTTAGATGTTCAACCAGTTGTTCCGACCCTAGTCTTTAGTGACAAGACAGGGCCTGTTTTTACGCTAAAAAATGTTAGAATTGAAGGGAAGCGCAATCAAATTCGCATTCAGCGTGGCACCATGGTTAACATGGAGTTTGAATATAAGTTTCACTGCAATCACTGTAAGCGACCTTACAACCAGTTGTTAATTGGGCTAGATTTCCAACACAGCGCCCAATTGTGCCTACATAACAGCAAGGGAAAATCCAACTGGAAAAAAGCAAAAGTTTCCTTAAGCATTCCTGACCTAGAAGGAAACTACTATATTAGAGCCCGAAATAGCGATGCATTCAACTGCAAAGATGCGCTAGATTGGTGGCGCCTTGACCTACCACTGGGCCCTAATAAACGAGCCAACATTGGCATGGTACAGGTCATTAAGCCAAAATTAAATTTTACTCAAACGACCCTTTAATTTTACTCTACTCTCTTAATGATTTTTCCATTCCTAAAATAATAGGTGACAGCAAGTAATCTAGTACAGTGCGTTTTTCACCTAATATTAATGCTTCCACTGGCATACCAGGATAAAGATGAATATGGCTATTGCTGGCCAAAGCCTGCTCATCTACTTTTAATAGTAGCTTGTACACACCGTTTCCACCTTCAGTCATAAACCGATCAGCTGATACTTGAATTACTTTTGCATCTAAAGGATTGTTTTGTCGCTGATTATAATTGTGTAATCGAATTCTGGCGGCATTGCCTGGTTTTACCAGTTCAATATCCTGTGCTGCCAAATCAGCTTCGATTACCAGTTGTGCTTGTCGAGGTACAATATCCATAAGGTAAGCACCACTGGCAATGGCTTCCCCTTCTGTATGGGTTTGTAAGTTAATCACTGTGCCACTCACAGGGGCTAAAACACTGGTTCGGGCTAATTTTTGATTCACAAAATTTATTCTGCTTTCTAAACCCCACTTTTCACTTCTTAGCAGGTTAATTTCATTAAGATTTCGACTGGTAAATTCATTCACAAGTGCTTTTTTATTAAGGCTAATAGATTCAAGTGCCATCTTTTGATTACTTATACTAGCCTCTTTAACAATACTGTCTTCATTCATGTCACTTATCCGAATATCTAATTGATTCAGTTCTCGCTTAGAAGAAAAATTCCGACCCATAAGTATTTGTAGACGGCTACGTTCAGCCAGTAACAGTTCCAGCTTTCTATGATCATGGACCAATGCAGCTTCTTCCCACATAATGTTATTAGATTGTTTCTTAAAATCTTGATTAATTATTTCTATTTTTTGAATGTGCTGATTCAATTGTGCGTGTTGTAATTTTTGAGTATTTTTCATCAGGGATAAAGTCTCCTGATCGATTGAGTATTGACGTTCATAATCATTTATATCTAATTTTTTATTTTCGCTAAGGCCAGTAAAACGCCAAATATCTAAATTAACTTTAAATAGTTGTTTATTTAATTCCTCAAGTTTATCAACCGACTCTTGGCTATCAAATGCAATTAGAACTTCCCCTTTTACTACCTCTTTATTCTCCGTCACAAAAATCGATTGGATTACACCACCATCCAATGGCACTATTTTTTTACGAAAACCGTCTACACGTACATGCCCTTGAGCTTGAGTGGCTGATGAAACAGGTGCTAAATAACCCCATGTCAATAAAATAGAAATTAACAAAAGCATTATCACTATCACTTCCACAAATAACTTACGACTCGAATACGTTTTCATGCTCCCCCCCTAATCACACTCAGGTTTAAGCCATCGATTTCAGCAGCATTACAAGCTTTTCCTTTATCCATTAAAATAACCCCATCGGCTAAATCAACTAATGAACGTTTTTGTGTAGAATATATAACCGTACAACCCTGGTCTTTCATAGACAAAATAAGTCTTTTAAATATCTGCTGACCCTCTTGATCTAAAAAGGCATCCGCTTCATCAAAAAACAAATACTTTGGATTTCCATATATTGCACTGGCAATAATAATACGCTGTAGAATTCCAGGAGGAATGCTTTCCCCATGAAGGCCCACTGTTGTGTCATAACCATTACGTAGCGATAGTATAAATTTATGTATGCCCAATTGCTCTGCCACTTCTACTACACGTTGCGGATTCAACTCTCCCTGTAAGTAGTGAGCAATTATTTGCTGAATAGTATCGGTTGCCACTAACAAATTTTGAGGAACATAGCCTATTTGAGATCCTAACCATTGCTCATTTACATTTTCCCTATTATATTCGTCAAAATATACGTTACCTTCATATTTCACAGACACCCCTGCCATAGCATCAATCAATAAAGTTTTACCACTGCCATTGGCGCCAATAATGGCAATGGCTTCCCCTCTATTGATATTAACATTTACATTACAAAGTAATTCACGATAACCATCAATGCTAATACTTAGGGTTTCTACTTTTAATTGCCCCTCTAATATCGTTAACGGCATGGGTTTATTAGCTGAGTTTTGATTGGCTTTTTGATAGATTTTGAACCTCTTATAAATATCTATCAAACGAGCCGACAATTGCCATTGACCTAACAACACTTCAAAGGGAATCAAGCCACGATATCCAATAATTAGAGCGGCCAATAAAGTACCAGTGGTGATATCATTATTGAGCAATAAAATACCTCCTATTGTGGGAAGGCTTAGTTGTAACGCCCATTTAATAAATTGAAATAAGCACTTAAAACCATTTTCTTTTGTTTTTGAGACTAGTACCGATTCATTTAAATTATTAGCGATATTATTGTTCGCCCAATTTACAATTCGATTATCCGCTCTTAGAAATTTGGCACCTCTCAGTAATTCATCCATTGATTGAAAATGCTTAGTTTGATCTTTTTTAAGAATCTCCTGACTGTCCCCTAACGATTTTTGCTGATATAAAAACACAAGCAACAGTAATATATTGGCACCACCCACTAACGCGGCAAAGGCAGGGTGCAATAAATACAGAACCACCAAGAATAGAGGGCAAAAACATGCATCAATAGCTGCCAATAGAACACTATTGATATTACTTGAAAGTAATTTGCTTAAGTCTTTATAAATAAATGAATCGCCAACTTTACAACTGCTATTAATCAACGACTTTTGTGAATGAGAAAATATTAATTTTAATACCTGGGTAGGTAAATATTGACGACGATATTCAAAGTAGCAATGGAACAATCCAACTATGGCGGCAGCAGCCAGTAACATATAAAGCGTTTCAAAACTGCCACTGCCCAGCACTCGATCAAAGATTTGTAGACTAAATAATGGAATCACTAATAAGGAGGTATTCGTGACTAAGCTGATGCCTAATAACAAAGCAACGCTAACCTTAATCGTATGATGAATTTTATTCATAAACTCTTCTCCTACTTGGATTAGACTATTTTAAAATCCCTTTAAAATAGTCACCATTAATTTAAGGTGTTTCCTTATAAGGATCAGCGTTTCATCTATGCAAGCACTGTAATATCCGTGACATCTAAACCCGTAACATTCGATAGCTGCACAAATGGGTCAAATACGTTATCACCATCTAAATCAATAGAAAGTGTTGTATGGGTGCCATTGTCGTTTAAAGTTAACCAATCACTCACATTACTGCTTGCTTGATCGCCATTAAATTCAAAACTGAACGTGTCACTAGTACTATCAAAATCGGTAATGAAGTCGGATGCGTTAAAGTCACTTTGCTTAAAGTAAAAGGTATCATCGCCACTTCCACCGGTTAGAATATCTTCTCCCTGACCCCCTCTAATAACGTCATCACCCGCCCCCCCTTCTAGGGTATTTTGTGCACCATTACCATAAAGGTAATCGTCATAGTCGGAGCCCACTGCATTTTCAATGGAACTCAACGTATCTGAATCTCCCTTAGTGGTTTTATTATTTAATAAATCCACTTGGACAAATCCGTTTGCCTGGGAATAGTTAACAGTGTCGCTGCCCGAGCCGCCGCTGACCGTGTCAGTGCCTGTTCCCGAATAAAAGATGTCATTGCCTGACCCTCCTTCTAAGTCATCATTGCCCGAGCCTCCATCTAAAATATCGTTACCGGATCCACCATTGACATCATCCCTGCCTGTGCCGCCATACAAGACGTCATTACCCGAGCCGCCACTTAACTCATCCTGACCACTGCCTCCAATAATTTCATCAGCGCCACTACCACCTGTGACCATGTCACTGCTTGAACCTGCATCTATGGAATCATCACCTGAACCACCATGCAGCGTGTCCTGGCCAGAACCGCCATTAATGTCATCATCTCCAGAGCCGCCATTCACAATATCTTGGCCACTGCCTCCGATAATGGTGTCGTTGTCAGAGCCTCCATTAATCACGTCGTTTCCGCTATTTCCTTCTAGCAGATCCTCACCACTGCCCCCTTCTAACGTATCGTGACCATTTCCTCCTTTAAGAATGTCATTACCGCTGCCACCATCTAAGACATCATGACTCTTACCGCCGGACAATGTATCAATGCCCGAGCCACCATTTAAAACATCAATACCATCATTGCCGTTTAAGGTGTCGTCACCAGAGCCGCCATTTAAGGTATCGGCGCCTTTACCACCACTTAAAAAGTCATCATCACTGCCGCCGTTTAAAGTGTCGTTACCAGCACCACCGTCTAAGTCATCAGCACCCGATCCGCCTTCCAGTGTGTCATTCCCACCTCCACCGTTAATGTCATCAGCGCCCGAGCCGCCATTGATAATGTCATTCCCTCTATCTCCATTAATTTCATCAGAACCCGCGCCCCCCGTCATAGCATCGTTACCGGTGCCACCATAGAGCGTATCGCTACCCTCACCGCCATTAATGGTATCGTTCCCTTTGCCGCCGTGGGCTACGTCCGCCCCTGAATCAGCTTCAATATGGTCATCGCCATCATCGCCAAATAACAGATCATCGCCAGCACGACCATAAATAAAATCATTACTGCCTCCACCGTGTATTTCATCATCTTCATCTATAGATACCCCCATACCGGATGAGTCATCAGTACTGCCACTTGAGGTGGAGCCATCTAACACCTGCGCGTTACTGGTACCAATATCCACCGTGAAAACACAGTCATCAAAGTCTAAATCACCTCCGTTATACAGATCTTCAAACCCTAACGTAACTTGTCCTGCTAATGGGTTTAATATGCCCACGGTATGGTCAAAGTTGTCTGGGTTTAAACTGAAGTCTTCCCCATCACTTCCTGCTGCACTGTGATAGATATTGGTATAAATTTGTGTGGTAGTGCCATTGCTTGCGGTGTAAAACAACGAAGGGTTGCTGTCATTAATATTGGCATCATTACCAGATGAATCGATAAAACTCAGACTACCTTCGGTAAAGTTCATTCCACTATAGCCACCATTAATTCCGTAGCCATTCGAGATAATAAAAAAACCAACTTGATCACCCGCATTTAATTCAATCGCGCTACTGCTAACCCCTGCCACTAAGTTTCCGCCACTGCCTTGTAAACTGGCATTTTCAAAGTGCATTTGAATATCAGTAATAGTGCCATCTTCAGATACTTTATAACTGCCTAATGTATTGCGATACCCAGCCCCTTCATTTTCAAATATCACAGACCCTGAATAACTTTCACTAACAGTGAATGTACTCATATTTAATACTGTGGGCCCTCCTCCACCGTATAAAATATCTTCTCCTGATTCTCCCTTTATTAAATCGCCACCAGATCCCCCCCATACTGTATCGTCCCCTCCACTGCCTTGAAGGGTATCGTCTTGGCCTTTGCCTGAAATAACTTCGTGCTCATAGGTACCTGTAATGGTGTCTTCACCATCTGTACCAATTAAGGTTTTTACTGCCTGTGACATATGAATGTCTCCTAATTAATATCATCCTTAATAATTTTCCTCTGATTTAAATTATTGTTTACGGGTGGCCTTTGTTGGTACATGAAGTTTAAAATGAAAAATACGATAAAAGATTTTGATAAGAGGGCATATGAAGTATTTGACAATACAAACCCACAAATATAACTAACGCCCCCACCCAAACTGCCGTTACCCAAGAAGCAATCCAGTTGCGCATTCGCTCTCTCCAACCTTCGCCCATGCCTGCCGATTGGTTGCCTCGATTGCTCCAACGCTGTTTTGATAATCTAAATATGCAATACACTTTTACTGAAGCGTTAAGCAATTGATTAGCGTATAAAATTATTGGAAATGTTATATACACTTCATTGCTATAGCGATATAAGAATAAAGATAACGCCATACGAGAACATAAAATCCAAACAAAGTAAGATAAAATATAAGCTGGTTGTAAAACAAAACTTGCACTAACAGCCACAATAGGACTGACCAGCATAGTCCACATAGCAATACGCTGATCCAATACACACCACCAAATAAAAAAGCCTACTTTTCTCGGGCCTAACGCAAGTGCGCGCGAACCATTACGCAACATATTACCCGACCAACGCCTAAAGTTTTGCGTCATGCGATCTAGGCCAGAGCCATCTATTTCTTCTACCGTGTACACCATGGCATCAGGGATATACAACATCTTGGCATCTTGGGTTAACATGTAATACCAAGTGCTTTTGTCATCGCCAGATAAAAACCGAAAATTCCCCCACAACCAATGATATAAATGATCAGCTTCAAGCTTACGTATAAACTCATGACGGGTAAGGTGCTTGGCGCGAAATACAGACATGCGCCCTGTAAGGGTCAGAACCTTGTCGCTCATGGCATGGGACTGCATGGCAAGGCGGCGTTGTGCAAAACGCATGGTAAGCCAAATTCCTACCCACTTAGGCCCAAAACATAACACTTCTTCATTCGTGGTCACCGCCTGTAGCTCTGGATCCATGGCAAAGACAGATGTGCACTTTTGAATTATTCCAGGGGCTAAAATGGCATCCCCGTCCATGAAGCAAATCATGTCGTCTTTCCCTATGCCTCTGCGAGACATGGCTCTTAGCACCAAGCCAATGGCCATGCGTTTTCCTGAAACATTTTGACGAACAAAAATAAGTTCAATGGGTAAGTCTCGTCCATATTGACGAAGATATTGAGACATAATATTTTCATCATAAATATCGCCAGAGCCAAGCCATACAGTAGTGGGTAATTTGGTTTCGCGTACTTCTCGTAAAATACTTTTTAGCACTAGTTCTGTCGTGTCTCGACGCTCCATAAATGTGGTCATCATGAAATGCATGTGTGGTGGGCGCCAGCCGTCACTCCAAACTTTATCGGCTTTCATGCGAATAAGTGGATAACGAAGTCGACCATAAATTTCAGCTCTGACCAAGTGTACGAACCACCATGAATAACGCCAAATACCAATACTGCCCACCACAAGACTGACCTGCATTAATACTGGATCCCAAATTATATTTGGGATATTCAAAACCAATACATAGCAGGTGCCAATATAAAGAAATACCTTATAAAATGCCGTGAAGTCCCACTTCTTGGGTTGATCAATAATCAAAGAACCGCTTTTCAAGCAATGTGGACGCTCAGATAGTAGGGGCATAATTTCCTCCACTATTTTTAGGCTTCATTAATTGAGGCGTTGGTTGTAATGGCGCTGTGGTTTGTGGTAACCCAGTATTTTGATTCACATGCGAATGAGGTGCTTGCGTTTGAATTCTAAAGGAGCGAAAGAAATCACCTAAAGTGCCGACACTGGCACTGGGAAAATTCACCACGGCTGGTAATCCGACTTTTACCCTGTCCTTGTTCATGCTGCCTTCAAGACCTATAAACTCTAACGTTACCTTACTATTACGCTTGGTATTATCATGCCAAGTAAAACTAGTGGCATTTGAATCTACAGAGTCATAAGAGCGGTCTATCTCGGTGACCATGGCATTCACTGACATATCAATCGATGTAAAATACACCCGTGCCATTTGATTAATTTTTATGGCTAATATCTCTTCTTGGGTTAAGAACACCTCTAACTTTCGTTCTTCATTACGCTCAAATACCGCAATGGTTTCGCCACGTTTAGTGGCACTGCCAGGGCTTTTCAACATTTCAACCAATCGACCATCAGAAGGTGCGTACAGGTGTAAATCTTCTTTATGCTCATATAAGGCCAATAGTTCTTGGGTGTCCATGGTGATATTTTGTTTTACTTGGTCTATTTTTACATTGAGATTATTCATATCTATCTCAAATTTATCATTAGTGTAATATCGGCCATTCTTTAAACTTTCCATAGCGCGACTTTGTTCGTTTAATTCATTGACGGCCGATAACACTTCTCGCTTTAAACTTGCATGTTCTGCCGCTGCAATATCAGAGTCACGTTTAGAGGCGTATCCGTAATAAAATAACTCTTGAATTCGGTTATCTTGTAAGTGTGCCATGCGCTCTTGTTTTCTAAGAGTTTCCACATGCAATTCAATTTTTTCAAATTTAAGTTTTGAGTAGCCGTGATAGTCTTCCATTTGTTCAATGGCCACTTCTCTTTCTTGTCTTAAACGCTCTAACAATAATTTATTGCGACTTATTTTAATTTTTGCACGCTCTAAATTTTCTTCTATTGAAGGATTTTCAATATTTATTAAAGGAGAGCCTTGACTCACCAATTGATTTAAACTCGCAGTCACTTTACGAATTTTTCCATCAGTAGGAGACACCACAGATTCAATTGGTGCCGTAACGACACCTGTTTCCACTTCCAATGACAAAAAATTAGACCAAAGTGTAAAAAATATATAAGTAAATAAAATAACCCCAACGCATGCATACATACACGTCATTGCAATAAGTTTTGTGGGCCAGCGCTTAATAGGCACTTCACCTTTAGGGTTAGGGTCAGGTTCTGTAGAGACAGGTGTTACTGGAGAATCGATACGCAAGATGGTATCCCCAACTGACGTCATATTACCGCGTACTAACTCTTCTATAAAATGTTCAAGTAATTCAGTTTGGCGTTCATTTAGCTCTATGAATTTAGCGGCTAACACTCCACTGTCTGCACGTATTGCAATTAGATCAATATTAAAAGCAACAAAGAAACCCTGAAATGGCAATGAAAAATGACATTCAAATTCATCACCTGGTTTTAAATTATTATCCGTGAAGTTATCAATTTTAAAGCCACCTAAACTCCAATCAGACACATTATAAAGTTCATCATTGATTGTAATATCAATAGGCGTACTGACACGATGATGACGTCTTTGTGAGGGTTTTTCCCTAGAGATTTTCATATTCTCTATCCGTGTCGATTGTTGATCTCAGTGATACAGCAATAGCGATGCCATGCCTTATTTAATCCTGTAAGTTATTGATTTTTAAGTCTTTTAAATTTTCGATGTAAGTTATCGATCTCATTATAAAAGTCGTATATAAGCAAAGGTATGCAGAATGCAACAACGTATTTGCATTCTGCAATTCAATTAGCAATTTGCTAAAAAATAGTCCATTTATTTTCCACTTCAAAAACTTACCCAATCCCTTAAGTTACTGAAATACCTCATTAATGAATTAATTTGAATGCTCTGGCATGCAAATTGAGATAGCCATTACACAATTACAAAACCAGAGGCAACATCATGAACGAATCAAACCTTCAGTCGGTTAGCGTAAATAATCACAAACAAGATTATTTCAATTTCAATGCGAATAGAAAGCTTATGGAACAAAGGCCCGCCATCAGTATCATTGGTTTAGGCTATGTAGGCGCGGTTACTTCTGCGTGTTTTTCAAAAATGGGATTTTCTGTTATTGGCGTTGACACCGATAAGAAAAAAGTCAAAATCATTAACTCTGGTCACTCCCCTATTTTTGAAGATGGACTAGAGTCGGCTATACAAAGTGGTGTAAACAATCACACGCTATCAGCCACAGACAATATTTTAGAAGCCGTTTTAAACAGTCAAATCACCATCATCAGTGTCGGCACTCCCAGTGATGAAAATGGTGGATGTAGCTTGGTTTACTTGGTGAATGTTTGTAAACGCATTGGTTTAGCATTACGTCGTAAAAAGGATTTTCATACGGTTATTTTTAAATCCACAGTACCTCCTGGTACCACTGAAGAAAAATTACTTCCAATAATTGAAATGTATTCACAGATGAAACGAGGGGAAGATTTTGGAGTTTGCTTCAACCCAGAGTTCCTACGTGAAAGTACGGCTCTTGAAGATTTTAATCACCCCCCCCTTACATTAATTGGTGCAATAGACAAACGCAGTGCTGATGTGGCTCGTAATATATTCAAAGATGTTGACGCCGAAATACATATTACCAATATTGCAGCGGCTGAATTTGTAAAATACATAGACAACACTTGGCATGCAACTAAAGTATGCTTCGCAAATGAAATTGGAAGACTATGTCAAGCTTTAAACGTTGATAGCCATGAGGTGATGGATATATTCGTTAAGGATACCAAACTAAATATCTCACCTTACTATTTAAAACCTGGGTTTGCCTTTGGAGGTTCCTGCTTACCCAAAGACACTCGTGGCATAAAACATTTAGCTCAGTCACTGCAGGTAGATACACCTCTTATTAACGGACTTAATGGCTCCAACAACGCACATATAGATCATGTGGTCGAGATGGTCATTAAATCAGGAAATAAAAAAGTGGGAATATGTGGCTTAACTTTTAAAGCCGGCACCGATGATATGCGTGAGAGCCCAAATGAAGAGCTGATGCATCGTTTAGCTGAACATGGTTTGCACATTACCTTTTTTGATCCACTAGTGAACGGCCATTATAGATTTCACAACGATGATAAAACTAATTCAGCGATTCATGGGAAACGCAGTTTGAATCTCAACGAATTCGTTGAAAAAAGTGAGTTGATCATTCTGGCTCATGACGATGAATACAGTCACCTGGCCTGCCAGTTAGCAACAGCAGACCACAACATCATTGATCTGGTTAGAGTTCAGCCTAGCTCAGATTGTAAAGCACAGTATCAAGGCATTTGCTGGTAGGAGCACAGATCATGAATAAATTAGTCCCTGTTGTATTATGTGGTGGTAGCGGTACTCGCATGTGGCCTCTATCACGTTCTAACTATCCCAAACAATTCTTAAATTTAATTGAAGAGGGGAAGTCAACATTTCAAACTACATTAACTCGTATGCCAGAACACAGTTCTCCAGCTATATTGGTGTGCAATGAAAGTCACCGTTTTATTTTGGCAGATCAGATAAGTAAATTAGTTCAGCAGACACAAACTATTATACTAGAGCCCACCGGGAAGAATACCGCAGCAGCCATTACATTAGCAGCCTTAACAGCCAGCCAAAATGGTGAGAATCCAATTCTATTGGTAACCCCTGCTGACCATCAAATAAAAGACGAGGCGACTTTTCATCGCACCGTTGATAAAGGAATGAAATTAGCTGAGGACAATCAATTGGTAACCATAGGCATTCAGCCTGATCATCCAGAAACTGGGTATGGTTATATCCAAATGGGTGAAGAAATTGCCAATGATTGTCATGAAGTGAAGTACTTTGTTGAAAAGCCAGATTACCAAACCGCTAAAGCATTTTTAGAGGAAGGTAATTATCTTTGGAATAGCGGTATGTTTATCTTTAAAGCATCGGTATTTCTTGAAGAAATATCTAAGTTTGCCCCAGATATTCTTGATTGCTGCGCCAGTGCGTTGCTTGATAAAGCAGAAGACACCATTTTTACTCGAGTAGATGAAGCCAAGTTTGCACAGTGCCCTTCAGATTCGATTGATTATGTCGTCATGGAAAAAACTCAAAAAGCCTCCGTAGTCACCATGAATTCACAATGGTCAGACATTGGGTCTTGGTCTTCGGTATGGGAGCTTGCCGATAAAGACGACAATGGCAATCGCTTACAAGGAGATGTGATTTGTCAAAGTAGCAATAATAATTTTGTTCACAGTAGCAATCGACTGGTGTCATTGGTTGGTATGAATGACACCATTGTAGTGGAAACCGACGATGCTATTTTGGTCGCTCACCGTGATGAGGTTCAAAATATCAAGGGCATTGTGAGCGAGCTAAAATTAAAACACCGAAAAGAACATGAGTCTCATCGTAAAGTACATCGTCCATGGGGGAAATACGATTCTATAGACACGGGAAATCGCTTTCAAGTTAAGCACATTACCGTTGACCCAGGACAAAAACTCTCTGTGCAAAAACATCATCACAGAGCTGAGCATTGGATTGTTGTATCCGGTACTGCCAAAATCACTATTAATGAGGACACTTGGTTTTTAACAGAGAATCAATCTACCTATATTCCAATTGGTGCTGTTCATTGCCTGGAAAACCCAGGTAGCATTTCATTGGAGCTTATTGAAGTACAATCAGGAGCTTATTTAGGCGAAGATGATATCGTACGCTTGTCGGATGATTATGGTCGAGTGGAGAACGCTTAGCTGATCTATTTCAAAAAAACTCAATGGCAAGGAAGCCCACATCTAAAGATAGATAAAAGATTCGTTGCATGATGCACCTTATAGAACATCCTTTATGGTGTATCTTTTTTTACCATTTATAACTTACAAACTGCTATCTAAAGCCTTAACTCTTAACCCTTCTCGAGCACTAAAATTGTTTTCTATTAAGTCTGATATAGCCATTTTAGCATCCACATCACTTAGGCCTGATGCCAAAATAGCATTACGTTCTATGGCATAATGCTGTAAACGATTTTTCCATTGATCTCTTTTTTTATCTAAAATCGCTAGATTTTGTGCTGCACTCTCCCCTAATAATTGAGCCCTGTGCTGAAACACTTTTTCGTCAGAGTCACCTGCACTGCGCATCTCTTTTACCTGTGCACTAATGTCGCTATGTTGACTGACTTTTTTTCTAAGAAGTTGCTCTTCTTCTGGCAGGGTATTTTGTAAGGCTTCAATTTCTTGTTGTTTTTGCTCTTTAGTTAACAATGGATTATTAACAATATCTAATTGAGACAGCATATACTCATCCATTTGGTCTTCTTTCTCAAAAAAAGCTTGGTAAGTTTCACTATTAAAATATTTATTTCTTAGCTGCGCTATATCATTTTTTTGTATTTTAAGAAGCGCCACCTGACTAAGACCATTAACATCGATAAGTTCAGTACCTTCATTTACAGTGACCAGCTCAATTCGATAATCTACATAGTTTTTTAAAAGTGATTTTGCCTGAAATATAGCGTCACCCGATAATTGAGCATAAAACTGAGATTGAATTCGTTTTAGAATAATATCCAGTGATTCTTCACCCATGGCTGATAGGTAAAACTCAAACAAGTCTCGAATATGTCGGTCAATAATAAGATTGCCGTTTTTATCTACTCTTAATACAACACCATGATCAAGACCGCTTAATGATTCAGGAATAGGGCTGTCAATTTTCGAGTTAGCATTTAATAAGGCACTATCATTAAGACTTTTAGCATTGGTTATTAAAGCTTGGTTGTTGTTAATTAGTGCAGGCGTTTTAGTTAAAAAGTAGCCCAGTAACATAAACCCCACAGATAACAGAACAACATATATTTTCACATTACTAGTTTTCAATCTCTTGCCTTTTGAAATTTACATTTACATTTACATTTACATTTACATTTACATTTACATTTACATTTACATTTACA
>CAJXRF010000050.1 GCA_913058575.1 uncultured Bermanella sp.
GTTGGCATGACCAAGTTTGCCAAGCCCGGTGCCAGTGATGAATATTTTGAAATGGCCCGTGACGCAGGTTTAATCGCATTAAAAGATGCCGGTATTCAATACAGTGATGTGCAGCAGGCTTACACGGGTTATGTATACGGTGATAGCACCTGCGGTCAGCGTGCCGCTTACGAATTGGGTTTAACCGGCATTCCGGTATTAAATGTGAATAGTAATTGCAGTACCGGTTCATCGGCCTTGTATTTAGCGCGTCAGGCCATTGAGGGTGGCATGGCCGAATGCGTATTAGTTTTAGGTTTTGAAAAAATGGAAAAAGGCGCACTGGGTTCATATTTTAATGACCGTGAATCCCCCATGGGTAAACACATGGAAGTGATGATAAGCGAACAAGGCTTTAACCAAGCGCCAGTAGCAGCACAAATGTTTGGCGGAGCCGGGCGCGAATACATGTGGCAGCACGGTACCAAGCGTGAAACCTTTGCTAAAATTGCCGAGAAAGCCCGCGATCACGCCAGCCGTAATCCTTATGCTTTGTTTAGCGAAAAGCTCTCGGTAGAAGAAATTATGGCATCCCCTGATGTATTTGATCCGCTTACCCGTTTTCAATGTTGCCCACCTACGTGCGGGGCAGGGGCTGCGGTTTTGTGTAGCGATGCCTTTGCAAAAAAACACGGCATTAAAAATCCGGTGTACATTGCCGCGCAATCCATGACCACAGATTTTGAATCTACTTTTAATGATAAAAGCATGATGAAAATGGTGGGCGTAGACATGACTCGCGCCGCTGCTAAAGAAGTGTACGAGCAATCGGGCATTGGCCCAGATGATGTACAAGTGGTCGAGCTACACGATTGCTTTACCGCCAATGAATTACTTACCTATGAAGGGTTAGGATTGTGTGATGAAGGACAAGCAGAGCAATTTATTTGGGATGGCGACAATACTTATGGTGGCAAGTATGTAACCAATCCATCTGGGGGCTTGTTATCAAAAGGGCATCCGTTGGGCGCTACGGGTTTAGCGCAATGTACTGAACTTGTTTGGCAATTACGTGGTACGGCAGACAAACGTCAAGTAGAGGGCGCGCGTATTGCCTTGCAGCATAACTTGGGTTTGGGTGGCGCTTGTGTGGTTACCATGTACAGAAAGGATTGATGTGTAGAAAAATAAAGAGCAGGAAAGATTAGAAATGATAAAGCCCTTTTTATTAAGGGCTATTAAAACAAAAAGGCCAGCTGATTTAAGCTGGCCTTTTCGTTGGTTAATTAAATAAGAATTAACTAAGCATTAGTTTCAGTTTTTTTTTCACCTTTTATTTTAAGGACAACCAAGCTTGCTAAATATATGGCGATGCCTGCCAATATTCCCACTAAAGCACCTACTAGGCTGGGAACCATCCACGCTACAAAGGGCACACCTTGTACAGCATGCAGTGTGCTTTCTACCCAGTGATGTCCCATGGGAATACCATGCAACAAAATGCCACCGCCCACTAAGAACATGGCGGCTGTACCTACAATAGAAAGGCTTTTCATTAAGAAGGGGGCAAACCATAAAAGGCCACGGCCAGCCATATTCATAAGGCCCTTGCCAGCGCTTTTTTCTACAAAGTACAACCCTACATCATCAATTTTTACAATGGCCGCCACTAAACCATACACTGCCACGGTAATGCCCAGTGCCACGGCGCTTACTACCAAACATTGAGTTAAAAAGGGGCTGTGTGATACGGCGCTTAACGCGATAACGATGATTTCGGCCGATAAAATAAAATCGGTACGAATGGCCCCTTTTATTTTTTGTTTCTCTAATTCAACGAAATCTATGGAAGGATCTTTAAGGGCTTGAGTGATCTGCTGGTGCTCTTGTTCTTTTTCGTCTTTATGAAAGAAAACATGGGCCAGTTTTTCAATGCCCTCAAAACACAAATAAGCGCCACCCAGCATTAATAGCGGAGTGATTAACCAAGGAATAAAGGCACTGATTAATAGTGCTGCAGGAACCAATATAAATTTATTTAAAAAGCTGCCCTTGGCCACAGCCCACACAACTGGTAATTCACGCTCGGCGCGCACACCGCTTACTTGTTCGGCGTTTAGGGCAAGGTCATCTCCCAATACCCCGGCGGTTTTTTTGGCAGCCACTTTAGAAAGAACCGCAACGTCATCTAATAGGGTGGCAATGTCATCAATGAGGGCGAGTAAACTGCTGGAGGCCACAGGTCATTCCTTTTTATGTGTATTTATACGTCAAGCTATAGGTTTAGTAATAACAGTGGATGGTAACAGGATATGGCATAAATGTGGTGGGGTGATTAGATGAAATGCCGTTAATGTTAATTGCTTCAAATAGAAGGGGGGCTTACACTGTGGCCGAAATTTTATGCAGGGTTATCAAGGGGAATTTGTAAGCTTTATACAGATAATATTCCTATGCAGATCATTAATCAGTTTGAACAGGTTGTAGGTAGAAAATGGCAGAAGTACAAGAAAATTATATAGCCGGTTTTTGGAAAAGGCTCTTTGCTTTATTGATAGACCTTTTAATACTAAGTGGGGTTGGTTTTTTATTAGGGCTATTTTTTGAAAGTACATTTGTAGAAATTGGTAATCTAGGAAAGCTCATGGGTTTTGTCATAGCCCTGAGCTATTTTGGTGTGATGAATAGCCAAATTGCTAAAGGGCAGACAATTGGTAAGCGAATAGTGAAGATTCAGGTGGTAGATGCAGAAGGCTCGCACATTAATATCCTTAAGTCTTTATTAAGATACAGTGTTTTATCAATTCCATTTTTTCTAAATGGTACTTATATTTCTTTTGAAAGTGACTTGATTAACCTAGACTATTTTATACTTCCTATAGTCTTGGGTGGTACGTTATCTATTTCATACCTGTATTTATTTAACCGTAGCACTCGGCAATCCTTGCATGATTTAGCTGTTGGTAGCTATGTGGTTAATAGTGAATCAACGGTGATAGCCATTTATTCAATATGGAAACCTCATTTGGCAGTAGTTGCTGCCTTTTATTTTGCTTTAGCGGTGGCGCCGGTATTTTTGGAGGATACCTTCTCTGAGTTAGCTAAAAGCATACCAATTAAAGAAATGGCAATAACACAAGAAATTTTAAGCAGTGAGCCATTAGTAAAATCTGTCAGTGTTATGGATAGAACGTCAACTATTTCGTCCTCGGTTCATGGAGAAAGCACTGCAAACTACACTAATATTCATATTTATTTAATGGCTAACGATGTTGCTAATCCTGTATTAGCTGAAAGGTATGCTCAGATTGTTATAGACAGTTATGTAGAAGCTATAAATAAAGATTCAATAAATATAACCTTATCATATGGTTTTGATATTGGAATTTGGTCCCAGTGGTATAGTCACACTCATGTATTTAATCCAGCTGAATTGCGGGCTATTAAAGCTAGCAGTATTTGATTAGCCTCTAAAAACTATAAGTTATGCTTGGTGATATAATTCACCAAGCTTAGCCCGAAAATAACTTTTTTGTTTACTCTAACTTTTTTCCTTCTTTTCATTCTGAAGATTCTCAAACACCCCGTTCACCAGCCACAAAAACAACGCCGCACAAATCACGGCCGAAGCAAAGGTCATACACATCACCATAATCTGGTAACGCACTGCAATAAGTGGCGACACCCCAGAGAGTATTTGCCCTGTCATCATGCCAGGTAATGAAACCAATCCTACGGCAAATAAGGAATTGGTAATGGGTATTAGCGCCGTTTGCAAAGCAATGTGCCTGGCTTGCGCTAGTGCTACGCCCCGTTGTAATTCAGCGTTTAAGCGCTCGGCCGCAAGACTCACACTGTTCATGGCATTGGCGAAAATCATTCCAGCTAAGGGAATCATATATTGTGGCCAGTACCAGGGCTTTAATTCCAGTACTAACTGGGTGATTAGAGCAAGGGTCAAGCCACCACCAATCAATGTAGCCAGCAAGGCACTTTTATAAAGGGCAAAGCGGTGCTGTGGCACATTGCCTAACGCAATCCAACTGGAGGCGAGTACCATTACGGTTAGCACCGCGATGATGATGCCTGCGCCCTGCGCATTAAAAATGTACGTTAAAAAATAACCGATCAATAACAGCTGAATGAGCATACGGCACAGGGCATATAACGCTTTACCCGGTTTTAGAGCTACCTTCACCATAATCGCCATGGCAATGGCCACCGGAATAAAGGCTAGGGCGAGGTTGAAAATGGGAATATTTTGAATCATGGCGCGCTACTGTAAAAAGAGTAAGGATTGTGCGAATGGGAGTATCTTAGCAGGGTCATTCTATTTGTTGAAAGGGCAAGCTTTAAAGCGCTAATAGTCAGGGCTTGGCTGTCAGGGGTTAATCCATTACATTAAGTCAGTCACTAAAAAAAGCTGCTCGTTAATAGCGCATCATAAGGAACTGTGTGTATGGATATCAAACAACATTGGCCAGAAATATTAAATGTTTTACAAAATGGTAAAAAATCCAATCGGTACTTCTCCATCGCCACGGTGGATAAAAACGGTAACCCTCATGTGACGCCCATAGGGCATGTGTTTTTCCGTGACGACATGACCGGTTTCTACTTCGATGCATACTCAAAAGCCATGCCTGAAAACTATCAAACCAATCGCAATATTTGTTTAATGTCAGTCAACAGCAGTACTGGCTTTTGGTTAAAATCATTATTTAAAGGAAAATTCAGCTCAGCCCCTGCGGTTCGCTTGATGGGGGAGGTGAATGATGCAAGGCAGGCTACAAGCCAAGAAATTACCCAACTTAAAAACAGCATAAAAATTACCCGCGCCCTAAAGGGCCATAAATTGTTGTGGGGTGATTTATCTCGTGTAAGAGACATGAGGTTTACAGAATTTTCACCTGCTAAATATCCAGTCATGTGTGAAGACTTATGGTCGTGATAAATGGTGATTGAAAATAAAAACCTACTAAAATCTATACCCACAGATTTAAAAGACGAAGTCTTTGAAACTCTGGCTGAAGGCTCAAATATTAAAATAGAGCGGATTATTTCCAAGGGGCACTTTTCTCCAGAGCATGGCTGGTACGATCAAAGCCAGTGCGAATGGGTGCTGGTCTTGAAAGGCCATGGTCTGTTGGAGTTTGAAACAGGTGAAATCGTGGAGATGAAAGCCGGGGATTCTATTAATATCCCCAAGCATTGTCAGCACAAGGTTAAATGGACCGACCCCCAGCAAGAAACCATTTGGTTAGCGATTTTTTATGACACCTAAATTTATTTATGCGTAAGGTAAACGAGAAATTAAATAGGGCTATACTGATAATAATTGCCGAGTAAATAGGTGATTTAATTTTCAAGAAAAGGATCTGTTGTGCCGATTATAAGTGTTACCTCGTTACCATTTTCTCCCGCTATTGAAGTTAAACAGATATTAACTGAGCTTAGCCTTGGGTTTGCTCAGCAATTTACCATCGATATTGCTCACATCAGCGCCAGCTGGCGTTACTTTGAAGCCCATCACTATGTGGTAGCAGGGACATCTCTTAAGTATCAAGCCGTCGATTCCCATCCCATTATGGTGGGGCTAGTGGCTCCTGACTTTACAAACACTGAAGAGCTTCAAAATATGATGGCGTTTATCGCCAGCGAACTGTCCAATCTTACAGGCATCAATAAAACCAATATCTTTATAGAATATCGCTGCGCTAAAAGTGGCTGGGTATTTGATAAAGGTGAGATTGTGAATTGGTAATGTGATGGTAGAAATTGTATTAACATGGTCATAATAAAACGAAGTTAGCAAAAGCGTTTTAATAAATGTTACGGCTATTACTCATGAATGGAGAATGGCAAAAGTTCACAATACCGACAAATAGACTATACAAATAGAGCGATTGCTTGTTAGCCTTTATTGAAAAATAGCAGGAAGCCCTTATGTATTTAGCTCAGCTTAATATTGCCAAAGCAAAAGCCCCCATGGAAGACCCTAAGCTAAAAGAATTTGTCGATAACCTGGACCCCATTAATAAACTGGCCGAACAAAGCTCTGGTTTTATTTGGCGCTTGCAAGATGAATCGGGTGCGGCCACGTCGTTTCAAGCCTTTGATGACCCATTGATCATTAGCAATATGTCGTTGTGGGAGTCGGTTCAGCATTTAAAAGATTTTATTTATAAAACTCATCATTTAGATTTTTTAGTGCGCAAAGAAGACTGGTTTGAGCGCTTGCCGGAAGGCAACCAAGTTATGTGGTGGGTAGAAGAAAATCATCGTCCTGATTTAGAAGAAGCCATACAGCGTTTAACCCATTTACGCGAGCAGGGCGAAAGCCCGTATGCTTTTACCTTTAGGGGCAATTTTACGGCAATGGATGCTCAAGAGTTTAAATAAACCTCAATGTAAAAAGGGCTAGCGTATGGCCAGCCCTTTTATTTTTCCCTTTCCATTATTTATATGTCTAAGGTTAAGCTATCGCTAAGGGCCCGTGATACACAGGGGCACATGAGTTTCTGTTGTGTTTTCTCATCATCTGATAAGGCCATGTCTTTATGATCGGCTTTTCCTTCAACCACTTTCACCACACAACTTTTACAGGCACCGGTTTTACAGCTGTAAGGGGCATGAATGCCAGCATCTAACATGGCGTCTAGAATACTTTGATCTTTTGCCACCTCTAAACTCACATCGCTGCGTTGTAAATGCACTGTCACCGCTTTGGCTGAATTAGCAATGTCAGAATTAAAACGCTCGAAACGAATATTATCGGCATCAATGCCTAACCCTTCGGCGATTTCTAATACTTGGCTAATTAACGATAACGGACCACACACATAAAACACGGTGTTTGCTTCGGCTTGTTGCAGGATATTTTTTATATCCATACGCTGTTTTTTCTCTGAGCTGTAAACGGTTAAATCGTCACCAAACTCTCGCGCCAGTCTGTCTTGAAAGGCCATTTGCTGATGGCTGCGCCCTGCATAATGTAAATGTAATTGGCTGCCACGGGCCTTTAAACTTTGCGCCATGGACTTAATAGGGGTAATACCAATGCCAGCAGCCATTAAAACCGCAGGGCGATCATCCTTGTGCAGTTCAAAGTGGTTTTCAGGGTAAGCGCAATGCAACACCTGGCCCATATGTAAATTATCGTGCAAAGCAATGGAGCCGCCTTTGCCGTTGTCTTCTTTTAAAATGGCTACTTCATACATGTCACGACGGTTAGGGTTAGAGCAAATGGAATAATGGCGGTGAATAATCTCACCATTTTCCAGTTGCACCGGTAATTGAATGTGCGCGCCCGATTCTATTTTGGGCACTTCTCCTCCATTCGCATCACGTAACTCATAGGCGCGCACTCTTGGGGTTAATTGCCGTACGCCGGTGATTACCAGTGCCAGTGGGCCGTTTCCTAATGAGCTATTAGCTGTTGCTATTTCATCAGCAGGTGCTTGATTGGCCTTAAGAGCGGCGTTTTCTTCAATGAGCGGCGCAATCATTTCTTGAATTTGTTCTACCGTATACCTTGGGGTGATGTGCTGTGGGCAGTTCCAATCAAAGCCTTCTAAATGAATTAAAAATCCCCGTTCTATTTTGGCTTGGTAATCGTCTATGGCCAATTGCTCAAGGGTGTCGTGATCGTCCATCGCCACAACACTAATACGGCCCATGATTTTCATGCGAGTTTGGGTGGGGTAGTCTACTAAGATAAGTGACACGCGGTCGTTATTACGAAAGTTACCTGTGCTGACGTATTGGCGATTGCCACTGTAGTCGGCAAAGCCTAGAGTTTTGGCATCGAGCACTTTTAAAAAACCAGCTGGGCCACCACGGTGTTGGACGTAGGGCCAATGGGTTTCACTAACACTTGCCATGTAAAAGCTATCGCGTTTTTCAATGAAGCTGGCTTCCCGTGGGCTAATAAAATGATTGTAGTCGCCGCCGTGCTCCATACCTTCATACCCTTGGCGGCTGTTGTTTTCTTCTTGAACTTGTTTAACGGTTGGGGTGAAAGCAATTTCTACGTATTTATGGCCCATGATATTTTCCTCGAATTTTTTAATAAGTGTAAAAATGAATGACGCTAAAACGCCCTTTATTTAGGCTGTGCTGGGGCCCTTCACTTGCTCACCACTTACCGTTACTTTTTTTGATTCTATTAACTTATTTACTTTTGAATTTTGATTTAAACCAACAGGAAATAAATGATTATTCATAATTCCCATACTGATTAATCGATTGCCCAGTATATTCATACCCACATGGGAAATAATTTCTAATACCTCACAGTCGCTGTAACCGGCGCGGCGAATATCTTGCCACTGTTGTGCACTTACCTTGCTGTGGCTTGCAAGGTGGCGGGCAAATTGTACCGCTATCGCACCTTTGGCATCTTGGCTGGTGCCTGCCCGATTACTGTCTATTTCGCTGCTGTTTAAGCCTGCTTGCCGGGCGCTTGCGGTATGCAACGCGAGGCTGGTTTGGCATTGATTAAGCTCAGCCAGTGTTAATGCAATGCGCAGTACCGTGAATGCATCTAGCTGGCCGTTAAAATTTAAGCGCTGTAGCTGGTCATAATCTTTTAGTGCGCAAGGGGTTTGGGCCAGCTCTTGTAGGCAATCGCTTAGGCTCGTTGATGTATCGTTCATATTGGCAAAAATTGCTTTTTGTAAGTCTTGGGCTTTTTCAAGAACCATGGGAGTAATGGTACTGGCTTGGTTCATGGTGTGCTCCTTGATAGCCACGGGGCTTTGGTTAATGAAGCCAGTTTGCCTAATTCCACTTGAATAAAGAATAATCATGAATAACAATTAATTATTTCGATAAATGGAATAATGATTGGGCGCTTGTGGGAGCCGTAAATGGACCAGTTACATCTTATGAAGGTTTATGTGGCAGTGGCTGAAGAACAAGGCTTTGCCGCCGCTGCACGCCGTTTGGCCCTGTCACCCCCTGCGGTGACTCGCGCGGTTGCTGCCCTTGAAGAAAATTTAGGGGTGAAGCTGCTTAATCGCACCACACGATTTGTGCGCACCACTGAATCGGGGGCGCGCTATCTTGAAGATGCGCGGCGTATCTTAGGGCAAGTACAACTGGCCAACGAGGCAGCCGCTGGCATCAATGCCGATCCCGCCGGCAACCTAGTGGTCACAGCCCCTGTCATGTTTGGGCAAATGTTTGTGATGCCGGGCATTGTGGATTACTTACAGCGCTACCCAAAAACCCAAGTAGATGCTGTGTTTTTAGACAGAGTAGTAAACATGCTAGAGGAAGGCGTGGATGTGGGCATACGCATTGGCGAGTTGCCAGATTCCACCATGCGGGCCATTAAGGTGGGTTCGGTGCGGCGTATTTTGGTGGCCTCGCCTGATTACTTAAAGCGCCACGGCATCGTGCAAAGCCCAGATGCCTTACATGAACACAGCCTTATTTCCTCTAGTGCAGGTAAGCTGGTGCAAGAGTGGCGTTTTGATCGACCGGCTAAGGTGGGCATTGCAAAAGACAGTTCGTTAATGGTTCGTATTCAACCTCGGCTTACCGTCACCACCAATGATGCCGCCATTAAAGCAGCCTGTGCTGGCTTTGGTATTGCCCGCTTATTGTCGTACCAAGTGAGTGAGCAATTGGCCAAAGGAGAGTTGAAAATTCTGTTAGAGCATTTTGAACCCACCGCCATGCCAGTACAAATTGTTCACCGGGAAGGGCGCTTGGCATCGGTTAAGGTGCGGGCGTTTATTGATTTAATGAGCCAGCGCTTACAGTCGAACAAGTCGTTAAATTAACCGTGATATCTACTTTTATATAGAGCTAAAAGAACTAGTCTATAAAAGACACTTCAATTAACCGAGGTGCCTTAGGTTATCTTTATTGGTAGATAGGTGAGCCTGGTGTATAAGTTACCCACATTCAGTTCCTTGGTTTTATTCATAAGCTTATTGTTGAATTCAAATTGGCTTATGGCTGAAATGAAAAGCTTTAGCCTCATTACCGGGCCTTGGTCGCCTTATGTTGGGGATGATTTGAAGAATCAAGGCTGGACCATGGAAGTGGCCAAAGCAGCACTAGAGTCACAAGGTTACCAAGTGACGTTACGTTTAGTGCCTTGGCAGCGAGCGGTTGAGGAATCTAAACAAGGCATGGCTGATGCGTTATTTCTTTCTTATTATGTGAAAGAGCGTGAACAATGGTACGTGTTTTCTGATGCCATAGGCCAAGCTCGTACCGGTTTCTTTGCGTTAAAATCTCGCCATATTCGCTTTCAGAGTTTGCAGGATTTAAAAGATTTACGCATAGGTTTAACGCGAGGGGCGGCGGTAAGTCCAGAATTTGATAGCGCAGACTTTTTAAAAAAGGAAGAAACCGCAGAAGACCTGGGCAGCATTAGAAAGCTATTGAAAAAACGCATAGATTTATTTGCGGGCCCTGAATTGGTGGCCAAGCATTTTATGCAGTTTGAATTAACCATTGATCAACGAGAAAAAATTGAATTTATAGAGCCTCCCTTAGCCACCCATAACTTATATTTGGCTATTTCTAAAAATGCCAAAAACTTTCAACAAAAGCGCAAAGATTTTAATAAGGGTTTTAAACACATAACAGAAAGTGGCCAGTACAAAAGAATCATCAATAGCCATGGTTTTTAATGGTTAATATGAATGTCTTTTCATCCTGATAACAGTTCACTTAAATCATTTAAAGGTTACTTTCAGAAATACACCTTCCATAGAGCTACTCTTACAAAACCACTTGGCCGCGATAAATACGTTTGGTGATTTGCGCATTTTGTGGGGATACCGTTTCTTTAGACTTTTTATCATGAACCACTTGACCACGATATATACGTTGAATATTGTCATTACTATGGCTTTCATGAAGATCATTGTGGATGGTGGAACTGAGTTCTAACCCCATCATGTCTTCCAAATCAGCAAACAATAATAATGATCGCTGGTCATGACTTTTCTCAATCAAATTCGTGAGTTGTTGTACGATATCGACTTGGCTTAATTTAATTTCAACTCCAAACTCACTGCGCAAGCGTTTACGTAATTGCTGCAGAATATCGATCATTTCTTTGGAAAGGTTTGGAATCATGCAACGTCTCCTTTAGTGCATCACATAGCAATATGAGCAAGGGCTGTACCATATCCAATATCAGGGTTTTAATAAGGTTTATTGTTGTTTTTCTTTTTATTGTGCACCAAATTGAGCCTTAAATGGAATTGGCGCACTAAAAAATAGTTTCTGTTGAAAAACTAAAGTCTAATAACTCAGTGAGCATAACTACATCTATGGGTTAATTTTTAGTGCAAGAACTCGCATTCTTTTGGGTGCAGTAATGAAAATCTAGGTAGTAGAACTGTTTGTTAGGCACACTTTTATGCTTAATCACATCGTACAATAATTGCGTGCCTAGTCGTCCCATTTCAAAGGGGCGCTGCCCTATGTTTGCAGTGGATAAACCTTGCTTAAGCGCCTCGAGCTGTATGGCTTCAGTATCAGCAGAAATAATGACGATGTCTTGTGACGCGATGGCTTTTTTATAGGGAGAAGTAGTTTCAATGTAGTCAGGGGAGAATTGAGCAAAGCCAGCCACCGCCAAATACAAGGGCGGTTTTTTCTGATTTAAAATGTATTTTAACTGCAATATGGCTTTGTTTCTTTTTCCTTCAGTGTATAGCGGGCAACGGGCTACTTCCATCCAGCCATTATTTTGCTTTACTTTGCTATTCTCCTTATTTCCAGAAAGAGAATAGCGCACTCCTGTGATGCGTTTGTTTAAATTAGGCGTCGTTTTGTGGCCCGACTGAATGCATATGTCGGTTGTTCCTGGGCCTTTAAATTTTTAGCATAATTACCCAGTGCCACACCGTAATCAAAATTATTCGTGCCCACATAAGCGAGGCGATATTCGTGATGTTTGGGTAATAAATCGGAATCAAAAGTAATTACCGGAATGTTATGCTGTTTGGCAATGTTCAGTGCTTCATTGGCCAAAAAATCAGAATCAGTTATGGATATTAAAAGGCCATCGATTCCCTTATTGATAGCCGCAACAACAATGTCCTTTTGACTGCGTATATCTTGGTAATTATTGGGGCCATCATAGATGCAGGTTAGGGCTGGATGTTTTTTGGCGAATGCCTCACAGCCTTTAAAGGATTGTTCGTAAAAGCTATCATTTTTGGTTTTTCCAATTACGGCAATAACCATAGAGTCTTGCGCCATGCTCAGTTGAGCTAGCAGTGTACAGGGCACGATGAAACCCAATAGATAAGTAATAGGCAATAATTTCATCTATGTACCTCTTTGGCTAAACTGAGATGCCTATTTTCGCCCACTAGGCATTTTTACATAACATTTGCTGGTATCTATTTATCGTAGAGAAACGACTATACAAGTCGATGACGTGATTGGCGTATCCAAATTTTAGCAAAGCTTATGGACTTAGATAGTTTCTGGGTTATTTAATTGGTTAGAGTTGATTACATCTCACCGTTCGGCAAAGGCAAATCATTAAGAAGGAGTGCCGTCAGAATAAACAGCCAAGCCAATGAATTGTGATGATTTCAGATATTATTCCCCTTAAATAATGAAACGCTAAGGGGCGGGGTGTTATTATGGGACAGGAATGAGTGTTTATCAGCCCACGGGCTGGCTAGAAATCTGAATATAGGCAAGCGTGATGAAACAATTTTATAACTACTTGTGTTGCTGGCTGTGTGTGATCAGTTTAAATGCCATGGCGGTGAGTGATCACGCGGTTCAGGATTTATCTATCGCTATTAAACAAATAGCCCCAGGGGTATGGAGCCATACCTCTTATTACCTTTATCCTAATGGTGTTAAATTCCCTTCCAATGGTTTAATTGTTCGAAATGGCGAAACTTTAACCTTGGTAGATACGGCTTGGGGAGAAGTTAAAACCCAAAAGTTATTGAATGAGATAAAAAAACAAATTAATTTGCCTGTAAGTCATGCAGTGGTGACACATGCGCATAGTGATCGAGCGGCCGGTGTGGATATATTAGAAGCGCAGGGTATTGAAGTATGGGCCCATCCGTTAACGAAAAAGCTCACTGTAGAATATGGTTTACCGGTGCCCAATCACGTTTTCAGTGAATTAGAAAAAAACAATAGCCAAGTGGCGTTTAACAACCTGCAGGTATTATTTCCAGGCCCCGGTCATGCCATGGATAATTTAATGGTGTGGATTGCCGAGCAAAAAATATTATTTGGTGGCTGTGCGGTGCGGGCTACTTCTGCAAAATCAGTGGGCAATGTAAAACATGGTGACGCTCACTCTTGGTTGGCGGTGACTGAAAATATTATCAAGCAATTCCCACAAGCTACATTAGTGGTACCGGGCCATGGCGATGTGGGGGGCATTGAATTATTAAGCCACACTCAATCATTATTGCATGTGCATTTAAATACCCATGCCCTTAACAAAAGACAATAGGACACCGTTTTGAAAAACCCTATTAAAGAAAAAATAACCATCTCTTTATTAGAAAAACACCATTCTGCTGATATTGCGCAGCTGGCGGTGTGTTTAACACAAGAAATTGTTGAGCGAACCGGTGTGAATCAGTTTGATGTGGATGCACCCTTGGCCACCTCATTGTGTGAACGCTATATTGAAAATGGCCAGTATCATGTGTTGGCGGCGCAATTTGAAAACCATATTATCGGTTTTGGTGCATTATGCGAAAGCCATTCGTTATATGCTGAAGGCACCTTTGGTATTCTTCAAGAATTTTATGTGCTGCCAGAGTATCGCAGCGAAAATGTGGGGAAACGATTGATTAATGCTATCGCCATGTATGCCAAACAAAAAAATTGGAAGCGTTTAGAATTATGCACACCACCGATCCCAGAGTTTGATCGTACCGTAGCATTTTATAAAGACAATGGCTTTGAAATAACCGGTGGTTATAAAATGAAGCGTTTAATAAAGTAGTTAAATCATGAATTACGAAACCCTCGTCCCCTTTTTTAGTGCAGCTTTGATATTGGGAATTATTCCAGGCCCTGATAATATTTTTGTGTTAATGCAATCGGTCATGCATGGCAGAAAAGCAGGTTTGTTGGTGGTATTGGGATTATGTACTGGTCTATTGGTACACAGTTCCTTCGTGGCATTTGGTGTCGCGGCGGTATTTCAATCCTCCAGTTGGGCGTTTAATGGCCTTAAAGTGCTTGGCTGTGGTTACCTTTTATATTTAGCGTGGCAATCTTTTAAAGCACCAGCCAATCAATTAGAAAGCGGTGAGTGTCCTGCACTGACCTCCAGCCAGTTGTATGTGCGTGGTTTTATCATGAACGTATCCAATCCTAAGGTGGCCATATTCTTTTTGGCCTTCTTGCCTCAATTTACTCAACCGCAATTAGGACATCTTACTTGGCAGCTATTGTTGTTAGGTGGATTATTTATTGTGGCCACTATTATAGTGTTTAGTTCGATCGCTTTAATGTCTGCCACCCTAGCCAGAGGCTTTAAAGAATCCTTACTCGCTCAAAATTTACTGCACAAAACGGCTGCTATTATCTTCTTATTGTTGGCCTTTAAACTGGTATTCACTTCTCTTTGATTTAACTTCTGTTAAAGCCCATTGGCTTGAGTTTTTTATACATTGAATGGGCTGGCCTAAACAGTCCAATGTATTTTAGTAGATTGTCTTAATCCGTCACTTTTATCACTCTAAATGACGTATTAAGCGAGGTGGTTTCCATCTAGTATGAGGAAAATAATAAAAATTCGTATTCCATGGGTTCGGAGACACTTCTATGTATGACTACCTAATAGTAGGCGGCGGCTCAGCCGGCTGTGTATTGGCTAACCGATTATCCACTGACCCCAATGTAAAAGTATGCTTAATTGAAGCAGGTCCCGCCGACAAGCACCCAGCCATTCATTTTCCATTTGGTGTGTTATGGATGATGAAAAGTAAGGCTCTAAACTGGAACTACAATACCGAGCCTGAGAAAAACTTAAATAACCGCAAGCTATTTTGGCCTAGGGGCAAAACCCTAGGGGGGTCCAGCTCCAGTAACGCCATGATCTACATGCGTGGCCATGAAAAAGATTACGATCACTGGAGCGCGCTAGGCAATAAAGGTTGGAGCTTTAAAGAGATACTGCCCTATTTTAAAAAAGGCCAACATCAAGAACGGGGTAGCGATGAATTTCACGGCACCAACGGGCCTTTAAATGTACAAGACATAGAAGTCAGAAATCCATTATGCAGTGCTTTTGTAGACGCCGGTGTGCAAGCGGGTCTTAAAGAAAACAAGGACTTTAACGGCGCCCAGCAAGAAGGTGTGGGCTTTTATCAGGTGACACAAAAGTTAGGTAGGCGATGGAGCTCGGCCATGGCGTATTTACGTCCAGCGGAACCCAGAAAAAATCTCACCATTATTAGCGATGCGCATGTTTGCCATGTGGACTTTAACGATAGTGAAAATCCTAAGCGGGCAACAGGGGTGACTTATCGCGCTAAAGGCTTTACGACAAGTGCCAGTGCGCAACGAGAAGTGATTTTATGCGGTGGTGCATTAAACAGCCCGCAGTTATTAATGTTGTCTGGTATTGGTGAAAAACAGGAGTTAGAAAAGCATGGCCTACAAGTGAAGCATGAGCTAAATGGCGTGGGTAAAAACCTACAAGACCATTTAGATATTATGCTCATTTATAAATGCACTAAGGCGGTCTCTTATGGCATTACCTTTCGTAATTTGGTGACTCACCCTCTGTATAACTTGTATGAACATTTTGTAAAGCACCGCGGTTATTTAAGCTCTAACGGTACGGAGTCGGGGGGCTTTTTTAAATCCGACCCATCACAAGACATTCCTGACATGCAGTATCATTTTTGCTGTCTTAAAATGCGTGACCATACCCGCGACTGGAAATTTTTATTAGGTGAGGGTTATTCATTACATGTCTGTGATTTACGCCCGAAAAGCCGCGGTAAAATATCGCTAAACAGCAGCAACCCTATGGATCATGCCCGTATAGATGCTAACTACTTAAGTGACCCGCAAGACATGGAGAAAATGATTAAAGGGGTGAAGGCAGGCTTGGAGTTACTGGGGCAACCAGCCCTAGATCAGTATAGGGGTAAGCGTTTGGTGCCCAGCTATGAATTAAATGATGATGAGGATATTCGCCAATTTATTCATGAAGCGGCGGAAACCATTTATCACCCAGTAGGTACCTGCAAAATGGGTAACGATGACATGGCAGTGGTGAACGATAGGCTGCAAGTTCATGGCATAGAGGGTTTGCGAGTGGTAGATGCCTCTATCATGCCCACTTTAATTGGTGGCAATACTAACGCGCCCACTATGGCCATTGCCGAAAAAGCCGCAGATATGATTTTAGAGGATGCTTTTTCATCTAAGTTGGCTGAAACCAATTTACTTTCAAGGAATAAATCTGAAGACGTGGTAGCGGTTTAGAACTTTCTTTATGGAATTGCACAAACTTAACGAGTTTGTGCAATTTTATGAACACTATTTTGTTTGTTCGCCTCAGTGTATTCAGCTTGGTTTATTCAATACAGATATTATTTTTGGTTAAAATTTTAAATAGAATAAGGCATAAAGCTCAGTAACAGACTGAGCAGGTGCTGTTAGTATTTACTTGATAAAATAGCAGTTGAATACTACTTACAAGGTGAAAACATGGCTGACTTTCCAGTTATTCAAACCCAGCAGTTAATATTAAGGGCGCTTACTTCAAACGATGCTCCTGCTGTGTTTGATATCTTTTGCCGTGATGAAGTAACCGAGCATTATGATTGCTACTCTTATTTACATGAAAGCCAAGCCAGTGAGCAAGTTCGTAAATGGATGGCCTCCTATTCCGACAAAGGGTTGAAAGGGTTTCGTTGGGCCATCGCCCTAGCGGAATCACCAGATAAACTTATTGGCACATGCGGCATTCATAGAGTCAGTGCTCATAATAAATCGTTTGATATCGGTTATGAGTTACACCCTGATCACTGGGGCAAGGGCATAGCCACTCAAGCCATTTCTGCCTTACTTGACTACTGTTTTAATCAGCATTTTCCTTTTAAGGTAAACCGCATTACCGCTATGACGGATGTGGTGAGCCCTAGATCTATTTCGGTATTGGCCAAGTTAGGTTTTCAACAGGAAGGCATCTTGCGCGAAAGCGAGTATTGGAAAGACAGGTTTAATGACTCAAGGTTGTTTTCATTGTTAAGGCGCGACTGGCTAGCGGCACACAATGAAACAAAAGCTAGGGTTAATTCGTCATTTTAAGTTTTTTACTTTAGCCATTGGCCATTAGCCAGTTGATTAAAAAAGCCTACACAATTTATTGCGTAGGCTTTTTATGTGTTTAAATATTAGGCTATTTCAAATAATCCAGCAGCCCCCATACCGCCACCTACGTACATGGTCACGACCACATATTTAACACCGCGGCGTTTGCCTTCTATTAAAGCATGACCCACTAAACGCGCGCCGGTCATTCCATAAGGGTGGCCGATGGAAATACCGCCACCGTTTACATTAAAAATACTTGGGTCTATGCCTAATTTGTCGCGGCAATAAATGGCCTGACACGCGAAGGCTTCGTTTAATTCCCAAAGACCCACATCATTAATACTAAGACCATGCTGTTTAAGCAATTTGGGCACAGCGTAAATAGGTCCTAACCCCATTTCTTCTGGCGCATTACCTGAGACTGTCATGCCTCGGTATATACCTAAAGGGGCCAAGCCACGTTGTTCAGCCAGTTTTCTGTCCATGACCACACAAGCGCAGGCCTCATCTGAAAGTTGACTAGCATTGCCTGCAGTAATGCTACCTTCACTAATCACGGGCTTAAGACCCAATAAACTTTCTAATGTGGTGGAAGGGCGGTTGCCTTCATCTTGAGTGAGGGTCACTTCCTCATAGGTGACCTCTTGGGTTTCTTTATTGATTACTTTTTTAGTGCTGGTAAGGGGCACAATTTCATCATTAAATTTACCCGATTTTTGAGCTTCAGCAGTGCGTAATTGCGACTGTAAAGAATATTGGTCTTGAGCTTCTGCGCTAATGTTGTATTTATTGGCAATATTTTCCCCTGTGTATAGCATGGGCATGTAAGCATGCTCAGCCTGTTTGATCACATCCCACAATAGAGCCCACAATAGAGCCCACAAAGAGAATTTGACTGCTGCCATTACTGACCATTTTTTCGCTAAAGTGGCGGGTGAGCAGCATGGGTGCTGAACAATTTAGGGCTATGGAGCTGAGAATGTCTTGGCTAGAAAGCTTTAAAAAATCCCCGACTCTTCCTTGCCTGCATTAATAACCTTATCAATACCATCTTGTAGCGACAAATTGGCAGGTATGACTTTTGTTATAACACCATATTCCTTGTTAATGTCAGCACTTATTTCATTTAACTTAGACTCATTACGGGCCACTAAAATGATGGCGCGTTGCTGTTTTGCCAGTTCTTTAACGTAAGATAAACCAATGCCGCCAGAGGCGCCGGTGACTAAGGCCCCTGAGTATTAGTAGGTGTATTTGTTGTATTCATTATCGCCTCGATTTTTTATTTAAATGTATATAAGTTATGCATATGCATGTTATATGTCAAATAGTGATGGTAGAGTCGCCGTGATCTATCCCGTTTTCCTGTGAGGGGCCGTACCCTCGTAAATGGCATGCTCTAACCTCTTAAGCTATGCTTTAAAGGTTAAAGCTTGTCTGCGCTTGATTTTAATCATTTTTAATTATGTGATGAAACATAATGAAGCCATTGAAAACCCTAGTATTTTTGGTCTTGTTGGCTAATTTTAGCAGCCCCTGTTGGGCGCAATCTTATGTAGTAGGAGGGTATGATTACCCTCCTTTTATTTATGCCAAGGCGACGCAGGGTATTTATGTTGAATTGATGAAAGAGTTAGCCTTAGTAAGCCAGCAAACATTTAAGTGGGAGCATTATCCCTATGCGCGATTAGATGCGCTTTTTACCAAAGCCAGTGTGCACGTTGAGGTGGGAAGCTCCCCCTTATGGACAAGTTCAAAAAGAGTCCCTGGTTTTTACACGGTACCTTTTTACACGTTGAAAGATGTGGTGGTATTTCGGCGAAGTGAAGAAACTAGCATGAAATCTTTTTCTGACTTAATAGGAAAACGAGTTGGGCTTGTGAGGGGGTATTCATTTCCCCAGTTTCAAAAAGCATTTGATGATGGCATTGCGACTCGAATAGATGCAGCTAACGAATTGGGGCTTATGAAACTGCTCATTAATAAACGAGTTGATCAAATATTTGTTAGCCAAGATTTATTTTTGTATCACCAGAAAGCCAATAAGGAATTCATTGACTTAATATCAGGGGATGTTGTTGGATCATACGAAGTGGCTATTCGCGTACACCCCAACTATAAATCATTGGTTGGCACTTTAGATAAAGGCATTAAAACCCTTAAAGAAAAAGGCGTAATCAAAAAAATTATTGATAAGCACCTTCACTAGTGGTGTCATTATCCTATCTTTTTTGTATTCTCATTTTTTTTGCAAAATCTTGTTTAAGAAAGAGCCGCTTTTATTGAAAATAACGACTCTATGTCATTTAGTTCGCTAATTTAAAATTAAGCAGCATCAATGGCCTTTTCGTTAAGTTCTGAGCCTTCAATGGAAGAGTCCTGTGTCGTTTCGTCACTTTCAGGCATGGGCAACAACAAGCTCATTAATATGGCAGATAAACCTGCCACCGTAACCGAAGAGCTTAATAGATTTTTCAATAATGGTGGCATAAAGTTTGTCACTTCAGGAACTGCAGTCACGCCTAGACCTAAACCAAATGCAACGGCCATGATTAATAAGTCACGACGTCCTAATTCCGCCGTTGACAGGATGCGAATCCCCGCAGCCGCTACGGTGCCAAACATGACAAGGGTGGCGCCACCTAATACTGGCTTAGGCATGGTTTGTAAAAACGCACCAATGATGGGAAACAAGCCCAGCAAAATAAACATGCCGGCTATGAAGAACGCCACATAGCGACTGGCCACACCCGTTAATTGAATAACGCCGTTATTTTGACTAAAGGTCGACATGGGAAAGCTGCCCATGATGGCTGCGATAGTAGAGTTGGTGCCATCGGCTAATACGCCCGCTTTAATTCGTTTCATATACAAAGGCCCTTTAACAGGCTCGTTAGACACCATGGAGTTGGCCGTTAAGTCTCCAGTGGTTTCGATGGCTGTCACCACAGAAATAATGGCAACGGGAATGAAGGCAGCAATATCAAAATCTAAACCAAATTTAAAAGGGGTAGGAATGGTCATGATGGCTACGTCGGCAATGTCATAATTAACCATGCCCATCAATGCCGCACTTATATAACCCACCACCATGCCAATCATAATGGCCGAAAGACGTAAGGTTTGATTACTAAAGCGATTTAGAAAAATAATGGTACCCAGTGTAATGCCGCCCACCGCTAAATAATTAAGTGCGCCTTTGTCTTCAGTATTAAAGCCTCCTGCTAAATCCGTCATGCCCACTTTAATAAGCGATAAACCGATTGTGGTAATAACGATACCAGTTACCACTGGGGTAATAATGCGCCCTAGCTTGTGCATGAAACGGCTTAATACTATTTCAATGAAAGCAGAGGCTAAACACACGCCAAAGATCATGGCTAAAATATCCTCGGAGCTGCCACCTCGGCTTTTTACTAAAAAACCGGCTGCTAAAATGGCACTTAAAAATGCAAAGCTGGTGCCTTGCACACACAATAAGCCAGAGCCAATGGGCCCCACTTTTTTAGCCTGAATAAAGGTGCCCACGCCCGATACCATTAACGACATACTAATTAGGTAAGGCAGGTGTTCACCTAAACCTAATACTCCGCCAATGATTAGCGCCGGGGTGATGATGCCCACAAAACTGGCCAATATATGTTGGAAGGCTGCAAATAAAGCCTTGAGTGGTGCAGGGCGATCATTAAGCCCGTAGATTAATTCGTTCTTGCCGGAAGCCGGCTGGCTGTTAGTACTCATATTGTTGCTCCGTTTATATTGTTATTCCGAGATATATACAAAATTGAGTTGTGTTTATTTTTTAGGGTTTATTAAAAATAAACCAGATGTTTTTTAGTATGAAAATATTGATTAATTTCATGTTTCCTACTTTCTAAATAATTAAAATATTATTTTATGGATTAAATAAAGAGCTGGCCTCCATACAAGGTATTTGAATTGGTTCTAAATGAATTAGCTATAAATGAAATGGTTGTAAAAAAGCAATGTACATTTGTGTTTAAAGGAAGGGGGGGTCTATAAAAAAATTGTTGCTGCCGAATACGCCCTTTAAAAGAGCGTTTTTGGTTGTGAAATTGAGACGCAAGGTTAAAGATGGTGCACGCAGAATTAAACTGGCTAAATAATTTATAAAAAATATTAAAAAAGTGGGGAAAAAGAAAAGAGAATAATATTAAGGGAATAGATTTTGTCATGTCATGCACTCTTGTTAAAGGTGCATGGAATAACTCAACCACGCACCCATAGCGATAGGTACATGGCAGTGACTTGCGTGTTGATCTACCAAAGTAATGCTTGCATCTTAGCAAGGAGAATTTCAAGAGTCATGCTTTTATAAAGATTAATTTGCTCTAAAAGTGCCATATCTTTCATTTTTCAATTGAAGCTGAGGGAAATTCCTCAGTTTTAGCTCTTTAATTTTAATTTATGGGGAAGGTTTCATAGGGTGAAATATTTCAAAATAACCAATAGGGATTGTTTTCTCAACCTAAAAGCGTCAAATGCTCACCCTTTTTCTGCTTTGCGATATTTAGGCCTATGAAAAATTACAGTAATGATCGATGGCTGCTACCAATGCTTCAGGGTTCTAATCTAATTCTGTCTTAAGGGATAGCTAATGTGCCAAGAGGATTGATAGTACTTGCATGTGTGAAATATTCACACTAATATATTAATTGTCATGAAGAGTAGAAAATAGCTGTCTTTTGGCGAGTCACATAATCACTACTCAATAATATAGAAGAGTCATTAATTGAAAAATTTATTTATTGGGGTTCTGCTGCTACTATTTTTATCTGCTTGTGAGCTTGATATAGATACAGATGATGAAAATGTAAATAAAGAGGTGCCAGCAGGACCATGTGTTCAAATTGAGAGGGAGCCTGTTATTAAATTACAGAGCGTATCTGATTCTGTTAATGAAGAAAATATTCTGCAGGTTCAAATCAGTAATTTAGTCTATGAAGACGAAACTGTCATTTTTCAAGAAGATCATAACCAGTTTGCCACGAACATTTATATTGACTACGAATTAGATTCCTTATTTTGTACTTTGCCTTGTGCTTTTTTAACAGGTGAAGGGAATTATCAATTTACTATAAGTGCCGATGACTATAATGATATAGCAATAAATATCGATGCCAGTTATTCGATTTTTGATGGTGGTTGCCCATCATACGTAGATGGAGGCAGCGAATTTAATTTTAAGCTATCTAAAGAACAAGAATAATTTGGCAAGTATTAAAGGTTAAAAAATATTAAAAGGCTCAATTATGAGCCTTTTTTATACCCTATAATTTTAGTATCAATGAATCGTCGTTGCCGAAATTGCCCCATCCACACTAATAACACTGCCATTAACAAAAGACCCAGCCTCACCAGCTAACATCACAATAGGCCCCAGTAATTCTTGCACTTGTCCTAGTCGTCTCGCTGGCATACGGCTGATGTAATCAAGGCCAGCGGGTGAATCAAAATATTCTTCGTTCATTTCTGTTTTAAACCAACCCGGCGCAATGGCATTAACACGAATTTTATTTTTCATTAAATCCAGTGCCATGGAGCGGGTAAGCTGAATCACGGCACCTTTAGAGGCACAGTAAGCGGTTTGACCAGGTGCCACCACTAAACCTAATACCGAGGCAATATTTATGATGCTGCCAGGTTTCTTGGCGGCTATTAAACGTTTAGCGGTTTCCTGTGCCACGTTCCATACGCCGTTAAAATTGGTGCCCATTACAAAATCTAACGATTCGTCATCCACCTTCGTAAAGTTTTTAGCATCGGCTACCCCTGCGTTGTTCACTAAAACATCGACTGTGCCAAAGGTTTGCTCGGCCAAATCGAATGCAGCACGAATGCTGTCTTTATCACGCACATCCATTTGCACAGCTAAGGCTTGGCCGTCTTGCTTTTCTATGTCGCTCACTAAATCTTGTAAGCGGTCTTTACGACGGGCGGCCACCACCACACGGGCCCCGGCTTTGGCCAAACCCAATGCGATGCAAGCACCTATGCCACTGGACGCGCCCGTGACTAAGGCGATTTTACCTTTAAGAGAAAATAAATCTTGGCTCATAAATATTTATCCTGAAGATGACTAAAAAAGAAATAAAAATGCCAGCTGGATGAGCAAACATCAACAGCTGGCATGTAATTAATAGTTCATAGATAGTTTAAAAACCTAGGTGGCGAAGGACTGGCAAGGCAACAATAGACAAAAATGCGGAATTTATAATTATAAATGAGCAATTTGAGTCTATTTTTAACGCTGGCAGAGCGAGCAAACTAGTTTTTAAAGTGTCTGTCTAGGCGACTTCAAACAACCCTGCTGCACCCATGCCACCGCCCACACACATAGTGACAACAACATACTTAACACCGCGACGCTTGCCTTCAATAAGCGCATGGCTCACTAAACGAGCACCGGTCATGCCGTATGGGTGACCAATGGAAATGCCGCCGCCGTTCACGTTAAATATATCAGGGTCTATGCCCAGTTCATCGCGACAATAAATAGCTTGGCATGCAAACGCTTCGTTTAATTCCCATAAACCAATATCGTTAACCGATAAACCATGCTGTTTAAGCAGTTTGGGCACGGCTAATACCGGGCCTATACCCATTTCTTCTGGGGCGTTACCGGCAACGGCCATGCCACGGTAAATACCCAACACAGGCAGGCCACGTTGTTCGGCAAGCTTACGCTCCATTACCACACAGGCCGAAGCCCCATCAGACAATTGGCTGGCATTGCCGGCAGTGATGCTGCCACCTTCTACAATGGTATTTAAAGACTGCAAACTCTCTAAGGTAGTAGAAGGGCGGTTGCCTTCATCTTTGCTGAGGGTTACTTCTTGGTAAGTGACTTCTTTCGTTTCACGATTCACCACTTTTTTAGTGGCGGTTAACGGCACGATTTCATCGTCAAACTTACCGGCTTGTTGGGCGGCGGCGGTTCTTTGTTGTGAACTTAACGCGTATTCGTCTTGCGCTTCGCGGCTAATGTTAAATTTATTGGCAACATTTTCGGCGGTTAACAACATGGGCATGTAAGCAAATTCAGCATTCTTAATAACATTGCTGTCTTCTTCGGCTTTGGCCCATTCAAAATACTGTTGCTGAACAGCCGATACGTTTTCTTGGCCACCGGCTACCACCACATTCATGCCGTCTACAATAATTTGTTTGGCAGCAGTGGCAATGGCCATTAAACCAGAGGCACATTGGCGATCAATAGTTTGACCTGCCGCGCTGTAACCCAAGCCACCGGCTAAAGCAGAGGTGCGAGCAATGTTAGTCCCAGCTGTACCGGCAGTTAGTACCGCACCGGCTATAACGTCATCAATTTCGGCAACATCAATACCGGCACGTTTAACGGCGTGGTGCATGGCATGGCCAAGAAAGGTCGGTGATTTAATATTGTTAAAGGCACCGCGAAAGGCTTTGCCAATGGGAGTACGAGCGGTGGATACGATGACGGCTTCTTTCATTTTTGTATTCCTTCTTTACAAACAAGCCGCGAAAATCACGGCTTGTTGTTATCGAGTTTGCTTTCACTTAATGCGTAAATTATTTAGCTTCAGGTTGATTAAAAACGTTTATGGCGCTGACCTGGCAAGGTAAAAATTAACGAACAAGCGGAGTTAATAATTATTAATGAGCATTGTGAGTTCATTTTTAACGCCGCCAGTGCAAGCTAATTAGTTTTTAACTACCTGTTTGGTAGTCTTTAAAGGATTTACCTTCGGCAACTAATTTCTCAAGCAGTGGCGCAGGCTTAAACCAGTTGTCCCCATGAGAACCCAATTCGCTTTGGTATTTTTTAATGGCGGCCAATACATTATCTAAACCTACTTCATCGGCGTACTGCATGGGGCCACCTTTATGTACGGGAAAGCCATAACCATTAGTGAAGACCAAATCGATGTCGCTTGAACGGTAAGAAACCCCTTCTTCAAGAATTTTAGCCCCTTCGTTAATCATAGAATAAATGGTGCGCTCGATGATTTCTTTGTCGCTAATTTCACGCTGGGTAATATTTAATTCTTGGGCGGTCTTACTAGACATCTCAATCACTTCAGGGTCTTCTAAGCGATCTCGGCCTTCATAAATATAGAAGCCACGGCCAGTCTTTTGACCAAAGCGCCCCATGTTATTTAGTTGATCACAAAGCACTTGGTAACTTGGGTCGTGAGCCAATTGATCACGAATGCCTTCACGGGCAAAGAAACCCACATCAATACCGGCCAAATCAATCACTGAACAAAAACCCATGGCCCAGCCAAAGTCGGTTAAGGCTTTGTCTACTTGGGCAGGTGCCGCCCCTTCCAAGACTAAACGTGTGGCTTCACGGCCATAGGGTTCAAACATGCGGTTGCCAATGAAGCCCCAACAAATGCCTGATACCACAGGGGTTTTCTTAATGCGTTGTGCGGTTTTTAAAACAGTAACCAATACATCGTCGGCGGTTTTAGTGGCGCGTACAATTTCAAGCAGCTTCATAACGTTAGCAGGGCTAAAGAAATGCAAACCAATCACGTCTTCTGGGCGTTTAGTTTGGGCGGCGATTTCATCCACATCTAAATAAGAGGTGTTGGTGGCTAAAATGGCACCGGGCTTACACACAGCATCCAGTTGTTTGAAAACGCTTTTCTTGATGTCGATATTTTCAAATACCGCTTCGATGACCATGTCTACATCGCCTAGGTCATCGTAAGACAAGGTGCCTTGAATCAGCGCCAAGTTGGCATCCATTTGTGCTTGCGTTAACTTGCCACGCTTGGCAGAAATTTCGTAATTCTTTTTAATGGCGTTTAGGCCGCGCTCTAACGCGTCGCCTTTTATTTCTAATAATTTAACTTCAATGCCGGCGTTGGCGAAGTTCATGGCGATGCCACCACCCATGGTACCCGCGCCAATGATGCCCACTTTCTTAATATCGCGAATGGCCATTTTAGGATCTAGGCCAGGAATACGACCAGCGGCGCGCTGCGCAAAAAACAAATGTTGCTGGGCGCGAGCTTGTGGGGTTACCACGCACTCTTGGAACAATTGGTTTTCTTTTTCAAGGCCTTCTTTTAAAGGTAAGGCAATGGCAGCTTCAACGGCTTGAATGCATCGCTCTGGGGCAAAGAAACCTTTAGTGCGACGAGCGATGGATTTGCGGAATTCCGCAAAGAAATCGCTTGGTAAATCAGAGGTGTCTACACTCAAATCGGCGCAAGTTTTCACAGGCGCATTGCTTTCAATTAGCGCATTGGCGTAGGCAATGGCTTCTTCAAGGAAGTTATTACCAGTGGCTATCTTATCCAGTAAACCCAACTCTAGAGCTTCTTGTGCGCCAATGGGCACACCAGAGGTAATCATTTGTGTGGCTTTTTGCGCGCCAACAAGGCGTGGCAAACGCTGAGTACCACCGGCACCCGGTAAAATACCCAAGTTCACCTCAGGAAGTCCCAATTTGGCTTGTGGTAAAGCAATACGATAATCACAGGCCAAGGTCAGTTCCATGCCGCCACCCAGTGCAACACCGTTAATGGCCGCAATTAGGGGTTTTTGTGACGCTTCAAAAGTCACCAATAAAGAAGGCAAGTCAGGTTTGGCAAAAGCTTTGTCACTGTCAAATTCACTAATGTCGGCGCCACCACAAAATAACTTGGCTGAAGAGGCAATCACCATGGCTTTAACCGCTTTATCCTGAGTGGCTGTTTCATAGGCTTCTAAAAGCCCTGCGCGCAAGCCATTGCCCAAGCCATTTACCGGGGGAGAATTAAGGGTAATAACGGCCACAGGGCCTTGAACTTCGTACTTTACCAATGCAGTCATGATGCGATCCACTATGTCTGGAAAACGGAAGGGGTAATCAAAGGCCCATAGACTAGCAGCGAAACAGAGCAGCTTGAAATCATAACTGGTGATAGCTGTATTCACTGTGTGAATACTTAAGGTATTAGTATTCATACTCTCATTAGTGGGGGCAGAATTTGACAGCCCTTAAGCACCACCTAGGCTTTAATTGACTATTAATAAATTAAGGTGAGAACATGAAAGCAAGTTACCTAGGGGCGTGCTATTTAGCGTTATTTAGCAGCGTACTGTGTGCTGAAGTGACCATAATTGGTACCGATATCCCCGGTTTGCATCAACAGGATGGCAAAGGGGTTTACGATGTTATTGTCAATCAAACCTTGGTAAGTAAGGGCTTGGGGGCGTTAAAAGTATTGCCCCCTGCCAGAGCCGAGGCTGAGTTTAAAAGTTGTCAAAATTGTTGTTTCAGCCCTGCCAATAAAAACCCAGAATTTTATGATTTTGGCGGCGATGTGAGTGTCAGTGAGCCCATGAATGTGGCCAAGGTGTATATTTTTAGTGCGCCAGGAAAAAGACCCTTTACCAGTTATGCCGATTTAAAAGGCAAAAAGGTAGGGGTTCGCCGTGGCATGATTTACGGTAATTCATTTGATGCAGCCAATTTAAAAGCCAGCGAAGCCAATAGCCTAGAGCAAAATATTAAGAAACTAGAGACGGGTCGTATTGATGCCATGGTGGCCTATGTGCCCGATGCTTATTTGGCATTAAGCGGTATGGGCAAGGGGGAATTCCCCCATACAAAAGATCAGCCTACGGCGATACATAACGATGCCTTGGTGTGTCGTGGGGTACCAGCAGGTTTCCTTGATCAATTTAATCAAAACTTAAAGGCCCTTTCATCCTCTGGAAAACTTAACAGTATTTTAGGGGATTCGTATGTAGCGCCTTAATAGCCATTTAGAGCAGTGATTTTATTTCAGTTGGTCTATTACTTTTTTTAAATTCTGATGGACTCATTTTCGTCCACTTTTTAAAGGCTTTGGTAAAAGCCGAGGTATCGCCGAAGCCTAAAAGAAATGCAATATCGGTTATATTTTTTTCAGCATCGCCTAGCAGCTCCTTTGCTAGCTGGGTGCGCACTTCATTTAACACCGCTTGGTAGCTGCTGCCTTCATCAGATAAGCGCCTTCTTAACGTTCGCCCGCTCATGCCAAGGGTCTCGGCGGCTGACTCTAATGAAGGGAAAACACCATTACTGTGCAGGATTATTTTACGCAGTTTAATGGGCAGCATGTTTAAACCACTCACTGGCACGCTATCAAATACATTTTTTTGTGCGTTGCTGGCCATGAAGCGATTGGCCAACGATAAAACTTGATTACTGTATTCAGTAGGAATAGCTAATTCTGAAACATCGGCATTGAATTCAATGGGGCACTTAAAATAGTTTTTATAAAGATGACTGTAACTGGGCTGTGAAAAAGAAAACCGTACAAAAGCCGCTTCTTTATCTGGGCCGCATAGGTGTTTGAAAATATGGTAATAACTGGTGATTTTAATTTCTACAAAGAATTGATGAAGGTCTTCGATATTGCAATTCTGGGCAAATTCAATGCTGCAATGTTGTTGATTTTTTTTATAACGGTATTTAAGAGCAGGGAATAACAACTCGCCAAACTGGCAAGCCATTTTCATGGCTTTTTCTAGAGTATCTTGTGTCATCACTGCAATGCCTGCTTGACCATGATGTGAAAGAGTCATGAGTTTCCCTAAGGCCAAGCCTAAATGTTTGATGGGTATCACTTGTTGTGTCCAACGTACTAATTGCATGCATTGGCGTGTGGAAATAAGAGTGTCGTCATAGGGTTGGCTAATATCGATGCCCACGTGTTGATATATGCTATCGGGTTCTACGCCTTGAGCAATTTCTAATATATTTGGGCTGCAAATCCAAGCAGGAGCTTGGTTAAAAGGACTTTGTGAAAGCTCGTGGGAAGCCACAATGGATTTTCGTATATTAAAATAATTATTTATGTGGCTTAACGGAATGATTGCTTGGTCAATGTTGATGGTCATGAAAAAAAACCTACTGCTTCCAATTTTACCAAGAGCTTCAGGTTTGAAGCCATATCCATTTAGGCGCGAATTCTAGTATTAGAGTATAAGCTCTAGCAAGTGTCATTTAAGGATAAAAAGCCTTTTTAAAAAAATAGACGCAAACTGTCCAGTTTGAAGTGTGACTATTTTTTAATACTGCTCATGGAAGCTTGCGCGGCTAATTGACTAATTTGTAATTCAGTTAAGCCATGGTTTTGGCTAAAAGTGGCATTGAGTTGTAAAGAAATTTGTTGAGGGCTCATATTGGTTTGTATAAGTTGCTGATTAAGTGACTGATAGTTTACTAAGTGCTGATTCCATTGAGCCCTTTGGGTATCTAATTTTTGCAAACGTAATGCGGCCTCAGCCGAGTATAGCTGTGTACGTAAAACTTGTAATTCTACGTTGCTAGCCCCTTCCTTAAGCGCCTTATTAATTGTTTGTTTAGAGCGTGAATAGCTTAACGTGGCTTGCTGATTTATTTTTAAGTCTTCGGGTAATTCGGTTGTTGTGGAGAATTGATGCAAATTATTCTCTGTGGCTAGCCTATTTAATGATTGGTTTCGTAACGCTTGAGATTTTTCAAAAAAAATCTCGCTTACTTGTTCTCCTAGTATGTCGGTGCGTAACTGAGATATGTATTCAGCGAGCTGGTAAACATTATGGTTATCTTTCGGGCTATGGCTTTCTAATAGAGCGTTGTACTGTTTAAAATAATCCACATAATCAATCAGAAGATCATTAGCAGTACTTAAAGCCGGTTCAGTTAGTTCATTATATAAGTGCCCTTGAATGATTTTGATTATATCGGGCAAGGGAATGTGGTTGGTCATTAAGAAAAAGTAATCGAAGCGCTTCTTAATACTAGGAGTAATAATTAAATCTTTCTGTTCATTTAAATAAAATCCTCCTCGTATGTCAGTGTTTTTAAGGTAACTTGGGGGAGTAAGCAAAAATTTTTTGTAAGCGGCGACTATCGCTTCATTATTTTGTATAACTGTAGATTGAGGTGTGTTTTCAGATACATTTTCTATAATGATATGTGGCGCTATTCCTTTTGCTTTTTCAAAATCGTTAATAGTGACTTCTTGATTAGCTTGTAAATCAGTGGCGGTAAAATGATTGAGTACAGCCAGAATACAAAAAAATAGGCTGGCAAAAATCATAGCTGCAATAGAGTTTCTATTCATGAGTCATTGTCTTGATTTTATTTAATATTATTACAGCTTACAGGGCAGCTTTCGCTGCCTTGTAAAACCGGTTAAAGCCCGATATTTTTAAGGCGGTTAGCCTGTGTCACAAAGATAGAAGGCACATCAACAAACAACCTTGTGATGCCCGCGGTTTGGTTAATGGCATCATAATGATTGGTGGGATAGTCATCCCGTAATAACGTACCTAGTGCTTGGCCGCAACCGGGTACTAGGCCATCCCAAATGACACCTTCAGGCATGAAAGCCCCTACAATAGGAATAAGAGTAATATCCAAAGGGTCTAAAAGGTTTGTTACGGTGGCGTTACCACCCCATGAGAAATAACGTACACCGTTTACTAACTCTTGACCGCCACCGGTGTGACCAGCAATGCCGTTATTAATTTGGCTGCAATCTACGGCTGGCATACCGGCAGGATATTCGGCATTAAAGCGGTCATAATCCTCAAGACTTGCTGCGACTAATAAGGCTTCAGAGCTTTGAGTGCCACGATAATCGCTGTTGAAATCACCATCGCTTGGGTAAGTGGAACCGGCTTCAATAAAATTAAATAAAGTATCCATCAAAGTGACAGTGAGTAAATTCAATAATGAATTACTTTGAATAAATTCAGAAAAATTGCCAGCAAAATGAGTGCCTTCATTCATGCAGTTACTGCAGCTAATAGAGGCAATTAAATCAGGACGGTGCTTTGCCACATAACGAGAAGCACTGGCCCCTTGACTATGTGCCATTAGGTTTACTTTTTGTGCACCGGTTATAGCAATAATTTCTTCCACATCACTCAAAAGTTCAGTCCCGCGAACCTCATGGAGAGCCAATGAGCTTAGGTTTACCACGTACACTTGCGCCCCTTCGTCACGAAGTTCCTCTGTGATGCCATGCCAGTAATCTATCAGACCTAGCGTATTATCAAACGCAAAAGCACCGGGTACCATCACAATAGGGTGTTGGGTTTGTGCGTAGGTGGATTTGGGGAAAAGCCAATCTAATAAGCCTGCCTGAGTGGGAGCTATAGATGATATAGATATTAATACAGTACTGGCTAGCCAGCGGGTTAGTTTTGCCACGTGATCACCATCATATTATTTATTTGTTTTGGATTAAAAGCCCATCCATTGAAGCAAACGTGAAAAAACGAACATGTCATATCTGGACATTAAATGGTTGAATGTGGACAAGTTAATCACTGACGATTTAGTTTTTGTGATAATTTATAACTAAACGTTCTTGATTTAATTAGGTTTCGCCATAGATAAGCCCAAATGACACCATTAACAAAAAAGTGTGAGCTATACTTTTAATACCTATTCTTCATGATCAGTTTGTTATGGACACCCAAAACATTTCTCATGTTTCTTTTCTAGAAAAGCTACCCGAAGGAATCTCGTTAGAAAAGTGGCAAAAGCTGGTGGATTTGATTGCTCGAATTTACCATTCCTCTGGGGCATGGTTGATGCAGGCCAGCAATAATGGCATTGAAGCCATTGTGGCCAGCAGCAGTCGCGATGATAGTTATCAGGCTGGCAATTTGGTGAATAAAGACATTCATATTTATTGCCAAAAAGTAATTTCAACTAATAAATCCCTGTATGTACCCGATTCCCAGAATGATGATCAATGGCATAACAATCCAGACTTTATTGTGAATGGCTATTGCTCGTATTTAGGGGTGCCGTTATGTTGGCCCGACGGCAGTGTATTTGGCACGCTTTGTACTCTAGCGCGAAGCCCCAGTGATTATTCGCAAGATTTCATTGAGCTAATGAACCAGCTGAAGCTGGTCATAGAAGCTGACTTATTATCGTTACAGCAGATTCAGTTACTCAGTGATATCAGCATTAAAGATGAAAGCACAGGTTTGTATAACCGCCGAGGGTTGAATATCTTATTTGAAGAAAAAATGACGCTGGCTAAGCGTCAAGAGCTGAATGTCTCTGCCGCTTATTTTGATTTAGACAATTTGAAAAGTGTTAATGATCGCCATGGCCATTTAATGGGAGATTTATACATTAAGCACTTTGCTACGATTTTAAGTAAAACCTTGCGTGATGAAGACTTATTATGCCGAGTGGGAGGAGATGAGTTTTTGGCAATTATGCTGCAAAATCACGGTTATGATAAAGCCACATTATTAAAGCGTTTACATGAATCTTTTTATCAATATTTACCCGCTGAATTAACTGCGTTTAATCCTGGATTTTCCATGGGTTATAAAGAATACAGCGTATTTCAGTCGTTGGATTTACAGAAAATTTTAGAGCAAACCGATGAGCTTATGTATAGAGAAAAAATATTGAAGAAAAAAAGGGCTGTTTAGCTCACTGAAAGTACGTACCATTAATTTGTGTATTTCGGATGTTAAGCTGCTCAATTTCCCTTCCTTTTTATGTTCTTGCCGTAATTGTTGTCAGGTATTCATCTTCACCCAAATGGGAATATTAGCCATGGAAGTTTCAACAAGCATAGAAATATTAAAGCCTAAAGAGAATGTTTGGAAAGCGATTACTGATATAGAGGATTCTGCCAAAATGATCTCAAGCATTATCGCAATTGATGTATTAGAGAAGCCCCAAGTCGGTTTCCTAGGCTTCAAGTGGCAAGAAACACGGAAAATGTTTGGTAAAGAAGCAACAGAGATAATGTGGGTAACTGATTCACTTGAAAACGAATACTACTCTACCCGTGCTGAAAGTCATGGCTCGGTCTATATTTCGCGATTGTCATTGGTGGACTCAGGTGCAAATACCATATTGACCATGTCTTTTTCCGGTGAGGCATCATCATTGATAGCCAAGATTATTTCAACTCTCATGAGCTTCATTATTAAAGGATCAATTGAGAAAGAACTTCAGAAAGATCTGGTGGATATAAAGCAATATGTTGAGAAAAATTAAAAATATAATATCCGGACCGAGGGTTGGCTCTATGGTGCTATTATCGTCACACAAGGATTCCTTGGGAATAAAGGCTTAATGAAATGAAGTAATTGTTTTAGTGGAGGGCTTAGATCTTTTGCCTACTTCACGGCAAGTGGCTTTCAAATTTTCTAAAGGGAATTAATTATGCCAAATGAAAGGAGCGATTTCCGAGGGCGAGACTTCAAGCAGGCATGATTGGTATTGCGCGACACGCTTGGAGTCGTGCAGAGAAAGTAATCCATTATTAGAAATCCTTTACACAGTAAACCGATTGGCTGGGTTGCTAATCTAGCTTGGCACTAGGCCAATTAAAACATTTAATTTTAATCAAACTTGTAGTAGTGCCTTTTTTGGTGTTTCACATGGTGGTTGTGAATTGATTTTAGCTAATTTTAAAATAGAGTAATCACATTAAATGCCTGATTTTAAACAATAATATTTCATGGGCTTGTTATTTTTTTCATTTCATTTTTTAAAAATGTTTTCTAATTTCTTTATTTTTAAATATTCGTTTTTCAACGATAATTCTAAGCATTAGCCAATAACATGAAGTGTCCTTGATAGATGTATTTTGACATGAATTGTGTATGAGCAATTTATCCCTTATGGCTATACTGAAAAGGCTACTCAAGCTGAATTGATAAACGCTTTTTGTTTCACTTGCTTTCAAACAATAATAAATAAGAGCACTTCTCATGAGAAAAAAAATACTTGCCGCCGCCATGGTGTCCGCCATGACTCTTTCAGGGCCTGCCCATGCGGGTTGGTTTAGTGATGCCTGGGATGATGTAACCGATTGGGTTGGAGGGGCCGCCAGCGATACGGTTAGTTGGTTAGGTGGCGCCGCTTCCGACAGTGTTAGCTGGGTGTCGGGTGCTTGGGAAGACTCTGTAGATTGGACCGAGGGGGCTTGGAACACGGTAGAAGATTTTTACGGGGACGTACGCGATGCCGCCGGTACGGCCATTAGTTATGGGGAATCTGGCATTCAAACGGTGTCTCTAATTGTGGGCAATGCCGTTCAAGCCACCGTGAATAATTACGATTACGGGCTGAATACCAATGATTGGCGTATTAAAGCATTAAGACTTCAAAACAAAATAGACAACCAAGAATTACTGGGCAATGCCTTATTTGTGGGCACCCATAATTCTTACAATGCCAAAGAGTATTCCACCGCTTTCTCTTATTTAGATCCCAATCATAAAATGTCGTTATACGATCAGCTTGATGCGGGCATGGTGGCGCTGGAAATAGACGTGCATAAATTTACCAAGGCCAACAGCTTTTGGATATGGGAGTGGGATAGCGAATTAATGTTGTGTCATGGCCAAAGTAACCATACCGGCTGCTCAACGTACGATCGTTCCTTTATTGAAGGTTTAGCCGAAATAGAATTATGGTTGAAAGGCAACTCTGAAGATGTGATTTTCATTTATCTTGAGGACCATATGGATGGTGATTACGATCATGCCATAAGCTTCATTGAAGAAACCATAGGTGATTATGTTTATCGCCCCACGGGCAATAGTGGCTGTGAAGGCATGCCCATGGATGTTTCCAAGCAAGATATTCTTAATAGCGGCAAGCAAGTCATTTTGTGGGGAGCAGGGGATGTTTGTTCTGCCAGTTCTGAATGGCAAAGTATTGCCTTTGGTGGCAGTGGTTGGAACGGCGCGAATGTGGAAGAAGCGCGGGTGGGCATTTGTGAAACCTCAAGCGATGATCAATGGTTAAGGTATTTTGAAGACCGCACTGGCATGTCGTATATCTGGGGCGCGTCAGACAGCGATGAAAATATAGAGGCCGATGATATGCATGCTATGTATGCCTGCGGTGCTAACTTTATTGGTTTGGATATGCTGGGTTATGGAGACACCGACAGAATTAGCGGTGCAATTTGGAGCTGGAATGACAATGAACCCAATGACTCAGGTGGTAATGAAGATTGCGCCATGCAACGCAGCGACGGTCGTTTCAACGATGGTAACTGTGCCAGCACGTTAAACTTTTCTTGTGAAAACGAAAATGGCGATTGGTACATTACCGATACCGCGGGTGCTTGGAATGAAGGCTTTGATGCTTGTAGTGACGAAACCAATGGCCAATATACTTTTTCGGTGCCCACTAACTACCTTGAAAACCAGAAACTACTCACTGCAAAAGTAAATGCGGGGGTAAATTCCGCTTGGATGTTTTATTCCGATCTAGCCGAAGAAGGCAACTGGGTGGCCAATGTAGAATATGTGAACCTTACCGCTAATGGCGTGGCCTCCCAAAAAAGCACTGGCTGGAGCGGCGATGCATCCCGTGCCATTGATGGCAATACAGATGGCACCTATAACAATGGTTCGGTGACGCACACCAACTCTCAATCGCAAGATTGGTGGCAAGTAGATTTAAGTTCTTACGCTTATATTAACAGTGTAAAGCTTTATAACCGTACCGATTGCTGCACTTCTCGTTTGCAAAATTTTTGGGTGATGATATCGGATACGCCGTTTAGCGGAGATGATTTAGATAGTGCACTGGCGCAGGCCAGTTGGAGTGATTATTACCAAGGAGAAATGCCCAGCGAAAGCGCTGTCATGGTGCAAGCTCATGGACGTTATTTACGTATTCAGCAAAGTACCAATAATTATTTAAGCCTTGCCGAAGTGCAAGTAATGGGCACTCAAGGGTTAGGGTATTCTGCTACATTGGGCGGTAGCGGTGGTGGCAGCTTTGATGATACCAACGCTTATCAAACCAGTGGTGAGCAAAGTATTGCAACGGTAAATATTCGCGCCGGTTCTCGTATCGATGCCATTGGTGTGAGTTACGCTAACGGTGACAGCGTTAATCACGGCGGCGGTGGTGGTAATGCATACAGCCTAAATTTAGCCAGTGGTGAATTCATTAGCCAAGTTGAAATTTGCGCAAGCTATACCTCTAATTACAACTCCGACACTGTACATTACGTGAAACTAGACACCAATTATGGCAATAGCTTATCTGGTGGAAATTCAGGATCTGGCACTTGCAGTGTGGTGGTTAGCGGTGTGGAAGTGGTGGGCTTTTATGGTGGCGCAGGCAGTGAGCTAGATCGTTTGGGTGTAATATATAAATAATAAACGTCTTTACTTTCTAATTACGTAACCTAAATTCAGCCCATAAATATATGGGTTGAATCTTAGAAGTTAAAAATCAATTTGGAGTTTTTAAGTACAATTTTGTTCTATTTTTAAAGTCTAATTTTTCGATATTTTCCCCCCAGTATTTATTTACAAGCTTATCGATTAAGCCACTTTTCTTGGCCTGCTCTAGGGCCTTTTCTATAATGTCTTTATATTTTTTACCTGCTTGCTCACCGTGTTTACTTAAATAAAAACGAAAATCACGATTGTAAATAAATACTAGGTTTTTCTCTATAGACAGGCCCGGATATTGGGGGGCTTCATTGACTATTTCATTAATACCCCTAGAGAAGTAGTCATAGTCTCTGCCTGCAGCAACTTGATTAAAAATAGCCCGCCAATTGCCATGCTGTTCGATATAGCCCAATTGATTCATCTTCCAAACTTCTACATCAAACCAATTGTGTCCTATGCCGCCCAGTAAATTTAGTTTTCGAAAATCCTCAAGTGTTTTTGTATTATTAAATTTGTATTGATTACCCGAGCGAATTAACAATATTCTTTTACCAATTAAGCCATTGGTTAACCCCATTTTAATGGGGGTGTATTGTTCATTCCTAGCAGAGGATTCCACCATCCAGAATATGGATATACGGCCACTGTCTAAATAATACTTAATGCGAAGATGAGGCAATTCTTGGGTAACTAGCTTAGCTGTGTGTCCAATATCAGTAATTGAACGTTTTAACAACTCATGGAAATAAAGATAAAGCTTTGGACTGTCGGTTAAAATAGGAACGTGTAGGGTAATACTAGCTCCATAGGCAGGTGAGAATACCGCTAGGGTCAGTAAACCTATATTCATTACAGTGCATAAAATATATTTTTTTATGAAATCTGCCATATAGGTCTTCAGCATGGCGATGCCCCATTGTCTTTAATGCTCCGCCTTTGATATTTTAGTTTCGTTATTGAAAATTATTAATGAAACCTCTTAGGTTTTAAACCGCCCCATAAGGCCAGATAGCTCTGCCGACAACTGGCTCAGTTGGGCGGAGTTTTCTTCTACCTTTTCAGAGCTTTCTTGCGCCGTAATGGCATCGGTATGAATAGACACAACGTTACGATTGATGTCTTCCGCCACCGAGGTTTGTTGTTCAGCGGCGGTGGCAATTTGTGTGGTCATGTTACGAATGGTAGATACCGATTGCTCTATGGACTCAAACACAGCCTGAGTTTGTTGAGTGGCCAATACGGTTTTTTCAGAATGGGTAATGCTGCCTGAAATTTTATTGGATACATCTTGCGTACTTTTTTGAAGGCCCGATAATAACTGGTCAATTTCACCGGTGGATTCAGCGGTTTTTTGTGCCAATGTGCGCACTTCATCTGCCACCACAGCAAAGCCTCGCCCTTGTTCACCAGCACGTGCTGCTTCAATGGCAGCATTTAACGCGAGCAGGTTAGTTTGTTCAGCGATGCCTTTAATGGTATCTAAAATGGATGTGATGTTACTGGATTCTTCAGTGAGAGATTCCATGGCGTGATTACAGTCGCTCAATACTTCTTGTAAATTTTGAACCAAGTTTACGGTTTCGGTTATGTTGTTGCGCCCATTCACCACTTGCTCCTGACTGTCATCGGCGGCGTTGGCGGCTTGGGAGCAATTAGTGGCCACTTCGTTGGAGGTGGCCACCATTTCATTAAAGGCCACAGATACTTGATCGATGGATTCTGATTGATTACTGGCGACGGTTTTCACCTGTTGGGAAACACTCAGCACTTCAGAGGAAATATTGTCTATGTTAGCGCCTTTTTCTTTTACAGCGATCACTAAGTCACTGATGGTGCTAATGAATTGGTTAAACGAATGGGCCATGACGCCGGTTTCATCTTTACTTTTATCGGGCAAGCGTTTGGTTAAATCCCCATCGCCGCTCGATAACGCCACCATATCTTTGGTCATGGTCCCCATGGGAATGGTAATGCGTTTTACTAATAGCCAAGCCAGCAAAGTAAATAAACCTGCCAGCAATACACTGCCCAATAGAATCTCGTAGGTTAAAACATTGGCTTGGTAATACACCTCGCTTGTGGGGACTAACCCAATAAAGCGCCAGCCTAATTGCGGTGAAACAAATACATTTACATACCATTTGCCACTGGGGGTTTCTAATGCGTGAAGCCCGGGTTTGAATTCACTTAATCCTGGGTATTGCTCTTCAAGAGTATTGAGGTATTTGAAATTATTTTCAGGGTTTGAAGGGTCGGCTAATACGTTGCCAGTGTCTTCAATTAGCATCACATAACCGGTTTCACCAAATACTACATTTCTGACCATTTCGGTGAGCTTGGTGAGAGTAACATCTACCCCTACTACGCCAAACACGCCGTTTTTCCCTTCAAAGCGTTTGAGGTAATCCACATAGGGCACCCCTGACGTATCACCATAAGCGGGCACCCTAACCACATCACGTTCATTGATTGAGTTGGTATACCAAGGGCGCACACGGGAATCAAAATCCTGGCTGCTGTCTCCAGTGGGCCACTGTAAATAACCCCCAGTGCTGGTGCCTAAATACACATAAGCCAAATCTGGATGTGTTTCTCCAAAGTCCTTCATTACCATGAAAGCTTGTTTTTCAATTTCACTGTTTTCCATGGGCGTCATTTTGGCGATGGGCTTGCCCATGTAAGTCATGATGGAGTCATCAATATTGGTAATAGCGGGCAAAGTGGCCATGTATTTTGCATCTTCGGCTAAACCGTTTAGATACAAGCTAAAGGTTTGATTCACCTGCTCTATTTGCCCTTGGCTCATATTGGTAAATGACTCTAGCGCGGTAGTACGAGCGCGGGTAATGCTTAAAAAGGCAATGATAATAATGGGCAGCAAAACACCGGCCAGGGAAGCCAGCAGAAATTTATTACGAATGGTCATGAAGCCACCTTTATATAACGAACAAGTTCAAACTTCGTTAAGCATAGTTCAGTTAAGCAATTATGAGATGGACATATAGGCACTGGGGTCTCAGCTATAGATATTTAGCTCAACCATGTTGGTATTGCAGGTATTAGATAAAGGTTTAAGGTCAGTAAAAGGTGAAGACAAGTGAACTCTGTCTTCGCCAAGTTAGTGCCAGCTTTCTTTCAGTTTGAAAGCTTATTGATTTAACAGGGTGTCATTCCAATCATCAGGCAGTTCCATCATGAACACCTCTCGGTGGTCTAATTGCCCCCCCCAGTTAGACGACCAGTAAATTCGGTTACCCGATAAATTAATGGCCGCTGGTGCTTCATCGCGATAATCACCGTTATAAACATTGTAAGCTGGAGAGATGCGCCAAATAATGGGGTCTTCCTCTTCAGGTTTAATCTGAATCATCATGAATTGATTAGCCCCCCACAGGCTGTCATCTTTTGAATAGGTATTCATGAAAATCCAGCCGGGTTTGCTTTGTGGCATTTTTCCATAATGAAAACTCATGGCCCAACCAAGGTCGCTATGACTGGCCACTTCTATGCGGTTGTCATAACCGGCGTTTGTACCGTTTACATTAATTGCATCAAGGCGGTCAGTGCGATTATTTTGGCTGATAAACATTTCTTGTTCGTTCATATCAAATGACCAACCGGAATGGGTTTCGCCAATGGAAATTTTTACTGGAGTTTGTGCTTGGTAATCAAAGTCCACGGGCCATAAGTGTGGGCCATCAAACCAAGTGCCCACATACCCTAATGAAGATTGATGGTCGGCATCGGTCCATTTGCGGCCCATATGAATCACCACACCGGTTCCCAAAGGTGACATCTCGATCATGTTGGGACGGAATTTAAAAAAGACGTTGTCTTTTTCTAAGTCTAGTGGTGAACCAGCCAAATCCTGTGGAGTAAGACTATGAGTGGTGTCGGTGGATACTTGGTAATGAATAAAGGCATCCACCAAGTAGGTTTGCATGTTGTTGAAGTTCTCACCGTAATGCACGGCCATCCACGCCCAGTGATCGCTGTCGTTGGAAGAATCACCTTCTACATCATTGTAAATTTTATTCGCGTTAGGAAATTGCTCGCTAAAGTCTTTAATGAGTTCGCGTGAGGCTTCTTGATTGGTAATGTCATCAATCATGTGAAACTGCATGCCTTGCACATAATAAACACGATTAGGGTGGCGACCCGATGTGTCCCAACGTACCTCTTGGTTTTCCCCAATGCTGGCACCTGAGCCATTTTCTAATTGGGCAATGATGTCACCGCTCTCACGATCCATGACCCAACTGGAAGTGGAATTACTCCCAAATACCAATATGTATTGGCCGCTGGAGTTTTCTGGCGAATAGCGCGAGTAAACTATGAGGGCGTCGTTGCTTTCAATCATGGCGGTATTGGTTAAGCGTTTTATTTTAGCCCCTGTGGTGGGGTCTATATGAAACTCGCCTACAGCAGGAGGCAGTTCCGTATACACAGGATTAATGACATTTTTGTTTTGTACAAACAAGCTTTGGCCTTGGGTACTGGCAGGCTGTGTGACCACAATAATTTTATGATTTTCACTGCTACCATTTAGACTGTAATTAACGGTTAATAATTGAGTGCCGGTATCGCTGCTGGCGAACAGACACATATTATTGGCAACCGAATTGTCACAGGCTTCATTGCCAGTGACCGAGTATTCTATGGCAAGGCCACTGGCATCGTTTAAGTTGCCCAAAGTTATGGCAAGGGTTTGATTCACGTTGGTGTATAGAGTTTTCACCACGTCATTAGTGTTTAAACCGGGTAATAAGTCTTGTTGTGAGCCTCCCGTTCCACCGCCTGTGCCGCCATCGGTTCCACCGTCAGTTCCTCCGTCAACAAGACATTCATCACCGTCGTCTACATCTGTGGTGGTAAACGTAAAGACATGGGCGGTTTGCGTTGCATTGCCTAGTTCATCCATACACTTGCTGTAGATTTGGTAAGGGTGATTATACAAGGCCGCTTGCCAAGTTTTGCTGTGGGTTAAGCCATCAATTGTATTTAGGCTAAAGCGCATTTGTTCGAAGTCTAGGGTCGGTGAGTAATCAAAACGACAGGAAGCGATTTCGTTGGTGCTGATGGCTAACGGTACACGATTATCCAAGGTATAAATGGCGTGGTTACTGGGAAATGAACTCACTACTAAAGGCTCTAGGGTGTCTTCATAAGGGGCGTAGCTAATTACCAGCTTGGGCCGATACTGCACTTCTGGGTAGTTGGATGTGGCGGTGGTATTTTGTATGTTGGTGTTATCTTGCTGATGGTACAAGGCCCAACCTTGATTGCTACAAAGACGACTTTGTATGCACTGAACATCACTTGTTACATCCACCTCATAAGCGTGTCCCGCGTCAACGCCGCGTTCCGAGAAAAAGCTGGGGGAATCATTAATACTTTTAAGTACTCCAGAGAAATAATCGGCGTTTAAATCATCAGGGGAATCGGGGTCTGACAGTTGCCATTTTACATCGCTGCTACCCGAGTCATCTCTAGACTCATTATTGGCACCTGCCCTAAAGCCTGTGCCTACTTGCCAGCCATTAGCGTAAGCCGCACCAAGGTTATCAGGGTCTAGAATTTGCCGTACTGAAATTTCTGACTCAGTATAACTGTACCCGCCTACGTGATAGAAAATAATTTTGGCTGACTCCACTGCGCCTTTTTGTGTTAAGTCTCCTAATTGAAAGTGTTCAAGATTGTAATATCGCTGGGTACCTGTGTAGCGGAAGAAATGGGTTTCTCGTTGTGAGTGTTGATGACGTGAGCCGCTGAACGTAACTGAAGTGGCCCCTGTGTACTGATTGTTTCCTTGTTGGTACTCAATTATCTCACTAGCCTGAGCACTTGCTTGCATAAAGCAAAGGGCACACAGGGTGCTGGAAAATTGTTTTAACATGTTTACCTCTCATCAAA
>CAJXRF010000051.1 GCA_913058575.1 uncultured Bermanella sp.
AACTGGTTAAATTATCCGCGTTATCTTCAATGTCATCTAGAGTTTCTTCAATACTGTCGGTGATACTCTCATATGCCTCTGGAATATAAGATGCGGTATAATCTAAGGCATCAGACAAGCCCTCTGAAATACTTTTTCCAAACTGTTCCCACGTGTCACCGTCAAACAACTCTTTCTGATCATCTAGCCAACCATCACCTCCGGTAAATGCACCTTGCGCACCAGATAATACTAATGATGCATAGCCATAATCATCCCATTGCTCTTTAAATGGCAGCATATCTTTAACCACATCTTGATACCCGCTATCTAAAGTTGTACGGAGTTGCTTCTTGAGAGAGGCAATGCTCTGCTCTAAACCCGTCACGCGTTCAACAATGACTTCAACATTACCGACAGGTATATCCTCTAGAACAACAGTTCCGGGTTCTCCTTGAGTTTTTAGAGCTGATTTTAGGTTGCTAGACCAAGAACTTTTCCCAGCCCCTTTACTTAATTCAAGCCCACTCTCAATGACGACTCCATCTACCAAAACCTGCACTGTTAGAGGCAGTGGTGTTTTCCACTTATCATCATAAATCGACTGAATTTTAAGCCAGTATTTTTCTGGCTCTTTTTCTTTTTTAGCAAGCGCCGTCGTGGCCGCAGGACTTTGCCCTGGCTTGGCTTTTTGCCTAGCCGCTGCGGCCACAAAAATAGGCTTAGGGGTTTGATCAATTAAATAGTTTAAAGTAGAGGTTAAATGCTCACTGAAGGTGTTGCCATTGATTTGCCAGACGCTTGCCTGTGGGCTGCTTTGGGCACGGCTAGTGTTAAAGGTAATCACTTGACGCAGCATGGGCGACATGGCTTCGCCATAGGGCACCAGTATATATTCACCATTGCGTAACGCAGTTTCCACCACATCAGGATTCACGTGGCCGCCAGGGCAAAGCTGGTCCAAACCACTGACCAACTGCATGATCGATTGCCCCTGATAATGCAGGCCAGCCATCTGTTTAATAACATCAATGGCTCGATCTGGGTGCTCTAATTGAAAAAGGTCAAACCAGTCGATTTCGGTGGGGCGCTTCAGTGTGTAAAACATGTGTTTATTTTTCTCAACATCCTGATTGTTGTGATAGGAAACTCATTTTCGCGCTAAACTTTACCCAATACTGGCCAGCTTTACAATCAGACGTATAGACACTGTGAACGGGAGCACCTTATACTCAGGCACTTTCATTTGCTGGTAAACGGATTTTTATTATGGCGCATCCGAAATTTAAATTTTCTACCACCCAATACTCTGATGTATTTGAACTCATTAGCTTTTCGGGTAAAGAGGCCATGTCTTCTTTATTTCATTTTACGCTGGAGTTGAAAGTAAAAATTGAAGATAACGTTGATCTCATTAAGGCCATGGAAGATAAAGCCCAACTGATCATTCAACCGGACGATGATGATCGCAAAAAGGATTACATCATTGACGGTGTGGTCACCAGCTTTGAAGAAGTCTTTCGCACCTCCAATACTCATAAATTTTTCCGCGCCATTATGGCCCCGTCTGTTTGGCGTCAAACACAAAGTCTGTCATACGATATTTATACTCAGTCTGATGTGATTAAAGTGTTGGAAGACGAGCTCAATAATGACATGTCGCAAGATTTTCTCATGGCCACCACGGCCACCTACCCCCTAAAAGAATTTATTTGTCAGTACTCTGAGTCTAATTTTCATTTTATCTCGCGCCTGGCTGAGCATTGGGGCATTTATTATTACTTCAATCATGAAGAAAAAGGCCAAATGGTCTTTGCCGATGATTCTAATTATGACGAAATCATCAGTCGCACCGTTAAATTAGATGAAAGCACTAACCCAGCCAGCAGCTTTGATACCATTCGCTCCATGCGCCGCATTGTTAATAGCACCATAGATGGGGTGGTTATTACCGACGTTAATCCCGAGCAAGCCAGCACACAAATTGAAGGTAAGGCTGGCGATATAGGGGCCGATAAAAGTTGTATTCGCTTGGTTGCTGAAAGTGTCGACAATAAAGATGAAGCGGATTTTATTGCCAAAGTACGTTTACAGGAATACCAGTGCCTAGAAACCGTTTACACAGGCACCACGGGCATTCCCACGTTAGCCCCTGGATTTATTTTAAAAGTTTCAAATGGCAATAACGTCACTGAAATGCTGGTATTGGAAGTTCAACATCGCGGTGCCAATTTAGACGATACCGCTAAAATGAGTGATGCAGGCCAGCCGGCCTTTTATGAATGTTCTTTCCTTGCCATCCCTAAAGATGCTCAATATCGCCCCAAGCGCATTACCCAACGTCCTGTGGCGGTGTCTTCTTCGGCACGGGTCTATTCAGCCGATGATAAAAAGAACATTGCACAACGAGATGAAAAAGGTCGCTACCAAGTCATTTTTGATTTTTTGCCTAAGCCCACCGACAACGGTAATAAACATGTTTCGCACTGGGTGCGCATGGCACAAAGCGCTGCGCGCACCAACCACCATGACATTCCGTTAGTGCCCGAGACCGAAGTGAAGGTTGGCTTTTCGTCTGGTAATCCAGATCGCCCTTATATCATGAGCGCATTAGAAAATTCACAATCTACACGGGTGCCGGTTAACAATGCTAACCCTCACCATGCCACTATGATCACCGACGGCTTACTGTATACCGAAACGGCAAAGTCCCGTAAAAGTTTGCATGTTTCATCACAGTTTAAACGAGACGAAGTGGTGCCGGTGGAGTTTTCACACCTAGATTTTGATGGCAAAGATACCAGTGAAAAAGTAGATGAAATAAAAGGCGAGCATCATATTTACCGCCGCTTCGGTGATGAATATTCTTTTATCGACGGCAATAACTATACCTTTGGTCGTGAATGCTCTTTTCATTTTGGCCAAAATTATAATGAATACCATGCCAACTGGCAGGCAGTAGATGAATCGAGCAATGACTTTGAAATTGAAAAAGACATGCTGTACCCATCCGATCGCTCTTTAGCAAAAGACAGCGCCATTGAAGCCAGCAAGCAAGTGGGTTTAGTTAATAAATCTTTCGGCAATCAATACCACTACCAAGCGGGTACTGAGTCGAACTGGGCCCACGGGCCCGATGGCCAAGGCGCCCATAAAACCTTCAATTATGGAGGGCGTTATGAAGAAAACCAAACCCTAGACCCTAAAGCCCGTATTGATGATGTTAGAGGTTTTCCGGAAACCCCTGATGACAATGCGCTGGTTAAAAAAACCATTGGCAATAGCTTTGTCTATCAAGAAGGTAAAAACATTCAAGTGGCCAAGGGGGATGTTACCCAAGAGCTAGAGGGCAATACCCTGTCGACCGTTAAAGGTAACCATTCAGACACCATCACAGGTGATTGGAACGTTAACCGTAAAGGCAAACAAACATTAGAAGCACAGGGCGATATTGAAAATAAAGTCACGGGAAACATTAAGCAACAGCAAACCGGAGACCTAAACAACAAGATAGATGGAAAAGAAAAGAAAGAAGTGAGCGGCGATTCCGAGCACACTAATATGGGCAAGGTTAAACAAACCATACAGGGCAAGCTTGAATACACAGGCATGGCCGGTGCCGATATTAATCAAAAAGGCACCCGCAATACCACAGTGGACAACGATATATTCACCGCAAAGTCAGCCAACCTAGACATTAAAAATAAAACTGAAAAATTTGGCGTGGCCCAAACAAAAGCACAGTCAATGATGATTGATTCGAAACTCATCGACACTAAGGCCAAGATGATAATGGAAAAGGCCAGCTTGATTATGATTGGTTAATTAAGGCATTAAGCGCAGTTTTATTGGCCAATCTAATGCATCAAACATGAGTTAACCCACACACAATAAAAAACCCTAGAAGATTACTCTTCTAGGGTTTTTTATTTTTTAGCTTTCTAAAGGCTCAAGTAATTAAATACTAAAGCATTGAACGGCCTTTCTTGGCAGCGGTGCGCAAGCGTAAGGCATTTAATTTAATGAAGCCTGCCGCATCTTTTTGATCATAAGCGCCTTCATCGTCTTCAAAGGTAGCAATGTTTTCATCAAACAAGGTATCTGGAGAACGACGACCGACTACCGTTACGTTGCCTTTATAAAGTTTAATTTTAACATCGCCGTTTACGAACTCTTGAGTGTCATCGATGGCCGCTTGCAGCATTTTACGCTCAGGGCTCCACCAGTAACCGTTATAAAGTAGCTCGGCATACTTAGGCATCATTTCATCTTTCAAGTGAGCCGCGTCGCGGTCAAGGGTGATGGACTCAATGGCACGGTGGGCTTTCATCATTACAAAACCGGCTGGGGTTTCGTAACAACCACGGGCTTTCATGCCCACGTAACGGTTTTCAACGATATCGGTACGACCCACACCATTAGCACCAGCCACTTTGTTTAGGTATTCCATGATGGTCGCAGCAGACATGTCTTTGCCATCGATAGAAACTGGGTCGCCTTTTTTGTAGCCTATGGTTAGATAGGTTGGCTCATCAGGTGCTTTCTCAGGAGAAACCGTCCACATCCACATGTCTTCTTCAGGCTCATTCCAAGGGTTTTCTAAAATATCACCTTCGTAAGAGATATGAAGTAAGTTAGCGTCCATTGAATAAGGAGACTTCTTGCCTTTTTTCTTTTCAACTTGAATGTCGTGCTCATCGCAATAAGCCATTAGCTTTTCACGGCTATTCAAGTCCCATTCACGCCACGGGGCCACTACCTGTACACCCGGCTTAAGCGCATAAGCGCCTAGTTCGAAGCGCACTTGGTCGTTACCTTTACCGGTAGCGCCGTGAGAAATAGCATCGGCATTGGTTTCGTTGGCGATTTCAATTAAACGCTTAGAGATCAAAGGACGTGCGATAGACGTGCCCAAGTAGTACTCGCCTTCATACAGGGCGTTGGCACGAAACATTGGGAATACGAAATCACGGGCAAACTCTTCGCGCAAATCGTCAATGTAAATTTCTTTAATGCCCATGGCCTCTGCTTTAGCACGGGCCGGCTCCACTTCTTCACCCTGACCTAAGTCAGCGGTAAAGGTCACTACTTCAGCTTGGTATTCTTCTTGTAACCACTTGGCAATTACAGAAGTATCCAAACCACCAGAATAAGCTAATACAATCTTGTCGATTTTGGACATGCAATGCTCCTAACGCCATTTCACCTAGCTTTGAAGCTAGGTACGTAAAATTTGAGGTGCCGTATTCTACCCAGTTAACCACTATTTCGCCAGCCTAGCCCATGTATAAACCCTGCGTGACGGCGATTTCTGTCTATAGTTAATAGATATTCAAGGAGCAGCCATGAACAAACTCATTTTTATCTTACTGCCCGCCTGCCTCTGTAGCGCCTGCGACCTTACCGGCGACATTAATACCAGCAAGGTAAAGGGTTACAACTTCACCCTATTTGAAGTGCAAAAATACTGCATGGTGAAACGTCAAGGGGATAAATACCTGTCATTAGAATGCAAACAAGCCAACTTAAAGCCCGTCATGCAAGGGTGTGAGGGGCAAATAAGCGGCGGGTTAGCCGATGTGGAACTCAATTGCAGTGGTGGCTTATGGGTATTAAGTGATCAGTGTCGCATTCAAATGTTTGGCGCCACTGAAGGGGGAATAAAATGTCGAATCTAACGCCTAACAGTCATGGCATAGCGGCTAACTTTATAAGCGGATTAGTCACTTTATTAGTGGCTTTTACGCTCACCTCTTTAGCCCATGGCAAAGATGTGAAGTCTAGCAATATAAAGGGTTACGACTTTAGCGTGCGAGACGTGCAAAAGTTCTGTATGGCCAAACGCGCTGGCGGCGACAGCCTATCCATTCATTGCAAAGATAAGCGTCTAAAGCCGGTGGGACAGAGCTGTGAAGGCTGGATTACAGGGGGATTAGATGAAGCCCGCCTTAGTTGTGGCGGCGGATTATGGGTACTTAACAATAAATGCAAAATTGAAATGCTAGGGGCCAGCAAGGGCAATGTAAATTGCGTATTCTCATCGGATGCACGCTATTGATAACATTATCAATAGCATCTAGGATGTCAGCACCTTCAATACCTCAATAAAAAATCATGAATATTAATAATAAGAAAATCGTGATTACAGGTGCCGCCTCTGGCATTGGTAAATCAATATTAGAACACTTATTACAGCACTCTAATGTTGAAATAGTGGCCACCGATTTAAATGCCATTCCTAGTGAGCTGCCCGACAATGTGCACTTACACCAAGGGGATATGGCCAGCCCCACGGGCATAGAAAACTTATTTGATTTTGCCTTAGAAAAAATGGGGCACATTGATTTATTCATCGCAAACGCTGGGTTTGCTTATTACGAAAAAACTCAGCAAGAGGATTGGGCGCACATTAATAACATTTACCAGTGCAACACGTTTAGCCCAATTTACTGCAGCCATAAAATGGCCCGACTCAATATGGGCCGTGAATATGGCGTATTGATCACCGCCAGCTTCATGGGCATTTACAGTTTGCCAGGCTACAGTTTATACAGCTCGACTAAAGCCGCGCTTATTTCTTGGAGCGATGCTTATCGCCGTGAAAAAAATGACCAAGGGCACATTATGCTGTTATGCCCTGTGGCCACCAAAACTCAATTTTTTAATACTAATGCCCCTGTTCCTTGGCCCACACAAACCTCACAGCAAGTGGCACTGGCCGCCATAAAAGGCATTCAAAAAAATCACTATAAAATTTTTCCAAGTAAATTAAGCATTTTAACATTGGCTCTTAATTGGGTATTTCCTTTGGTTATGCCCATTTATAAAGCCATTGAAACGCATAAATTTAAACAGTGGCTAAGTAAGCGCTCTGTAGAAACTTAGCCACCACTGTAAATTAATTTTTAGCCGTTAATGCTTGGGCAATAAAATCGCTAATATCTTTTATTTGCCCAGGTGAAACATTATGCGCCATCACATAGCTTTTATAACTTGGGGTAAAACCTAGGCCTTTCAATAATTCCAAAGCCTGCTGACCCAACACTTCAGGTACCACATTATCTTGCGTGCCATGATAAATACTGATGGGTAATTGTTTATTCACTTCTTGTAACTTAATGGCATGACGACTGGCAATGTAGGTAGACATGGCCATTAAACCCGCAAGGGGTTTATCAAAACTTAACGCCGTTTGATAGGCTATTGCTCCACCTTGTGAAAAACCTGCAATGACAATTTTATCGCTCGCCACACCTCTTTGAATTTCTCGCTCAATAAGCTGTGTGACTTGGGCGCAAGATTGTGAAAATTGTGCTTCGTTTATTTTTCGCTCTACATCCATAGAAAGAATATCGTACCAAGCCGGCATGCTCATGCCGCCATTAATCGACACGGGAATACTTGGCGCATGGGGAAAAATATAACGAATATTTAAGCCATTACATTCAGGTTTTTTATCTAAACCCAATGCCGGCACGATAGGCGAAAAATCATCCCCACTGGCCCCTAGACCATGCAACCAAATAACACTGGCATTGGCAGCATCATTTGGCTCAATTTCAATAGCGGGTAAATACGTCATGTGTGCATCTCTATTAGTTTATTTCTTGTAATAATTGTTTGGGGGATGCTTTTAATACATCTCGGTTAGCGTAATAGCCACTCAATAAAATACTGCTTAAAGACAAAATAGGCACCGCCACCCAAAGGCTTAAATGAGGTGCCCAACTGACTTTAAAAATGATCATATACAAAGCCAAGCTAATGCCTTCAAAAGACAGCATGGCCAACAGGCTCGCCACCAATGCTAAAGTAATGTATTCACTGCGAATACGATGTCGAATCATGTTTTCACTGGCGCCAAACGTGCGATAAAGCGCCGCCTCATGTTTACGTAAACTCAAAGTACTTAATAAAGTAGCAAACATCAGCACCATGGCGCACAGCAACACCAAAGCCAGAATGGCTTCAACTGCAATGCTGGTTTGCGCTAATATTTCCCGCACCTGCCCCAGTATTTGCTCTATTTCAATCACCGTCACCGCTTTAAATTGCTGGTTTAACGTTAATAACCATTTGCCCTCGCTAGGGGGCAAATAAAAGCTATTAATATAAGTATGGTGAAATTGGCTTAATACTTCAGGCTGAAATACCACATAAAAATTCGGCCTAAAGTTTTCCCATTTTACGCTGCGCAAATTTGCCACTTTAGTGACTATTTCTGTTCCGGCAATGTTAAATGTTATTTCATCGTTAATAGATACATTCAATTGCTTAGCAAGTTCGGCTTCAAGGGAAATCCAATTAGCCACTTTCACTTCACTCACTATTTCCTTACTGTCTTTATTTTTACCATCATGCCCTTCGTTAACGGTATTTTTTACGTCAATTTCATTAAACCAATTCCCTTTGGTAATGGCTTCATCTTGGCGAAGGGTATCACTCCAAGTTAAGTTCAATTCACGTCTCAAGGCATTTGGGCCCGTTTCTTTAGGGAATAATTCGCTCACTTCAACATTGTTTATTTGCGTTAAGCGTCCTCGCACCATTGGGTAAAATTCACTGGCGCTTAACCCTTTGTTTTCCATGGCGGTGGCAAACTCGTCTTTTTTGTCCGGTAAAATATTAATGGCAAAGTGGTTAGCGGTGCCCTCTGGCACTTGTGCTTGCCAATTTTCAAATAAGTCTCCGCGCACAATCCAAATTAAGGCCACGGAGGTAAAAATAAAAGCAAAAGCGGCTATTTGTGAGCGCGCATAATATTGATGACGACTTAACTGGGTTAAGCCCAATTGCAAAGTACTAGGCAGCCACTTTTTAACTTTCAATAAAGCGGCCAATAACAAGCTAGATAACACCCCGTACACCAGCAATAAAATGGCCAGCCCCACCACAAATACCACAGACAACATTAAACTGCCGGTAAGCAAAAATGCCAATGCCACCATCATGGCCACGGCTAATCCAAAAAACACATTGGCCTGCACAGACTTAGGCTTTAATTCTCGGCGTAATACTCTGGCGGGGCTCACTTTGTTTAAATTTAAAATGGGTGCTAAGGCAATCAGCATTAACACCATGGCAGCACTTAACATACTAATTAACACTGGCATGATTCGAGCAGGCATTAAATCTTTTGGTAAAATATCGGCAACAACACTTAATAACGCGAAGTGCAAAGCAAAGCCAATGAGCGCACCACACACCGCCCCTACGATGGCGGTGTACAATAACTTATAAATAAAGATCGTGCGTACCTGTTGACTACTGGCCCCTAAACACCTTAGTAAGGCTGCCGTATTAAAGTGACGTTCACTGTAGCGCTGCGCACATAGTGCAATGGCCACTGCCGCTAACAACACACTGATTAAACTGGCCAAGGATAAATACTGCTGAGCCTTAGATAACGCATCACTCACATTATTTTGACTGTCTTTAATGCCTGCCAGCTTTTCAGCTTTACTTAATTGAGGCTCCAGCCATTCAACAAATTCTTTGAGTGCCCCTTCAGGGCCAGTGTAATAATGCTTAAACCAAATTCGACTGCCCTCAGACACCACAGCCGTTTTAGGCACATCTAAACGATTCATTAATATTCGCCCAAACGGGCTGAATAAACTGCCACTTCTATCTGCGTCTTGTTGGAGTATTTTTTCAATCACAAATACGCCATCGCCAATTTCAATGTCATCGCCAATCTGGGCACTGAGTTTTTGTAATATTCGCTCCTCCACCCACACATTGCCCTGACGAGGGGCCGCCTTTACAAGCTCTCCTTTGCCATATAAGACTTGGCTAACTTGGTTATAGCCTTTCAAGGGGTAGTTATCTTGTACCGATCGCACTCTTACCAATTGCAATTGATCATGAGCAAACGCCATGGTTGAAAAGCCCAGCGCTTGAGAGTTTTCTAAGCCAAGGGACTTTGCCTTTGTGACAAAGTCGGGGCTGATTTCACGACTGCTAAAAAGCGTTAAATCCCCTGCTATTAATTCGCTAGCACGATAATGCATAGTGCGGGACAAGCGATCACTAAAGCTTGAGATCATGCTCATGCTCACGGCCGCCAGCAGGGTTGCCAAAATCAATAGCCGCTTTTCATTGCTGCGTAAATCATTTAACCAATGCTTAAAGGATAACGCTAATAACATGCCTTTCATGCGCTTAGACTCTCAGTTAATACGCCATCTTCCAAATGCACTTGGCGCTGGCATTGATTGGCAAGGTCATCGTCATGGGTGACAAGAATAAGCGTAATATTTAATTCACCATTTAAATTAAACAATAAGTCCACGATGGTTTGGCCTGTGTGTTCGTCTAAATTGCCAGTGGGTTCATCGGCAAAGAGAATGTCAGGCTCGCAAGCAAATGCTCGGGCAATGGCCACTCGCTGTTGCTCTCCGCCACTGAGCTGATTGGGTTGATGATGAAGTCGCTGCCCTAATCCTACTTTTTCTAACCAATCTATGGCCTTTCCACGAGCGTCACTATCAAAACTTAATTCTAACGGCAGCATAACGTTATCTAGCGCACTTAAGTGGGGAAGCAACTGGAAGTTTTGAAATATAAAGCCCACATGATCTTTACGGATAGCCGCACGACCATCTTCATCTAACACTGATAGGTCTTTACCTTGGACAAATATGTGTCCAGAACTGGCGCTATCTAAGCCTGCTAATAAACTCAACAATGTCGATTTACCTGAACCACTTTTGCCCACAATGGCCAGTGACTCGCCTTTTTGCACGGTTAAGTTTACCGAACTTAAAATATCTAAACTTTGCTCGCCCATGGTTAATGACTTGCAAAGATTTTGTACATCTATAATGGCCATGGCGCTGCTCTTCGGTGATCATCTAAAAGTGCTCTATGAGATCATTATTTGTCCGTTATGTTCAAGCACCACTTAAGTATTTTTATAAATGAAACAGTAAAGGGCACCTCTATTAATTGATTACTTTCTCTGCGTGACCCCAAGCATACATTGACAAGGCGCGCTGCGAAGTAAAATGGTGATTCCATTTTCAAGCAGTGCAACGCCGACAGTGTGTGCTTGGGGCCGCGCCCTTTGGGGCTTTACGCCTTGTCCATACTCGGCGTTGGTCTTCCTTGAAAGGCAATAAGCATTTCTTCAAAAGCCCGTCTTCCTTCTTTTATTAAGAAAGTGAACAAGGCGTAAAGCCAGAGGTGCAAGCTATTAATAGAGCTGCCCTAAGTCCAATAACGCAACAGCCATAGGGCATTTTGGCTCACTCCTCTTCTGCTAGATAGTTAACTTGCCCCCTGCTAGAATTCGCCATTATTAAAGGCAAAGACACGCTCTGCCGAAAACGACCTTGAAAATTGAGTTATCGACATGGCAACCATCGGCACCCACTATATTTTAACCGCTCTGGGTGGCGCTAAAGCTCGTGGAATAGACACCAAGGCGTTATTAAAAAAAGCCCGCATCCCTGAAAAACCCTTAAAGAATCCTAAAGCTCGCTTTCATGTGGATTTAGTAGCAAGGCTTTATGCTGATATTGCCCAAGCTTTGAATGATGAGTTTATGGGCTTCACCGAAAAACCCATTAAAGTTGGCACTTTTGAATTAATGGCCGACTGGGTCAGCCACAGCACCACGTTGGAAGAACTTTTACAAAAAGGCATTCGCTTTTACAACCAAATAACCGATGAAGTACAAGTCTCACTGGAAATTGAAGACGAACACGTGTATTTCACCTCTACCTTTCGACGCCCTGAATTAGACTTTGAACACTTCTACATAGAATATTGGCATGTGATCTGGCATCGCTTTGCCAGTTGGTACATAGGTAAACCCATTAAATTGTTAGGGGCTTATGTGAATTACACACCCCTTGATAGCGATGAATTTGAAGTCCTTTACCGCTGCCCTACTTATTTAAAAAGCAAAGTAAATCGTTTAGTGTTTCACCGTAAATACCTAGAAGAACCCTTGGTAAAAACCCAGCGCGACCTACAAGTATTTTTACGCCGCGCCCCTATCGATTTACTCACCATACCAGGGGAAGATACCAGCTTAACCGCCCGCATTAATCAAATGTTAGAGCCTAAAAACTTTAAAGAAGAAGACCGCTTAACACTGCCAGGCAGCGAATCCATTGCCAAACAACTTAGCATGAGTGAACAAACCTTGCGGCGAAAATTAAGTGCTGAGGGCATTAGTTACCAACAAATAAAAGATAACCTTAGGCATGATTTAGCCAATAAATTATTGGGCAATCGCAGCCTTACCATTTCCCATATTGCCAAACAGTTAGGCTTCAGTGAGCCACGGGCCTTCACACGGGCCTACAAACAATGGGCAGGCATGACCCCTAAAGAATTTCGCCAGTTGCGCTTGGCCAAAAAGAATCGCTAGTGAACGACCAATAGACCCTATACCACCTAAAAGACTGGCTACCCTCTTCTAAATAAGCCAACTACCCATTTGGGGTAATTATTCTATGCCCCCCTAAATGCTACTTTTACTGCCATTCTTTATTTCACTTGGAGGTAAGCATGGCAAAAAAAGATTTACCTCTGGTATATAGCTGCTCTGGCTGTTCAAACATTGCCCAACTGGCCAACCAAGTGGCGCTGGAATTAGACCGTGAAGAGACAGCAGAAATGTCTTGCATCGCAGGTGTCGGCGGCGGTGTTAAAAGCTTGGTTAAGCAAGCTCAAAACGCCAGCCTAATTATTGCCCTAGACGGTTGTGCTTTGCATTGCGTGAAAAATTGCCTAGAGCAGCACGGCGTTAGTACGGTTCACCACCACACTCTGACCGATTACGGCATAAAAAAACGTAAACATTTTGACTTTAATCAAAGCGATGTGAAAATCGTAAAGGATCTTGTTTTAAAAGACCTTCTGGCCAATTCCTGCGTACACGAAACATTGCAATAAATAGGTAATTTCATGGAAACTCATCAGTACTTTTATCGGTGCGCGGCATTCACCCGCAAGAACAACACCATTGCCCTTGCTGACATATATCAACCTGAGCACACCTCTGAATTGGAAGAGTGGTTTGGTGTGGTGATTTCTTTGGCCGATGGCCAACATACCTTGCAAGAGCTTATGGACTACATGGCCAAGCAATACACCCAAGCCCCGTCCAATTTAGAAGAAACATTAAACTCTGTAATAGAAAGATTAGTTGAAGGGAAGTTAATTAAATTAAGCTCAACAAAAGTGCAACTGCCTTATTACTTAGCCAACCCTATTGAACAACTGGATATTGAAAAAGCCAAACAGCTGATGGAGAAAGACGGCTACACCCTTCATTAACCAAAGCTTTACTCATAAGGGTTTACTTTTCTTAACGTGCCCACCGCCAATGCAAATGACAATAAAATAATGCTGTTAAATAGCACAGGTAAAATTAAGAATAGGTAACCAAGCTCATGCACATGAGACCCTCCAATAATGGCGGTCACAGCGGTAGCACCGCCTGGTGGGTGCAAGCAGCGCAGCCAGTGCATGCATACCATCGCAAGAGGTACAGCCGCCGAGGCTGCTAACAAATCATTGCTCATAAGCAAATGGCAACTCACCCCTACAAACCCAGAAATTAAATGCCCCGCCACTAAATTCCAAGGCTGTGAAGCGGGTGAGTTTGGCATGCCAAATAACAGCATGGCAGAAGCGCCAGTAGACGCTAAAATCATGGCGTGGTTTTCAACACTGAGAATACTAAAACTAAAAAATGAAGCCGCCAGCGTCGCGATAAATGCACCTATCACCGACACCATTATTTCAAAATGGCTCATCTTATCCATGTATAAACATCTCCCTTACCAAGGTATTGCCTAAAAGCCCCATAACTAATATTAGCGGATTGTTAAACGAATTTTTCACCGATCCCACTGTTCGCTTTTCAAGTTTTCCGTCATTAATAGCGCCACTCGATTGAATGCCTCTAAATCTTCAAGTGCAATGTCTTTTTGCATGAATTGCATAATTTCCTTTTGCACCTGCCCCATCACTTTCACCATTTCCACCCCAGATGGGGTTAAGGAAATAAATTGGCTGCGTTTATCCTTAGGGTTAGGTTGCTTGCATACCAATGAACGATTAATTAAGTCATTCACCAAGCGCGTGACCTGAGCCTTGTCACGTCCCATGGTGAGCGCAATATCTTGGGCTGTGCAGGGTGATGTTCGATTAATGATATGCAAAGACTTCACATGCATGGGGGCAATGCTGGATCCTGTATCACTCAAGGCTTTGAGCATGCGGGCTTTGAATTGATAAAACAGACCAAAGATATTGTCTTGCATTGAATTTGATTCCATCACATCGCCCTTATGTAGTTGACCTTATCAACTTAATTAAATATAGTTGATAATGTCAATTATATTTAAACCTCTCATGGATACAAGATAATTAACACCCCTTAAAGGACTAGGAAGCACCCATCAAACCTTCATAGGAGCCTAATATGAGCCGAAAAATGAGAATGACGCAAGTGGACGCTATCCAAGACATTAGCCCCCATATGCGCCGAATTACCCTAGGTGGCAGTGATCTTAATGACTTTCCCATAGAGCAAGAAAGTGCCCATGTTAAAGCGATTTTTCCTCAGTCCAAACAAGGCTTGCCCAAGTTAGGCTTGTACCTAGGTGCCAAGAAATGGATGCGCTCATATACGGTACGCGCCTTTGATCAACACACCAAAAAACTCACCATTGATTTTGCCGTGAACGACCATCACGGCTTAGCCACTCACTGGGCAAGTGATGCACAAGTGGGGGATTACCTAGGGATTTCAGGGCCAGGCCCCACGAAACACACTAACCTTAATGCCCCTTGGCACCTAATGGCCGCTGACATTACAGGCCTACCTGCCTTGGCCGCCATTTTGGAAAAGTTGCCCAAAAAAGCTCAAGGGTATGCTTTTATTCAAATTCCCCATAAAGCCGATATGCAAACCATCAAGTCTCCTAAAGGAATCAAAATTCAATGGCTAATTAATTCTGATATCCATAAAAACCGTCTACTGGAAGCGCTCTCTAACATCTCTTGGCAAGATGGCAGCCCAGCGATATTTATTGCCACACAAAGTGCCCATATGAAAACGCTGAAAGCTTATGTTAAAAAACAACCTAATTATCAAAAAGCTTATACCTATGCGTCAGGCTATTGGAAAGCTTAATGGCTAACACCTTTAAAAAATTAGCTAAAACTTAAACACCTATTACTTACAAACTAGCACCAAATCAAAATGCTTTTATTAAGCAGTTAGCTCTTTACCCATGTGGGTATATGTCCTATGTTTCGTTTAACTTAATCTATAAACGTAACCGACATTCATTATGCCTATTCAATTTGGCCCTGAAGTAAACCGTGCTGGCTCTGACTCTATAAAATGGAAGCGCTACGCAAACCAAGACATTTTGCCCATGTGGGTGGCCGACATGGATTTTCATGTGGCGCCTGAGATTGTGCAAGCGATAAATGAACGCAGTGATCACGGAGTATTAGGCTATGGCTCTGATAATCCAGAGCTTATGAATTTGATTGTTGATCACTGTCAAAAGCATTATCAATGGACCATAAAGCCCGAATGGATTGTTTTAACCCCCGGCGTCGTAAAAGGCTTGAACATTGCCCGCGCCATAGCCGCTAAAAAAGGTAAACCAGCAGGCATTACTGCCCTGCCAGTCTACCCGCACTTAAAACAGCATGCCCCCATCATTGAATTTGAAAACCAAACCTTTCTGGCCAATGGCTTTGATCAAAGCTGGTCTTTAAATTTAAAAGAAATGGCACAAAACATAACTGAAAAAACTGGGGTAATGTTGTTATGCAACCCACATAACCCCATCGGCAAAGTGTATTCAAAGCAAGAGTTAACTGAGCTTGCTCAACTGTGTATCAAGCACGACTTAATTATTTGTTCCGATGACATTCATTGCGATTTAATTCTAAACGGCAAACCCCATGTACCCATCGCCAGCCTTAGCGAAGACGTGGCGCAACGTAGCATTACCTTAATGGCCCCCAGTAAAACTTTTAATATCGCCGGTTTAGATACCGCCTTTGCAGTGATTCCCAACCCTAAAATGCGCAAGCAATACAGTGAGTATATGTACGGCTTAGTGGGTCACGTGAACATTATCGGCAGCCAAGCAGCCATCGCCGCTTATAAATACGGTGAATCGTGGCGTTTAGAATTAATTGAATACCTTCAAAAAAATAACCAATTAATTCAAGAGCGCATTGATTCTATTAAAGGTATTTCCATGCGCCCTGTAGAGGCCACTTATTTAGCTTGGCTTAATGTGGAGGAGTTAAAACTAGATAACCCTCAAAAATATTTTGAAGAGTTTGGTGTTGGCATGTCAGCAGGAGCTGAATTTGGCGACAACCGTTATGTACGCCTTAATTTTGGTTGCCAACGATCACTGCTTAAAGAAGCGTTAAATCGAATTGAAAAAGCCGTTCAGGAAAGAGTGTTAAATTTGGGGAAATAATCGCATGACTTGTTGTTACAACAAACTGCAATAACAAGTCATTTGCTTTCACTCTATTGAGTTTTACATTACTGAACTGAGTTATTGTCTTGTGTGTGTTCAAAGCGCTTAGAATCATAATTTTTAAAAACATCCCCCGCCGGATACACCTTACCGCTCATGGCGATATACACACCGGGAACAGCAATAGATAACGCACCAATGGCTGAACCAATATTGAATACCGCATCGGTATCTTTAAAGGCCGCAGGCTGCATTGAACCGGTTAACACAATGCATTTTTCAGTTTGCTTGCCAATGAACTGCGCAGTATCGACCATGGTATCGGTGCCATGGGTAATTAAAATATATTTAGCATCGCTTGCCTCAATGGCATTACGCAAAGATTGACGATCTTGCTCGGTAATTTCTAAACTGTCTTTCCTGCAAATCTCCTGCACTTCAAATTCAAAAGCCACATTCATAGACATAAGTATGTCGTGAGCCACAGGATCACCTACTTCAAACTGGCTAAGCGCATCAAAATACACTTTATCAATGGTGCCGCCAGTGGTGAGTACCAAGAGTTTTTGCATGTTCAAACCTATTGTAAATTCAAGTTCGCAGTATACCTTTTAACCAAACGGGACAGAACACCCATATTGCGTTTTATCGCTTCCCCATGGTGGGCGGGCATCCCAAAACAAGCGTTTATGTCTATTTAGGCAGGCAATCCTGTGACCAGTATGAGCGATTATGTCTAGTATACTTTACTTTTTTTGTAACGTATTTACTCTAATAAGTGTAACTATCCCTTATATACAAAGGGCTGACGGTACTATCTGCCAATTTCATCGGCATTAAAGGCTATTCACATACTAGACATTCCCTTATATGATCCATCACACTTTTTATATCTAATACCTAATCGTTAAATGACATTAATGCGGTTTTAAAGCCTCTCTTGTATACCAAAGAGAGTATTTTAAGGCTTATAGTTAACCGCTAAAACGCTCATAGAGTACTGTGACCACCATGACAAAAGCCAATACAACACCCGCGTCGTTGAAGAACCCTTTCAATCAAGCTCAAGAAGTAGAGTTCAGTGTTCCCGGACAAGCCTCTTATGAGCCAGGACTGTATGAGGAAAGCCTTAAAAAAGGCTATGACTTAATTCAACGCCCTAAAACGGCAGCAGGCGTCACCTCAATTACCCGCCAACACGGCAAAAACCGCATGACCATTTGGGAGCGTATCTCGGTATTAACCGATGAAGACCCAAAAGTACTGTTTCAAAATTGGGGTAAAAATCTCGATGGGGCGGGTTTAGTCACCGCCGTTGTAAAAATTAACGGACGTGACGTGGCGCTTTATGGTCATGACTTTACAGTTCGTGCCGGTTCCATGGACGCCACCAATGGTAAAAAATTAGCCCGCCTTTTTGAGCTGGCCGGTAAACGTCGCATTCCGCTGGTGGGCATGAATGATTCAGCCGGAGCTTATGTGCCTGCCGGTGTGGGTGGCCTAGACGGTTACGCCGAAGCCTTTACCGCATTGCGTAAAATCAGCGGTGTGGTGCCATCTATTATGTGCATGTTTGGATTTAACGCAGGTGGCGGCTCGTACCTGCCACGACAAGGCAGTTTTCTAATTCAACCAAACGATACTTTTTTCGGCTTAACAGGCCCAGGGGTTGTGAAGTCGGTACTAGGTGAAGACGTCACCGCAGATGAGTTAGGGGGACCAAAAGTTCATAGCCAATCGGGTGTCACAGACTTTGTGGTAGAAGATGAAGTGGCCGCCCTTAAAAAAGTGAAAGAGCTTTTAAACTACATTCCAGATAACAACAGCCAACTGGCACCGGTGCAAGAAACTTCCGACCCTATCGATCGTAAAACTTGGGACATTGATATTCTTCTGAAAAAAGCCTTTAACAGCCCAAGCGGTTTTAATACCCCCGTTGACGTTAGCATTATTATTCAGCAGCTGTGTGATCATGGTGACTTTTTAGAAGTTCAACCAGACCGTGCTCGCAATACTATTGTGGCGTTAGGACGCATGGGCGGTAATGTCATTGGCTTTGTGGCCAATAACTCGGCCGTCGGCTCTGGGCAAATTGATATTGATGCCGCCTATAAAAATGCACGATTCATTCGATTTTGTAACCTTTACAATATCCCCGTTATATTCATGGAAGACACCACGGGCTTTCGCCCAGGTAAAGATCAAGAAGCCGCCGGCATCGTACAGGCTGGACGCGCTATGCTAGATGCCATCGTAGATTTACGCACACCCCGCTTTTTACTCATTTTGCGTAATGCCTACGGTGGTGCTTACGCCTCTTACAACAACTACCCTACCGGGGCCGATTTGGTGATTGCATTGCCTTCAACTCGCGCGGCGGTTATGGGGCCTGCCGGTATTGAATTTGTTTACAAAAAAGAATTACGCGCCATTCGCGGTGAGGTTAAAGCCAAAACAAAGCCTGCCCAATGGGGAATCGAACAAGAAGCTTTATTGGCCAAGCAGTATGAAGAAGAATTAATGAATCCAAATGAAGCATTAAGTTTGGGCAGTATTTCACAAATTGTTATGCCCAGTGATTTACGAAAAGTGCTTGGTGAGCATATGGAGTTTCACCTAAAACATTACACGCCAGAACCATTAAACAGCGTGCAGAGAGAGTTTTTCTAAATTGGTCTAGCTTACCTGTGAGAGGGCGCTTGCGCGCGACACTAATTTAATCGCCCGCAAGCGGCCTCCTACAAAAAATAGAATTATACATCGAGAGACGTGGTTTGTTTTCTCAAAACAAAAATTTGCAGGAGCGAGTTAGCTCGCTAAAAGAATATGTCTAACGAAAACTATTTAGCCAACCCTTTAATTCACACAGATCGAAAATTAGGAAATTCAAGTAGCCCATGGGTTCAATCATTTGATTGTACTCACATGCGCCCGTTAATTATTTGCCGTGGCCCCATTCGTAAAGAAGCCATGGATGTCTTTGATGAAATGGGCATCCATCATTACGGCATTCTTTTATCTGAAAAAGATTCCATCACGTATCAAAATGCATTGGCTCCTGAATTACGTAAATTAACCGACCCTTCGCGCATTCATCGGGTGCCCGATTATTCTGGTAGCGATAAAACCGAACGAGCCCAGCGAATTCAGCAAATTATTAATACTGCCCACACCAATGGTTACAACGCTATTTTTGCAGGTTACGGTTTTATGTCTGAAGATGCTGAAATGGTTGAAGCCATGGAGAGTGCTGGGCTTAACTTTATGGGCCCATGCTCTTACACACAGCGCTCGGCCGGCATGAAAGACCAAGCGAAACGCACTGCCCTTGAAACCGGAGTATCGGTGACACCGGGTGTTAATAACGCTACGAGCCAAGCCTTGTTTGCTAAATATGGTAAAGACTTAGAAAAATGCGCTAAGGATCATAAACTCAAAGTTGATTTTTCAGTTTGCAAAGACGATGAAGAAAAAGCATTAGCGTTACTGGCCGCATCTTATTCAGCCGGTATCGATATAATTGATGCAGCCGATATTGGCTTGGCCTTACAAAAAGAAGCCAAGCGTATGCTGAGCGAAAAACCCAACAATCGCTTTCGTTTAAAAGCCATTGCTGGTGGTGGTGGCAAAGGTCAGCGAATTTTACAATCGGCCAACTCTTATGAAGGTGCCACTCTTAAAGATAAAGTTGAAAAAGCCGCTGCTTGTGTGCCCTCTTTGGTTTTAGAGTGTTTGATTGAACTTAAAACCAATGGCGTAGGGGATAATAAAAACGTACTAATTGAAATGAACATCGACACCACCCGTCACCAAGAAATCCAAGTGATTGGTAACGGGCAATGGTGCATGACCATGGGTGGCCGTGATTGTTCTTTGCAAATGCACGAACAAAAACTTTTAGAAGTGTCGGTAACAGAAGAAGAATTAAACGAAGCCATTCAAACTGCCGTTAAAGCCAATAAAACCGCCGAGGCTGACCAGCTTAAAAAAGATTTAGACATTCTCATTCGTATGGAACATGAAGGGGCTGTTTTTGGTGAAGCGGTTAAACTTGATTCATTAGGCACCTTTGAGTGCATCGTTGACGGTGAATCTCATTACTTCATGGAAATGAACACCCGTATTCAAGTGGAGCATCGGGTCACCGAACTTTGTTATAAATTGCAGTTTATTAACCCAGAAAAACCAGATGAATCTTTCATTGTCGAATCACTGGTGGAAACCATGATGCTGCTAGCGGCACACGGGCCACGCCTACCAAAGCCGCAACGCATTTTGCGCAGCAAGGCCTCTGTTGAAGCGCGCATGAATGCCACCAACCAAGCACTGCAGCCCCATGCAGGCGGCATTATAGAAAATTGGTCAAACCCAATTGATGGTGAAATTCGAGACGACCAAGGTATCAGCTTGCACAACCCAGATACCGGTGTATTCATGAAGTATCACCTTGCGGGTGCATACGATAGTAATATTGCCTTACTATTAACCATTGGCAATGATCGTACAAATACTTATGAGCGCATGGCTGAGGTGTTACGTGTTACTGAACTGCAAGGCAAAGACTTAGCCACCAATCTTCAGTTCCATTATGGGTTGGTTAATTGGTTCTTGGGCAATAATATTAATGCTCGCCCCAGCACAAACTTTATCGTGCCTTACCTAACGTCAGTGGGCTTATTAAAACAAGCCGCCAACGATTTAGACTTAAGTTTTGCTTATCAGCAGATTTGTCACAATGCCATTGCCAGCATTTCTGATTCAGGAAAAGAAAACCAGCAAGCTCTGCAAGCGATTTTTGCACGCAAACATATTTTGTTAACACGTCCTTTAGCTATTTTGCTAAATGAGCCTCATATGTTAGCCGGTTGGCTCTCCATCAATCAGAACAATTTTGCCCTTGAAAATGGCAAGGTCGTATTTAAAGCCAACCCTGTTCGCATATTGGCCGACACTTATCATTTTCTAAATATGGATTATTGCGAAAGCAAACCCGCTGCCCATATGATTTGGGATCATGACAATGAAGTATTGATGGAAGCAGTTGCATTCTACGATGCCCTTAAAGAAAAACTGGCAACCGATAACTTTGAAGTGGCCCAAAAAGCATTAGCAGGTAAAGCACCGGCCGGTATAGACACTGCTCAATGGGCTCAAGTTCAAGCAGCTCACGCAGGTTTCCAAGCCGGTTGTGAAATATTAGCCATCTTGCCTCACCTTGCACACACCACGGGTTTCTTTGATTTAAAAGTGAACGACGATCTTAGCATCGAAATACCAGAGAAGCTCACTCAAGAAGCATTGCAAAAACAAATGGCCAAAGTATTAGTGCCACCACCAGTGGCAAAAAGCGATGAAATACTGGCGGCCTCTGGCGGTATGTTTTATAGCTGTGAAGCACCGGGCATGCCCGCGTTTGTGGAAGAAGGCAGTCACTTTAATGCCGGTGAGCCTCTGTACATTGTTGAAGTAATGAAAATGTTCAACAAAATCTACGCACCTTTCAGTGGTACTATCTCTCACGTCATAATAGAAAGCGATGGAGAGATCATTAAAAAAGGCCAGCCTTTGTTTAAAATCATTCCAGATGAAATTGTGGTTGAGGAGTCAGCAGAAGACATTAAGGCTCGTCGTGAGAAACAAACTCAATCTTTTTTAGCCTGTTTGTAATTTAAAATGAGTAGGGGGCAGTTTTATGCAAAACAACAATAAGCGCCCTACAGCTAACGTGTTACACACCTTTCGGTGCGAATACACCCTACAAGCAAACTAAGAATGAACCAAAAAGATTTGAAGGTAAAAAAATGATAGTTGCACTCGATCACATCGCCATAGCAGTACCTGATTTAGAAAAATCCATAAAGCGTTTTATGGATGATTTTGGTCTAACCTTTAAAGGTCAAGAAGACGTGGTGGCAGCCAAAACCAGCACAGCATTTTTTCCTCTACCTGAAACCAGCATTGAGCTTGTGCATCCATTAAACGATGAAGGGCCCATTAAAGGTTACCTTGAGAAAAAAGGGCCGGGCCTGCATCACCTATGCTTTCGCAGTGACAACATTGAAGAAGATGTGGCCCGCTTAAAAGAAAAGGGTTACCAGTTTTTATCCGACGCCCCGACACTGGGGGCTCACAACTCTAAGGTGATTTTTATTCACCCTAAATCATGCGATGGTGTGTTAATCGAACTTAATCAGCCTATGGGGGAGCATTAATATGTCGGATCAAAAATACACGTTGGAAGAATGGCAAGCTCTGGCCACCAAACAAATGAAGGGCTTAACCCCGGAAGAGATGGAATGGCACACCCCTGAAGGCGTGCCCATAAAAGTGTTATACACCCAAGAAGATGTAAAAGATTTAGAGTTTACCAATACCATGCCTGGCATGGCCCCTTACGTGCGTGGCCCACAGGCCACCATGTATGCCGGTCGCCCATGGACCATTCGCCAATACGCAGGTTTTAGTACCGCTGAAGAATCCAATGCTTTTTATCGTAAAAACCTAAAAGCCGGTGCCCAAGGGGTGTCAGTGGCATTCGATTTAGCCACTCACCGTGGTTACGATTCTGACCATGAACGTGTTACAGGCGACGTGGGTAAAGCAGGGGTGGCCATCGATTCAGTAGAAGACATGAAAATTTTGTTCAATGAAATTCCATTGGATAAAGTATCGGTTTCCATGACCATGAACGGCGCTGTACTGCCAATTTTAGCCAATTACATTGTGGCTGCAGAAGAGCAAGGCGTATCGCAAGATAAACTCTCAGGCACCATTCAAAATGATATTTTGAAAGAATTCATGGTGCGTAATACTTACATTTATCCACCCACGCCTTCTATGAAAATCATCGGCGATATTATTGCTTATACCTCGGGCAACATGCCTAAGTTTAATAGCATTTCTATTTCTGGTTACCACATTCAAGAAGCCGGTGCCGATGCCGCGTTGGAATTAGCCTACACCCTAAGCGATGGTCGCGAATACGTGCGCACGGCGATTAATGCCGGGCTTGAAGTCGATAAGTTTGCACCGCGCTTATCTTTCTTTTGGGGCATCAGCATGAATTTCTACATGGAAATCGCCAAGCTAAGAGCTGGGCGTTTATTGTGGGAGCGCATTATGAAGGAGTTTAAACCCACTAACCCTAAATCTTCTATGTTACGTACTCACTCGCAAACTTCTGGGTGGTCTCTCACCGAGCAAGACCCATACAACAATGTAGTGCGCACCACCATTGAAGCCATGGCCGCCGTCTTTGGTGGCACCCAATCTCTGCACACTAATGCCTTAGATGAAGCAGTTGCCTTGCCTACTGAGTTTAGTGCCCGTATTGCTCGTAATACTCAAATCATTATTCAAGAAGAAACCGGCATCACACAAGTGGTAGACCCTTGGGGAGGCTCATACATGATGGAAAGCCTAACCCAACAAATGGCCGATAAAGCCTGGGCATTAATTGAAGAAATTGAAGAAAAAGGCGGCATGGCCAAAGCCATAGAAGAAGGCTTACCTAAAATGCGCATTGAAGAAAGCGCCGCCAAAAAACAAGCCCGTATTGACCGTGGTGAAGATGTCATTGTGGGAGTTAATAAATACCTACTGAATAAAGATCAAGAAGAAGAACTGGATATTCTGGAAGTGGATAACGTGGCGGTACGTGAGTCGCAAATTAAGCGCCTCACACACATTCGCGCCACCCGGGATACTAAGGCGGTGGAAGCAGCCCTTAAAGATATCACCTCTGCTGCCAAAACTGGCCAGGGAAATTTGCTAGACTTATCAGTGAAGGCTGCGCGCTTGCGTGCCACGGTAGGTGAAATATCAGACGCTATGGAAGAAGAGTTTGGTCGATATAAAGCACAGGCCCGCACCATTAGTGGTGTATATGGCGCCTCTTATGAAGACGATGCAGATTGGCAAGCCATTAAGAACGACATTGAAAAATTTGAAAACACCCAAGGTCGTCGCCCTCGTATGCTGGTGTGTAAAATGGGACAAGATGGTCATGACCGTGGCGCTAAAGTCATTGCCACTGCCTTTGCCGATGTGGGCTTTGATATTGATTTGTCACCCATGTTCTCAACCCCTACTGAAGTGGCCAAGCAAGCGGTGGAAAATGACGTGCACGTGGTGGGCGTCAGCTCTCAGGCAGCGGGACATAAAACCTTAGTGCCTGCATTAATTGCGGCCCTCAAAGACCAAGGTGCCGAAGACATCATTGTGGTGGCTGGCGGTGTGATTCCAAAACAAGATTACGATCACTTATGGGATGCTGGCGTTAAAGGGATTTTTGGACCCGGTACTAAAATTCCAGTGTCTGCTCGCCAAGTTCTAGATGCCATTAACAAAGCACAGGCGTAAAGCGTTTTACGGAACCTGTTTGAAATATACAATTTTCTAATTCAAACTGGTTCCGTAAAAATTTAATCCTTAATAAAGGTATAGCCAGAAGCATTATTGGTTCAGCCTGAGCATCACAAAAATAGCTTAAAAGATGCTTAGACAAACAGAACTGCTTCTTCGCAATTAACATGATAGATCTTGAAAAACTAAAATCAGGCAATCGCCGCGCACTGGCCAAAGCCATTACCTTGGTGGAAAGTAAGTTAGATGGCCATCAAGCTCAGGCGCAAGATATTCTCAGTGCACTATTACCCCATACCGGTAACAGTATTCGCATCGGCATCAGTGGTGTACCCGGTGTAGGCAAGTCTACTTTCATTGAAGCCTTTGGTTTGTATCTAATTAGCCTAGGTAAAAAAGTCGCGGTTTTGGCGGTTGATCCTAGCTCGCCTCTCAGAGGTGGCAGCATATTGGGTGACAAAACCCGTATGGAAATGTTGTCCCGCGAAGATAACGCATTTATTCGCCCGTCTCCTTCTGAAGGCGCTCTTGGGGGGGTTGCGCAAAAAACCCGCGAAACCATGCTTTTATGTGAAGCTGCCGATTACGATGTGATACTGGTAGAAACCGTTGGTGTTGGGCAAAGTGAGTATGAAGTAGCGGCCATGGTGGATTTCTTTTTAGTGCTCATGCTGCCTAATGCAGGGGATGAACTACAAGGCATTAAGCGCGGCATCATGGAGCTTGCCGATGCGTTAGTGATTAATAAAGCCGATGGGGACAGTGCTAAGCTGGCTAAACAAACCCAAGGCCACTATATGAATGCCTTTAAGCTATTAAAGCACGTTGATTTTTGGTCTCCACGCGTGACCACCTGCTCTGCCTTACAAAATGAAGGCATTGAAGCGGTTTGGGAAATGATTACCGAATATCAAAACAAAGCACTAGAAAAAGGCGCCTTTGAAAGTAAACGTGCCCAACAAAACAACCAATGGTTTAGCAAACTCATTCAACAGATGCTGGAATTGAAATTAAAACAAAATACAAAGGTAAAGCAGCAATTGCCCCTATTACAAAGTGATGTTTTGAAAAATGCCATTACCCCGTATAATGCCGCCAAGAAAATTATCGACCTACTTTGAGTTTTAACTTGTATTTCTCAGACAAGTTCATTCTTCAAAGTAGCTAGACACTATTACTAAAAAGCACTCAATAGAAGTAATCATGCCTAACATCAGCCAAAAGCTTTCTGACTTTTTTAAGAAGAATTTACCCATCACCCAGTTTATGGAAATGGATGTAGAAAGTTATGATGGCAAAACGCTGATTTTACACGCCCCTTTAAACCCTAACATTAACGACAAACAAACCGCCTTTGGGGGCAGCCTTTATAACGCATCGGTTATGGCTTGCTGGGGTATGGCGTATTTAAAAACCCAAGAGGCAGGCATTGTTTGTAACCAAGTAGTCACCAAAGCCTGCATAGAATACAAAGCCCCTGTTCAGGGTGCCATTCGTGCCATTTGCCAAGCACCAGACGACGAAACCATTGAAGAATTTATAACAGCCTTTAAAAACAAGGGGCGCGCCAGAATCACATTACAAGCAAACATCGAATGCTCGGGCCGATTAGCGGTGGAATTTGAAGGCTGCTACGCCATTTTAAAAGAGACCTGACCCGAATTACCATGGTCAAAATTGGCATTTTGACCCCCTTGTCACTAAAATAGCCCTAAACGCATCATTCTGTATTAAGGCCATAAAGACCATGGCATACACCATTCAGCATTCCACGGTTTTGTCTAATAGAGAAGGGCTTCTTACACTTCTACACCAAGAAAACAAACAGCACTTAATTCCTGAAATTCTCAATAGCCTCATTGAACATCACCCAGATGAGCAAGACCGAGTGCCTTTAAGTGAGGTTACTCAAAACATCCATACAATCGCTAAGATCATCAGTGACCCTTGCCTTGGTGCAAAAATAATCGCTCTGGTGAATCCCAATCATTACATTCTTTATCAAACACTTAAGCACTGCACTCAAATTCTTGATAAGTCAGGCAATAACCTCCCCTTTAACCTATTGACGATGCTTATTAGTCGCTACTTCTCAGTCATTACCGAAGTGGTAAGGATGGATATTCAGTATCATAAACACACGGTTTCCATTGAACTCATTTCCAATGCACCTCAAGAAGTAAGCTATCACCAAATAGAAGGGTCTATTGTGGGGCTTTTTAGAATTATACAATCACTTAGCCAAGTTCAAATTCAATCGGTAGAATTTTCTCACCCTTCACCATTAAATGCGGGCAGCATTTACCAAGATATATTTTCTCTTTTACCTCAACATAATAGTGATAAAAACCGAATGGTATTTTTAAACTCTCATGCTGTTCAGGGGCTTGATAAAAACTCATTGCTCACACTAAATTCAATTCAATCTTTATTAGATAGCACCTTTCCCAATTTAAAAGATCATGAGCGTTGCCAGCATATCATTCGCAGTATTTTAAGCTTTGGTGAACCTACCCGTGAAAATGTCGCCTCTATTATGAATATCAGCATTAGTACTTTGCAAAGAAAATTAAGAGGACAAAACACCTCTTTTAAAGCGCTATTATTAAACTCTCGAAAAACCTTAGCTCATGAACTATTACTTACCCATGAACGCAACGCATCTGACTTGGCTTTTTTGTTAGGGTATCAATCCACTAGCCAATTTTTTAAAGCGTTTAAAAACTGGTTTGGAATGACTCCACGGGAATATAAAGAACAACAGATAAAGAACAACAGATAAAGAAATAAAATAATATTCACTCACAACCCATAATGCATTTGATAACGCTATCAATGTGATTATAAAAGTGGTTGAAAAATTTAAGCAGGAGTCGAGTGGAGATTCAGGACAAAGAAAAGGGGCTATGAAAAATCACATCCCCCATAAGAAATTGAAATACTTTATTTCCCCAAAAACCACTCTTTTACTAATTTGGCCGCCAGCTCTGGATCTTCCTGCATAAAGCAATGACCACCTGGAACCCCCTCCGAGGAATAAGCGCGTACGTCTTTTAGTTTATCAACCGAACGAGCAATAAAAGGAAAAGAACCCTCTGCTACTAAAATTTTACACGGGGTTTTCATTTTCTTTAAATATGACCACAAATTTTTGGGGTAACTGCCAAATATTTTTGCTTCCACTTTAACAGGGCACTTTAAACTCACACCGTTTTCAGTATCTGCTAATGCATAATCTACATAAGATTGTAATGCTTTATCTGTCCAGCCTTTAAAACCCCCTCGATCTTTAAAAGAATCGAACGCCTCTTCACGACTAGACCAATGCTGAGTACGCTCTTTTGCTTTTTGCGACATTTTACTGCTGCCCAATAAGCCAAATAAATCGGCCACCTTCATGACGCTAATCATGCCGGTTGAAAAAAGCACAGGGTCAAGCAACAACGTCTTACGAAATCGCTTAGGGTCACGTCCCGCCATTAAAGCCGTCAATACACCACCATAACTATGGCCTAAACCAAATACGGGAGTGATCGGGTTTAACTGTTGTGAGAAATGATTAAGAACTGTCATGGCATATTGAGAAGTGCCATTCCAACCTGCAAAGCGGGTCCCTGCGTCACTGTCACCATGACCTGGCAAATCGGTAATCAGTAAATCAAAGTCCTTACTTAAGATTTCAAGCATGGGTTTATACGTTAACCCGCAAAAACCGTTACCGTGCAAAAAGTGAATAACCGGCTTGCCACTCCAACGACTGCGCCAGCCTCGAAGGGAAAAGCCCGACTTTAATTGGAATGACCAAGGCTCTAATTGAGAAATCATATGTGTACTCTTAAGGAGCCAATAAACCCAGCCCTGAACTTTGGCGCGAATATACAGCAAGCATCCAAATAATGAAAATGACCTTAATGAATAGTTTAATCACTGATCTACCCATAACCACCTAAGGAAAAACCCGAGAATACTCAGAATTGAGCGCTATTCAATCAGTCCGTCTAATTTAGCCCCCTTAACAAATGTAATTTTATGAGCTTTTTAATAAAACACGGTAAGATAAATGGATTGATAATATCCGCCTTACGAGTACCGCTAACATGAATAAATGGATCTTCTTTGGGTTAATTATTGGCAACCTATTCTTTGTCAGTTGGGCAACCGCCAGCCAACCAAAAGGCAATATATTAATATTAGGGGACAGCCTAAGTGCTGGCTATGGCATTAATATAGCGCAGAGCTGGCCTGTTCTATTACAAGAAAAAGTCGAATCACAACAGCTCAATGTCAAAGTTCACAATGCCAGCATCAGCGGCCAAACCAGCGCGGAAGGTTTAGCGCAAATTGATCAATTGCTGCTCATCAGCCAACCCAAGTTAGTGATTTTAGAATTGGGTGCCAACGATGGGCTGCGAGGACTTTCCATACCCGCCATGCAGGACAATTTGCAAAAAATCATCAGCAAGAGTCAACAATCTGGGGCCAAAGTATTACTCGTGGGCATTAAAACACCCGCCAATTATGGCAAGCGCTATGGCAACATGTTCGAAACCAGCTTCAAAACCCTCGCTAAAAATCACGACATTCCTTTGGTGCCCTTCATGCTAGAGCCCTTATTTGGCGCCAAAGACAAGTATGTACAAAAAGACGGCTTGCATCCTAATGCCCTCGCCCAGCCCATATTATTGGACCACTTGTGGACCTATATTAAGCCTCAAATTTAGTACTTTTATAGAGCCTCACTACCCATTTAATGATCATTTTATAGCCACACTCAGCTTGCAAGTTAAAAACTATAAGACTATAGTCTTGTATAACTATAAGGCTATAGCTAATGAATGCACCATTAAAAAACATCACACCTCAACAAAAACAAGCCCCTAGACAAAGAGCCAAAGAGCTCACGCGTAAGGCACTGCTTAAAAGTGCCTTAAACCTGTATAGCGAATACGGGGCGCAGGGGGTCAGCATGAACAAAGTAGCCAAAGGCGCGGGCATTGCGCAACCTAGCTTTTATAATCACTACCCCAATTTAGAAGCCCTTATGGAAGAGCTTCGTTTACAGCTAAAAAAGAATTACATGGGGCCTATTTCCATCGCCGTGCTGAGCATGCTCAAAGATTACGACATATTAACCCCCCAACAATTTAAGCAGCAAAATCGCCATTGCCTTGAACTTATCTTCCAGGCCACATTTCAAGATATCCGCCTTTTCCAACACATAATGCAAGACCGCCCTCGTTTTGACTCCCCTGCCCAAGGCTTTGGACAGCTATTAATTGAACTACAAAACGAGTGGAGCGAAGTCATTATTCAAGGGCTTGAGCTATCAGGGCGTACTTTTAATCTATCGTATGTGTATTTATGCCTAGACAGTGCCAGCGCACAAATCCACGAATTAATTCTGGGTTGTCATGAAAAGCGCTACAGCCAAGAACAAGCCATAACCATATTAAGCAAAAATTTAACCGCCCTATTTGTGGATTTATTTTCAAATCCCCAATAAAGCTTCTAAAAGAATTAATAATAAAAACAAACAATAGTCACAGAGAGTAGAGCATGGCAACAGCAAGCAATAGCAAAACCCATTATCGTACCTGTAATTTATGTGAAGCCATGTGCGGCTTAGAAATAAAACATGAAGGGACCAAAATCCTTTCTATTAAAGGCGATAAAGAAGACCCTTTTTCAAAAGGTTACATTTGCCCTAAAGCCACTGCCTTACAAGATTTATATGAAGACCCTGACCGCTTACGAGCGCCCATGGAACGCACCGAAAATGGTTGGAAAGAATTAAGCTGGCCAGACGCCCTAGACAAGGTCGCCGCCGGCATTCAAAAACTTCAAAAAGAACATGGTGACAACGCTTTAGGCATTTATTTAGGCAACCCTAACGTGCACAACATGGGCAGCATGTTTACCGCACGACATTTATTAGCGGGGTTAAAATCTCGTAGCCGTTTTTCTGCCACATCCATTGACCAGTTGCCCCACCACATCGTGTGCATGCATATGTTTGGGCACATGCTACGCATTCCAGTGCCAGACATTAATCGCACACAACACATGCTTATCATTGGTGCTAACCCACTGGCCTCTAATGGCAGCATCATGACCGCAGCGAATGTTCGCCAGAAAATTAAAGATGTTCGCAAGCGTAACGGCAAGGTAGTGGTGATTGATCCACGTCGTACCGAAACCGCTGACGTGAGCGATGAGCATCATTTTATTCGCCCCGGTTCAGACGTATTATTATTGCTGGCCATGCTCAACGAAGTGTATGAACAAGGGTTTGTAAAAGAAACTGCCGCCAGCCAATTAACCGATCAATTTGATGACATTAAAACGTTCGCTAAAGGCTACACCAGCGATAATGTGGCCAAATCAACTGGGATCAGTAGCGCTGAAATTAAACGCATTGTTAAAGAATACTGCGAAGCAGAATCGGCAGTTTTATATGGTCGCATGGGAGTATCAGTACAAGAATTTGGGTTACTTAGCCAATATGTCATCATGCTAATTAACCTAGTAACAGGACGCATAGATGCTGAAGGGGGCATGATGTTCCCGAACCCAGCTGTCGATGTTGTCAATGGCTCCGGCCCGGGTTACTTAGGTAAGCGCCGTACAAGGGTAAGAAATTTGCCAGATTTTAATGGTGATTTTCCGGTGGTGGCCATGAGTGAAGAAATGCTCACCCCAGGGGAAGGGCAAATTAAAGGCTTTATTAATATTGCCGGTAACCCAGTGTTAAGTACGCCCAATGGTAAAAAACTAGAGAGCGCCCTTGAGCAATTAGATTTCATGGTGTCTATTGATTACTACCTTAATGAAACCAGTAAGCACGCCAATATTATATTGCCCCCCGTCTCTCCTTTAGAGCGGGATCATTACGACATGACCTTCCACGGTTTGGCGGTTCATAACACTACTAAATATTCTCCAGCACTTTTTAAAACCCCTAAGGGTCAAAAAGGCGATTGGGAAATAACCCTTGAGTTAGCCAAACGTCTTGATAAAAATGCCAACTTTTCCACCAAACTAAACCGCTTTTTAACTAAGTTGTTAGGACCTAAATTCTTATTAAATGAAGGCTTGAAAAGAAGCGCCTATGAAGGGTTATCCCTTAAAAAGCTCAAACAAAATCCCCACGGCATTGATTTAGGCCCGCTCACACCTTTATTACCACAAGCCATAAAACATAAAGACAAAAAAATTCATTTAAACATGGATTTTTACAAAGCGGATTTAGCTCGAGTGTCTGAAAGCTTCAATCTTGAAGCCACACAACTTTCAGATGAAGTTTTGCTTATTGGCCGAAGACATGTGCGAAGCAACAATTCTTGGTTACACAATAGCCAGCGCTTAGTAAAAGGAAAGTCGCGCTGTACACTCATGATTCACCCTGAATTAGCCGAGCAACAATCCATTAAAAATGGCGATATTGTAAAAGTCACCTCAAAAGTGGGCAGCCTTGAAATAGAAGCCGAAGTGACCGATGAACTCATGCCTGGGGTTGTCAGCATACCTCATGGCTGGGGCCATAATCGCAAAGGCATTCGCCAAGGGGTTGCGCAAAAACATGCAGGCGTCAGCGTTAATGATTTAACCGACGAAAATTTAATCGACAAACTATCGGGCAATGCCGCTGTAAATGGCGTTCCTGTCGAATTGGAATGCATTTCAAATACAGCCACACAAGACACACAAACCCGCGAAGCCACCCTGGCTTAAAGCACCTCTACAGTTTTAAACCTTCACCCTGAAACCTCTTTTCAGGATGAAGGCCCTCTTTCGTTCATCGCCCTAACTTTCGGCTACTCGATATTTCCAGCCCCTCTTTCCCCTTGAATTTAAACACTCATACGGAACATTTGTGCTTGCCTAATTTTAGCTATAACCCTATAGTTATTTTAACTATAAGGTTATAGCTCGATAAAACCACAGCGTCGAGCCAGTTTTAAAAAGCAAGATAGCGATGGTGCTAAGACATCGCAGCCAAATAAAGTGTAAAAAGGATTCAGCATGAGCAACCAGCAAACTCACTACCGTACTTGTAATTTATGTGAAGCCATGTGTGGTTTAGAAATTAAGCATGATGGTGAAAAGATCCTTACCATTAAGGGCGATAAAAAGGACATTTTCAGTGAAGGGCATATCTGCCCCAAAGCCACAGCATTGCAAGATTTGCATGAAGACCCTGATCGTCTTCGCACTCCCATGGAGCGTACCGAAAATGGTTGGAAAGAAATCAGCTGGCCAGAAGCGCTGGATAAAGCCGCTGCTGGCATTCAAAAAGTACAAAAACAACACGGCAAGAATGCATTAGGCATTTATATTGGCAACCCTAACGCCCATAACCTAGGTGGCATATTGACCATGCATGAAGTATTGGGGGCCATGAAAACTCACAATCGATTCAGCGCTGTGTCTGTAGACCATTTGCCTCATTTAATTGTCGCACACCATTTATTTGGCCATCAGCTACGCATTGCTGTGCCAGATATAAACCATACTCAACACATGCTAATCATTGGTGCTAACCCTATAGCTTCAAATGGAAGCATCATGACGGTGGCCAATGTAAAACAAAAACTCAAAGATATTCAAAAACGTGGCGGTAAAGTGGTGGTCATTGATCCTCGCCATACCGAAACAGCAAAAGTAGCCGATCAACATCATTTTATTCGCCCAGGCAGTGATATTCTTATGTTGCTGGCCATGTTAAATGAGATTTACGCACAAGGATTTAACGTTAAAAGTCATGCGTCTGAGCTTACCCCTGAATTTGATAAAATAAAAAACCTAGCAACCCAATACACAGCAGAAAAAGTGGCACCCATTACCGGCATTAGCGCTCAAGAAATTAAAACGTTAGTGAAAGAATTTTGTGAAGCCCCCTCATCGGTTTGTTATGGACGCATGGGGGTATCGGTTCAAGAATTTGGGTTACTAAGCCAGTACTTAATCATGCTGATTAATTTAGTAACGGGCCGATTAGATACCCAGGGCGGTGTGATGTTTTCAAAACCCGCTGTAGACATCATTAAAAATTCTGGGCGAGGAAACCTAGGGCATCGTCGTAGTCGCTTAAAAGATTTGCCGAATTTTCATGGAGAGTTTCCTGTATCTGCCATGAGCGAAGAGATGCTCACCCCTGGAGACGGCCAAATTAAAGGCTTTTTTACCATGGCAGGTAACCCAGTACTCAGTACTCCCAACGGAAAAAAATTGGAAGGCGCTTTAGAGAATCTAGATTTCATGGTGTGTGTGGATTACTACTTAAACGAAACCACTCGTCATGCCAATATTATTTTACCACCCGTCTCCCCTTTAGAACGTGAACATTATGATTTGACTTATCATGGCGTGGCCGTTCATAACAGCGCAAAATATGCTCCGGCTTTATTTGAAAAACAACCTAACGCGAAACATGACTGGGAAATTTTTATTGAACTCGCCAAACGTCTAGATAAAAAACCCAAGTTGAAAACACGTATTAGCCGTTCTCTCACCTCTTGGTTTGGACCTTCCTTTTTATTAAACGCAGGCTTAAAAACCGGCAACTACAAAGGCTTATCTCTTAAAAAACTTAAAAAATCTCCCCATGGTATTGACCTTGGCCCCTTAGAACCACAACTGCCAAACGCGTTAAAAACCAAGGACAAAAAAATCCATTTGAATATAGATTTCTATCAAGCCGATTTAAAACGTGTCGCACAAAGGTTTAATTTAGAAGAAACAGCGGCTCACAACGACATTCTGTTAATTGGTCGCCGCCATTTAAGAAGCAATAATTCATGGCTTCATAACAGTAAAAGATTGGTGAAAGGAAAATCGCGCTGCACCCTAATGCTTCACCCTGATTTAGCAAGAGAGCAATCCATAGAACAAGGAGACCTTGTTAAAGTTACATCTCGTGTGGGCAGCATTGAAGTTGAAGCTGAGATAACTAATGAAATCATGCCGGGTGTTGTGAGCATTCCCCATGGCTGGGGCCACAACCGTCAAGGTACTCGACAAACGATTGCGAATGATCACGCCGGGGTCAGTGTAAATGACATTACCGATGAGCAATTCATTGATGAGTTAAGTGGTAACGCCGCCGTAAACGGCGTACCAGTAGTACTGGTTAATGCTATGCCCAAGCACATACTGCAACAAAGAATGGAAAAAGAAGATGAGCCTGAGGTGGCGATGGCATAAAGAAAATTAAGTCACTGGCGGCTTTTAAAATTTAAAGTTTGCCAGTGTTTTTATTCGCCTTTCTTTTATTCTGACGCTTTTGATGGCGCTGCTGCACTGCCGGCTAAAATCCCCCCATCAATATTTAATTCTATTCCGGTAACGTATTTGGCTTCATCGGATGCTAAATACAATGCAGCAAATGCCACGTCTTGTGGGGTTCCCATTACCCCTAATGGCACATCAGAGGCCACAGATTTAATCGCTTGCTCTCTTGCTGTACCCTCACCCAACATGGCATCCCACATGGGGGTTAAAATGGCACCAGGGTGAATCGAGTTACAACGAATAGGGTAAGATTTTTCAGCACAATATAATGCCACTGATTTAGTATGATTACGCACCGCCGCCTTACTGCTCGCATAGGCTACACAGGCTGGGATACCCACCAGACCAGATCGCGATGAAATATTCACTATGCTGGCTCCTTTGGAGTTTTTCATTAATGAAATGGCGTATTTACACCCCAATGCCACACCATCTAAATTAACTTGGTGAACACTATGCCAGCTGCTTAAGTCTAAATTTTCAGGGTCATGGGGACCTGGTGTTTCAAAAAAACCCGTCATGCCGGCATTGTTTACCACTATATCCAGTCCGGCGTATTTTTCTTTTACATAATCGCTGATAGATTTCCAATGACTTTCCTGACTTACATCTAAGTGCACGTATTCAGCCTGTGAGCCAATTAGATTGGCCACTTTCTCACCCAAATCATCATTGATGTCCGTTACGATAATTTGGGCACCTTGCTTTGCAAACTCCCTTGCGATGGCTTCACCTATGCCTTGCGCCGCGCCAGTAATTAGCGCCACTTTTCCTTTTAATCTCGACATGTGTATTCCCTGTGTTTAATGACCCTGCCAACATCTTTCCAATGCCTAGTAGCCTGTTGAAAAACGTTTATGGCGATGACCTGGCATGGCTACATACTATGAAAATGCAAAATTTATAACTATAAATGAGCACTTTGAGTCAAATTTAAACGCAGCCAGAGCAAGTGAATGAGTTTTTCAACATCCTGCTAAAATGGATATATAGATTCTGCGTACGTAGCCAGCTCTTGTAATAAATCATGTTGCTCTACCGGTGCGGTATTAGCGGCATCATTTAACGCGGTAGAAAAACTTTGATAATTTAAAGATGGACCCGATTGCGGTCCCAGTAATTTTTGTTTGCGGTATTCTTCCCAACGATCATGCTCATCCCCTTGCAGCGATTGAGGATAATTGCGAGCCTTATAGCGAAAGAACATTTCCTCTAAACGACGATCTTGAAAAGCCAGATCTAAATCCATTAAGGCTTCAGGGTGAGCACTTCGAATTTTTGCCATGGCCGCTTTATCGCTTTGACTAAAGAAGCCCCCGCTGTACAGCATGGCATCCGGATCACTGGCTTGTTCAAATTCCCGAGTCATAACCGCTTGCAGTTTTTGAGTTAAATCACTGCCATTACGAATCATATTTAAATGCTCACGCATTTTCGCCCCATCAAACCCCCAGCGTTTAGCCACATCGGCATCCACCATTTTTCCGGGCAGCACCACTGGACATTTATTAATGTGAATACTTTTAAGCGCTAAGCGCTCCACACCGGCTGGCATTTGATCCTTTGGGGTAAATAAACGCCGCTGAATTTGCTCGACACTTAAATTAAACAAATCACTAGGATCATTCATTAGATCAAAACAAATCACGGCATTTTTATTTTTGGCATCAACGGCTAAAGGCACCATCATAGCCGCACAGCCTTTCTCAACACCCAACATGCCAGAAATGTGCAGTATAGGACGTTTATTAACCGTATCTAATAACGGTGCCACCGCTTCTTTGCGACGTAAATTAAAAAGGTGCTGATAGAGCTTGGGTTGTTTGTCTTTAATTAATTTGGCCAAACCAATAGTGGCATACACATCACTTAAGGCATCGTGGGCGTTTTCATGAACAATGCCATTGGCCGCGCTGAGATTCTCAAGCTTAAAGCTAACCTTACCATCCTCGCCTTTAGGGAAATTAATGCCCTCTGGGCGTAATGCATAAGCACAGCGCATCATGTCTAAAATGTCCCAGCGGCTATTACCATTTTGGTATTCACGCTGATAAGGGTCATAAAAATTGCGATACAAGGTGTTACGGGTGACTTCATCATCAAAGCGTATGCTGTTATAGCCAGCCACACAGGTTCCAGATACTGAAAAAATACTGTGAATACGTTTAATAAACTGCGCTTCAGGCATGCCTTTTTGCTGGCATTCCTGAGGGCTAATACCAGTAATCAAACACGCGATAGGGTGAGGAAGGTAATCATCGCTCTGTCGGCAATAAAAATTCTCAGGCTCTTCGATAATATTTAAGTCTAAATCGGTACGAATGCCTGCAAACTGTGAAGGTCTATCCCATACAGGACTGGCACCAAAGGTTTCAAAGTCGTACCAAAAAATAGATTCGCTCATGTGCGCCCTTTGAAGGAAAAAATAATGCCAGATTCTAACCAATTTCCCATAACTAGGCATCTATTCAATAAATTTATGAACACCTATTGGATATTTAGATAAATCGATCACTGATGATAAGTAGAATGAGGCAGAGGTAAATCAGAAAGCAATCAAGTCAGGAGCAGGCCCCTGACTATTTATTGACCATAAATTCTATAGTTCTTCGTTATTGCCCATGTGAAAATTATAGTTTTGGTTGTCATAAAATTTAATGTCGGTCTCTTGTGGGTGATCTTTCACCTTTCTAATTTCTGACATAAAGAAATTATTCACATCTCGAGCCGATTGAACCGCTAATTCTTCCATAGGCAAGTGTCCAATGCCTTCATAGGTTAGGTATTCGCTATAGGGTAAGTCTCTGTGAAATAAGCGCATCACATCCAGCGGAATCCAACTGTCTTCCTCACCCCACATCAATAGTGTGGGCACCATGACTTCTTTTACTTTTTCACCAAGTGAATCATTGTCTGACATTTCTCTAAAGCGTCGAAAATGCCTAATATAGGATGCCCTATTTCCACGGCGTTGGGTTAAATCAAAATAGCGCTCTTTCACTTCATCTGTGGGGAAGTCACTGTCTGCATAAGCACTTTTTACGGTTTGATTAACCATGAACCTAGGCATCATATGTGGCGTGATCCAATGAATTCCCGGAAATGAGGCAAACCCCAACCAAGACGGCATGTCTTGGGCATAACCTGTAGCCCCTACCAAGGCAAGTTTATATAATTTTTGTGGATGAGCATGGGCATAATTCCAAGCGTAATAGCCCCCTAGTGAACTGCCCGCCATGAAAAAGCGTTCCAGCCCTAACTGCTGCACAAAGCCATTGATCATGGCCACCATATAATCACTGTTTAAGCTGTCAGGGTTACTATCTGGCCCTGTTAAACCAAAACCAGGTAAGTCCAAACGAATGATGCGATAACGCCCTTTAAGCTGCTTAACCCAATCGTCCCAAGTGTGAAGTGACGAAGCCACCCCGTGTAATAACACTAATGGTGGGCCCTCCCCCTCATCGCGATAATGAATGGTTAAACCATTCACATCCAGATAGCGGCTATTGGAATTTGTGTATTTTTTGCTCAATTGGTCATAAGGAACGGTTTGGGTTCCCATCGCCGTACAGCCAGAAAAGGCAATAGAAATAAGCAATATGGCTGTGGCTTGAATGAATGTGCGTATCATGATTATTGTTGTTATTTTAGTCGTTTTTATTTAGTCCACAGATTGTCTTATAAGCGCACAAAAATAGCTATAGCCCCGTAATAACTGGCACACAGGTACAGGACTTGCCAGTAACATCTTGCCACTAAGAATTAGCCAAGTAGAATACCCCCCAATATTTATTTCCATATTCATATCCATCACAACGGATTAGGCAGTTAGCACATGGCAGCGTTTCTAAAAAACCTTTTTACCCCTAAGTGGCAGCACTCCGATGCAAAAGTGCGCTTAGCCGCTATTGATGCACAAAGCGATCACCAGGTTTTGAAAACACTGGCCAGTCAAGACAACGACCTCTCTGTTCGCCTTAAAGCCCTTAGCTTTCTAAAAACCAGCAGCGACCTAATTGATTTGGTAAATGATAAAGATGCTCAGGTAAAGAAAACAGCCATCAAACAGTACTTACAGCTAACACTGGGCAGTGACAATGTCACAGAGCAAAAAGAAAAAATTGCTCAACTAAGTGATAGCCAGCTATTAATGGATATAGCTACATTGGCCGATGATAAAGATTTGGCCCAAGCAGCCATTGCCAAAGTGACTGACCAGCAGCAATTGTTGAATTATATTTCACAGACCCCCAGTGCCAAAGCCAGGCAACTGGCCATTGAGAACATATTCGATGAAGACAAGCTAAAAGCCATCGAGCAGCAGTTTAAAGGTAAAGATAAAACGCTTACTCGTATTGCTAAAAATAAGTTAGCCGAATTCTCAAAAGCCGAGCAACAAAAACAACAAGATCTAGCACACACCCTTAGCTTATTACAGCAAGCTACCACACTGGCCAGCGCCAGTTTTAAACCGACCTACTTAGCTGAACTGTCTCATTTAAAGCAAACCTGGTCACAAGCCAATAAAAGTGCCGAGCAAGAGGGAGAGTTTAATGAGGCCATTAAACTGTGTGATGAAATACTGACACAAAATCAAGCACAACAAGCGGCGCTTGTTTTACAGCAGCAAAATACTCAACAAGCTCAGCAACAGCAAAAAGAATCCATAGATCAACTTCAAGAAATTTTTGAACAATGTAAATCTGGTGCCATTCCTGAAGAAACCCATCTACTAGATCTTGTAACGAGCATTCAAGAAAAGTGGGTTCAAGCTGAAACACTACACAAAGCCAATGGCAACGTTCAAAAAGAGTTTAACGAGTTATTAAAGCCATTAGCGCAACTGCACAACAGCTTATTATCTGTTAAAAGTTCACAAGAAAAATCTGCGGAATTAGCAGAAGATTACCAACAGCTTTTAAAACAACAAAAAAACCTGCAATCAATCATAAAAGGTATTAATTGGCCCACTTCTTTTCCAGAAGGAAAAGAAGTGCACCAATTGCAAAGTACCCTTAAGCAGATTAAAGAAGCTATTGACGCTCATAGAAAAAATGAGAAGCAAACCATTGCCGTCATCAAAAGTACGTTACAAGCTCTTGAGAAAAATATAAATGAAGGACATGTGAAAAGCGCCAAGCAACAGCAGTCAAAGGCTCGCAAGCTTTTAAAGCAAATCCCCACGCAAAACGATAAAAGCCTTAGCCATAAGTTCAGCTCGTTAACCGAGCAGTTAGATGAACTTAAAGATTGGCAAGGTTTTGCCACCGCCCCCAAAATGGAGCAGCTGTGCAGTGAAATGGAAGCACTTATCAACGCCCAAATAGATGCCACCCAACTTGCACATAAAATTCATGATCTTCAAGAGCAATGGAAATCGTTAGGTGGTCTACCTGATAAGCAACAGCACCAAGCTCTTTGGGTTCGCTTTAAAACAGCAGCCGATACCGCTTACGAGCCCTGCAAGCAGTATTACCAAGATTTAACGCGTATTAAGCAGCATAACAAAGAGCAAAAAGAAGAAATTTGCCAGCAATTGGAAGCATTTTACGAGCAAAATGATTGGCAGAATGCAGACTGGAAAGCCATACAAGGTTTAATGAACCAAGTAAGCCTTGAATATAAAAAGTACAGCCCTGTGGAAAATAGTGCGCACAAAGCATTGCAGGCTCGCTTCCATCAAGCCAATAAACTTATTCAAGATAAAATCAGTGATTTTTATCAAGACAATGCCGACCAAAAGCAATTAAAGATAAATAAAGCCAAGGAATTGTTTGAGCAAGAAGACTTAAACGCAGCTATTGAATCCTGTAAAGCTTTACAACAAGAATGGAAAACCATTGGTTCTGCAGGGCGTCAAGAGCACTCCTTATGGAAAACATTCCGCGAACAGTGCGATGCGTTATTTAATCGCCGGGCCGAGCAAAATGAAGCCTATAAGCAACAAGTGACCCAAGAAAAAAGTAAAGCACAATGTTTATTGGAAGAAGCCAATGGGTTAATTGAAAAAGGCGATCACGAAAGTCTAAATACCTTAAAGACGTTAAAAATCTCGTTATCTGAATTGGAATTACCCCAAGGATTTCTTGAACAAAAAGTTCAACAATTTATAAAAATTGAAGAAACCATCAAACTCAATCAACAAAAATCAGCGCAACAAGCCAAGCAGCAGCTTTGGCTTACCGCCATTGATTTAAGCGAAAAACTGGCTCAATGGGAGCTTAACCCTGAGCAAGATAAAGAAGCATTAGAAGCTCAAATACAACAGGCCAAATTGCCTAAAGGGGTAATGGATGTTTTCAACAAACGCATTAACGACACTCAAGCTTTTGATGATGAGGATTATTTAAACCTATGCTTAGAGCTTGAAATCAGTTTAGACGTGGATAGCCCAGCAGCAGACCAAGCTGCCCGTATGGCTCTTCAAGTTAAACGCCTTCAGCAAAACATGGGGAAAAAGCTGCCTGATGCTCAGCAGCAATTACAAAACATTAAGATGAATTGGTTTGCATTACGAGCCACTACCAAGCAATACAGCCAATATAGCACTCGCTTCACAAGCACCCTTAACCAAGTAAAATAGTGCTAAATAAGCATGTGCCCCGGCTGCAGAGGCTCCTCTAGCCGGGCTAAATTTATAAATTGGTTAATAAATTCAATTAGTTACATTAAAGGTTTGACGCAGAGTGACCACCTGCGTAGTATGCAGCGCATCAGTCGCGGGATGGAGCAGTCTGGTAGCTCGTCGGGCTCATAACCCGAAGGTCGTTGG
>CAJXRF010000052.1 GCA_913058575.1 uncultured Bermanella sp.
CATATGGCTGCATTAGCAGCTTAGGCTTTGATGCACTTCAAGGTTGAATCCGCGTATTAATTATTGGTTTAACTTTCGATTAAACAGACATTAAAAAAGGGAGTATTAAACTCCCTTTTTTAATGTCTGTTTGTTATATAGATATTTAAATTAAGAGGCTATGGTTTCTAGCCCATCATCGTCATCACTCTCGATGGCTTTCATCATTTCTTGAAGTTTCATGCGCGCTTCTTTGCGTTTTACTGCTTTATTCCAACGACGGCGTTGGGTGTCGTCTTTAATTTCTAATGTAGGCACAGGCGTTGGCTTGCCGTCTTGCATGGCCACCATAGTAAAAAAGCAGCTGTGGGTATGGCGCACGGTTTTTTGCTGAATATTTTCAGCCACCACTTTAATGCCGATCTCCATAGAGCTGCGTCCGGTGTAGTTAATGGTGGCTAAGCAGCGCACCAATTCACCTATGTGTATAGGTTGCTTAAAAAGAACGTTATCAACAGAAAGGGTAACGGCATAAAAGCCTGAATAACGCATGGCGCAGGTGTAGGCGACTTTATCGAGTAATTTGAGTAGCTCGCCGCCGTGCATGTTACCGGAAAAATTGGCCAGAGAAGGGGAAACCAATTCGGTCATCTCTGTTTGGATAATCTGCCCCATAGCAACTCCATTATCTTGAATTTGGGTTTGTTACACACAATCAATTAAGGCGCAAAACCACATGGATGCCGTGGTTTTGCTGGGTGGTTCATTCTCGTGAAACGTTCCACAGGGTACTAAATGTCTTTATGTATGTCAGTTAGTTCTAGTCTATAAGCACGAATCTGGCCAACTTTTTAAAACCCCGATTCTATGGGGGTTACAGAGGCATGCAGGGCATATATCGTACAATTTGCACATTTTTAGTGCTGTACGTCAGTGCTAGCCTGCTTTGTTCTGGTGCGCAGCCTAACCCAATTTAGCCTGTAAGTGCAAAATTATTCAGACATGGGCTAAGCTAATTAAGTAGTCATTAAACGCGTCGTGCATGGACAGAATATATGAAGGCCGCAGCACATAAAGAAATGGAGAAAGCCTCTAAACGACGTTTACTGAGTGTTTACTGGCTTTTAATGATTTTTAGCTTGCTGCTGTTCCTGACCTTTTTAAGTTTCATTATTTTTCAAGACATGGCTCGCGCAGAAGACGAATTTAATCAATATAGTCATCAAGTGCATCAAAGTCTCACCGAAAGCTTTACCGTTAACGAGACCATATTAGATGGCTTTGCAGCTTTCTTGGCTAATACGGGCATGCAGGATCCAAATAAAGCACGTTCTTATACACGCTCAATGATTGAACGCTATAGCCATTTGTATATGTTTCAAGCAGCGCAGCGGGTACATGCCAAGGATGTTCCTGAATTTGAAAGACGAATATCAAGGCATCTTGATTCTCCGCTTAAAGTACGAAGCTTAGATTTTAGCCAAGGTTTGCAGCTGGCCGATGTGACGGCGCAAAAAGATTATTACCCCATTGTGTTTGTTGAGCCCACTTTTAGTGATGGCGTTAATATATTGGGCTTGGATATCTCTTCCATTGAATTCATTAAAGACGCCATGGAAGGCTCTTTATCATCGGGCCTGGCGAACCTTAGCCAGCCTATTGAACTAAGCGAAGGCAACTTAGCCTTTGTGATGATTAAACCCAGTTTTATACCGGGTGAGGTGACCCCTAGGCAATTTGCTTTGCTTGTGGTGAAAACAGAAGCCTTGTTACCCAGTTTACGCACTCGGCTAGAAGGCTATGAGTTAAGGGTGGCATTTCGCCAGCATGAACCACTACTAGACTTATCCAACAAAAAAGTCAGTGATTGGCAGAGCCAGCTATTTCCTTTGCTTAGCCATGAAGCCCTCATTAGCTTGGGCTCACAAAATATTAAGCTAACTATCACCCGTCAATTAAGCTTTAGTCAGGTTAACCTACATTTAGTCGTTATCGTCTTTTTGGTGACACTGGCTTTGGGGGTGTTGCTTCATTTATACATGCGCATTAATTTTGAGGCCGAACAATTACGCCATGAGGCGGATCAAAAGCTTTACCAACAAGCTAATTATGATCAGTTAACGGGGTTGGCGAATCGTCACAATTTTGAAGACCACTTTTCCCGAGCCGTGAAAGGCTGTAAACGCCGAGATCAAAAAATGGCGTTACTGTACATAGACCTTAATGATTTTAAAGTAATTAACGACACCCTAGGTCACCAGATGGGTGATAAAATACTCAGTACCGCAGCCTCTATTATCGTAGATGTTATTCGTGCCGATGATATGGCGTGTCGCTTTGGGGGAGATGAATTTGTGGTGCTTCTTGAAAACATAAATTTAGCCACGAATGCCAAGCGTGTTATTAAAGAGTTGCATGACTCGTTTAGGTTAGTGAATTATCTAGATGGAAAAAATGTACGTTTGTCGGCCAGCATTGGTTGCAGCCTTTACCCTGATGAAGGGCATAATTTAATAGAGTTAATGAAATGTGCTGATAAAAAAATGTATGAAGCCAAGAGCCGCTCCAAAGTGGTGAAACTTGGTAACCATAAAAAGCCTTTAGCTTAATTACCCTTAGTACCTTCGAATCTAAAGTGATGCTTATATTAGCCAGGGTTTTATTTACCTCTAGCGCTAAGGGTTATGGCTGTCGATATTAGATGCAATGAGTTGCAGGTTTTTCATGGATTAGGGGGGAGAGCTGAAACGAGGATTTTTAGTTTTCTAATGATGGTTAGGGATTTACTTGGCGCTTGGTGACTGAAAGCAGCATTCTAAAAATACCTTATATATCAGTCGGTTAATTTATAAACGAATTGTACAAGGCTTAGTATTGGTGCGCTTTAGGGCTACTTGTTATCACTTACTCCACAAAGTTATCCACAGTTATTGGGGGTAAAGAGGGTAACTGCTTAGCATCAAACAGCTGTTTGAAAATTGCTCTAAGTGAATGATTTTAAGGGATATTTAAATGCGTTCAGCAATACTTTCTGAATAAGATACACACTTTAGTCATTTATCCCTATGTTTATACCACTGGTTATCCACAGCTCTTTGTATAACTGCATTAATTTATTAATAAAGATGGCCTATTTTTACTAAATATGGGCGTTTAATGACCAGTGGAAGATCTTTGTCATGCCCTATACTGATGCACTGGCGCATTTAATAAAAATACACATTTTTGCGTTACTAACTCACTAAAAATAAAGGTATGGCTATGATAAAAATAATTAAAAGCCTAACTATGATCTTCGTGGCAACATTTGCCATGCAAAGTCATGCTTGGTTTTGGGACTCTTGGTTTAAATCAGATTATACGGAAACGAAATACCCCATTGTGCTGGCCCACGGATTACTGGGTTGGGACAACCTGCTAGGTATTGAGTACTACTATAAAATCCCTGCAGAACTGCGCAAAGATGGTGCTGAGGTGTATACCACTCAAGTCAGTGCCGTTAACTCAAGTGAAGTACGTGGTGAACAACTGATTGTGGAAGTTGAAAATATCCTCGCTGTGAGTGGTGCTAATAAGGTGAACCTTATTGGTCACAGTCATGGGGGTCCGACTATTCGTTATGTCGCTTCTGTACGTCCTGACTTAGTGGCATCGGTAACCACCATTGCAGGGGTAAACAAAGGCTCTAATACAGCTGACTTTTTACGTCAAATCCCTGAAGGTTCGGCGCTTGAAGGTGTGGCCTTTGCTTTGGTTGAATCGTTAGGTGCCGTTATTGATTTCTTATCCGGTGGTGGCTACGACCAAGATGCCATGGGTTCAATTTCATCACTCACCACAGAGGGTGCATTGGCTTTTAATGCACTGCATCCACAAGGTATTCCCACTTCAGCCTGTGGCGAAGGGGACTATTCTGTAAATGGTATTCGTTATTACTCTTGGAGTGGCGGCAGTGTTTTAACCAATGTATTGGATATTGCTGACCCGTTTTTGGGGATTGCCAGTATTCCATTTGGCAGTGAAAACAACGATGGTTTAGTAGGCACTTGTGATAGCCATTTAGGACAAGTGATTCGTGATGACTACGCCATGAACCATTTAGATGAAGTAAATTTATTGTTTGGTTTACACCATTTATTTGAAACAGACCCTATTACTACCTTCCGTAACCATGCAAACCGTTTAAAGAAAGCCGGGTTGTAACCTCTCCCTTACTGGTATTTATTAGTCACAACATTTAGCATCAAGCTAAATGCGGTGACTAATATAGATAATATTCCTATGCGTAACATTTTGATTTTAAGCGTTTGTGTCATGCTAATAATTGCTTGGTGGTTTATGCCAAGTAGCCAAGTGATAGAATCCCATCGTTCTAATACATTACCTGAGGCCATGCCCCATCAGGTAGAAAACCAACCAACTGAATCTTCTAAGTCGTTAGCCAATGATAAAATTGACTGGCAAAAAACCAGCTTAAAAGGCACTGATATAGATGGTATGTATCCTGTCGACAGTGATGGCAATTTATTATTTAGTGCCGCGATTAAACATCGATTTGAATACTTCCTTTCAACAATGGGTGAATTTCCGTTAGATGATGTTTTGCAAATGGTAAGGGGGGATATTGAGGCTAATCTAACGAGTCCAGCTAAAGAGCAGGCATTAAAATTATTTGATGATTACATCGCTTATAAATATGCCTTAGTGGAGTTAGAGAAAACATTTGAGCCTTCGCAACACTATGAGGTATCCAATATAGAAAGATTTAGGCACCAGTTAGAGCAGCTTAGAAATAAACGCCGCGAGCATTTGGATAGTGAAGCTGCCGATGCCTTTTTTGGTTTTGACGAACTTTACGATGATTTCATGTTGTCGCAGCTTGAAATACAAAACAATTCTCAATTAACGCCTTCAGAAAAACAGCAACAAATTCAAGCATTGCAACAGGGTTTACCTGAAGATGTTCGTCAAATGCGCGAAGAAACCGAGCGTATTAGTAAAGTGTTTGAACTGACCCAAGAGATGAAAGAAGAGGGTGCCAGTGAGTCACAAGTATTTGATTACAATAGTCAGCAATTTGGGCAAGAAGCTGCACAAAGGCTACAAGCGCTAGATGAAAATCGACAAGCTTGGCAACAAAAAGTAGATAATTACCTTTTGGAAAAATCACAGATATTGAAAGATGATTTGCTTAGCCATGAAGAGCAAATACAGGAAATTAAACGTTTAGCCAATGAACGCTTCACATCGCTAGAATTAAAGCGCTTACCTGCCTTTGAAGTAATGGCACAAGATTCAGAAAGTAAATAGCAATACGACTAATCTATATGGGCTTCCAATAGCAGCTTTTTAATAGGTTCATATAGTGCAGGGGCTGTGATTAATAAATTTTCTGGGTGTAATTCCTCAGGCACATTTTTAGGCACAGGTAAAAAGTGACCATATTTGGCACCGGCTTCTTGGGCGATTAATTGCGCGGCTGCACAATCCCATATACTGACCGTTTCGTAATAGGCATCAAGACGTCCCATGGCCACCCAGCATATGTCTAATGCAGCACTGCCCAAGCGACGAATGTCGGCGCAGTGTTGTAATATATTTTCTAAATAAGACATTAATAACGGCAGCTTTTCATGCTTGTCATACGGAAAACCTGTGGCTACCAGTGCTTTACCAAGTTGGGATTCACTGCTGCATCGAATCGGTTGGTCGTTTAACCATGCTCCTTGTTGGCGAATTGCAGTAAACATTTCTGCTTGGAAAGGGCTGTATACTACAGCCACTTGAACCTTACCTCTCACCACGTAAGCGATGCTAATGGCCACCTGAGAGTGATGGTGAGCGTAATTAACCGTGCCATCTATGGGGTCTATTATCCATAGAGGTGCTTCGATATGCTCGATCGATTGCATGTCTGGGTTGGATTCTTCAGATAATATCTGATGATTAGGGTGATGTTCTTTTATCGTTTGCCTAATAAAGTCATCGGCAGCAATATCGGCATTAGTGACTAATTCGATGTCTTTTTTATAAGATAATGTCAGGCTTGAACTAATCCGTTTTTCGACAATCAAGTCACCGGCTTGTTCAGCAAGAGAGGTGGCAAAAGCTAATATGGACTCAGACATAATCCCTCATGCGATGTATTAAACTGCAATGTTTATTTTGATATGGTCAACATAACGCTGACCATATCGAACACTATTTTAATCCTAGACGGGTAAATGTACAGAGTAATCTGAAGCCCTATTAAAAATAAATGTAAACTTCTATTTAAGTATTGTGATTTTTATGGGTAAAAGAATATTAAGACGTAATAGTTTGATCACAATTAATATATAAATCGTAAAAAGTATCTTTATCAACTGGTCGGCTAAATAAATAGCCTTGAAAGGAATCACATCCTTGCTCTTGTAATATTCTTAACTGAGATTGAGTTTCTATGCCTTCTGCAAGTACCTTAAGGTTAAGGTTTTTAGACATGGAAATAATGGCTTTTACCATGGCCACATCTTCTTGGTTGGTTTCTAAATTCATGACAAAAGCCCTATCAATCTTAAGTTTATTAATAGGCAAATAACGTAAGTAGCTTAAGCTTGAGTAACCTGTGCCAAAATCATCAATGGCAAAAAATACATCATGGTCACATACCTTACTTAATAAGGGCTGAACAAACCCTATGTTCTCCATTAATAAGGACTCTGTTATCTCAAGCTCTAAGGTATTTTTATTAATATGATACTGCTTTAAAAAGCTGGCTATCTTATCAGGAAATTCCTGGGTAATTTGTAAGGCAGATACATTTACCGCCATGGTCATTTGTGGGTTTATTTTTTGCCAGCGCTCGAGCTGAGTTAATGATTCGTGAATAATCCAGTCTCCTAGCTCATGTATAAAACCGGTTTCCTCGGCAATGGGAATAAACTCGGCAGGGCTAATAAATCCAAGAGTGGGGTGGTTCCAACGAATGAGTGCTTCAGCCCCCAGTACTTTGCCTGTGTTAATATCCACTTGAGGTTGAAAATATAATTCAAATTCTTTGTGTTCTAAGCCTGGAATAAAGCCATGTTCAATTTTAATGCGCTGCTGGACCAAGTCCCCCATTTTTGATGTGAAAAATTGGTAACCATCTCCTCCTCTATTTTTTATTTGGTACATGGCGGTATCTGCATATCGCCATAAAATATGGCTTTGCGTGCTGTCATCAGGACATAAACTAATGCCAATGGAGCAACTGGTACGTAACTGGTAAGAATCAATATTAAAGGGTTTTCTTACGGCGCTGTTTATTTTGTCAGCCAATAATTCTATTTCATTTTTTTGAACGATATTTCGCATTAATACAACAAACTCATCCCCGCCCATCCGGGCAAGAAAATGTTGTTCGGGTACTAATGTTTGTAAGCGGGACGCTACCTTTCTTAATAGCCTATCTCCTAATTGGTGGCCTAGGGAGTCATTGATATTTTTAAAGCGATCTAAATCAATAAAAAGCATGGCAAAGTGTTCTTTTTTTCGGGTAGCGTCATCTACCGCGTCTACTAACTCGTCGTTAAACTTATAGCGATTATACAATTCAGTTAACGGATCTTGTATGGCAAGGTACTCAATTTGTTGGCGTACCAATTCTCGCTCGGTAATATCAAGCATTACCCCTTCAACAAAGTGCTGGCCATCTTGATCTTTTATACAGCGCCCTCTGTCTAGTACCCATTTACGTTCACCGCTTAAGGAATTTACTCGATAGACTAACTCAAAGGGTTTAAGGGAAAACCTTGCAGAATGACTTTGTTGCGTAAAGTCATTAATGTCGTCGTCATCAATTAAGTCAAAAGGGGTAAGATCATTTTGCATAAAATGTTCAGGAGGATACCCCAGCAGTTGCAGGCTGCCAGAACTAACAAACATCAGCTTTTTATCGGTGACTTTAAAACGATAAACCAAACCGGGAAGGTTGCTTATCAGGCGTTTAAAGTCTTCATCTTTTTGTTTGTATTTTAATGAATTTTCAACTTCTTGAGTCAGTATCTTGGCTTGTATTAACGACAGTAAATAAACTAATAAGCCAAACGCTAAAAAGCTTATTAGGCTGGCCACTAAGTAGTGCTTGTTTTTTTGAAGCCAGAAATTCCTAAAGGCCTTAGTGCTTAAGCTTGCTAAGAAAAAGCTTTGAGCATTTTCAATGCTGACCATGCAGCCACTTAATGGCTCTGCTAATAGGCGGCCTAAAGATTCAATGCATTTTATATCGTTAGAAAATTGGTGCAAAACAGGGCTGTACGAAAGCTGATTTAATTGCTCTAAGGTTGACGAAGCAATACGTCCATTTTTAGAAATAATCGTTAAATCTAAAGTGGGGTGAAAACTATTGGCCAAAGAATAAAGAAATTCTTTTTTATAGGTGGCATCTTCATCAACTTGTGAGGAAATTAATAGCTCGTACTGCATGGCACCAGATTGAGTTTTAAACAGCAACTCACTAAATACGTGACTTTTTTCGGTGTAATAATTATCTAATAACAACAAGCTGACTAATAGTAGCCAAATACTGGCCAACCAGATAACCAGTTTAAATTTGGAAAACCCTAATACATTTGTTAGCTGCACAGTTCCACCAGCTTAAACCTTTAATAAATGCTTATTTCCAAAATTTACATGCCCAATAGGTAACCTTGGTTTTCTGATGGGCATTGCAATATGCCAATTGAATGGTCTTTTTTAAGGATAGGTGGGTAGTGATTAAAGGCAATCTTCTAAGGCGAAATGAGCACAGATATTGATAAATTAATAATATCTCCTGAGCTCTTATTCCATATATCGCTAGGTAAGAGGTTATTGATCACCTTGGTATAAGTTAACCCACCTAAATTCGTCTAACTCATCTAGATCTGGCACAGTAAATGATTCAATTCGGTTTATATGCTGATAATGCTCATGCTTAAAATCTTTAATACGCGAATCTGCCAGTAGTACTTTAGGAGCATACTCAAAAAAGCGATCTAAAAAGCTTAAGTTTGAACGATCGTATAAGACATCAGCGGCTATGAGTAAATCGATGTCTAATTGGTTAATGGAAAATAGGTCATCATTCAGCGTCAGTTTTACATTATTTAAATGTGCATTTTCCTGACAGCTAATGAGTGCATCAGGGTCAATGTCACAAGCTATGACTTCTTTGGCACCGGCTTTCATGGCTGCAATGGCCACCACTCCTGAGCCACTGCCAAAATCTAAGACCTTTTTACCCTTAACCCAACTTGGATTATCTAAAATAAAGCGTGCTAATACCTGGCCGCTGGCCCAACAAAATGCCCAGTAGGCGGTATGTTCCCAAATTCGGCGAATCTCATCTTCGCTAAAGGGGCGTGTCATGGTACTGGGGTCAACCAAATATAAAGGGATTTCAGGGCATTGCGGCATAGCTTGCACGCTAATAAAGGCATCATCGAGCATTTTTTTAATGAGGGTATTAAGCGCGTTACTCATGTTTTTCTATTGGCCTTATCCAAAGGGCGGTGCCCTGCGTTATTGTTACATCTCTGGCATTCGGCCTGTGGCTGCATTTAAAACGTATGCACAAAAGCCATTTAATGACTCGAGAAGTTTCTATTGAAAGATATCTTGTTGGGGGTTAATTAAATCATGAAAACTTTTACCTAAAAAATATAAAATACCATCGGCCACTGGGGCAATTTGTTTATCGATATAATGTTGATAATCAAGCGGATGCTGAATATTCACCACAGGCTCGGGGCCAGCGCTGGTGATAACATATTCTATCCAACCGCCATGGTGGTATTGGCTAAGTTGAGATTGATTTTTATAATACAGCTCAGCTTTTCGGGCTGCTTGAATTTGTGGCGGCACATTTTTTTGGTAATCGTCTAACTTACGACGAATACGTTTTCGATAAACTAATTGGTGGTCGCGTTTGCCTTGTCTTAACTCTTCCACCATCTGCAACAAGTAATCTTCATAAGGTTGTTGGCTAAATATCAATGAATACAAGTGCGTTTGTATTTCTTTGGATATTGCCGTCCAGTCACTGCGCACCGCCTCTAGGCCTTTAAAGATTAGCTCGTCTTTATCGGTTATGCCGGCATAGCGTTTTTTGCTGCCTAAATCACTGCCGCGAATAGTGGGCATTAAAAAATGCTTGTAATGGCGTTCAAATTCAATTTCTAAACAGCTTTCAATATCAAACTCGTCTTTTAATGTGTTTTTCCAGAATTCATTTAGTTGCAGTTGTAAGGATTTCCCCACTTGCGCGGCATCGTTAACGGAGTGTGATTTTTTTAAATACACAAATACCGAATCGGTGTCGCCGTATATTACGTCAAAGCCTTTATTTTCGATCCATTGGGCAGTTTTTTGAATAATATCATGGCCCCGCTCTGTGATGGCACTGGCTAGGCGGGCATCAAAAAATCGGCAACCATTACTGCCTAAAATGCCATAAAAACTGTTCATAATGATTTTAATGGCTTGCGAGGCGGCACTGTCTTGATGGAGTTTGGCCTCATCTCGTTCTTGCCAAAGCTCTTTGATGATACCGGGCAAAAAATGCTGTTCGCGATGAAAGAAGGCATCGTGAAAACCGGCAATGCCTTTTTCAGGGGCTTGTAACATGCCTTCAATTAACCCCAGTGGGTCGATGCGAAATGTGCGAATGATACTGGGGTATAGGCTTTTAAAATCCAGTACTAATACGTCTTGGTAAAGCCCTGGTTTGCTGTTCATGACAAACCCACCTGGTGCTTTAAAGCCACTGTAACCTTCCCCAAGACTAGGGGCTACGTAGCCGGCGCGATGCAATTTAGGCAAATACAGGTACTCAAATGCCGCCACCGAGCCGCCAATTCTATCTAGGGTGTGGCCTGTTAAACGGCTGCGTTGAATTAAAAAACGCAATATTTGGGTATGCTTAAAGATATCCAAAACCAACTGGCAGTCATTCAGGTTGTACTTAGCCAAGGCCACTTTATCTTGGTAAAATAAATCGGTAATGGCCCCCCCTCGGTTGCTCATTTGATCCACTTCTATTTTTTTACCTTTTTGTAATAGTGCTCGGCTAACAAATTCAAGAGAAAAGCTTTCAAAATGGTAGGTGGCGGCTTTTAAAGCATCAATGCCATCCACAATGACTCGACCCGCGATATCGGCAAAATTTAAATTATTTTGTGTGGTGCGAACTTTAAGATTGCTTTGGCCGCGCCCCCATTGAAAAGGAATACCCTGTTCACGATAAACCCGTTCCAGCACGGTAAAGTCAAACCCCACCACATTCCAGCCCACAAGCACATCAGGGTCATAATGCTGTAGCCACTGATTGGCCGCAGTTAATAAACCCGCTAAATCTGTGTACAGCATTAACCAAGCAGGGTGAGGGAGGCTAGGGTCACCTATCATGAAAACCCTTTTTTCAGTTTCCCCTTCAAATTTGCCACAAAACCCTATGCTATAGAGTTGCTCATTTTGGGTGGTGCTGGGCATGGAGGTTTCGATATCCACCGATAACACCCTAAGGTTTGGTTGATACTGACAGGTTTTAATTTTAGGGTTAATGACCCGCAGTTGATCATGGCCATCAGCGGGCGCTTGGTATTCCAAGCTGCCACCTATGAAGCGCTCCATGGTAAAGCGTTCAGTGGGTTTTATATCCGCCTCCCATAATGGAATGCTTTGTTGCTGGCAGTAGTCTTTTAAGCGCTGTAGTGCTCGATAAGTTTTACAATAGACCGCCACAGCAGGCTGCTGGTTAAAGTGTTTAAGAGCTACGTTCTGTGTGCGCACATCGCTCCAGCTGGGTAAATACTGAGCTTCGTCTTGTGGGCAAAAGCAAACGGTTTCTTGTTGATCAAATTGCAAGCAGCGTGGGCCACTTGGGGTCGACAGCCAGTATTCTAGCTGAAGCCCAGTTTTGGTATCGCGCCAATGTCGGCTGAGAATAAAACCCTGCACGTTTACCTTTTGCCCATATTGAGCTTAGCTATAAATAGAAAGGAATAATGCCGAGGTGCAACCATGTCTAAAGCTCCCCATATTTCCAATGATCCCCTGTACCAGCTTATAAGGGATGAAAAGATAGCGGAGTTTAACAAGCTTAAAACTCAGGGGAAGAGCTGTGATTTAACCGGTTGCGATTTTCGCGGCCTAGACCTGCGCGAATTAGATGTAAAAGGGCTAGATTTAAGCAATGCCTATTTTCGTGGCACAGATTTGCGCAGCATAGATTTTAGAGGCTGCCATTTAAATGGGGCTAGTTTTGCTGATGCTAAAATCAGTGGCTGTTTTTTTCCAGAAGACATTAGCGCCCAAGAAATACAGTTATCTCTTCAGCAAGGCATTCGTATACGCCAACCTTCTTAGATTGAAAATTAATCAAACTAATTGAGAATTATTCTTGACAACTCAAATGGGAATGAATATCATTCTTATCGTTGTCATGTGATCCGCAGCAAGTAGAACACTTGGCACTCTCTCTCATCAAGCTAATCACTTGTTTGGCCACCTACGAAAGTAGCGTGGCCTTTTTTATGTACAGGACGTACGGTATGACGCGGGCGCATGGATGCGCAGGAGCGGCGTGTAGCGATGATCCAAGCCCTGGTTTCTGAAAGAGCGGCGTGTAGCGATGATCCAAGCCTAAATTCTGAAAAGAACGACGTGTAGCGATAACCAAAGATCTAGTTTTTGAAAGCATCCCGTATTCTGACAGGCAGTGCTACCTGAAGATTTAAACACAATGTTTACTTCTTCCTTTGGTTTTAACTGAGCTGTTATTAACTTACTGGATTATTGCCAGATGTTTTTCCTTCAAAGGGGAGACCTGTTATAACAATACACTTAAATGCGTTCTGGCCAAAAAGACGTGCTAAAGCATGATGTTTAGCTAAGCGTTGAGCCATATCGAAAATGGATGCCATAGTGAATAATTTCGTAAAAATGGAGCCTCTGAACTTAGAGCATACGAAAGAGTTGTATGACCTTACCGAGGCAAACCGCAGCCATTTACGTGAGTGGCTTCCTTGGCTTGATCATATAAAAGATTGCTCTGACACAAAAAGCTTTATAAGCACTTATGAAAAGGAAGGAGCCCCACCACATTTCGCGGTATTTTATAGAGATAGAATGTGTGGTGTTATTGGTTTTCACCATATCGATACTCAGCACAAAGTAGGTTCTATTGGGTATTGGCTTGACTATGGGCACACAGGTAAAGGGATTGTTTCAACCGCTCTTAAGAAACTATTAAAGCATGGATTTAGAGAGCATAACCTACATAAGATCGAGATTAGGTGTGCGGAAGAAAACTTTAAAAGCCGCGCAATACCTGAACGATTAGGCTTTGTGTATGAGGCAACATTAAGGGATTGCGAATGGTTGTATACAAAGTTTGTAAACCATGCAGTTTATTCACTTCTGGCAACAGAGTTCACTGCTTAATTAAGCAAAGTCACTGAGACCAAATGCCGGAGCTTTGGGCGTTAGTATTTTAATAAAACTATGGAGTGTGAAATGGAATTAGGTGCATTTTCAGTAAGTTTATCGGTTAGTAATATCGAAGAATCGAAAGTTTTTTATCAAAAATTGGGTTTCGAGATGGTTGGTGGAGATCAATCTCAAAACTGGTTAATACTAAAAAATGGTGATCATAAAATAGGATTATTTCAGGGAATGTTTGAAGGGAATATAATGACATTCAATCCAGGCTGGAATCAAAACTGTAAAACATTAGAATCATTCACTGATGTTAGAGAACTTTTAAAAGAGTTTGAAGCTCAAGGTGTCAACATAATACAAGAATCTATTTCAGGTGAAAGTGGTCCTTCGAGTTTTTCTATTAAAGATCCTGATGGTAATTCAATCCTGATCGACCAGCATGTGTAAACAACACTAATAATCGCTTTAAACGGAATAATACTGTTGGCATTTTTCACTCAGTTCAATATTTTAGGCTACTGCATTGTTCCGCTTAAGTGGGGTTAGATTAATTTATCGATAGGAAAAATGAATGGTTAAAATGGTTTTATTGGCCATCCCCGTGATTGTAATGGTGGCCGCTCAAGGCATCTTTATCTATGGTCTTGGCAATGGTGGTGCCGAGCAATTTATAGAAACTTGGCATTCTTTTAATATCAATCAAACTGATTATTCAAAATTTGTATTTTCAACTATAAGCCTTTGGTGGGTTCTCCCAGTAATCTGTATTCTGGGGTTACTGTGGTCTTTGTATAAGTCGCTTGCAAAACTGACAGCACTTACGCTTCTTTTTTCGTTGGCAAGCACTTTTGCACTGTATTGGTCAGCATATGCACCTGAATTGCTGGTAAAATTATGACCTAAAAAGCGAATATACGGGCCGAAGGCTCCGTTCTATCGAACTGTTCTGTTTCAAGGGAAGGTAATGGAAATACGAGAAGCAATTGAAGCTGATGCTCAGAAAATGATTGATCTTTTTCAAAAGCTCGAGAGGGAAACTTCTTTTATGTTAATGGAGCCTGAAGAAAGAAAGGTAAGCGTTGAGGATCAGCAAAAGAGAATCAATTTTTTTTCTAGCTCTACCGACAATCTTATGGCTGTAGCTGTCGTGGAAGGTGAGATCGTTGGTCTTATTGTTGCTTCAACAGGTACGGTCAATAGAAACCGACACTCTGCCTATATGGTTATAGGTGTTCAAAAGGCAAGCTGGGGAAAAGGTATCGGTAGCGCGCTTATAGAATTTATGGAAGCTTGGGCTATTACTGAATCCATTCATAGAGTCGAATTTACAGTGGTAGAAGGAAACTCTGCAGCCAGAGCACTTTATAAAAAATATGGGTATGCCGAGGAAGGCCTCAAACGAGACTCTTTAAAGATTAACGGCTTATTTGTGAATGAAATTTATATGAGCAAACTGTTTAAAAAAGAACAAGTACAGGCAGTGAACGCAAAAAAGACCGCGCCAATTCTGTAAGCGTTCAGACGCTAGAAAAATAAAAAAAGGCCTCAACCTAAACGCGAATTTCCCTCGATCATATGAACACCTTTAAATAACTTAAAGGTGTTGCAATGCCCAAGAACCCACAAAATACGAGTATGCTTTCAGCGCTGCAGGGAAAATTTTCAAAGGCCATGTTTCACTTTTTATTTTTAGTGTCCAAGCTCGCCATAACCGTCTTCATCACTCCCTCTTTATCAGCACTAATGGCTTCAGAAAACGTCTTAGGCGTATTCGTCAAAGAATCATAAGTACTGCTCCATTGAGTGATCTCCAACATAATGGGTAATAAAGCTTTACCCTTTTCAGTGAGCGCATAAATAAATTTAGATTTATGGTCAGGGTCTTTTTGTTTGCTAGTCACCCCATGGGCTTCTAATCGCTGTAGGCGTTCAGCTAGTATATTGGTGGATATCTTTTCATGGGATTCTAAAAATTCTCCATAATATTTTTTACCCTTAAACATAAGGTCACGGACCACCAAAAGCGTCCATTTATCACCAAATGTTTCCAATACAAAGTTAATAGGGCAGTTAGATCGGCAGTTTTCTGAGTTATGTTCCATACGGGGATTATAGTGAAAAGTACTTGCAAAATACAAGTTGACCGGCCACTATAAAAGCACTTGTGAAAGGCAAGTGCTTTGGGGGCGGATATATGTTCAATAAAATCATGTCAGCTTTGATGCTCTTTAGCGGATTGCTGTTAGTGGTGTTTGTGTCGTGGTACTCAGGCGGCAGCAAAGTGCTTTCCAGCACGGAGATAAACCAGTTGTTAGAGAAAATACAAAGCCAGCCGCAAACCCCTGGTGGGCAACACGATATTGCTGCGTTAAAGCAATTTTTACACGAAGATGATGGCCAGCCATTTTATACCGTGAATTTGTACAAGTATTACGCTCATGCTCAGTACCAATACGGCACGGATATCCCTCTAGAATCCCAAGGCAGTGGCCGCGAAGCGTTTGACCGGTTTAGTCAGGTTATGATTGGACTACTGGTCAAACATGCCAGTCACCCCATATTTGGCAGTGAATGGATGAGTAAAAATATAGCAGAGTGGGATCGATTGGTGATTGTGCGGTACCGCAGTCGCCGTGATATTGCCCAAATATTTGCAAGCGACGCATTTGCACAGGCCAGTGTCCATAAGTGGGCTGGGCTAGAAAAAAATCAACGATATTTGGTTCAGGGTTTACACATACCAGAGTTATATTTTATCGCGATGTTCATGCTTTTTCTTATTGGCATCGCGCTGTATAGAAGATTCAGAATATCAGGCAAGAGCAGCCGTTAGATGAGCCAATAGCCTAATCTTTACTATATAAACCAGCTTCAAAATTCTTAAAGTACTGATCATACCGGCCGTTAGCCTTCATTTTTGCTAGAGCTTTATTAAAGCGTTTAACCAGTTCTTCACTGTTTTTAACTTTCTTAGGAAATAACAGGTAACTTAAGTTATTCAGAAAGGGCTTGGGGTGGTGAGTGATTTTGCTTTGTTCCTTTAGCGTGAAATTTTTTTTAAGCGCCGCGTAACCCACATTAATTTCCATTGGGTGAAGTTGCACTCGGCCCCTTAGTAGTTTCATGAAATTTTGTTTGGGGTGTTTAATAAGCACCATCTCTATCAAGCCCTTTTTAAGGGCTTTATCCAATTCTGGTCCATAACTGTATGCTTGGATGCCGCCCATTTTCATGCCGTATAAATCGTTAACGGTGTTCCAATTAAAATCCAATGACTTGTTATGAAAAAATACGAACTGCTCGTTTAATAAGGCGTCGCTGTAAATGAAATCGTTTTCTCGCTCCGCTTTATGCATCCAGACTCCCGTGGCCGTGAACGAACCTACAGCAGTGTGTTTATAAGCTCGGGTCCAAGGTAAAAACTTAATGGTTGCCGACATGTCCATTTCAGAAAATGTGTCACTGATAATGTGTGAGATTACGCCGTCATGTTTTTGTTCTTGTGATATATAGGGCGGCCAATCCCCCACCGCAATGGTCACAGGTTGCGCAAGAATCAGCTTTGGAGCGCTCAAAAGTAGAATTAAACACACAAATACATAAGGGAATGACAGGTAATGGCTCATAGTGATAACTCACCTCAATTACGCCTACTATTAACGCTACTGGTTAATGGTAGGCGTAAAATGACAAGCTTGCCATTTTGCTCCTTATTCGAAATAAGTGTCTTAAGGGAGATTTTTAATAACTAGATATTTGCTATTAGCCTGTTTATTCCTTCAATAAACGACCACGGTATACCTGTAGCGCTTGCAGTAACCAGTCTTGGCTGTAGATGGCTTTTTGGTTTTCACACAGCACTTGGTATTTATTGCCTGACATCTTACTTTTTGTGGCTGAGTATTTAATAAAATCTTCCGCGGTTTTGATGTCATCCAAAAAGTAGTCATATTTTTTCTGAATATGCTTCACCGCTTCCACCCCTGTGTGCGAAGTGCCATTGCGTTTATATTGGCAGTCAGTGGATTTTACGAATTGTAATAAATGTTGAATCTCTTGCTGAACGGTATTCTGAGGAACCGCGTGACTCGTGGTTGTTACTAATAAGCTTAACAATATTAGCCATTTTGAAGTGTTCATGGTGCGCTTTAACCAATTTGTAATCTTTGAAAATAGCGATTCTGCCGGATATAAGTGATTTGCTCAATCAAAGGCTTAAAATTTTGTCTAATGGCTTGGGCTGATTAAGTTATTCATTCTTTTAATAGTGCCACGGCGAACAGGTGAAAATCTTCTTCTGAGCTAATCTGTGTAAAACGGTCGAATATACATATACCTAAAGATTTATTTTGTTGTCACATTTATGTCATGTGAGGCTTTTATTCTGATCGATCCATTCAGACTTGGACACCACTATGAAACACTGGCTGTTAGCATCTATTATCTTATTAAGTTGGGTAGTAAATGCCCATTCGACAGAAGATAATTTGAAAACCTTGTCTGAGAAATTTCAAGTTAGCCACACAGTATTATCCGACTATGTAAATAGCTATAACTTCAAATGCCCTGATGAAGTAACGACTTTACAATTAACCCATTTGCTTACTCGCCTAAATGTAGATACTGAATTAAGTGTTATGCTCGAGACAGATAAAATGCAATGGCGTGACCTCTACGTGGAGGCCCGATCTTTAATTGGATGCTTTAGTGAGGGGGCAGTGTCCAGTAGTTATTAACCAATTAATATATTTCAAAACTGGGTCCATAACCCCATGCTCATTAAAGCGCTTGGTGATAATGAGTGGCGTTTTTTCCAGCCTTTAGAGTTTGAACTTGGGGCTTATTGTAGCTCACCATAATACTGCCCAGCTCTTTGGGAAAACCTATGTCTATTTTCGAACCTTCAGCATTCTTGGCAATAAACCCATCTATTTCAATGACTAGGTCATTGTTAGATTGGTGGTCATTGTGGTGCTTGTCTTGATGTTTTTGCATGACTTGTTGGGCCAATGCTTTTTGCAACTTTGATTGCAATTGTTGCGGACTAGGCAGTCGGGCCTTGTTTGAATCCATTTCTTTATCGCCAATTTTCACCGGCATTTTTTTAGTGAATAAAGAATGTAACGCCACGCTCATGGGTTTTAACTTGGCTTGACTGATGGTGGCCAGCTCGGTAAATGATTGGGGTTTGCCTTGCCAATTTAACTGAGCCACTAAGTCTTTTAACGATGTGTGCACGCGAATGCTAATGTGATTGTTTTGGCGTAATGTCACTTGAGCAGTACTCATGTTTAGCCCATGGGCAGTGACTTGTTGGCTGAAACTCAGCACCATAATGAGATTAAGCAGTAGTACAATATTTTTCATTACAAGGCTCCTAAAATGGCTAGTTTGATTTTTTAAAAGAAAACTGAAGATGGCTAAAAAGGCTGGCAAGTACAGTGTTACTTGCCAGCCTTTTAATTTAGATACGTAGAGTCATTAACGACAGTGTGTTGCTACGGTATCGCTACTGCCTGTGGTATCAGTATTGTCTAAACGATAACGAAACGCGTAACAGTTATCTGTGGCGCTGTAGTCGGTGTCATCAACGCCTAGTTGGCGATACATAATTAATGCCACGTCACCATCACCGATGCTGTTATTACTGTCGCCAGGGGTCACTTCAATAAAGGACCAAGTATTGCCATCAAATGTCATGGTGCCATCATCGGTTAGGCTCACATCGCTGCCACTCCAAGATAGATCTCTATTTTCACTCCACTGGGGATAGGTATAAGCGGTGCCCGCTTGATCGGCCACGCCACGGAAACAGCCAATGGAATAAGGGGCGTCGCTTGAGCTGTAATAAATATATTCGCTGCCATCACCGTTAATATCGTAAGCGTTGCATTCATCTAATGGGTTACTGCCATCTTGCACGTCGGCGGGTAAGTAATTTAATTCGTCGTAACGGCCCGCACCGTAGTCGGTACCATCGGTGGTGAGTACCCCGCCTGCGGTACCAAAGTAAAGCGGGATGCCATCAAACATATACGCCAAAGGCAGTGATGGGTCATGAGTATCCATTAAACAAAAGGGCGCCGAATGGTAGTGGTAATCTTCGCCGTTACCGGCATGGGCACCACATTGATCCACTTCCCCTAATAACAATGTGTCTCTGTCTGAATAGTCAGTGCCCACTTGGGCCGTTTCACCGCTGTCGGTTTCTTTGGCGTAATGCAAAATGGGCACGCCATCTACCGAGATGCCAATGGGGTTATGCACATTCACGTTGCTGGTGACGCTTGATATGTAAGTAGGTTGCAGTGGGAAAGTCCAACTGGTTTCTTCTTCCACTGGCACCCGTCCAATCCACGATTGAATGCCTACATTGGATTTATCGCCATCAAGGTTCGAGCGATACGGTAACCCTGTGGCACTGGTGATGGTCATTTCGGTGTCTGAACAACTGACCGAAACCAATTCACTGTAAGGAGCAAATGCGGCGGTCTTAGTGGTGCAAGTGCTGGGCACGCTGGTGGGAATATAGTCTGTATTATTGGGGTTGTAGCGAATACGGGTTAAATCTAACACCGCGGTGTCTAAGGTGGTGCTAGAAATGGCCGCATCCAGAGCAACAATGTCGGTACTGGCGGCGGTTAAGCTTAATGTGTCCACATCTTCACTGATGGCGTGAAGGGTAATGGTATAGGTATTTTCAGTGGCTTCAGCGGAGCACGGTGGGTGATACTCTTGTTCATCGGCGTCACTAATGCCAAAGGTACCAATACTGGTTTGGCCCTCTGCTAATGAAGCTGTATCGGCAGGAATATCGTAAATCACAATCTGACTACTGGCCTTACTTAAATCACCTTCATCGTCAGGGTTAGGGTACGTCACCATGGTCACAGCCAATGAGCCTGTGCCGGTGGGGACATTGCTCCAAGAAAGCGGAATCATGGCACCACTGTCTTTGCCATCGCATAGGGCGCTTAACGGTAAAATGTAATCACTCTTTACGGCGTCACTGGTTAACGTAAAGTCGGTGCTGGCGTCTTCTTCTATGGTGGTGCGAATCAGAATTTCGTTATCCAATACTAAATTGGTGCTCCAGATAAATTGCGCATCGTTATCGCTGTCATCAAAAATGTCAGTGAAGTTTGTGTAAGACGCTTTGTTATCCACACCGACGGTGTCGTTGGTGTAAGTACTGGCCGAGGGCCAATCGCTGTCGTCATAAGATTCGGCCATCCAGTTATCAGGGCGCGCCCAATGGGCACCATAGACACTGTCTAAACTACTTGGGGCATCGGTAGAGCAACCGCTAGAAAGGCGGCTGTTGTTGCTGGTGGATAAACAGCTAGTGTCGGTAATTGGGGCGGTGTAATAGGTTTGCGCTTTCCAAGTGGAATCGGTGATGCTTATAACAGCGTCATCGCTGTCTTTAAATACCGCCACCATGCCGCCATCCCCTGGGTGATAAGTATCTCCTTGGCCGTCTTCTGTGCCGCTGCCTAAGTTTTCTTCCCAGTCCACTAATAACATGGCCACAGTGAAGGGGCGGTTTACTTTAAAGCGTACAATGTTGGAATTAAATTCGGTGAAGGGCACTGGGTCTTTGCCCACGGCAGTGCCGTTTATGTACATTTCAAAATAGTTATCGGCAAATATGTAGGCGGTGATGATTTCACCATTGCTGTCTATCTCAATAATGTCGCTGTCATCCAGTGCGGCAACCGCGTTGGCTGCGCTGGCATAACTGTGGCCGCTTACGTAGCTGTTATATAAATCTGAGGCAAACGGCATGGAATCGTCTGTGTATAACACATCGGCGGGCACTACCCAGTCTACGCTGTCGCTGTCGGTCACTGTGCCCAGCGGGGCGATTCTGCCCCCAGAGGCAAATAAATTGGTCGTAGTAGTGGTCGGGTTGTTACTTAAAACTAGGGTGGCGCTCACATCTGTATCGGTATCAGTGGCTGTATCGGTATTAGGGTCAGGAGGGGTACCTGGGTCATCGCTTGAACTGGATGAACTGCCGCCACAACCCCCCATGGCCAGTAGCATTATTGTGAATATTGCCCCTATCGGCTTCATATGTTTCATACTGCCTACCCTTATTTGATTAAATTCTTTAACTATCAAGGTTAGCTTACAAGCCAAAAATGGGGGAAATATGAAGATTCTAAAAGGGCTTGTGTGCCTTTAACCATAGGGGCTAGCGGATAAATATAGGTAAATGAAAAGAATATTCTTCAATTAAAAGCCGCAATTCCGTTATGATGTGGCGCTAATTTTCTAGGGGTAATATGGTTATGTTTCAAGCGTCATTTAACAAGGTCTGTATGGCTTGGGTGTTATTACTGGCTTCTCAATTAACCCTCGCTTTTGAATACACGCTTGAATTTAGCGAGCCTGAACTACAAGAAAAAATCTCAGCCATGATGCCCGTCACCAAGCAAACCATGATGGCCACCATAGTCGTGGATCAGGCTAAACTGGAATTGGTGGAGGGCTCAGACAAACTGGCCATTGCCGCAAAATTAAATGCCACCTTATTAGGGGGGTTAAAGGCCACGGGAGACGTGAAAATTCAAGGCACACTTACTTACAATGCTAAAGAAGGGGCCTTTTATTTACAGAGCCCAGAAATTATCGAATTAATTATTAATGAAATTCCGCCCCGCTTCCATGACCAAATTAAACAACTTGCCCAAAAAGGCATGGCTAAAAAGTTGTCGGATCAACCGGTTTATAAACTAAAAGATGACGACATGAAGCAGAACTTGGCTAAAAGCATGTTGAAGTCTCTGCAAGTGAAAAACAAAACTCTGGTTGCTACCTTGGGCTTATTTTAATAAAGAGTTAGGAAAGCGGTATGGAAATTAAAATATTCTTTAGTATTTTTACTGCGGTGTTTATTGCCGAGCTAGGCGATAAAACTCAGCTAGCGACGATGCTGTTTGCCTCTGATAAAGACGTCAGTAAGTGGTTGGTATTCTTTGCTGCCTCTGCGGCACTGGTGGTGGCATCAGGCATTGGTGTATTAGCCGGTAGCTTATTGTCGTCTTACATCAGCGAGCGTACTCTGTCTTATATTGCTGGGGCAGGCTTCATGCTGATTGGTGCGTATACTTTATATCAGGCTTAATTTTTTATGAGCTTGATCTTATTAAGCCCAATAAAAATGTGGCGTAGGGGTGGCACTGTAGATCAGTTCAGTTTCAAAGGTGTCACTGAGACGCTCAGCGGTTAATACGTCTTCGACCTTACCTTGCTTTATGAGCTTACTGTCTTTTAATAAAATGCCGTGGCTGCAATATCTAAGGGCAAGGTTCACATCATGTAGCACCATAATAATGGTGATGCCTTGGCTTTGCAGTTCTTTAAGCAATTTAAAGAGCCGCACTTGATGACTGATGTCTAAACCGGTAAGTGGCTCATCCAGTAACAATAGTGAATTGCCAAAGCCATTGGGCAGTATTTGTAAAAAGCTGCGAGCTAAATTACAGCGTTGGCGCTCGCCCCCTGATAACTGTCCGTATGGGCGTGTTTTTAAATGTTCTAATTCAAACCATTCCAGCATCTGTTGTAAGTGCGCTTCATTCACCGCTTTGCCCCAAGGGTAAGCGGCCATGTTTAAAATTTCTTCACAATTAAAACTAATATCATCATTGTTTTGCTGGCTTAGATACGCCCGCTGTTGAGCCAAATCAAGCGCTGCAATGCTATCCATGATTTGATTATTTAAGCGAATATCACCACTTGAGGGCTTGCTCATGCCGGCTAATAAATTCATTAAAGTGGATTTACCGGCGCCATTAGGACCCACGATTCCCCACATTTGCCCTGTTGTAAACTCAAGACTCATGGGCTTTAACAGAGTTTTTCCTAGGGAGGTTCGGCTTATATTATTGGCAGTTAACATTACGCCCAGCCTCGCTTTTGCACTTTATTGAGCAATAAAATAAACAAAGGCCCGCCGCCTATGGCCAGTATTAGACTTAATGGCAATTGTGCCGGAGCCAGTAATACTTGCGCCAGCCAGTCAGCTAGCAATACTAAACTGCCCCCTAGCAACATGGATAAAGGCAATACCTTATTGGTATCCATGCCCACCACAGCCCGCACACTGTGAGGCACCAATAAACCGATAAAACTAATGACCCCACAAAAAGCCACCGCTAATCCCACCATGATGCTGATTAACACCACAAGGTGAATGGTGAGACGTCGAGTGTTGATGCCTAGTTGCTTGGCGTGGTGCTCCCCTATTAACCAGATATTCAGCTGAGTAAGATAACGCGGCATGATTAAGCACAAGATAAAAAGGCCTGTGACCAATATGGCCAGCTCTGCAAAATGAATGGCACTTAAATTTCCAAAACTCCAGAAACTGATGCTGCGCATGATGCGCTCATCTGAAAGGTAGGTTAATAATCCCAAGGTGGCGGTGGCGGTAAAATTTAGTGCCACACCCACTAGAATGAATTGACTGAGTTGGTGGCCAATTAAGTTGCGGCCAATAGATAGCAACACCACCACCGCCACAAATGCACCTATGCAGGCAGCGATGGGTAATATCCATAAAGCACTTTGTGTAAAGATGGCAATGGCCGCACCTAACGCGGCGCCACTTGAAATACCAATGACACCAGGCTCTGCCAAGGGATTACGAAACAGCCCTTGAATTAATACACCGCTGGCGGCTAATAAGGCGCCGATGCAAAAGCCGCCGAGGGTTCTGGGCAGGCGAATTTCCATGACAATTTGGCGCCAAGGATGTTGTGGGTCAAAGAGGGCCTGCCAAGGCAATACGCTAGGGGCAAATAATATGCTGCAAGTCACCACCAGTAGGCTTAAAAACAGGGTGATGATTAACAGGTTTTTATATGAGGGCATAAACATTCATTTTAAGGGTAACCAAGCGAATGGAGTGATGCCTTATTTTGTAGGCCACTTTTAAACTTTAGTGTCGCCATTTCGCTAATTCAATCATTAATAGCGCGGCATGATGGGCCAATGGGAAAGTGAAATCAATGTATTAGAAAATTTCTAGTCCTTTGTGGGTAGGCCGCCACGAATAGTAATGGCTCGTCTATACTCCAATTTATATCAAGGGATTGCCAAATTATTATGTTTTGGATCTTCAGCAATAATTCTGAATTACTGCAATTACGCGAAGAAAACGCGCGGCTAAAAGAACAAGCCACTAAAGATGCCTCTTTAATTCAATTGCTGCATGGGGTTAAAGATGTGGCCGACATGCAAATTGCTTATGCCCTCAACCAGTTAGAAGAAAAGCAAGGCCTGTACAATTTATGGATCGAAGGTGCGCAAACCATTGATACCATTCGCCAAAATGTCACCACTAGCTCGGGTAAATTAAGCGAGCAACATAATGCGTTAAGTGAATCGGTAGGCAGCTTTGACCAAATTAATGTTCTGCTAACCCATATTGCCGGTAGTCTCGCGCATATTGATGATCGCACTCAAGATGCCTGTAAAGCGGTAGAAGCCTTGTCCGGTCATGGTAATAATATCGTCGGTTTTGTGAGTGAAATTCAAAGCATTAGCGAGCAGACTAATTTATTGGCCTTAAATGCCGCCATTGAAGCCGCCAGAGCAGGTGAACAGGGGCGTGGTTTTGCGGTGGTGGCCGATGAAGTGAGAGCCTTGGCGCAAAAAAGCGCCGAAGCCAGTAGCGAAATTACTAAGCTGGTGGCTGCCATTACCTCGCAAACTGGCTTAGTGAGTAACCAAATTAATGACATGGGCACCTCCACTCAATCTTTATCTGAGCAAACGGGATCGGTGAAAAATATCCTTGGAGATATTACGGAAGTGTCAAAAAATATGTTCAGTGTCATTCAGGGCTCAACCCATACCAGTTTTTTACAAACCGTAAAGTTAGACCACGTGGTGTGGAAGGCCGAGATTTATCGTCATATTTGGGGGTTGTCCCCAGGTAAAATTAAGCAAGATTTTACCACTTCAACGAGCTGTCGTTTTGGACAATGGTATTACCAGGGCAATGGTCAGCAATATCAGCAACTCAGGAGTTACAAGTCGGTGGCGTCTCCCCATGAAGCGCTGCATAAGCATGGTGCGGGGGCATTAGAGTGCTATGAAAACAAAGACGACAAAGGGCTGCTAGATAACCTTGCGGCCATGGAGCGTGAAAGTAATGGTTTTATTTCGGTATTAAATGACTTTGAACAGCAGCTTATTGAAGCGGGGGATTTGGTTATGGAGCAACCTGTGGGCAATATTGAGGTAGATTTATTTTAATAGGAGCAGCCACCTGAGGGGGCCATTACCTTTTTACAACTAGTGCGCACCTAACATTGAAATGGACACAATCACTATTGGGTGTAGTTTTGAAATATCGTTATCAGTTCGCCATTACCCTTAAGTACTTGTAGGGCATTTGATATTTTTAGTATGGCCTCTTTGGGTAAAGCACTTGAATAAGCCACTTTATGGTAGGAGCTTGTTACAGCTAAAGGCAGTATTTTTATACTAGACTGCAATTGCTCTCTTTTAATAAAAGATAAAATTCCAAGGTCATGGTAATAAAAAAAACGACCCCGTGTTTTAATTAGTTTTTCCATATTTTTTTTAACAGTGGGACCCTGATCATCAATAATGAGTTGAGGGTATTGTTTTTTTAATGCCATTGCACTGGCTGACCCAGATAAAGCTAATATCCTGCCATTGAGCTTAAGCGCTTCAATATCGTCTAGTGATGAGATAAGCGCAGGGTCATCTATTGCCATGGCGAATACATAACTAATTTTATAAAGAGGTGTTGGAAAAAAAATCATTCCTTTAGCCCGCCTTTTAGCGGTATCGGCTATGCCAAAGATAATATCTAAGCGGTTATCGAGTAGCATTGTTTGAATTCTTTTCCAAGGAACCATACGAATAGCATCATTCTTATCCCCTACAAAATGAATACTGGGGGCAACTTGGTTAATGGCCTTCATTATATCCATTTCTAACCCCATTATTTGTCCGCCGTTATTTCTATAAAACTTAGGGTAGGACTCTTGTGCGGCGGTTCGTAAATCTATGGCAAGGGCTGGACTTGAAAGCAGAAGACTTATAATGAATGGGGAAATCAATAACACCAGCATGATGCGGGTCATGACCTGAAGTCCAGTAACTAGATCATATAAGTTAAGTGCAAGAATTATAAACTTACAAGGTGAGGGCCTCATGAGACTGAGTGCCCTAGCAATTTAAAGTAGCTATACCGACAGCAACCGGCGGCTCCAGCTAGTATCCGTGCGAACTTTTTGAAAGGCGCTCATGACCAGTATTCCCAGCAACAAGTTTGCAATGGCACAGCCCCAGAACAACCCAGTTAACCCCCACCAATGATTGCCAAGCCAAGCCAGAGGCACATACAAAGCAAACAGTCTTATGGTGTTTATAGCCAAAGAAATTTTGGGTTTATGCAGGGAATTAACGGTGGCGGTGCTTATTAAACTTATGCCCAACCCGGCGTAGCTCATGGGGACGATGTATAAAAAGGTTTTGATTACTTCACGAACACTGGGGTCGTCACTGAATAAATGGCTAATGGGGTTGGCTAATAGGCATAACAAAACATAAACCAGCAGCTGCCAGACAAAAATAAATTGAATGCTTTTTTTGACTGCATCTTCAATACGTTGATGGTGTCCTGCCCCGTGATTTTGACCCACAAATGGCGGTAAGCTGGCAGTGAACGCCATTATGACAATCAGAGCCAAGGGCTCTAACCGACTGCCCACGCCGTATGCGGCCACAGCCACCGTGCCATATTTAGCTACCCAAGCCACTAATATGCCGTTGGCCAATGGCCCCAACATATTCGTCAGGGCCGCAGGAATACCCAAAGAGAGCAACTTCTTCCATTGCGCTCGTATCAGTGGCGAAGGCTGAAACGTAATTAAACCTTGCTTAATTAATACCCGTAATATAATCAAAAAGGCCATTACCCAAGCAATAAAAGTGGCAATGGCCGCCCCTTGAATACCCAATGCAGGAAATGGCCCAATGCCAAAAATTAACAAGGGGTCCAGTATCCCATTTAATACCGCACTGAACAGCATGACTAAACTGGGTAACTTGGTGTTGCCTGTGGCTCGTATGCTGGCGTTTATGACAATTAGTACGATTAGAAAGACGCTGCCTGAAAACCACCAATTCATGTATGAGGCAATAAGGGGGACAAGTTCACTACCTGCCCCGAGTAATTCAAATATGGGTTTTTGAATGACGATGCCCAGACCCGCAAGGCAAATACTGATAAGAACAGACAAATAAAGGCTGCTGCCAATCCACTGTTTGGCTTGTGTATGATCTTTTTGCCCCAGACTTCGAGATACCACCGCGCCAGTGGCAATGCTTAAGCCAATGGCCATGTTCATTACCAGCATGGTCACAGGAAACGTAAAGCTGATCGCGGCTAAGGGTTGGGTGCCTAATAGGCTAATGAAATACGTGTCCACAAGGTTGAATAAAAACATGGCCATAATGCCCAAAACCATGGGGGCAGTTAGGCGGTACAGCAAAGGAGATATTGCCCCTTGGGTTAAATCTTGTGCCATGTGGTGTCCAGTTAAGTAAAGCGGGGCAAATGAGCAAGGCAGTGTAGTGAAACTTTAGCGGTAAACCCAGAGTGATTAAAGCCAAGTGTTTGGATCAGTGAGTTTTTATTCTTCGTCATTGGATTATACAGCGATAACAAAGACGCTGGCCGATTCATAAAAGCGTCATAATTGTACAGTAGGGTGGCTACTAATAATGAGTGAATATATACAAAAACTAGCGGCGGATTTTTCAATAATTTTATAAGTCAATACTGCTAAAAATTTAGTTACCCACGCTATCTGTGGATAAAGTTGGGGGTAGTCTTGGGGCAACCCGCTGCGAGCGAGAACTGGCGTACAGCTTAGTTAACTTGTCCATTTTTTATTCGATTTTAATTTTTATATGGTGAATTTTTTATCGCGAAGTTAAATGAGTTTCATCATGAGTAAAATACAAAAAGCCCTCAGGATTAAGTGAGGGCTTTTTTGTGTTTTATACTCTGCTGAATTTAAGCGTTACAGCGTAGCGAACACCTTATCTGCCGCTTGCAGAGTAAATTTAATATCTTCTTCGGTAAGCGCTGAGCAAACAAAGCCCGCTTCAAAAGAGGAAGGAGCAAGGTATACGCCTTCTTCCAGCATGCCATGGTAGAACTTTTTAAAACGCGCTTGATCACACAAACTCACTTGTGCAAAGCGGTTAATATTTTTTTCTGAACTAAAGAAATAGCCAAACATGCTGCCCACTTGGTTGGTGGTAAAATCAAGTGAATGCTTTTGAGCCAATGCTTCTAAGCCTTGGCAAAGCTTATTAGTTTTAGCGGTGAGGGCATCATAAAAGCCCGGTGCGCTAATCGTATCTAGCATGGCAATGCCTGCGGCCATGGCAATGGGATTACCTGATAATGTCCCCGCTTGATACACAGGCCCAAGCGGGGCCAGATGACTCATGATTTCTTTTTTACCACCAAATGCCCCCACCGGCATGCCGCCACCAATCACTTTACCAAGGGTGGTCATGTCAGGGGTGACGGATGATATTTCCTGAGCGCCACCTTTGGCAGCACGAAAGCCGCACATGACTTCATCAAAAATCAGCACGGTGCCGTATTGGTCGCACACATCACGCAGACCTTGTAAAAAACCCGCTTCAGGAGGAATAAGGTTCATGTTGCCTGCAATAGGCTCCACAATTATACAGGCAACGTTTTTGCCTTCTTTGGCAAAATACTCTTTTACGCCGGCCAGATCATTGTGAGTAAGTGTCACGGTTAAATCCGCAAGGGCTGTTGGCACACCAGGGGAGCTGGGCACGCCTAATGTTAAGGCACCTGATCCGGCTTTAACCAATAGCGAATCAGAATGGCCATGGTAACAACCTTCAAATTTCACCAATTTATCGCGACCCGTAAAACCACGGGCTAAGCGAATGGCGCTCATGGTGGCTTCGGTACCGCTTGATACCATGCGGACCATGTCCATGCTTGGGTAAATGCCACACACCTTATTGGCAAGGGTAATTTCAAGTTCAGTTGGGGCACCAAAGCTTAAACCCACTTCTAGCTGGGCCTTAACCGCATCCACTACCGGTTTAGCACCATGACCCAAAATAAGGGGCCCCCATGAATTCACGTAATCGATATAACGATTACCGTCTTCATCAAATACATAAGCGCCTTTACCGCTTTTGAAAAATACAGGCGTGCCACCCACACCGTTAAAAGCCCGTACTGGGGAGTTAACACCACCAGGGATAACCTGTTGTGCCTGCTCGAATAAGGCAGTTGATCGTGAAGTGTCCATGATTATTACTCCAAAAAATTGTAAAAACTTAAATTTTAAAAGGGCTCAAGTGGTATTTGTGACGTTTAAAAGGGGCGCACAATCACAAGAATGACAATGGCCACCAGCATAAATACCGGCACCTCATTTAATACTCGGTAAAACTTATGGCCCTTTTGATTCTTGTCGTCTCGAAACTGCTTAAGAATGTGACCACAATAAAAATGAAAACCCACTAATAGCGCCACAAGAGTTAATTTAGCGTGCATCCAGCCTTGGGATAAATAGTAGTCAAGGTTATAGCTCATGAGCCAAGCGCCTAATACTAATACTGCCACCATGGAGGGGGTCATGATGCCGCGGTAAAGCTTGCGCTCCATGATTTTAAAGCGGTCGTTACTGGCCTGATCTTGACTATCTGCATGATAAACAAACAAGCGCGGCAAATAAAATATGGCCGCAAACCAGCAAATAACCGCAATAATGTGAAAGGCTTTAACCCACAACATATGAGTCCTTAAAGTAGAGTGGTAAATAAGAAGGCTGAATTTTACCATGAATACGCACCTCAGTAAGCGCGGGCGATTTCATGGTTGAGCGTTAACTGACATTTTGCTGGTAGCGGTAATGATTGTGAATTTTGTCATGTCGAATAATCCCCATCACTGAGGTGCTACTGTTACTTTTTCCGTAATGAATACTCAAGCATTCAACCTTTTGGGTGCTCATACAATCCAGTGCTTCTTGTAAATTGGCTTGCATATAAATGGTGCCGCATTGTTCTCGCTGGGCGGGTATGGCCATTAGGTTTATGGCCAATGAATCTTGGTGGGGCTCTAGCCAATTGCTGAGCTGTTCTTCATCTAACATTAAACTTGCCACATCAACGGCAGAAATAATGGCTAATATTTGTTTATTGTCATCGTGAATCACTAGCCACTTGGGGTTACCTTTTAATAGCAGTTCTAAATTTTCAATGGTGGCGAATTTATTCACCATTTTAATATTTTTTTCACTGATCGAGTGAACGCTGCTTTGTCTTAGCATTTGCTCCACTGGGCTGGTATCTACAGTTAGCCCTCTAAGTTGTAGTAGCCTTGGAAATAATGCCTTTTGCTTGAACACTTCGCTGGCGGTTAAGTTAGCAATTACCACTACCAACATGGCGGGCATTAGAATACTTGCGTTGCTGGTGAGCTCAAGCAATGTCATTAGAGCAGTTAACGGTGCTTGTAGGCACGCCGCCATCATGGCCGCCATGCCTAACATGGCGTAAAAGCCTGTGCTGCTGGCATGCTCAGGGGCTAGATAATTGCCTAGTTCTCCAATTAACCCTCCGGCACAGGCACCGATAAACAGCATGGGACCAATGGCACCACCTGGTTGGCCGAGTCCTAAATTTAGGCTGGTAATTAACAATTTTGCCAAAGCAAATATAAATAAAGCGATTAGGGGAATTTGCCCAATAAGCGCAAGGTTAACAGTGTCATAGCCGATTCCCATGATTTGAGGAATCATCACAGCTAACAAACCATTTAATAAACCAATGATTAAAAAGCGTACCCATAAGTTTTTAGGGGCTTTTTTAGCGGTATTAACACACACCCAAATAAACATGGCAGCCAAAGCCCCCATGAACAGTCCTTCCAACATTAAGAAAGGAAATTCCAATAAAGAAGTCATTTGAATGGCAGGAACCGTAAAGGCAGGTTCACTGCCGTATACCACACGGGTTAATAAAGCACCTGTTACCGATGCTAAAATCACTGGAATTAAACTCACAAAGCTGTAACCCATCAGGATGACTTCCATGGCGAAAATAACGCCAGCGATGGGAGTATTAAAGGAGGCTGAGATAGCCGCGGCAACACCACAAGCTAATAGTAGTTGCACATGGTTACTGGGCAGCTCAAACCGTCGGCCCATGATACTGCCGGTGGCTGCGCCTAAGTGAACCGCAGGTCCTTCACGGCCGGTACTTTGGCCGCTGATGGCGCAGATAATTCCCCCCACGAATTGGGCTAAAAAATTTTTAAATGGCATGTGCCCTTGGTGATGCTTTAAGCGTTCCAGTACGTGGCTAATGCCCACTACCCGTGATTGGGCGCTAAGCTTATAAAAGAGGGCCGCCAAAACGATGGACCCGCTAAAGGGCAATAAAAAACGCAACCACGCGGGCAGGCTTTCAAAGTATTCGTGATGTTGCCCTGGTAGTGCGGAATCTAGGGGGACTTCAATGGCCAAGCGAAATAACAAAATGGTACCACCGGTGAGCAAACCGGCCAGTACAGCTAAAATAGATAAAAGTGCCAGAGTATCGTTCTGAGCAAGCTGTAGTCTGAGGTGGCGAATCAAAGAAGCCATGAATTCTTCTGTCACTTTCTATGGAAGACGCTATTATAAGGCCCTCTTTAACGAATAGAAAAAGAAGGTGGTATTGTGATCAATGTAGGTCTCGTGGGCGGAACAGGTTATACCGGCGTTGAATTGCTGCGTATTTTAGTCCAGCACCCGCAGGTTAACCTTAAAATTGTCACGTCTCGTGGTGAAGATGGCAAGCCTGTATCAGGCATGTTCCCTAACCTACGACCTTTTACCGATGTCTGCTTTAGTGTACCGGATGTGAATTCCCTATGTGAGTGCGATTTAGTATTTTTTGCCACGCCTCATGGTGTGGCCATGGAAATGGCACCTGCTTTAATCACAGCAGGGGTACGGGTGATCGATCTTGGTGCCGACTTTAGAATTAAAGACGTAGTGGAATGGTCTAAGTGGTATGGCATGGAGCACACTTGTCAGGATCTTGTAGATCAAGCCGTTTATGGTTTACCAGAAGTGAATCGTGAGCAAATAAAAACCGCGAAATTGGTGGCCAATCCTGGTTGTTATCCAACCGCGGCTCAGTTGGGTTTATTGCCACTGATTGAAAACGGCTTAATAGAAACAAACAATTTGATTGCCGACTGTAAGTCAGGTGTCAGTGGTGCAGGTCGTCAGGCTAAATTAGGTTTGCTGTTGTGCGAAACCAGTGAAAGTTTTAGCGCCTATGGTGTTCAAGGACACAGACACTTACCTGAAATTAAGCAAGGATTACAAATAGCCAATCAAGGGGGCGATGTTGGTTTAACATTTGTTCCTCATTTGACGCCCATGATGCGTGGCATACACGCGACTCTTTATGCCAAATTAAAAGACACTAGCCAAGATTTACAGGCTTTGTATGAAGCGCGTTATGCTAATGAGCCTTTTGTAGATGTATTGCCAGCAGGCTCTCACCCTGCAACGCGTAATGTTAAGGGCAGCAATTACAATCAAATTGCAATTCACATTCCGCAAGGTGGCGATACCGTGGTGATACTGTCTGTTATTGATAACCTTGTGAAAGGTGCAGCAGGGCAAGCGGTGCAAAACATGAATATCATGTTTGGCTTTGAAGAAAATCAAGCCATGACGCAACCAGCTACGCTTTTATAACAGCTTTAAAAACTATAATAAAAATCAAGGATTGCATGCTATGACTGTAAAAGGCAGCAAACAAGATAAGTTGGTAGTGGTCAGTTATGACCCATGGCAAAAATTTTGGCGGCGCCTTGCGCTGCTGATCATAGTAGTGGCATTGGGAGGCGCCAGCTATATCTATGGGCGCTTCGAAGCCATGGAAGTTCAAACCCAAGCCATTGCTGAGCGTGATCAATTACAAGGGGATTTAAAACTGGCCCAAGAAAAAGTGGCCTCTTTTGGATCTCGTGTGAGTTATTTGGAAAAAAGTGGCGACGTGGGGCGAATTTCTACCGAAAGTTTACGCCAAAACATGGTCGACCTGCATGCACAGATTGCCACGCTTCAAGAGGAGGTGGCCTTTTATAAAGGCATCATGGCTCCCTCTACTCGTAAGCACGATTTGCGTATTCAAAAAATAGAAATTGAAAATGCCCTAGAAGCTAATCGCTTTCGCTACAAGTTGGTGGTGACTCAGGTGGGCACAAACCAAACATATATTAGTGGTTTAGCAGCGGTAAACGTCAAAGGTATTTTAAACGGTAAACAGAAAGTGTACGGTCTACGTGATATTTCCGAAGAGGTACAAGATTACGGTATTAAGTTTAAATTTAGGTATTTTCAAGAAATTGCAGGGGAAATGGTATTGCCTGATGGGTTTATACCAGAGCTTGTGGAAGTAGTTTTACAGTCTAAAGGTGCAAAGGCCGGACGAGTTTCGCAAACGTCACCATGGCCAGGTAAGGAGTTAAAAAATGTTGAGCAGTAAAAATAAAAAGTCTGAATCTTTTGATACGTTCATTTCAAGCAAGTCTAAAATTGTTGGTGACTTACACTTCAGTGGTGGTTTGCATATAGATGGCCATATAAAAGGCAACATCATTGCCGATGACCAAAGCAATGCACTGGTTCGCATCAGTGAAACAGGTTCGGTAGAAGGAGAAATTCGCTCTCCTAATATTATTATCAATGGCCACGTAGTGGGCAATGTTCACTCAGCGCAGCATATTGAACTGGCCAAAAAGGCCGTGGTAAATGGCGATGTGAATTACACCATGATGGAAATGGTAATGGGCGCTCAAGTGAATGGCAGCCTTATTCACAAGGGTGAAGTTAAGTCTTCTAAAGGCCGTAAGTCTAAAGAGCCGCAAATTCCTGATTTAGGCGCTGAATTATCAGGCATTACCAAATCTTAAAGCGATAAGTTGGGCCGTGTATAGGCACGGCTGATCTTGAGCCGACTTGAGTTAGTAATAGGCTTTGGCTCAATCATCTCTAACTGTCTGTCCCACAAACTAAAGTTGACTAAAATACTCGGATAATCCCATAATAGGACTATCTGTTTGGTTACCCCGAAGGTTTAGCTGTATGAACGTTCTCTCTCTTACCTCGTCTGCGGTTAATAAAATGCAGACCCTACTGGAAGAAGAAGCTGATGATAGCCTTTGCCTGCGCGTTTTTGTAACTGGCGGTGGTTGTTCAGGTTTTCAGTATGGCTTTACCTTTGATACTGAAACCGCCGAAGACGACGCCGAAATCGTACAAGAAGGCGTCAAAGTCTTGGTAGACTCCCTAAGTTACCCTTACCTTGATGGTGCCAGTGTTGATTATCAAGAAAGCCTTGAAGGTTCTCGTTTTGTGGTGAGCAACCCCCAAGCCTCGGCCACCTGCGGTTGTGGTTCCTCGTTTACCATCTAAATACCTGCACAAGGGTTTAATTATGTGGTTAGCCGTCTCTAAAACGCTACAAAGTGCATTGTCTAAAAATTTATTAATCGTAGCCATCAGTCTTTTTAGCCTGGTTGGTCAGGCGCAAGATGGGCAATTTCTAGCGCAGATTCATGCTCATTCCCCGCAAGAATTAGCCAGTTTATTAAATAAAGCAGAAAAGTGGGCAGCGAATAAAAACAGTTACCCAGAGCACCCAATTGCGATTGTATTGCACGGTACCGAGGCCAATGTATTTCTAAAGAAAAACTACAAGGAATATAAAGAGCTGGTGGATCAAGCAGCCAAGTTAGACGCCTTTAAAATAGTGGATATAAAAATATGCGAACGCTGGATGGGCTTTAATAATGTTAAGCGCAATCAGCTTCCGCCTTTCTTAGATACCGTGCCATTTGGTCCCGCGGAAGAGACGCGTCTTATTAAAGCGGGTTACCAAAGTTTTTAGTGACTCGCTTTAGATTCACGCAGGATAAATCGCTCCTAATACTCTTTCCCCTATCGCTCCCGTTACTTCAGGCACATTAGCTGGCCTTCTTTCGATACATTGTTTGGCTAACCAAGCAAATGCCATGGCTTCAATGCATTGTGGGTCTAAATCTAATTGGGCGCAGCTTATTACATGATAACTTTGCAATTGCAGCTTTAGCGCGTTCATTAAATAACCATTTAAAGCGCCCCCCCCACAAATAATCACATCACCACTGTGACTTAACTTTTGTATTTCGTGAGCAATGCTATCAACGGTTAACTGTGTGAGGGTCGCCATCACATCTTTTTCTGCAATGTCTTGTGTGGAAAACTGCTCAAACCAAGATAGGTTAAATAGCTCACGGCCAGTGCTTTTGGGGGCGCTAAGTTTAAAGTAATCCTCCTCCATCATGGCGAGTAACAGAGGCTCATTAACTTGCCCCAATGCTGCCCATTTTCCACCTTCATCGTAATCTTGCTGGGTGTGTAATTGGCACCAAGCATCCATTAATACATTGCCAGGCCCTGTGTCGTAACCCAAAACCGCCCCATCTGCTTTTAAGAAAGACACATTGGCCATACCGCCAATATTCACCACAAACACGTCTTCATTTTCTTTTTGAAATAAAGAACGGTGAAAGGCCGGCACCAAAGGAGCACCTTGACCGCTGGCTGCCATGTCTCGACTTCTAAAATCGCACACCACATTGATATTGGTTAATTCGGCCAATAATGCGCCATTAATAATTTGTACTGTGTAGTGAGGAGGCATATGGCGAACTGTTTGACCATGACAACCAATGGCTATGATTTGTGAAGCGGTAATAGAGGTTTGTTTTAATACAGCATTTACGCCTTTTCCATAAAGCTGGCTAAGGGTATTCGAGATAATGGCGCAAAGGTGTAATTCATCTTGAGTGCCATTACATAAATTTAATATTTGTTCTTTAAGTGGTTGAGAAAAGGCTAGGTGGTGCTGGGCTACTAAGGTGAATTGTCCGTCGGTGACGTTTATTAAAACAGTATCCACACCATCAAGACTGGTGCCCGACATTTGACCTATATAAAAAACCGATGAAGGTTTATCCATTGCACCCTCTCTTAAACGGACCTTATAAAGGTCGTCATTATTATCGTGAAGCGTAAAAATCGCCGTAAATGTGACTTTCTAAACGCATGACCATGACTTTAGCAAAATGTAAAAACTGATCTTTTCTCGATTTCTCTATGGGTTTGGCGTGTGGCAATCGTACTTTTAAAGGGTCTCGGTGAGAGCCGTTCACGCGGAACTCGTAATGCAAGTGTGGCCCCGAAGCCAAACCTGAGCTGCCCACATAAGCCACTACTTGCCCTTGTTTAACACGTTTACCCACACGCACTCCTTTTCTAAAGGCCTTTAAATGGGCGTATAAGGTGGTGTAACTGGTGCCATGTTGCAAAATTAACACCCGTCCATAACCCCCTTTTCGGCCTGCAAAAATAACTTTACCGTCACCGGCAGCCTTTATAGGTGTGCCACGCGCGGCGGCATAGTCCACGCCCTTGTGGGCGCGAATTTTATGTAAAATAGGGTGTTTACGGCTGAGGTTAAATCGTGAACTAATTCGGGTGAAATCCACAGGGGTACGCAAGAAGGCTTTACGCATGCTCAAACCTTTTGGGGTAAAGTACTGGCTGTAGCCTTTTTTATCTTCATAACGTACCGCAGTATAGGTATTACCTTGGTTTTCAAAGCGGGCGATTAAAATGTCACCGTCTCCTACTTTCTTACCATCTAAGTATTCTTCTTGGTAAATTAAACTGAAGTTATCCCCTTGGCGAATATCTAAAGCAAAATCCACATCCCAACCAAAAATAGTGGCCAGTTCCATAATGACGTTATTGCTCATGCCTGCTTCAAGGCCTGTTTCAAATAAAGAACTGGAAATAGTGCCTTGTGCAAATGTCTCTACGATATCTGGCTTTAAGGTGATTTTACGGCTTTGGTAGCCATCATCTATTTTAGAGAACTCGTAGCTTTCAAATTGATTTTTCTCTAGGCGAAAGCCTTGTAGGCTTTTTTGCATGTCTACGTTAAATGCAATTTTATCTTTAGGATGCAGCTTGTTAAGCGTCTTACCATGTTCACTTAGGGTGAGCTTATAAAGGGTCTGTGATGAAAGGCCTTGGTCATGAAATAGCTGAGCCAGTGTATCCCCAGGCTTAATGGCTTTCATTTGCCAAGTATGATCCGCTTCTATGGTCTCTTGATCAGTGATGTCAGGCACTGGAATTTCATAAGCAAAAGTGCGGCGTTCAAGTTCTTGTTGAACGGGAATTAAAATTAACAAAGCAGCCACGAACAAACAGCTCAATCCTAACGCAATCCAATGACGCTTAGGTAAGATGTTAAATGCTGATAAGTCCTTGTTTTTCATGGGCTTGCCTGTACCAATGGGATATGAAGCATACCATCACCTCTTAGAAAATATAGTTCTCAATAAGCAGTATAAGAGACAGTCGCCAGCTATTTAGTTGCAACAACTTGCAAATCCCTTCAAATCGGTTAATTTGCCAACTTCTTTTACATAGTATTGAACATTTTTTAGGCTAGATTCATGACTGCGGCATTAATAGACGATTTAAAAGCACGAGGCTTATACAACGATTGCACTGGCGAGGCCGACTTAGTCGCTCGTTTAGAATCAGGATGCCAAACTTTATATTGTGGTTTTGATCCCACCGCCGACAGCTTGCATATTGGTAGTCTAGTACCTCTACTAGTCTTAAAGCGTTTTCAGCAAGCTGGCCATAAACCACTTGCACTAGTAGGCGGAGCCACAGGCTTAATTGGCGATCCTAGTTTTAAAGCGGCCGAACGTAAACTAAATGGCCCCGAAGTCGTGGGTCAATGGGTTGAAAAACTGAAAGCTCAGGTAAGTCGTTTTATCGACTTTGACTCTCATGGAAGTAAGGGAGAGAACAGTGCCAAGGTCGTTAACAATCTAGATTGGGTTGGTGGCATGAACATGCTCGATTTCTTGCGAGATGTGGGTAAGTACTTCTCTGTTAACCAGATGATTCAAAAGGAATCCGTAAAACAGCGCTTAGATCGCGACAGTGGCGGCATATCCTTTACCGAATTTAGTTACATGATTTTGCAAAGTTATGACTTTGCCAAACTTAATGAAATAGAAAACTGCATATTGCAAATCGGCGGCTCAGATCAGTGGGGTAATATCACAGGTGGAACCGAGTTAACTCGTCGCATGAATGGTAATCAAGTATTTGGTCTGACTTTACCTTTGGTCACCAAGTCTGATGGCACTAAGTTTGGTAAAACAGAAAGCGGCACTATCTGGTTAGACCCAACTAAAACCTCTCCTTATGCTTTTTATCAGTTTTGGTTGAATACCGCGGATGCCGATGCTTATAAGTTTCTTAAATACTTTACCTTTTTAAGTGTTGAAGAGATTGATGCAATAGAAGCACAAGACGCTCAAATTCAAGGGCGCAAAACAGCTCAACCTATCCTAGCCAAAGAAGTCACTCAGTTATTACATGGTGAAGAAGGCTTGGTGGCGGCGCAGCGTATTACCGAAGCATTGTTTTCTGGTGATGCAGCGCAGCTATCTGAAAATGATCTGGAGCAAATTAAACTCGATGGGCTGCCATCAAGTGATTTGAGTGAAAGTGATTTGGTAGATAAGCCACTTACATCTCTATTAAGTGAAGCTGGCTTAGGTCAAGGCAAGCAAATTAAAGATGCATTAGGGCGTAACGCTGTAATTGTGAATGGTGAAGCGTATGGCATGGATGCGCTAATGGCGGCCCCACAAATTTTTAGTCAGGAAAAAGCGTTGTTTGGTCGTTTTTTCATCACTAAGCTGGGTAAAAAGAAGCATCATTTGTTCGAATTAAAGTAGTTTCTAATTATTTTATATTAACTATTGACCCTTCAAATATTCTGCCTATAATGCGCGCCTCCTTCAACGGGAAGGTGCGTTTTCTAATGTCTTTTTTAGATAAAAGATTCTCAAGAAAATAACCGTTAAAGGTGTTTAGTTTTAATCGCTAAAACGAAAAAAACCAAACAAAAACAAAGTGTTGACAGCTAATCGAAACACTGTAGAATGCGCCTCCGCTTCAAGGCAAACGTCTAAAGCGGAGCATGAAAATTTAAGAATTTCTTCTGAAACTTTTTAAAAAAACATGTTGACACAAAGATGCGAATCATTAAAATACGCATCCGCTTTGAGAGATAAGCGACAAGAATGGCCAGTCCGAGCGGCGGTCACGATCTTTAAAAATGAATTCAGACAATTCGTGTGGGTACTTACCGAGAGTCGAGATGTGTTTCTAGCTT
>CAJXRF010000053.1 GCA_913058575.1 uncultured Bermanella sp.
ACAGGATGTACGGTATGAAGCGGGCGCAAGGATGCGCAGGAGCGTTATGTACAGGGTCTACGGTATGAAGCGGGCGCAGGGATGCGCAGGAGCTTAATTAATAGGAGCGATAAAACTTCGATTTATTTTTAAAGAAGTTTTTAGAACACCTCTATTAATAGAGGTGTCCTTTACATCAAACTATCTTTTCTTAGATCGACTAGGGGCCTTAGGTTTACTTTTAGGACCACCGGCTTTTGTGGTTTTAGCTTTGTGGACTGGGTTTGCCCCTCTATTGCCTTGACCGCCTTTGTTCGTTCTACTGGGGCGAGCACTGCGTGTCACCGCTTTAAGCAGTGAATCACGGTTGCTCACTTCAAAGCCTTTCTTTGTAATACGTTTAATGCGGCTACCAATTAATCGCTCGATATTATCCAACGTGCGCTCTTCTTCACGACTCACAAAAGAGATGGCCAAACCACTGGCACCAGCACGGCCAGTACGACCAATACGGTGAACGTAATCTTCAGCTAAATAAGGTAAATTATAATTCACCACATATTCAAGGCCTTGAATATCCAAACCCCTAGCAGCAATTTCGGTGGCAATTAATACCTGTATTTTTGCAGACTTAAAATCAGCCAGCGCACGACGACGCGAACCTTGACTTTTATCGCCATGACACACCGCGGCGTCTACTTTTTTCTCTTTCAAAGCCGCCATTAAACGATCAGCCTGCTCTTTGGTACTGGTGAAAACCAATACCTGAAACCAGTTCTGCTCGGCTAATAAACGCATAAATAAATCTATTTTGCGACGCTCTTCCACCGGGTACATCACGTGCTCTACGGTGTCGGCCGTGGCGTTTTGCTTGGTCACGCGTATGGTTTCATGATTCTTAAGAATTTTATGAGCCAGCTCATTTACCGCAGCGGAGATAGTGGCAGAGAACAACAGAGTTTGACGGTCATTACTGGTGTGCTGGAAAATAGTTTTAACATCATCAATAAAGCCCATGTCTAGCATGCGGTCGGCTTCGTCTAAAATTAAGAACTCACAATCGGCAAGATTCACATTGCACTGATTAATATGCTCCAACAAACGCCCAGGGGTCGCAATTAAGATATCTAGCCCTGCTTTAATCTTGCGCTCTTGCCCGCCCATTTTAACGCCGCCATAAACGGCACTTACCGTGATATCGGTAAATTGCGCATAATTAGCGATGGTGGTGGCCAGCTGTTCAGCCAACTCACGAGTGGGGGTCAGAATTAATGCGCGCGGAGCCCCTGGTTGAGTAGCCTTAGGCTTATCCAATATTTGCTGCAATATAGGCAGGGCAAATGCGGCTGTTTTACCGGTTCCGGTTTGAGCGTTAGCAAGTACATCCTTACCTCTGCGAGCTGGCACTATGGCCATTTCTTGAACAGGCGTCATTTGGGTGTAACCACAGGCATCTAGGGCTTGTAAGATCTCGGGGGCTAAGCCTAAAGATGAAAATTTCATGTGGATTCCTATGTTTACACGGCGACTAAAAAAACGAGGGCGGATTATAAAGGATTTTGCCCAATTAAGTGGATTTCATTGTGGTAAATCCGTCATGGACTTTATTTCGAGGGCATATCCTGACTCATCAACACACAAGGTGGCCTTGGCTTTGGCATAAATCCCCTTTTACCCCCATAAATGCATGAAAACTCATGCCCTCAGGGCAATATATTCTTACCTAAACAAGCCGCTCTGCATTTTATTCATACTTTTCGGTTCAATCAATGTGCCCTTGGCACTAACTTTTTGATCACCTTTTCCAGTTCCTGGCGCTCAAACGGTTTACCCAAATGGTGATTCATTCCAATTTCCATATAAAGCTGCACCTCATCGTGTAGCACATTGGCCGTCAGAGCCACGATGGGTAATTGTTTGGCATCTTTAAACTGACGAATAATCTTAGTGGCTTCCATTCCGTCCATTTCGGGCATTTGAATGTCCATTAGTATTAAATCAAATTCTGATAGCTTTGCTTTTTCAACGGCTTGCAGCCCCGTGATGGCGCATTCAACTTGAATATTCATCTCAGTTAAAACATCAAGGGCCACCATGGTATTAATTTCATTATCTTCCACCAGCAGTACCCTTAAATGCGCGTAACTGATCAGTTCTTCAATGGGCTCCTCGTGTTGGTAGGGCTTGATATTGTCTTTTTCATTAAGACAGCTGGTAATGGTTAGTATTAGGTCTTGTTTTATAAGGGGCTTATTAATCACCGGGTAACTTAAGCCTGTGGATATATAGTCTGCATCGTAGCCGGTGAAGACAATTAAATGATCAAAATGCTCTTTAAATTTTTCAATGGCTTCCACCAATTCAAGGCCAAATAGATCCGGCAATTTCCAATCTAGTAACACTAAATCAAAATGCCTGTCTGTTAATTCACGTAACGCACTGCTGCCATTGGCCACCTCCACAACCTTAAAGCCAATGGAGCTTAAAACCTTTGAGGTAATCTCCAAAGTAATTGGGTTATCCTCCACCAGCAAAACACGTTGACCGAAAAAACGAGTATTGTCCTTAGCTATTTGTTCAACATCGGTGGACATTGGTAAATGCACCGAAAAACAAGACCCCTTTCCCGACTCACTTTCCACTTCAATATGGCCTCCCATCAACTCTGATAGCATTTTACAAATGGTTAGTCCTAAGCCTGTGCCCCCATACTTACGAGTTGTTGAAGACTCTGCCTGAGAGAAGCGAGTGAATAATTTTTGGCGTTGCTCAGGGGTGATGCCAATACCGGTATCGCGAACACTAAATACCAAGTGATCACACCCTTGAGTTTGTCGTGTTAAAAATACTTTTAATAATACATGGCCTTGTTCAGTAAACTTGATGGCATTAGAGGAAAGGTTCAACAATATTTGGCCAATACGAACTGGGTCCCCTTGGTAATGATTGCTAAGCCGATCATCCACATCAAATATCAGTTCCAGCCCTTTTTCATTAGCACTTCTTCCCACCATGGTTTTAACGTTGTCGAGTAACTTGTGTATTTCAAAGGGAATCGATTCTACATGCAGTTTTTTCGATTCGATTTTAGAAAAATCTAAAATATCATTAATAATAATGGTCAGTGACTTAGCGGAGAATTTAAGTTTCTCAACATAGCTTCGCTGTTGAAAATCTAGGGAGGTTTTTAATAATATATCGCTAATACCAAAAATTCCGTTCATTGGGGTGCGGATTTCATGGGACATGTTAGCCAAGAATTGTGATTTAGACTCTGCTGCCATTTTTGCATTGTTATTAGATATTTGTAAATTTCGACCCTGCCTAACCAAAGCAATAAAGAATAAAAAAGAGACAAAAAGGAAGGTAATCAGCGCCCAAAGTGCCATGTATATAAAGTCGACTTCAATTCGTTCATTTAAATTTAGTAAATCTTGGCTAATTTCTCTAGATATGTCGGTATTTTGTATAGGTTGCAATAATGAAATTGCATTTAAGTGCTCGGCTAAAATAAATTTCACATGTAAACGAAACATATTCCAACGAGAATTTTGTGTTTCAATACCATTAAACGTTAAGTTTAATTTTTTTATGTTTTCTTTAATATCATTAGAAACCGCTAAGTCTGAGTTATTTCTAAACGCTGCGACCAAGGAAATGACATTCATAATTTTATTTTTATGGTTAATATTAAGTACATCTTTATTAAACGCCATGGAAGAAACAAATCGAAACGATGTTTTTAGCATGGTGGCATATTGCATATAGCCGGTCACATGACCCAAGAAATCATTTAACGACTGACTTAATTTTTTGCGGTTATTTGACGCTTCCATAAGAGTAATTTCTTGATATAACCGCTCAAACTCCAATTGCTTTGCCGCGTATTTATCGTAATGGTAAATAGAAGCGTTCATGGCCGATAACACTTCAATGGATAATTCCACCGTCGTATCATGAAGGTCTGATTTAACATCAAACTCTGATTTATTATTTTGGTAATTAAAATAATGATTAATAAACTGACTTCCTGCCAGTAAAACCGACACCAATATTATTGCTTCTATTAAATAAGACAGCTTGGTGGTCAGCTTTAAACCTTTCATAGCTGGCCCTTAGGTAAATGGCCATTGAACGCCTCAAATAACGCCAGTAAATCTTCAATATCTGATTTAGTCAGGTCAATGCCTAGTTGACCTTTTGCCATAATAGTAACCGCTTCTGATAATGTGGCTACCGAGCCATTATGAAAATAAGGAGCCGTTCGATTTATATTACGCAATGATGGCACCTTAAACACATACTGATCATTTGGGTTCTTTGTAATCTTAAAGCGGCCTTTATCTTTTAATAGCTTTTCAGGTACCCCAGCTATTCTCCCCAAACGCTGGTATAGATTGCCACCTATGTTTCTTCCTTGGTGGCAGGACACACAACCAAAATCGACAAACTTCCGGTAACCTATTTTTTGCTGAGCACTCAGTGCAAATTTATCTCCCATTAAAAAGCGATCAATTGGAGCATTAGGGGTAATCAGTGACTCTTCAAATGTGACAAGCGCCTTAATGATGGCTGCTTGAGTGATGCCCGCCGGGCTCACTTGGCGGAAGGCTTGTACAAATTCGGGGCTTTGTTTCAGCTTAAGAATAATTTGTGAAAAGTTACTGCCCATCTCAATGGGGTTATGGATTGGCCCAAGAACTTGCTCAGCTAAATCAGCACTGCGCCCATCCCAAAACTGACGAAAATTGAACGCCGAATTAAGTACCGTGGGCGAGTTTCGGCTACCGATGCTGCCATTAATACCAGCTGACACAGGAAAGCCATCGTCTCCACCCTGACTCACCACGTGGCAGGAGGCACAAGCAACGGTATTATCAGTAGACAAAAGCGGGCTGTTAAAAAGTGCCCTACCCAGGTTACGCCAGAGCGGATCGATACTCTTCAACTTAGGAATCGGCTGAATGGGGCCCGCAATTGAGACATATTCATATTCTGTAGGCGTGCGTACCATTACTTGAGAAGTACCAGGTAACATTGATAAGTAATAACCCAGCAGCAAGCCGGCTACTGAAATTAGCCCTACCATCACTGACAACAAGTACCGATATGTCATTCAATGCTATCCCTGTGGACAAGCAATCTGGCCTCTTAGCCAGTTAATGCTAAAAGTATAGATAAAAAGCCATAAAACGCGGGGGAATTAATTAACGAGCACCGTCCATAAAGAATCCGTTCATCATTCTTAAGAGTGCTTTTTAAGACACTCGCAACATGACAGGGTGAATTACATCCATATTGTCACATTAATGATTTACACCGCCCTTGGGATGGTTATATTTAGAGTCAATTCAGCTAAAACACGCCATCAATCAAGCAGATTTTTAAAATAACAATAAAGGATTAGCCCATATGAAAAGCCCACGCGCCTATCTGATCGAACAGGTCATCGCCAATATCATCATTAATTTCAGCATTGCTTATTTTATTGCTAAGGCCACTTTAGCCGCTTTAGAATTTATACCATTGCAAGCCCCTCAAGGGGCGCCATTGGCCCCAAATATGGCTGGCGATTTACTGGTGGGCTCTTTTCTGACAGGTCTGCTTATTACGCTGATTTTATCCAAACTAACCCAGTGGCAGCTGCGTCATGAAAAAATCGATAACAGCACTGTTCAATTAGAGGGCTGGATAAAGCTACTGCCCGCATCCATTATGAAACGAGCTCTATTAATGGGGGTATTTGCCACGCTGGTCTTAGCCTTTCCAAGCATTATTATCTTGAGCATTCTGGGGGTACAACAAGTTGCCAGTCAGGACTATATTGCTTTTCACGCGGTGTATGCAGGTATCATGGGGGGAGGACTGGCCTATATTGCCAGCAAACGCGCCTTAATTGATGTTGAACTGAAAACGCAGTAACCATGTAAAATGGGCCTGACAGATAATTATACCTGTAAAGGCCCGTTTGCAATTTAACTTCGCCTCACCATTTTAAGTTGATGCAACCATAAGTGCCTCAATCAGCTCAATCAGTTCGCTGACTTCCTCCTTAAAATGATTCAATTGCCCTTCATTGGCACTGGCATGTACCTGCTGCAACATATTGGCTACTAAACTTTTTTCAATGCTGTCCCCTTGCAAAGTCTTAGCAAGTTTAAATTGCTCAGGATGGCTTAATAATTCATAAAGCTGACTGGATAACTGTGACTTATGAACTTCAATAAAGGTTTTCTTTAAACCTAACTGAAAGCGGTCGCTGTATGCCAAATACACTAATGGCGTTATGTTTGAACGGGCCACATATTCCTCAATCACCCCTAGTTGCGCAGGATTAACCGAGCCCAACTGTTCTTCAAACTTTTCCACTATGTTATCTATGCGCTTATCTTGAATTTCTTGGGCCGACAACTCATCAAATTCTTCGCGTTTTTCCTGATTATGCTCTTTAAGGGCAGCAAAAAAGTCACTCACCTGCTCATTAGATAATTCAGGTGCCATGATGGCCATTTCCAAACTCGCTTTATTACGAATACGCAGCCAATGAGCGCTTATTTTTTGTATGTGCTGTGACCATTGTAGAGCACTGATCTGAGGGGTTTGTAGTTGTTGTTGCAATTGTAATAATTGTTCACGGTATTGGGGTAATTCATCCTCTCGATGCCAAACTAATATGGCGCTTAGGCGTTTCTCAAACTCTTTTTCCTGCTGATCGGTAAGCTCTATAAAATCATCTAAATACCAAGATGCCAGCCAATCTAAATTGTTATAGGCCAACTTACTGGAGCAACCGCTAAGCAACAAGGTGACAATGACCATTAACGCTGTCTTTTTCAGCATACTTATCCTTTCATGTACACATGACTAAAAGCCCTATCTGCCCTGTAAAGTACTCTTTTAGCTAGCCAACTGTCAAAGCGACACCCTATGAAATCTTGGCTATTTTCTAGCCTTATACTGAGTTTTTAATAAAGACTCATGGGTGCCAACACCCAGTCTTTCAAATTTCATGGAAATAATGTCCAGCCCTATCACCTTTACAATGATGGAATAACATCGCAAACACCTAACTGCCTTCATTAAAGTGCTGATGAGTTTATGGTTTAATGATCATTAAGTGAGCTTAATTCAATAAAGGGGTGCATAAAAACTAATATTCGTCACTTCATACGCAATTATAAAACCCAAGGCACAACACAAAAAAATAATTTTTCTTATTTTCAAAAAAGCATTAAAGTTAATGACAGTAAAAAGTTTAATGCTAAGCCTAATCTTGGCTATTGGCCCAAAGATATGATGAATTAACCACTAATCCCCCAAAAATATCGCATTTCATCATTTTCCAAAAAAATTATAAATAATCCCCTAAACAAATAAACACTCACACCAAGTTGGTAACCCCTCACTATTTAGAAAAAACCGGATTAAGTTCACCAAAATATAAATTTAAATATAATAATTGTTATAAACCTAGAATAAACGAAATTTATTTTTTGCAACCATCATCACAAATTGAGCATAGAAAGTAACATGTGGATTGTATGTCTAGTCACTAATCATTATAAAGAAGGCCGTTGTCCGGTTTGAACTTTTTGCATTAAATTAATGGAGTGCAATCCGGAGTAAATCTCTTTCTATGCATTTCATCCTCGGAGATAGCATGAGCCAACCATTCGATACCAATTCCACCACCGATTCAAAATCATTCCTTTCTGGATTGAAAGATGAGCCTGTTACGCCTATTGAAGATCAACCTTCATTCTCAGATAAAATTGAAGAGTCGTTGTCAAAAAATAAATCTGTAATCGGTAAAAACATTAAGTTCCGTGGTGAGCTAATCGGTACAGAAGATCTTCACATTGAAGGTAAAGTAGAAGGGACTGTTCTAATGGAAGGTCAAAACCTTTCTATTGGTAAAGAAGGTGAAATCAATGCAAATGTTCACGCACAAACCATTATCATCAATGGTAAGTTAACAGGCGATGTATTGGCCGAAGACATCATTGAAATTCGCAGCTCAGCCGTGGTGAAAGGCAACCTGATTGCTCCACGTATTCAATTAGATGATGGCGGAAAATTCCGCGGTTCTATGGATATGATTGATACAGATCAAGAGAAAAAAGATTTACAAGGTGAATTTAAAGCCAAATTAATTCATCCACACCTGCCAAGTTCAAGTGACTCTGCTGTTGTTAAAAAAGAAGTCAACTTGCAGAAACTAGCAGAAGCTGTCACAGCTAAATCAGAAGAGACCTCTAAGAAAAAATAATTTTCTTTAACCCTTTATGCCCATTTATATCAATAGATGGGCTAAATTAGGCTTTTATAGCAGGACCATAGGATTGAGCTCAGTCAATCATCATTTATCCTTGGGTCTGAACACCATTATTGGAAAAATGGCTAAAAAAGGGGAAACGGTTCTAGATTTAGGCCCTCTCTCTACACAAATTACGTCACTATTTTTACAGTTAAAGTGCCGCTGCTTTATTGAAGATATGCATGAGTATGTCCTTGAATTAAATAATGATAGCAGTAACCCTTTGGATAAATTAAGTGCTTTCTTACTGGACAAACCAGAGGGAACCACTTTCGATTATGTGTTGTGCTGGGATTTATTTAATTTCCTATCTTTAGACATTATCAATCATTTAATGGCACTGCTTAAGCCTTATTTAAAACCAGGCACGATATTACACACCATTCGTTATATCGGCACTGCTACGCCGCATTTACCTAGACAGTTTAAACGACTAGATAAATTAAACTTTAACGTTTCGGAGTCACAATCTTTATTAAAGGGGAACAATCAAATTACGCCCCAGGCCCACACCACCATTATGTTATTGCGAAGCATGCCTGAATTTTCCCTTTACGACACAGCCTTAAATCAAGAAGGCATGATGAAGGATGTGGCCGAGTACCTGCTTGAATATGAAAGTATCACAAAGGGAAAATTGGTTAAAAAACGTTTAAACGCCCAAGATGTAGTGTCTTACTTTGCTCAGCAAAGCAACAATGATGCAGTGGATTTGTTAGGGCTTAAAAAAATACTCAGTGATTCAAACACAATGAGGCAGCTATCTGTATTTGAAACTGGGCCAAAGAGCGGTCGCCAGGTAAGCTACTTAAATAACCTAAGCAAAAGCCTTTATATTGAAGATATTTATTCCTCAATTACTTGGCAAAATAGATTGATTGGAAATCAAACCGGTTCCGTTAGCCAACAACTGCTCAAATTCCCTGAGTCACTCAAGTTTGATCTTGTGCTCATTTGGGATATTTTTAATTTTTGCAGCCCAGAACAAATTAAAAAGATTGGTGAGCTATTAAGTAAGCACCTAAATATAGGCGCCAAATTACACATTTTAATTCACAAGGGTAAAGGCATTCCCAAGAAACCTGCCGTCTTTGAAGTGACCCACAAGTTAGGTGTCAATATAAGCGGGGAACTTAAAGGGGATCACCCAAAAAACCTTCGTTCCATCACTGAACTGATTCGATTATTACCTCAATTTAAACTGTGGTTTCATCACCTGGGGAATGCTAGCACTCGCCACGATTACCAAGAGTTTATACTCGAGCATAAAGGATAACAAAAATATTATGTCCGAATTCATCCGCATGATGCTGGCATCTGTCGAGCCCAGTACCATTACCGATATCTTCAGCATATTCATGCTGGTGTTATTTTTACTGGCTCTTTATGCAAAGATATTTAACCAGTTCTTGCAGTATCTCGATTATGCCCCTTCCCTATTAACCTCATTGGGCATATTAGGCACGTTTACTGGTATCGTCATTGGCTTATTTGATTTCAATATTGCACACATTGATTCAAGTATTGCATTATTACTAGACGGGCTTAAAACGGCTTTCATCACCAGTATTTTAGGCATCGCCTTATCTCTTAGTCTGAAGTTGTTTAGTCAATGTTATCAGCCTCGACGATACGCTGAAGCTGACATCACCATGGAAGATTTACACAACAGTTTAAATTCTCAAATAGTCGCCACTGAATTTTTGGCAACGGTTATGAAAGACAATCAAAATAGTTTTCTCAGTACACAAGAGAAACTGACCGATGTGGCCAGAAAGCACCAGCATGAATTTGTAGAAAGCCAACGGAAATTAGCCGCACAAAACAGAGAGATTGAACGAAAAAATCAAGAGGATTTTCTGCGCAACCAAGAGTCCTATCTTGAAAAACTTGATAGTTCAGTGGCTCGATTCGCTCAAGAAGGTGTGCAGTCATTAGTGGCTGAAATGCATGAAGTGGTTAAAGATTTTAACCGTCACGTACAAACTGAATTTGGTGAAAACTTCCAACAATTTGGCGGTTATTTAGATCAGTTTAAGGAGACCATTCATTCACTGGGCAATGAATTTGGCCAACATGAAGAGCGCATGCAATATTGGACCGAACATTGTGATGCAAACGTCATTAGCTTAGTACGTGTCAGAAATGAATTAGAAGAAGTAGGAGGATTACTAACTAAAGTACCTGAGTTCATCGGCTCTTTTGGCTCTGCCATGGAACAAAGTCAGCAGCAACTTACCAGCATCAACAATTTATTACAGCAATACGCCAGCATTAGCGAACGTGTTAATGATGTATTGCCCGATATTGGTGAAAAGCTCACTATTTTCACCGACAACACAGCCTCGCTTCAACACTTAATGACCAAAGACATTAAACAGGTGGTGGATTCTTACCGTAGCACATTAGTCGATGCACAAGAAAATGCCCTTGCCCCTATTGCCGTATGGCAAGAGCAGCTAGATACTAGCCTTGGGCAACTGCATGCTGGCTACCAGCATTCACTCACCACCATGACCGATCAAAGTAACACCCTAGCGCAACAAATCAGTTTAATTACCCACGCCCTTGAAACCATGTCTACTTTAGACAGTAACCTCATTGATAAGCTGGTGGCGCAATCGATTGCTGTGCATCGCAGTGGTATGCAAGAACTGGCGGTGCATCAGGCAAAAACCCATCAGGAAATGTCTCAGTCTCTTACCCAGCTCATACAGCAAAACCATAGCCAAACGGAAAAATCCATGGGCCGGCAAGTGGATAATATTGAAAGTCATATGGAAAGAGAAATAGAGCAGGTCATGAGCACCATGGGTGAAGCATTGGGTATGATCAGTGGGCAATTTACCCGAGACTACCAAAGCTTAATCACCCAGATGCAAGGGCTACTGGCTCAGCACGAGGCACTGGAGGCGTGAAATATTTACCCGGCAGTAAAAAAACCGACCCCCATGAAAATCAGTGGTTAAGTGTTTCTGACTTAATGGCCGGCTTGATGATGGTATTTTTATGCATTTCTGTGGCAATGATTCATTCTGTCATGGCTGAGCGCAAAAAAATTACCACCATTGCCCTTTCCTACCAAGAAAATCAGTTAAGTATTTATCGGGCGCTGGTGAACACCTTTGATGAAGATTTAGAGCGTTGGGGCGCAAGCATATCCGATGATACCCTGACCATTATATTTCAAGCACCCGACGCCATGTTTGAAACCGGTAAAACAGAATTAAGTGCCCGCTATAAAAAAATACTCACCGAATTTTTCCCAAGGTACATGAATGCTCTGCGCCCTTTTACCGACTCCATTGAAGAAGTACGCCTTGAAGGCCATACCAGTAGCGGTTGGGGGGCTGCTGACTTTCAAGATAGTGCTTACTTTAAAAATTTAGCCCTATCGCAACAGCGTACCCGTTCTGTATTGCGTTTTGTTTCCACGTTGGAAAATGTTTCTGAATATAAAAAGTGGATGAAAGGACATTTAGCAGCAGTAGGGTATTCATCATCACGCCCGGTACTTGACAATAATGGGCTTGAAGACCCCACACAATCTAAGCGGGTCGCTTTTCGTGTTATTACCAATGCCGATTTAAAAATTAAAACTATTTTAGAAGGGCTGCTTGAAAAAGATGCTGAGTCAATACTTTAAGACCCTAGTGGATTCAGCCCAAAAAATGGCCACAAGCCAGCTGAATAACTCTAGCCTTCGGCCACTTCAAACGGTCAATCATACCAATAGTTTTGAGTCACAGCTGCTGCATGGTTTATACGTGCCTTTTAGCGAGCTTACGATTAATCATGTTGGCTGGAGTTACCGTCAAAGTCCGGTAATGGTGTATGGCGTGCAATCAAACGAACACACTCTTCACTTAACCGCCTGTCATAGCATTTTGAAGCACCCACCAAATTGGGTATGGATTACCACACACCATGCTCAACAATCGTTAAACCATTGCGAGCATTGCTTTACTAAAATAAGCCCCCAAGACTTTACATACACCAGTCAAAATCAAGATAAAGAACGTCAACCAATAGATAATAAAAAAGCATTTAGCTTTTTACACCATGTGCAAGTACACAGCCATGAATATTTTAATACGCAAAAAATCAAACTTTGGCAACCAGGATACCCATTAGAAAATTTGCCTAGTGTCATTGATAATAAAAATGGGAAGAGTGCTGATATTATTGACTATGAACAATGCCAAAATTGCACTTGGAAATTACCGTTATATTCCAATTATTCCATTCCAAAAGAGCAAAGGCTCAGCATGGGTTGTGATCAAATGTATTGCCTTCTTTGTATGGGGGAGCACATCCATAAAGCACTTATTATTCCGGCGGCGCTGCGCTGGAAAGCCCTGCAGGCTAGGTTTCATTACTTTAATGGTGTCTGTACTAATTGGGCACATGTCCAATTTCATATTGATAAAAGTTGGCACCCACTTATCAAGGTGGTGCGCCAGCAAGGCATTAACCTACCCAGTTTATATGAACCGATTACTTGTGAAGGCTATGTGACACTTATTTCGCCGTTAGTCTGGAAAGATCAAAAACGTGCCATCTTGCCCGATTTATATGATGATCGTATCCAGTTACCTAAAGATTGGGATTTCTGGCACTATGAGCAAGTTTATGCCAGCTTCAGGGGGCAAAATTAATCAATCGTTATACTTTTAAGAGCTAATTAATTTTTATAATAGACCAAAAGTTTCTATTACAAGCAAAGCCCCCACATCTGTTTCATACTGTTTAGACACTATCTATACATAAACCTGCTAAAAACCCGAATTAAAGACCAAAGCTCACAAGGCACGGTATTTAGTTTAACGCGCGATATTACCCATTGCGCTAATATAGGGGATATTTTATGGGCGCTAAACATGCTCGCACTTCACATGCATCCTTCAATCCGGCTGGCACCCAAGGCTTTGCCTTTGTGGAGTTCACCAGCGCACAACAAACCCTGCTGCACACATTATTTAAGCAACTGGGGTTCAATGCCGTCTCTAAACACGCTAGCAAACCCCTTACTTGGTACCAACAAGGGGAAATATTTTTTCTTGTAAACGATCAACCCTATGGGTTCACCAAAGATTTCGAGCAACAACATGGCGCCAGTGCCTGTGCCATGGGTTTTAGCGTCAATGACGCCCAGCAAGCTTATGAATATGCCCAACAACATGGGGCAAAAAAATGCTTACCACGCATGTTGGAATTTCAAGTGCCCGCCATTTATGGCATAGGGGAAAGCTTGTTGTACTTTATCGACAAAAAAAACAACCCTTTTAGTGCATCTAAAAGTGCCGCCACTAAAAACCATTTTGAAGAAGTAAAAACAACACAGAAAAGTCCCAGTGTCGGGTTGCTGGAAATTGATCATCTTACCCACAATGTACATCGTGGAAAAATGGATCAATGGGCAGGCTTTTATGAAGAGATCTTTAATTTCAGAGAAATTCGTTACTTTGATATTAAAGGTAAGCACAGCGGTTTATTGAGTCGGGCCATGACTAGCCCATGTGGGAAAATTAAAATCCCCATTAATGAATCCCGCGATGAACATTCTCAAATAGAGGAGTACTTAAAAGAATACAATGGCGAAGGCATTCAACATATTGCCCTCACCACAAAAGATATTGTGAGCACAGTGAAAAAACTCAAACAAAATGGCGTTAAATTCATGGATGTGCCTGACAGCTATTATGAGCGCATTGATGAAAGGCTGCCTGGTCATGCTCAAGAAATTAATGCCCTGCGCGAACATAAAATATTAATTGATGGCCACTTGGAAAATGGCCAGTGGAAACTGCTTTTACAAATATTCACCGATACCATGATAGGCCCTATTTTCTTTGAAATTATTCAGCGCCTTGGAGATGATGGCTTTGGCGAAGGAAATTTCCAGGCATTATTTGAAGCCATGGAGGATGATCAAATTCGCCGTGGTACCTTAAACCCCAATGGGTAAACGTCAGTGACGATTTTGAATCATGATCTTGGCCATGATCGAAGGAAATGAATATGACAAAGCCCATTGTATTTCCAAATCACTCCGGGACCTTTTCCCGTCAGGCCCATGCGGATTTCCCTAAAGACGCACCTTATGAGCGAGAAATTGGTCGTCAAGGCTTTTTTGGCCCCGCCACCCATATGCATCACCGCCACCCTCCTACCGGATGGAGCGGCATGCAAGGGGATTTACGTCCCAGAGCCTTTGACCTAAAAAAATGGCCGCAAAGCAATCACTCCTTATGGGAGGTACAACCATTACTCACTAACAAGCATTGCACGCTGTTATTCTGGACCTTGCCGTGCACCATGAAAAAGTTGCTGCGCAATGCCGATGGGGATTTATTGCTGTTTATTCATAGTGGGCGCGGCGAGCTATTTTGTGATTACGGCCAACTGTCCTTTACCGAAGGAGATTATATTCTGTTACCCCGTGGCACCAGCTGGCGCATAGAAAGCAAAATTGAAATACAGCTACTGGCCATTGAAGCCACCGACAATATGTTTGGCTTACCCGACAAGGGCTTAGTGGGACAGCACGCTATTTTTGATCCATGCGCCCTTCAATGTGCTCAAATCACCCCTGAATTTCTCGATCAACAAGATGAAAACCCTTGGCAAGTATTCGTGAAGCATCAAAATAAAGTCACCACCATTAGTTACCCATACAACCCACTGGATGCCATTGGCTGGCACGGTGAAGTATGCGCCCTTAAAATAAACTGGCGCGATATTCGCCCACTCATGAGTCATCGTTATCACTTGCCTCCTTCAGCACACAGTACATTTGTGAGCGAACATTTTGTGGTGTGTACTTTTGTACCGCGCCCGTTTGAAACTGACCCAGGTGCTTTAAAGGTGCCTTTTTATCACAGCAATGAAGATTACGATGAAGTGATTTTTTATCACCAAGGGGAATTTTTCAGCCGTGACCATATTTATCCTGGCATGTTAAGTTTTCACCCCAGAGGATTCAGTCATGGCCCCCACCCCAAGGCTTATGAAAAGTCTTTTCAACAAACTCATACTGAAACCAACGAAGTGGCGGTGATGATCGATACCCGTGAATCGCTTAATTGCACAGATGACACCAATGGCCTGCCCAAAAATGTCGAATGGCAGGGCTATGTAAACAGTTGGCAAGACAAGGAAGCACAATCATGAAGCTGGCCAGCCAGTTTAATCAAAACCAACCAAAAGATGGCCAATTATTAGTGGTCTCTCGAGATCTTCAGCGGGCTCAAGCGGTGCCTCATATTGCCAGTACCTTGCAGTACGCCATTGAAAATTGGCAAGCCTGTGAGCCATTATTAACAGAAGTGTATGAGCAGCTAAATAAAATCCAGCAAGATAAATCTAACGACACATTAGCTTTTGATGAGTGCCGAATATTATCGCCTTTGCCCAGGGCCTACCAATGGTTAGATGGCAGTGCCTATGTGAATCATGTAGAACTAGTGCGTAAAGCCCGTGGCGCGCCAATGCCAGAATCCTTTTGGCAAGACCCACTTATGTACCAAGGGGGCAGTGATAATTTTTTAACCCCAAGCCAAGACATTCCCCTACAAGACCCATCATGGGGCTTAGACTTTGAAGCTGAACTGGCCATCATTACCGATGACGTGCCCATGGGCAGTTCAATTTCACAAGCTCAATCCCACATTAAATTATTCATGTTAGTGAATGATGTATCCCTTAGAAATTTAATTCCCGCAGAGCTCGCTAAAGGATTTGGCTTCATGCAAAGCAAACCCTCAAGCAGCTTTAGCCCGGTGGCCATTACTCCTGATGAACTGGGTGAAAGCTGGAACGGAAATAAACTTCAACAGCGATTAATTACCCACCTAAATGATGTTTTATTTGGTGAACCAGACACAGGTGTAGACATGACATTTGATTTCCCGACCCTAGTGGCCCATGGGGCTAAGACGCGAAATTTAAGCGCGGGCACCATTATTGGCTCGGGTACCATTTCCAACTACGACCGAAGTAAAGGCTCATCCTGTATCGCTGAAAAACGCATGTTGGAAAAAATTGCCGATGATTCCATCACCACAGAGTTTTTAAAAGCGGGTGATCGAGTGAAAATCGAAATGTTAGATGCACAAGGCGCCTCATTATTTGGCCAAATCAATCAACAAGTTGTGAGTGTCTAGGGGATTAAAGGAGGTGAATTAAAGCCAATGGAGAAAACTAGCAACATGATTTTATACAGCTATTTTCGATCCAGCGCCGCATACAGGGTGCGCATAGCGTTAAATATAAAAGAAATAGACTACACCATTAAGCCTATCCATTTATTAACGGATGGTGGCCAGCACCATTTACCAGATTTCCATTCACTCAACCCATTAGAGTTGGTGCCTGTATTAATTCACAATGGTATAACCATAAGCCAATCCTTGGCCATAATAGATTACCTAGAGGCCATACACCCTAGCCCTGCTTTATATCCCTCTGGGCTCACTGATAAAATCGCCTGTCAAGAACTGGCTTTAAGCATTGCTTGTGATGTGCATCCTATTAATAATTTACGGGTTGCTAATTTTTTAAAAGAACGCCATCAGTTAAGTCCATCGCAAATAAAAGATTGGAATCTACACTGGATTTCGATTGGATTTCAATCTCTAGAAGAAAGGCTCTACCATCACAATGGCTCAAGTACATGCACAGGGTTTTGTTTTGGTAATGAGCCCAGCGTAGCCGACTTATGTTTAATTCCACAAATTTACAATGCTTTACGACACGATTTAGATCTGTCTGTTTATCCAAGATTAAACGATATCTACCAACACTGTATAAGCCTTGCCCCTTTTAAACATGCATCTCCTGAGTGCCAAGCAGATTTCCCCACTTAAATACAAAGACAGACTAAAATATTTGTAGCCAGTAGCTTGCTGAACTTAATAAAAAGCCCTTGTTCATCTATCATCAAAAACAAGGGCTGTTAGGTATTTCGAAAAAAATTTAGTGAAGTTTTTGCCTATCTTGATTTAAGCCATGCCAAAAAGCGTATACGCCATCTAACATTTCAAGCCCAGTTTTAATAAAGGCATTTTCATCCACATTAAAATTAAAATAAAAACTCTCCAGCTCTTCTTGAGTATGATGAGCGTGGTTGGCTTCTACTTTACTGTGCCAAGAGAAAAAAGTCAGCGGTAGCTTGTTCATATGGTGGCTATCTTTATACAAACTCAGCCCTGCCACCAATTGGTCCCAAAACCCAGCTGCCGCCCAGTTTTCCACCGCGTAGGAGGCTGCTGTGGCAATTTGGTAATCTTCATTACCATATAAACGAATAAGCTCATCACAGAAAAACAGTGTTTCTTTTCTGCCCCGTGAACGCTTTCCTAATAGATGAAAATCTAACCCTAATTGTTCTGCCATACGCACTAAGAGCTCAAAGTGTGCGGCCCTAAAATGAAAGCGGCCCCCTTCTACAGAGCCTTCCACCCCACCTAAGTCACCGTTACTATCCGTTTTCTCCTGATTGTTGCCACTAAAATGAACCCCTATTTCATTGGCTAAAATCTCTTTTGATGCTCGCATCTCTTCAATGGTATCGGCATTAATCATCTTGTGTAATTGCGCCACTAAAAACTGATTGGAAAAAACACTAAATTGCACAATAAAACTTTTAACTTGCGAGTGACTTAAATTGGCATTGGCAAACCAATGGGTATAAGGATTAAAAGTAATGACTTTATGAGAAAGCATCTCTTGATTGATACGATGTTGAAACGCCAAAAAATTTTCGGCTTTGTCTAACGGATAACTGCCATCATCTAAATGCTGCAAAGTGGCCAGCGTTAACCCTTCAATGTGATTTTTTTGTGCGAAACTCTCTAAGTGCGCTAAGTTCTCTATGTGCGAAGCAGCCATACTACTCTCCCATCAGTTCCCTACTTTTAATTTTAGCTAATATTAAGCGTTCAAATAAAGAACAAAGGGGTCTATTAAATCATTAAGTTAATACTTATAACCTGTTTATAAAGCCCACAAAAATCCCTCCTCCTTTTACAGAACGTTAATACGTTATAAAAAAGAGGCGGGATGAAGTGAGGCGTATTTTAACAATTTTGTATTATGCCATTAAGGCCTTTTATTCGTTAAGATTCTAACTTCGCCATGTAGTTATCAAGAGAGTGATTGTGGGGTAAATTCCAAAAATTCCCAAAGGTAATGGGATGTTCAGAATTAACGTGTTGGTAGTGATACTCATGGTGTATCGGTGGGCAAGCTTTAGGGGGCAGCTTAGGCACTTCATCATGGGAGTTCACCAAACGCCATGAATCGGTGATGACTTGATTATAAGCAAAGGCAAAATGATGATTACCAGCCCTTGGGCCAGCCAAGGTGTACACAGTGGGAACATGGGACATATTCGTCGCCATGTCTAAAGCATTGATTACCGCTAACGCGCCTCCTAAGCTATGGCCAGTCACAAACACTTTTTCAACATTTTCTTGCTGATTCAAGGTTTGAATACACACCTCCCTTGGAGAGGGGTGTTCATTGCCTTTACTGCTGTTGTAAAGTTCCTTAAAACCCAACTCCACTTGAATGGCATCATCAAAAAATGGGCACTTGTTCTGATCAAATTTTACATCCTGCACCCATTCTTCAAGATTATCCGTGCCACGCCATACCACATAAAGGGCATTATCTTTACGGGCAATAAACCCCAAAGGAATGTGATTGCCTTCATAAACGGCATAAAATGTTTTTAAAAGGTTGTAAGGGTCTGGCAATCTCCAGTTTTTACCTTTCTTATAGTCTCCATACTGTAAGTAACTTTGCTCGCATAGCTTACCTAACTCAATGGCTCGGTCTAATAAAAACGACTGATTCATATTTTATCCCTGTGAGATATAAAGAAAAAACACTCACAAAATATATGTCGAACCAACACACAGCACCATCAGTAATAGCGCTTAGTGTGATGCGTATTCAAATACAGTGCATATAAAGCACAACGTCCTTAAAACTAATTCCCGTTATTAATCCTCCTTCAGGTGCTCCATAATAAAGTCCACACAGTGTTTGATTTTTGGAATTTGATACTTGGCTTGGGAATATAAAATAAACATATCTAACTCAGTCCTACTGACACTGGAAATAGGTAAATCCGTCGGCACCTCTACTAACTCACCACTTAACAAGTGTTGTTTTACCCACCATTCAGGAAACAGAGTTATTCCTTCATGGGCTAAACAGGCTTGCAATAGTGTTTTACCATTATTTGAAATCAACTTGGGGGTGACATTAATTTTACGCCACTCATCACTTTCAAAAACCCACCATGAAACAAGGCCACTTTGTGCCTTAACTTGAAAAGTCGGGGCAGACTCTATATTCGCCAATGACAAGCTATGGGTAGAAAATTGTTTTTGCAAAGACGCCAATAATTTTGCAGAGGCCACCAATTTAAATTCTGATCGCGAAAGGTGTTTGGCTATGACTCTATCTTCACTCACAAAGCCTGCTCTAATGGCGATATCGACTGGGTCTTTACTGAAGTCCACAAGGTCATAGGAATAATCTAAGTCCAAGATAATATCAGGGTAGGCTTGCCTGAACTTTTGCATCACCTCCAATAACGCTATCTCGCCATAATCGGGCATCGAGTTTGACAATGACTATGTGAAAGCCATGGACTTTCAAACGCCATACTTGCAACGTATATTAAACTTTGTGGGCATTGAAGATATTCGCCATATTCCGGTACAAGGACTGGCCCATGAAGACAAGGTGCCAAGCATAAAAGAAAATGCCAAAGCCCATGCAAAGCAAGTGGCACACGCTCAGCTGTAGGCTCTTCAGCCTATTATAAAACGCTATAAAGTGTTGTTATTTTACTCAGAAAAAGAGATTAAATAGCGATCTCACAGCCAAACCTTGTAAAACACAAAATTCGTGCAATATTTATATGAGGCCATCATTTAATTCCTGCCCTTTTAAATTAGTAAAAGGGCTCTAATCAGTGAGAAAAACCATGAAATGGGTATTAATTCTGTGTCTGATTATTAGTTTTTCTGGCGTCACATTTGCACAAGAAACCATTCGCCTTTCCACCGCTGAGTTTGCGCCCTTCACCTCAAAAAGCCTCAAATACAATGGCGTCATTAACCGCGTTATTACCGAAGCCTTTGCCTTAGAAGGGGTTAAGGTTGAATACACTTGGTACCCTTGGAAACGAGCCTATAGAGCAGCCAAAGAAGAAGACTTTGATGGTTCTTCTTACTGGTATAAAACGCCTGAGCGCGAAAAAGACTTTCTTTTTAGTGACGTGGTGACAAAAAGCACTTACGCCTTCTTTTATATCAAGGGCTCTCCCTTTAATTGGAATACACTGGAAGATCTACAGGGGATGCCTATTGGGGGCACTATTGGTTATTTCTATAAAGAAATGTTTGAACCGTTAGAGAAATCGGAAAAACTAGAAGTTCATTGGGTGCCAAAAGATGAGCATAATTTAAAAAAGCTCATTAAAAATCGTATTAAGATTTTTCCTTCCAATATAGATGTAGCATTTGACTTACTTCAAAATCATTTCACTCCCAAAGAAATTCAGTCGTTTACTTATCACCCTAAACCTCTAAGGGAATCTTCAGCCTACTTAATTCTTTCGAAGAAAGTTAAAAGAAATCTGCGCATGTTAAAACTGTTCAATAAAGGGTTAAAGCGTCTAAAGGCAAGCGGGCAATACGATCAGTTTTTTGAAGAGTCTCGACGTGGTGAATATAAAATACCCATTTAACTTAGTGCTTTTAATCTTGAACCTTAATTTATGCCCATACTTAAAACATACAACACTCACATAGGAGTAGCAAAATTGAAAGGCACTAGCCAAATTAGTTCAGGCATGTGCTAAAAGTAGGATTGGATAATGCTTTTCAAGCCTATTTTTACTTATAAATATTGTTAAAACCGGCAACCGTGAAACCTCTCATGCTTTTCTTACCCACTAAAATTAGGGGTACTCCCTGCCCACCTAAACGATCATATTTTCGTTTGGCTTTTTTATTTTTCTCAATATCGTATTCATTAAATGCAATGCCTTTTGATTTAAAGTACTGCCGGGCTTTTTTACAATATCCACACCAACTGGTTGAATACATGACGACTTTATTTCCTGATCGACCTAAAGTGTCTGAAAACTCATAATTAATGGGCACGTCTTTATAAATATTTACTTCGGCCTTTATCGCTTGCAAGGGCTGATTATCTTTTACTTTATCACTGTAATGGGTGCGGCCAGATTCATCCGTCCATTTAAAAACTTCAGCATTGAGGTTTACTGACATCAATATTATTAAGAACACAATCCCTACATTGGTCTTCATTATCTATTTATCACTCGTTGTTTTATTCATAAAAATTAGTGCTCAGCGGCTTAGCCTTAAAGTATAGATATTCATCATTATATTTATCTTTTCTTCAATACATTAGGTGTTTTATCAGCCTTAGGCAGGTCTGCGTTTTGGCACAACCAATTAGGAGCAGTCGAAGCCCAGGTATCTATGGTGGGGGCAAACCAAGAAGGGTCATGCATAGTTCCTGGCTTGATTGAAATATAACCTGGCCCCACCTCCCCCTTTGCGAACATGGGCGTACCACAATTAATGCAAAAACCGCGATCCGTCCAGCGCCCAGTATCCCCTTGGCTACGATAATATTTAACCGAGCCCTTAGTAATGGAAAGTGCATTCTCATGCACTAAGGCAACCGTCACAAAAGCACCACCACTGGCAGTTTGACATTGACGACAATGGCAATTGAATTGGGCCAACGGGGCTTCACGACAAGTGTATTGAATATCGCCGCAAGCACATTGACCGGTAAAGGGGCTATAAGTGTCGGTGGTGGCTTCCATGCTTTTCCTTTTTAAGATTTTCTTTTTATCAATAACTAGGTATCTAGATAATAATCAAAACAATCAAAGTTTTAATGAAAATTAGCCTCTATGACAACCTTCATATTTAACTGGCTGGCCATTTCATTAGCAGCATTCAGAATCACTTCTTTTGAGGTGTTTTTAGTGTTAAAAGATTTCAAATTAATATTATTATCAAAATTACCAATGCCATAAGAACTGCTATGCTGACTCACTAAATTCACGTGCCAAAATACACTTGCAGGACCACTTCCACTACCATTAGTAGAAGAATAATCCACAACCGCTAGGAACTTGTAATTCGATAGGGACGTTTCATCACCCCAAGTAAACCATAACCATTTTTTTTGAGTGATAATTGTTTTCTTAATAGTATCCACATAGCGCTCTGACTTTCCCATAAAAGTCCAAATAGTGAGGATAAAGAACACAACCCCCAATAAAATTAATAACACACTGCTGTGCCTAAAACCCTGAGCTAAGGGCACGGCCCAAAGTGGAGTCATGAATAACCCACATATTTTGGGAATAATATTATTGCCGGTTTGGTAATATTTCATGTATCAATCATTATTATTTTTGAAAAATTATAAACTGAACGGCCATCTAAAGTGATTGCTTTTTTTACCACATAATACATTTTTCGTTTACTAGTCTCCACCACAACCGCCTCCGCAACCACTGGAATCGGAAGAGCCCCCAAAAAAGCCCCCTGAATCCGACGCACTTCCCGAGCTCCCCCCACACCCCGCAGCGCACCCTATGTGCCCAGCACAATAACCATCACCATATAAAGGGGAATTTTTATCTTTACAATTTCGGGTATAAGTGAACCCATCCTGAATATTCAACATGGCGTCAAGGGCGAATAATAAAGGTAAGCCGGTTGGTGTTTTCGGGTTAATGTTTGCTTTAGCACAACTTAAGCGCCAAGCGCGTTTTATGCCCTGCTGAGCACCGGTTGGAGAATTCATGGCTTCAGTGGGTGTATGGTGAAGGAAACGCCCTTGTGATTTTTTACAAAATTCCTCATATAAGCGTGTAAACAGTATGAATTCATGCCACGCCACGTCCACCACTTGTGAAGGCATGGCCACCATGCGTCGCTTAGCCTGATTACATATATAAAAATAGTCTCGCAATCCATCAAACACTAAAGATAACTGTTCATCTGAAAGATGGGGATATTTTTGCTTCACTTTACGAGAAATAGCAGAACGAAATGAGTACTGTTCAATGTAAGAAAGTTGCTTAGATTGCCGATAGCACCCATAAAGATACGCGAACAAAACAATAAAAAATAAGTACACGATTCCTTCTACTAACATAACCACTTCCTGTACTGCGCCTAATTATTTGGAAGCATAATATCAGAAATGCATGGTATTTGAGCCCAACAGGTCACATGTTAATGGCTTACATCCAGACTTCTGGGTGTTGCGACTAAAATCCCATAAAAATACATCCATTAAAAGTGTTACAATTTTCCTAGCCTTCGTTATTAGGAATCACCATGTGCGAGCTGCTTGGCATGAGTGCCAATACCCCCACGGATTTATGTTTTAGTTTTACCGGTCTTACCCAAAGAGGTGGTAATACTGGCCCTCACGCAGATGGTTGGGGGGTGGCCTTTTACGAAGGCAAGGGAGTACGCAGTTTTCATGAATCCAGTCCCAGTGCGGAATCTAAAATTGCCAGTATGGTGCAAGACCATCCCATAAAAAGTAAGACCGCGTTATGCCACATTCGCCAAGCCAATGTGGGAGAGGTATGCCTAGCTAATACCCACCCTTTTATTCGCGAATTATGGGGACAAAATTGGGTGTTTGCCCATAATGGGCAGATTAATAATTTTGTTCGCCGCGAAGGCATGTATGAACCTATCGGTGATACCGACAGTGAAAATATCTTTTGCGATTTAATGAATCAAGTACGGCAAAATTTACCCCGCGAAGCTGTCTCGCATCAGTTGGCGGCTTACTTAGTGGCCTTAGCCACCGAATACGCCCAGCAAGGCGTGTTTAACTGCCTATTAAGTAACGGCGACTGGTTATTTACCTTTTGCAGCACAAAATTAGCCTGCATCACCCGTCGGGCGCCCTTTGGCCCTGCCCATTTAACCGATGCGGATGTTACCGTAAATTTTGCAGCAGAAACCACTGATAAAGATGTGGTGAGCATTATAGCCACTCAACCTCTCACCACAGATGAGGCTTGGGAAGTATATGAGCCTGGAGAATGGCGTTTATGGGAAGCGGGGGAAGTGATTGCACAAGGCGTCGTATAGAATTACAAAGTAAACGGCCCCTCATGGCACTAGTACCTAACTCCCTGTAAGCATTATAATAAGCCCTTATTCATAGGTAGACCCAGTCCATGCAAATATACGTCCTCATCGCCTGCGATCGCTTAGAAGACAAACAAGAAAAAAAGCTAAAACAGAATCTACCCCACATCATTTTGGCCTTGCAAACCTATGCTGAATCCTTGCCTCAAGCAAATGTAGTGGTCATTAATGACACTGACAGTGACGATTGTGAAGACTGGCAACTGGGCATTGAGCAATCGGTGAAAAAGAGCAAACAACTGCAAGTTCCCGTTAATATGTTTAATGACCTTGCCAAGAAATTTTCAATCGACATGGAAGTGGGCAGCATAAAAGGGAAAAGCCGTGAAGCCGTGAGTTATTTTGGTAATGAGGAAGGCCGAGGCGATTCGTTTATGATCGCTCAGTATTTAGATTTATAAGTTGACCAATTATCGAATAGGGCGAAAGTTTATTGACTTCGACGCCCTAAAAAAGGAGCCCTTTACAGGGCTCAAACAGGCTTAATCTTCTTCACACCCCGTAAACTCAAAGTCACCGTTGCTTTTATATCCAAAACACGCGCCTCCTTGTAAGTTCCACGGATTACTGCCCCACAACAAATGCCCCTGGCTGTCGTATTCCCAACCAGCATCAGCCGAATCACAGGCCACCGAACCAAAATTGCCATCACCAGTGTAGGTGTAACAAGCGCCGCCACTTAATCCCCAGGGATTCCAGTTTCCACCCCAAGAGTCTCGCTTAAACTGAAGCTTGCCACTATCAAAATAAAACTTATGGTCAACATCCTTACAATCAACCACAGTGAACTCACCATCCCCTACGTAATCAAGGCAGGCGCCATCTTCTAGTCCCCACCAGGTATAATCTGTGTCGCCCCAGTTGCTGTGGCGAAACTGTAATTTATTGTCGTCTCTAAACTCCCAAACATAAGTATCGTATGCCGAAGATCCCACTGCGCTGCCCGTGGCGGCTGGCTGATTGGTAATACACGCTTGGTCGGTAAAATGAAAACGTACTTCATAATCATCACACTCACCGCCGTTATCGGTATCAATGCACACTAGGCCATTTGCCCAAGAATTTAACAATAAAATTTGACCGGTTTCACTGGCTGCCATGCCATCGCTAATGCGACGCGCATCAAATCCTACTGCGCCGTCTTCACAAAAAATATTGCCTTCATCATGATGTAGCTCAATGTGCTCCCAATCACCGCTGCCAAATACCACCGAATCGGAACCACCTGGATTATCACGGTCTAGCCACTCGCTGGCGTAAGAACCAACTTTAAAGACACCCTCTTCCAATGTGTCAGAATAATTTAACCAAATACGTGACTCTCCAGCATCGTAGGCAATATTTCCCAGCGCAAGATTTTCCATGGCGTTACGAGGCGTATCAAAGTGCCAGCCAGCACCTAATGCTTGGCAAGCTTGCTCGCCACCACTCCACGCCACAGCATTCTGGCTAATAGCCCACTGGCCTTCAATCACGGCCATGTCTTTAGAATATAAATCGCCCGTTAAAGAGTTTTTACATGCCACACGCTGCACATCGCTGCATGATTGGTCGTTCCAACGGTTATGGTCATAGGTGGTGCGTAATTCCGCACAGTCTTCGCCATTATTGTCATTAGGCTCCCCTTCATTCCATGACCACCTGGCGTCTACATCCATACGGCCATCATTCCCCCAGATATTATGCAAATTCACCGCAGACTTACCCGCTTGCCAGTATTCAATAATGTCTGAGCCAGTGATATCCAATTCATCGTTGGAAGTGGGAAAGCCATCTTGTTCCCAAACTCGGTAACTGTGTAATCCCCCATCATTTTTAAACATGTAATCCATCACTTCATGATAATCACCGCCATCGTAGCCGCTGAAATACAGAGCAATTCGTTTACCTTTATTTAAAATGTGCTGACGAGTCAGTTCCGTAGCAGGAAAGTCTACCGCGCTGTGGCTAAAGTATTCGCCTTCGGGGAAGTCATTACGGTAGTCTTCAGGCGTGTAAATTCGGTCCGCACCAATTTCCCCCACCAAAGACTTTAATAAAATATCGTATTCACCAGATTCATCTAGATTGGTTTCAATATAAATAATCGCGGTTCTATCACTGCCGTTTTGTTCCTGAGCATCAGCCCAGTTAGATATTTGCTCCAGCACGCCATCCAATGGAATATCATCATAAAATGGTGTGTCGCAAAAACCACCGTGACACACCACCGGATCGGATTCATCACCGGTGATAAGGTCCCAATAATTCTGATAAGTTTTTACATCCAGCTCTATCCACTCAATGCCTTCGTAAAGTTGCGAATCTATTGGAATTACCTGTTGGGGCCAATAAATTATTCCATTAATAGCGGAGTTATACGCGTTATGACTGCCCACAAAGTTAGTGTGTATTATGGGTGTATCAAGCGTTAACTTACGCTGCAGTGCTAAGGCATATTCGGCCTCATGATCATTCGAATTACTTACTTCGTATGGCAAGCCAAACTGCTCTAACATGCTGGTAGCATCGGTGTTTGCCATGACCTGAGATCCGCTGGCCATCATGACTGAGCCCGCTAGATAACTGAGTATCCGCTTATTAATTTTTCCCACTGATTTTCGCCTTTTATAATTATTTTTTAGGTTCTAGATTATTCAGTAAATTAGTTTTGAATCCCTTCCCTAATGTCGCGGTCTAAATACATCAATAACAAAGACGATTCAGGCAACTCAATCCTTTGAAAAAATATGCATGGTTAAACGCCCCAAAAAGCATATTCCACGGCAATTTTAACGCTAATTTAAACAAGGATAGATAGGCAATACTTGAGGGAAAATACTCAACGCTTGTTAAGTTGGCTCATACGGACGTATAGATTAGAAAGCTGAAAATAAAAGGATCGAATAATTTAAACGGTTAACTTAAACAGCCTCAAAGATTAGCATTTTATCTATAAAGTAATGAATACAATAATGTAATGCTAATACTGGCCATTTTTACTTTAGTGCTTTATGCAACCCCCTTTTGCGAATTTGCAACTCTAGCTTAGCCCCTAGATTCAGTACAATTCCATCAACATTTAAAACTCAACACATTCACAAACAATGAATTAAAACCACCAGAAAGCAATCATGCAAAAAGACACTGTTTTATTTAAAGCAGGCACAGTTATCGAAATATCGTTTGCCCGTATTAACCAAGGAAAAGAGTCCTAACTGTTTGGCCAGTACTTCCCCCAAGGTAATGCCTATTTTAAGTGAGCTAGGCGGTCAATCTTTAGGATCATTCGCCATCACAGAATCAAAAAGTGAACTAGACAAACCTCAAATAAGCGCCCTATTTTAATGGCCCAGCCTTGAAGCCTTTGAAGCATTGCACAGGGATTCACGATTTCTAGAGATTAAAGTCATTCGTGACGATGCATTGAAATACTTATCAAATGGACATTTTTCGAAGTAAAAAAAGATACAGTATTTGCCTTTATAGAAGGCCACGACTATGCTCTTTTCACAAAAAATGGTTTACAAAAGCCTAACGAAAACTCCTTATAGGAAAACGGCCCAAGCATTTGTTTTGACTTAGTTAAAACATCAAAGCAAGACTATAAAATTGGCTATGCTAAAATTTCAAGTTGGAATGAGCAATCCCATCACACAACAGGTAGTCCAGAAGCCTCACTCAATACTTTTAAAATTCAACGTAATTTCCCACAGTAATCGCTTTATCAACATTTGTTTTTAGCTAGCAAAAAATCACCTAGAAGAATCATAAAGAGCACTTAAAAGTGTCCTTTACGATTATTTTTTTATTAGGATAAATCTATCCGACCCTTTATATTGTAATTCAATTTTTTAAATGTAGCCGTTACATCTAAACGGCGAACCCGCTAATTTAAAGCCACTGAAATACTCCTAGCCATAAGCTACTAAAATTGGCTTTTCCCGCCCTATCTTCTATGCTTTAAAGGCATCATTGGGGTGCGTCTTCAATCTACATCACGTTAAATCAACATTATAACTTGGCTATTTCACAACCCAATACGAGCGCTTCACATGTCATTACTTTCACTGCTAACGGTTTTAGTTCTGCTTTCTAGCCTCTCTTATGCCAATGCTAATGACTGCCAGAAATTAACCGTATCGGGCTCTAATCAATGGCGACCTATTGCTTATAGCAATGAAGATAAAACTCAGGCCCTAGGTATTGCTTATGATGTCACCCAAGAACTGGCCAAGGCGTTGAATCTTCCCGTCACCCTTGATGTAAAAATGCCCTGGGCACGGGCGATGAAGATGCTAGATGATGGCGAGATAGATATGATGGCAGGGGTTTACTGGACGCAACAAAGAAAAGATAAATACCTATTTACCCTACCCGTCACTAATGACACTCTGAATATCTTTGTTAAACGAGGCAATGAATTTAACTACCAAGAGTTTGAAGATTTAGCCGGTAAGAGGCTTGATTTAATCAGAGGCACCAGCTTAGGCAACGAATTTGATAACTACATAGTCGATCATCTTGAAATTTCAGAAGTGAATACCTTTAAGCAACAAATGGCGCGCCTTAATATTGGCCGTTCTGACATCGTCGTGGTAGACCCATTTACCGCAGCTTCCGTGTTAAAGGAATTAAAACTAAAATCTGAAATTGTTATGTTGGCTACCCCAATAGCCGTTAACCCTGTGCACTTAATATTTTCTAAAAAATCCCCCTGCATTACACACCTAAACATGATGAACCGAATAATTAAAAAATTACAAAAAAGTGGCAGGTTAAACGCTATACGAGATAAGTATTTGTGAGTTTTTAAATAGAAAGGGCTAGGAAAAACCCAGCCCTGTGCTTTACGGCAACGTTACCTATTTACAACTAAGATCCTCCGGCGTTAAAAAGTTGCTCCTCCATATGCTGTTGGGCTCTTTTTTTATCATATGCCTGTCTAGATGCCTTAATTTCCTCAAATTTACCCTCTGGTAATGAAGCAAATACTTCCTTAATGGCTAAACCTAAAAGCTCGCCAGCCATGCAGCGAGCATCATTACCGTACATGGCGGCCATGGCCTTAAGGTCATCGAATAACTCGGTTGAAATGGGTGCTTGCACAAGATGAACGCAAGAGCTTTTCATATCGCAATTGGCTGCATCACCTGGTTTTCCGCTGACCAGTTTATTGGCATATTGGGCAATTTCATTGTTCATAAAACCTCCAATGATTAACAAGTGGTGGGGGAAATAAGCATTAACACTTTGGTTTTAATACTTATTTAAAGTATAAGAATTTACAATACTTTATACATGGCTATGTTATAGCCCTGCGATGTAGGAGAGTAAAGCTGAGGCAAGTGGTTATTCAATAACCCTATAAAGAAAGAAAAAAGCCAGTTGTATGATTATTTAAAGGTATAAAAAATATAGCAGCTAAATCAGCTTAACTCAGCTGCTATATTTCTAATTGCACTTAAAAATAGTTTTTAACCCTGTTCATTAGAAATATGGTTTAGCGCACGACTAATCTATCCATAAAGATATGTTCATCAAAGGCTTTACCAAAAGCTCTTAACGATAAAATACTCCCCTCATAGTTGGCTAAACCGTCAAGCAGCGCTTGTGCCATATCGGTTTCTTTTTTTGCTATTTTAATAAAGGTATCACGGGTCATGGTCAGGCTGGCATCGGCATTTTCAGCTAAGCCATCGCTCACCAATAACACGCTGTTGCGCAGTTGTGTGGTCACTTTTTCATTGGTATCCGTTAAATGATAGGTAATGGTTAACTGGTCGTCTTGTATGTCTTCAGCTTTTACTCGGTAACGCAACACTTCCAGAATATCTTTGGCCGACATACTGTCTAATCGAGTGGCGCCGTACTGTTTCATTAAGTTTTGACCCTCAGCACGAGGATTAAGCTTACCCTCTAATTCTAAAGCCGACGTCAAATACCATGAACGCCATGTGGTATTGATTTCGCTGTAACCCATTTGTCTAAAGGCATGGGCCTTGAGTTGTCTGGCCGCGGTATCGTCATGATCAACCCGAATTAAATAGGTCAGTAACTCAGCTGAAAATTGAAAGTCATCTTTGTTATACGCTTCTTTAGCTGCAGCATATACTTGGTCACGCCCACCCATTAATTTTATATGACGACGTGCCGACTCGGCTGGAGCCGTAGGGCGATATTCAATGGCGTCCCCGCTAAAATACCCCATTAAACCGGTAAATATTTGCGGGGCTATGTGACGGAAGCTGCCGTACATTTCTTGCGAGAATGATCCGTTTTCGAGGTATTCAGGCACTTTTGTAAACTGGGCTTTTAATTCTTCAATGCCGTAACCTTTGTTAATGTAGCGAATGGATTGATCGTTAATCCACTGCACTAAATCACGGTATTTTGTCACCGTTTCTTTAATTTTTTGTTTGCCGGTAATGGGCACCAAATGCGAGCCCAAAAGATATTCTACGTCGTAGCTTAACACCGCATCCACGGCGCGAATGTAACCTTCTGGCTCACGGTATTTGGCCCCACGAATGGTGTAAATATTAGGCACAGAATGAAAAATTTCATCCCCCACTGTTACCGCTTTAAATTGCGGAAAGTAAATGCCAAATTCTGATTTCGCTTCGCCGCCGGTGTAAAATATATCCAGCTCGATGCCTTCAATGGTGATGGATGTATTTTCTGAAAAGGTATCGGTAGGCGCAATGTACCCCGCATGGCCACCTTGGTATTTGGTACCGCAACAACCATGGTAATGATTTTCTTCTTTAGGCAATGCCATGCCATTGTAGTAAATAACACGCACCGCTTGGGCCGGTGCCGTCGGGCCAAACTCACTGTTCATTTCTTCAACGAAGTTATCCCACGCGAAAATTTTCACCTTGCCCGCTTTTACATCGCTTGCCGATACCAAACCCGTGGTGCCGCCAAAGTGATCGGGGTGATGGTGAGAATAAAAAATAGTGGTAATGGGCTTATCACTGAATTTACGAATTTCGGCTAAAATTTCTACACCCTGCTGATGGGTTAGCCCGGTGTCATAAACAATCAGGCCGTTATCTCCTTCCACTACAATGCTGTTAGCTGGCCAGTCGTCACTATTATTAATAGACCACAATTTATGATTACCAATTTGATACACCTTGGGCTCAAAGTGTTTACGGTGCTCTTCAAACACTTCTGGCTGGTGAGATTGCACGGTAATTTCGCTACTTGGATTGGGCTGGGAACAGCCACTGGCCATCAGCAGCAGCGCGGGCACCAGAATTAGGGATAGTGTCTTTATCATTATTGTCACTCTCAATTTATAAGGCATAAGCCAGTATAATCAGATAATTTACGCTACTATTAGCCAAATAAGCGGTAAAAATATCCAATATTGACTGATTAGAACCCTTTAAGAGTAGATTGCGTCCCTTAGTGAGCATAGTCATCAGGATAGCGGTGACCCTTCATACTTTTGGTAAATTGCTAGGAACCCAAATGACAGAGGAAAAAGTGACAGAAGAAAAAAACCAAATATTCCCTTTGGCCCAGACCAACATCAAAGAGTTGGTGGACCATTTAGAGAGCTTGTCTGAAGATGTACAAACCAAACTGCGCCAGACACAAGGGCAAGATCTCAACGCCCACAGCACATTACAGGGCTGGCAATTGGCCAGTGGCTTGGAGCTGCTAAGTTGGAAGGTTACTTTGTGGCACCCCATGGAATACCAGCGAACCGCCGAGCCCGATCACCCTGTGTGGTCAATCATGTTAACCGACTCCAGCCATTTAGTAGCCAGTGACGGGAATCAATCTTCCCCTAGCTCTAATAGTCGCGGCGGTACTATTTATCTTTACAACCACCACTTGTCCTTAGATGTGGTACTGGAAGGGCAAGGACAGGTTCAATTGTTATTGATTCGTCTAAAGCCAGACGCTTGGAAACATTTACTGCAAAAACCACCGTCACACGTGAAGGCATTTATTGAAGATACTCAGCCTCGCTTTCATGGCTTTGATTTACAGGGCGCTTGTGAAGAAAATTTTAGACAATTGCTAAGGGACGATATTGATAGCCATGACACGTGGGGCAGGCTGCAAGCCACACTGGGCATTTGTAATAGTGTATTTTCGCAATTGGGGCAGCGAGCACCTGCTCTGACCACTTCGGCATTACGACCACGGGACAGCCAGCGTATTCATAAGGCTCGCTTGTTATTAGTGCAAGATTTTCAAACCCCATTGTCATTGGCCGAGATAGGCACTCAAGTAGGTTTAGGGCGCGATAAACTACGACAGCTTTTTCAACAAGTGTATGGCACCACACCCCATAAGTATTACCAACAACAGCGCATGCAGGAAGCACGGCGCTTAATTTTAGAAGAAGGGCTTTCTGCCATGAACGCAGGTTTTCAAGTGGGCTATAGCCACTTGGGGCATTTTGCTCAGGAATTTAAAAAGCAGTTTGGGTGTTTACCTAAGGATTGTAAGGGATAAGTTAAGGCCACCGCTCTTTTGGCGGTGCATGTATCTACCCCAATTTTTTCACAGAACAAAGCACTTATTCAATCGCCTCGTCATTCGCTTTTTCTAACAAGCCTATTCGCCAGCGCTTTAGCTGATTAAGTATCCCTTGCGGTTTATGAATTTGAGGAATAGACGCTTCAAACTCTTCGTCTTTTTCACGTTGCGACACCAACTCAAATGCTTTATCAAATGCTTCGCTAAAACTGTCGCTGTTGGGTAAAGCATCTCTTATAAAGGCTTCACCAAAATAAGTGAAATCGTTATTGTCGGAACAGCCAAAAGAAGTGCGATCGCTGGCCGATGCGGTCATCACTAAAGTATTTTCATCTTTTAGTTCGGGAATAAAACCACCTGAATAGCACGCCGACACCACCAATACTTTATATTTAACAGGAATATCCGCAAGCATGCTGGCCAGCTCATGAGCGGGTAAATCATTAAGGGGCATTTCAGGGTGGTTCAGGTAAAACTGATGGTCTTTTGAGCCATGACTGGTTAAATACACAAACAAAATATCTTGTTGCTCATCCATTCGCTGCGACACCGTGTTTAATGAACGCTTAATACTGGTAATGGTGCTTTGTGGTATTTCTTTGGCGGTTAAGCGGCTGTTCACCAGCTGCATAGATTTTCCTTGAGTACCCAGCTGGGTATCGAAGTATTGTTTAACGAAGTTGGCTTCGCGGCGAAACACTCCTTGATTTGCGTCACCGGCTACCGTTAACAAATACAAATCAATATTATTTGGATTGTTTTCCTCTAACTCTTTCCAAGCTTTTTCCAGCAGTGAATTTTGATTATACAATACCCATTCATGAAACTCTTTTGGGGTTAGCATATCGGGGCGAGCATCATCTTTTTCTAATCGGCCACGATACCAAGTGCCATTAATGGTTTTAATGCCATCAAGCGGCTTTTTGAAAACCATGCTGCCCTTGCCATGATACTTTCCATATTTAAATTCACCTTTATAAATATCCCCTTTTCCTGAATGAAATTCACCAACGCCTTCATATCGCCAGTTACTAAACTCACCCCGGTACAAATACCCATCCTTACCAATCAACTCTCCTTGCCCAGTTAAGGCACCGCTTTCGAATGAACCTATCCATTTAGTACCTTCGTTATCTGTGTAACTGCCCTGGCCCTGGTAACTCCAATTATCAAAGCTCCCTTGGTATTCACTGCCATCAGTAGTTTTGTGAATGCCTTGCCCAGTCAATGCTCCGTTAATAAATTCACCACTGAATTGCTCACCATCATTCCCCACATAAACACCCGCACCATGATACTTTCCTTGGTGGTGCATGCCGCTGTAAGTATCACCATTAACATGTTGATAACTGCCCATACCCTGAAAAAGATTGTCTTTAAACTGGCCGGTGTATTCACCGTTTATATCCACAAATGTACCCAAGCCATGCATTAAGCCATTAACTAACTCTCCTTTATAATGGCTACTCTCACTGTATATAAACTCGCCCACACCAGTGATCTGCCCTTTGCTAAAACCCCCGGTATAACGCTCACCACGACTAAGTGTTATCAGGCCTTCACCATGAAATAATCCATTTTTAAAATATCCCTTATAATGCATACCATCGGGCCACGTCATCTCACCATAACCTTGCAATACACCGTTATTCATCTCACCAATATATTCACCTCCATCGGGAAGGGTGGCCACTGGTGTGCTGGTAACTTTATGCAGTAAGACATTATTAAGAACTACACCACCCAGTAGGAAGCCTGTGATAAATATTGCTATTGTTTTTTTCATAAGTCGTCCTTTACTGCTGGCTTTATTTGCTTGGTACTTTATTGAGAGTAACTTTGAGTCAGCTGGTATCTGATGATAGGTTAAATTCCCTTAGAATAACGAGGTAAGATCATTTATATTCAATTCCTGACAAGCTAAACTTTTCAAAGAGCTATTAAAATAATTATAAAAGATGCTGCGATTACCAATAGAAACTTCATAAAAAAGACATTCTGAATACAGCTGAATATCAACCCTTTTCTTTGCTTTAGGTCATTGCCAGTTGAGGCACCCCCGGTGCCCAATTACCTTTCCCTAAAAAGCTCTCTAGCAAGTGGCCAACAGATACTCCCATGGCCTGCATAGCGGCAGACTCCCCTGAGTCCTCTGCTGTTGCAAGGTTGGTAAATCTCACTAATACATTGAAATTCTGCGAGAGATTACGCAGTAAAACATGTGCTAAATGATAGCTCAGTTCTTGCCCTTCATCGGTTGCATAAAAACTCGCGCCCGACCAGAAGTCTTGAATATTTTCTTCAGTCCAATATTGGTGGTGTTTTGCGACAATTTCTTTGTCTATGTAAAGGGTGTTACCGGCCAACACATCTTCCATTAAAACAGCCAAGCCTTCGTTTAACCAAGTAGGAATGGGTAAGTGACTTAAGCAGGCATGGGTTAATTCATGTACTGCAATGGGTTCGGCATAATGCATGTCTTGGGTGGGAAAAACAAAATGACCATAACCATTGTTTATATACATCCCAGAACTCATTCCAAACTCCCCTTCTTCAGGAAAAAAAGCACTGACGTAATCATAATAGTGATCGAGATCTTTAAAAATAATCACTACGTGCTTACCAAATCCTTCATCACTGGCTATGCCTTTTAATGTACTTAAAATACGTTTACGGGTTAGCTCTAAAAATGACGAAAATACTTTTATGTACCTATCTCCTTCGTCACTCAAAATTGTAAAGTTTTCAGTATCACTAATTCGGTAATCACCTGGTAGCTCTTTAGCTAAGGTGCCTAGCCATAGCATACATTCAGCTTGCCAAGCTTTATGTTTTTCATCATCACTGAGGTCATTTGAAATCGTGCCAGCAATTACATTCCAATCTGGGTTAATACTCATTTAAACTTCCGTATTCATACTTATTTTTCCTAATTTACTTTTTAGCTTGCACCCAAATTTCTTGCTCTGGGTGATGTATACGTATAATTTCTAACGCCGTGTCTATTCCAGCTTGAGTATCTGTAGTGGCTTCATCATCCAGCACGCTTAACTCTACACCCGCTTTGTAAAGTTCATTGGTTTCTTGCAGGGTTAATATATCAGGCCCACACCATACTGGGTGCTGCAGCGTAAGAATGGTTTCTTGCATCTCTTGGAAGGCAGATTGGCTTGTGATGAATATAACCATGGAAAATCACTCGGTTTAATTAAAATGGCATATTACTTAAAATCAAAGGGAAAGAGAAACGATTAGTTTTTGGGGCATTCAATTAGGAGCGGCTTGGTTATGAAGGCTTTTTCATGAATAGCCTTGTTGCAGGAAAACAGAGGGTTTTACTTCGGCATAAAAGGTAGGGCTTAGCCCAGAATTTTTTTACGGCTAATACTTTATTGAGGGCGCGCTTTATGACCCCCAACAATGGAAAATTTTAATTAGTGTACGCCTTCTGCCTATTTGGTTCCCCATATTTTTGAGACAGCACTGTTGGAACCCAACATTCCAACCACCACCGCCACTAGGCCGGCACTGAAGAAAATAATCACAGGAATAACAGCGCCCAACTCACCTGTAAAATAGGCCCCCACCACTGCAACGATTGATAGAAATAAAAATAGCACGCCTACGATATTTAGGGCGACCCGGTGAGACTTTTTATAATTAACTGAATATTCATCATTTTCGAACCACGTTAATATTGGCCAAAAGAACCGCGTTAATATATTTTCCATAATATTTACCTCCTGACCACCCATTGTTATTTATTATATGTTCATGACTGACTGATACCAAGATTTAGAATCAGATGTAAAGCTCGATTCTACTGACCATTCTAAATAAAGGATATTACATTTTTATATTTTTAGGATGCTCTTCATAAAATACCGACGACTTTAAATTATCCCTCAACGCCACGACATTAAGAGCTCAGTTCTTTAATAAAGTAAACCCTCAGTAAAAACCGGCTATTAGGTTGCATTGGTAAAATGAATTCACTATGCTCAAAAAAATTGACCGCCTAGTAGACGGTCATGAACGAGGATTAATCTAACGACACTATCGACTCAAACCACCTAGCGGAGCTAGTCTAAATACATCAGTCATAAAGTCCGTTGTTATCGCTATCTCGGTAAATAAGTCCATTTGAAATAACACCAGGCAATTGACTGTCGGTACCAAAATCCCAATCTGCATCACTCCAATTAGAATATAACGTGCTAGGGCAAGCTAAATCACCTGCACTTTGTGGGCACTTCATGTCGCTTAGCGTGGCGCCAATTAAATCATCCAGCTCCGCAGCCACGGGCACATTACCTTCACCTGTTCCAATGGCATCATTTAAACTATCAGTATTGAAATAGTTCTCGTCAAAGTTAGCGGTATTAAAGCTATTGGTAATACTGCCAATAAGATTTCCCACTTCGCTGTTAGCGGTAAGATCACTTACCGAGAAATTATTATTTAAGGTAAGCGTACTGGTGGCAGCATCAAACTTAATGCCACCTATCAAACCGCCAACATTATCGTCACCCACAACAGTTCCCTTGGAGAAACTGTTTTCAATGGTCAGGCTTTGCCCTGTTCCATCCATGTCTACATAACCCAGTAAACCACCTGTGTAATCACCAACAGATGAAATATCCGCTATAGAACTTGAGTTACTGATGCTCACATATGAATCTTCAACCGCTAATCGAGCAATCAAGCCTGCGGTATTATGATCAGCATTATTGACAATAGAACCCGTCACATGAACATCATCTATCTGTAAGTTCGAACCAGAAAAAACTTCCATTCTGCCCACAAGCCCTGAAAAGCTATAACCAGAATCAGTAATATTGCCAATTGAAATGTTCGAGGTAATATTTGAAATACTGGCGGTACTGGCGTTTTCTACATCCCATTCGCCCACTAACCCACCAATATAATAACTGCGATCATTATCCCCCACCGACGTAACAACCTGGCAATCATCTATGCTGGCCGAACCGGCTACACCGTTTTCACCGGTTTTAATTTCGCCAATAACGCCACCACTTTCATTTCGTGTACCTGCACCGTTATCAGGGTGCATATTAAGCGCAACATCCACCACACAACCTGACAACTGAAAATCGGCGATATTATTCACCTGGCCTATCAAGCCCCCCGTGGTATAACTGTTTGAATAATCATCTAACACTTCACCCGTAAACGAGACGTTAGAAATGACCACTTGGTTATTCGCACTTGAATTATCGTCATGAATTCGTCCAATTAGGCTACCTAAGTAATTAGACCTTTCTCTTTGAATAGTGCCATTTAAATGGATATCTGAGATGGTGACATAACCATTGGCATTGGGCGTTAGACGCCCAATGAACAACCCAACACGCTCACCACCGTATACTGATGTAAGGGACCCGCCAATCGTCAAACCAGTTAAAACAATGCTGGCATCGTTTGCATCCACATAACCAAACAAACCCATATCATCCTCAGTGCTTCTTGTGATAATTAAATTGCTAAGGGTGAAATCATTGCCATTAAAGTTGCTCGTAAACGGCGTAGTATCATCGCCAACTGGTTCCCAGCCACTGCCACTATTATAAAAAATATCAGCACCAGTATGAGCACCATCTGCATTGCTATCAAAATCAAGGTCTGCCATTAACTCGTAGCCATTGCAGGTGGTGGCACAGCCTGCGCTTAATACGTTACCTTGTGAGTCGGTACGGGTAATACCTGCTAGGTCATTACGCATCCAATCTAAATTTTCTAAGGTATAAATATCCACAAGGTTATCGTTATCAAGATCAATATCACACACATCGGTTATTTCACCAAAGCCAGAAACATTGGCCCCTTCGCCGCTCACCTGAAGAATAAAATGCTCGGTGTCTTCACATACCGCATCGGACTTTAACGCTACACCAATGGTTTTTGAAGTTTCACCGGCGTTAAACGTCACCTGACCTGATACCGGGGAAAAGTCATCACTGGCGGATGCAGTGACATCCACAGTGCCGTAATAAAATGAGGTTGAAACGGCTTGGGCTTCTGAAAGGGTTAATGTAAAGGAAAGGGATTCATGCTCTTGAGCTGAGACATTGGATACCGAGATAAGATCATTACTGTCAGCGCCATCTGATCCATCTGATCCATCTGATCCATCTGATCCATCTGATCCATCTGATCCATC
>CAJXRF010000054.1 GCA_913058575.1 uncultured Bermanella sp.
CTTTATAATAGTGTGAGAATGTTTTTTGAAAATGGTGGGGGTGATGCATATATTGTGTCTGTTGGTGAATATGGTGAAGCCAGTAAAAAGCCTATGGATGGAAAGTCTAGGCAAATAGTTAATGCGAACGTAAAGTTAGCTGACCTAACTAGAGGGCTGGAATTACTAAAGTTTGAGGAAGAACCAACGATCTATTACTGCCCAGAAGCAACACTGTTGTCGGTACCTAACAATGGAACGCTTATGCAGGAGATGCTGCTTCAGGCAGAGCAAATGCAAACTGCAATTTGTTTATTTGATATTATAGGAGGCCGAAATCCTGACCCCATAATGTATCCAAATGACATTGAGGCATTTCGGGATAATACAGGTTCGCAGGGTTTAAAGTATGGGGCTAGCTATTATCCTTTCGTGGGTACAACCATCATGCAATCGGGTGACATAGATTTTACCTCATTGTTTGGTGGTGACATTGCGAGTCTAGAGCCACTATTAAATCCCGCTCATCATCCTAACCCAGTAGCAGCTAAGTTGTTAGATATGGTTACCAACCCTCCAGAAAAGCCTCTTACTAATAGCCAAATTCATTCGGCCTTGTTAAATGCAAGTAAACCTTATGGGTTGATTATTAAGCACGTACTAAACGATGCAAATATATTACCTCCATGTGGTGGCATGGCGGGAATATATGCAGTCAATGATAACCAGTTAGGGGTTTGGCATGCGCCAGCTAACGTGAGCATGGTGGGCGTTTCCGAGTTGCCGATTAGATTGAGTGACAGTCAACAAGAAAACTTGAATGTTGATGCAATATCAGGAAAGTCAATAAATGCAATTCGATTCTTTAACGGTCAAGGCATACTTATTTGGGGGGCGAGAACGCTGGATGGAAATAGTGAAGATTGGAGATATGTCCCTGTTCGTCGGACCATGACCTTTCTTGAGCAGTCTATAAAGTTAGCGGCTAGAGCCTATGTGTTTGAGCCAAATGACGCGAATACCTGGACGGGTGTTAAAAGTATGATCAGTAGCTTTTTATCAAGCGTATGGAAAGAAGGAGGGCTACAGGGGGCTCAACCGACTGATGCATTTCAAGTTCTAATCGGACTGGGAACAACTATGACGCCTGAAGATCTATTAAATGGCTATATGAATATTACAGTTAAAGTTGCAGTGGTAAGGCCAGCCGAATTTATTGAAATAACATTTCAACAAGAAATGGCCAAATCATAATTGGAATGGCTTAGCAACCCAATAATATAAAAAAACAATTGGTAAAAGGAAGGCAAATATCATGGCAGATGATGGAAGCAAAGAAAATAGCACATGGCCAATGCCAAAGTTTCGTTTTGAAGTTGATTTAGGAACGGAGCTAAAAGGTGTGGCATTTCAAGAAGTATCTGGAATGGATAAAGATGTACAGATAATTGAATATAGAAAAAGCAATAGCCCATTGTTTTCAACAGAAAAAATGCCTGGAATTGTAAAATATGGAAACATAACCATGAAAAGAGGGGTGTTCGTAAATGACAACTCTTTCTGGGATTGGATGGCCGAAATAAAGATGAATACCATTAAGCGTAGAACAGTACTAATAAAACTTTTGGATGAAACTGGAAAAGTTACCATGAAGTGGCAACTTAATAATGCTTGGCCAACCAAAATAAGCAGTACAGACCTGAAGTCAGATGATAGTTCGGTGGCTGTTGATACGATAGAAATTGCTCATGAAGAAATGATTATTTCTAATGGCTGATCTTCTAACTGGGTTTTACTTTAACGTTAAAATAACGGGTATTGGAAGTAAAGATGACATGGCCTTTCAAGAGGTAACAGGCATTGAAAAAGAACTAAAAACGGACGAAGTCGTTTGTGGTGGTGAAAATAGATTTAAATATAAGCTTCCAGCTGGAATAACATCACCCAACTTAGTTTTAAAAAGAGGTGTTTCCGAAAGTATATCTCCATTGATTTTGTGGTGTAAGGAAACGTTAGACACAGGGTCTTCTTTACCCATCCTAACCAAGGACATTCAAGTTCAATTACTTAATAAAGAAGGAGAATGCTGTCTATCTTGGGATTTTATATCTGCTTATCCGGTTAAGTGGTCTTCGAGCGGTTTAAACTCGCAAGAAGGAAACGTTTTTATAGAGACGATCGAGATGGCCTACCAGTATTTTGATATATCTCCTAGTCTAACTTAGTTAATTGAGTATATAGGAGAAGAAAATGCCTATTGAGATACGAGAAATTATTATAAAAACAGAGGTTGTTTCTCCAAATAACGCTGAAGATAATTTAGAAACTATAAAGAAAATCAAACTTTTAAAAAAGGAAATAATTAAGGAGTGTATTTCCTTAATTAAGGATAATGCCACAAATGCTCATAATTCAAGGTAGGAATAGAGAGGGTTAATAATGTCAGGTTTAGTGAAAATGATCTTAACAGCCTATAAGGATGGAAAGTTTTCAGAAGCTATTCCTGGTTGTGAATATAAAGTAATGATCAACCCTGAAAAGATTAAAATTGATGACAAGATTAGCCATAATGATAATAATATTACGGGATCAGGTTCAGATTACCCCACATTTAATTATACCAATGGCAGTGAACTCAACTTTGAACTGGTGATCGATTGCACTGGTGTTGTTGATGGCAAACGGTTGCTCCTGCCAGTTGAAATAGAGTTACTAAAAAGTGTTGTCTATAACTATAATGGTGAAATTCATCGTTCCAATTATGTGGTAATTCAATGGGGCATAAGCACTGAATTTAAGGGCGTTCTTTCAAGTCTTACTACAGAATATACCTATTTCAATTCCCTTGGTTTACCATTGAGAGCAAAGGTCTCGTTATCGTTTAAGGCTTACAAAGACCCTGAGTTAGCTGCAATAGAAGAAAATAGACAGTCTCCCGATATGACTCATTTCATAAGTGTTACACAAGGAGACACACTTCCAAACTTGTCTTATCAAACTTATAGCGATAGCTCTTACTATGTGAAGTTAGCTCGTTTCAATGGGCTTAATAAATTTAGAAATATAAAGTCAGTGAAAAATCTTATCTTTCCTCCAATACTACAGGATAAGTAATGGCTTCTGAGTTAATAGCGTCAGGCGGTCTTGTTACCTACGAAGTTAAAATTGAAGGAAATAAAATTCCGGATAAATATGGTGTTGTTTCAATTCAAATTGAGAAATATGTAAATCGTATTTCCGGTGCCATTATTGTAATTAACGAAATTACAGGTGCCGACACCCAATTTGAAGTGAGTTCATCAGACAACTTTATTCCGGGAAAAGCAATAGTAATAGACGCAGGGTATAACACTAAAAATAAAACTATATTTAAAGGAATGGTAACAAAGCAGTCTCTGAAAATAGATGCAAACCTAGGGCCGACCCTAGAGGTTGAGTGCAAAGATCTGGCAATTCAAATGACAGTAGGACGTAAAAATGCCAGTTATGCTAAGGGAGCTGATAGTGATGCTATCACTAAAGTCATTGGTAATTATGGAGCTTTAACTTCAAATGTGGCTAGTACCACACCTTCCATTCCTCTTTTACAGCAATACTACTGTTCAGATTGGGATTTTGTTTTGGCAAGAGCGGAAGTTAATGGAATGCTGGTCAGTACAATAAACGGCAAGGTATCAGTATTTAAACCGGACGCTAATACTGAATCAGTATTAAAACTGGCGTACGGTAATAATTTACTTAGTTTTTCTGCTGATTTAAATTCAATCACCCAATTAGGCAGTGTTAAAGCCAGTGCATGGGATCCCAAAACCCAAAAATTAATAACGGGTGAGGCTTCTAGTGATCTTGCAGGGCCTGGTGATATTACCAGTAAAAAACTATCCGATACGATTGGACTTTCTGATTATCTGTTGCAAACAACCGCTACAGAAGAAAAAGACGATTTAACAAATTGGGCAAAAGCGCAAATTATAAAAAGTGAGTATTCAAAAATATTAGGAAAGGCAAGTTGTCAGGGGACTAGCTTGGTTGAGCCTGGCGTTTATATAACTATGGCTAGTATGGGAATTCGATTTAATGGAGATCACTTAGTGTCCAGTGTTCGTCATGAAATTGAAGGCGGTAATTGGACGACGCATATAGGGTTAGGGCTCTCACCTATATGGTTTACCCAAGGCCAGTCAGATGTCATTGCCCCTCCCGCGTCCGGTTTACTACCGGGTGTTCAAGGGCTCTTTAATGGAACAGTTAAGAAATCTTATGATGATCCAGATAATGGCTTTCGTGTATTAGTTGATTTACCGCTTTTTGATGAAAGTGGAGATGGTCTATGGGCCAGATTACTCAATAATTACTCTACTGACGGTGCAGGGATGTTTTTTTACCCTGAGGTTGGGGATGAAGTTATTGTAGGGTTTCTAAATGATGATCCCCGTTACCCTGTAATTTTAGGGAGTGTTTATAGTGAAAAGTTTAAGCCTTTTTCTGACTTTACGCCTGATGAGAAGAATACTAAAAAGGCAATTGTCACAAAAAGTAAGTTAGAAATTGAATTTGATGATGAAAATAAAATTATTACAGTCACTACACCGGGAAAAAACAGTGTGGTGTTAGATGATAAAAATAAAAAGATATTGATTAAAGATCAAAATGATAACTCTTTAGAAATGTCTGATTCAGGTATTGAATTTAAAAGCTCCAAAGCAATAACAATTGAATCCGATAAGGAAATTTCTATTAAAGGAAAAAACGGTATCAAACTTGAGTCTTCAGGAGGAGATGTTGAAATTAAGGGATCTAATATTAAACAGGAAGCAGATTCGGCATTTTCAGCGAAGAGCAGTGGTACAGCCAAAGTCCAGGGCGGATCAGAACTGACTTTGAAAGGTGCAATGGTCAAGATTAATTAGATGTTTATATAAGGAGAGAGTGAATGCCACCAGCAGCTAGGTTAACGGATTTTCATATGTGCCCTATGGTTACTCCGGGTTTACCGCCGATTCCTCATGTAGGTGGCCCGGTTACTGGCCCAGGAGAGCCTACAGTTTTAATTGAGAAGCTAGCCGCAGCCAAGGTAGGGGATATGCTGGTGTGTGTTGGTCCCCCAGATAGCATTGCAAAGGGATCCAGCACTGTGATGATAGGCGGATCACCGGCCGCCCGAATGGGTGACCAAACATCTCATGGTGGTCAAATCATGTTGGGTGCCTTTACTGTTTTGATTGGAGGGTAGGTAAGGTAATGACGACTGAAAAAGGTTTTTGGGGCAGTGGCTGGACATTTCCGCCCACGTTCGACTCCAGTAATAATCAGTTAATGATAAGCCATGGTGAAGAAAATATAAGGCAATCTATAAATACAATTCTTAACACTCAGCGGGGTGAAAGAAGTGTAATTCCTGATTGGGGTATTGATTTAAATACCTTTAAGTTTAAAAAAATGGATGCAAACCTTAAAGGAAGAATCATTTCTAGTGTAAAACACGGTTTACTTAGATTTGAGCCTAGAATTTCAGTTGAGAATATAACGATAGAAGGCATTAATGGCAGTGGTTCAAAAATAGGCATATCCATAAATTATATCATTCATAAAACCAATACGCGCCATAATCATGTTCATCCATTTTCTGAAATCGAGGGAACTAATCTTGTGGCTAAATAGTAGAGTAATAGCTAGAAATGGTTAGCCGTGCTGAGCTCGAGCTCCCCTCACTATCTCCACTAAATGTTGAACTGGATGGTCGCTGTTCGTTGGATCGGCTGTATTTCCTAGTGAAATTTAGCAAACTGATCAATTTTTACGATGAGAATAATAAGGTTCAGGGTAGTTGGTTCGAGCTATTATTGAAGGATCCTGCTATTAGCAGCGCCTATATTTGTAAAACCCCATACGCGCAGGGAGTTAAAGAATACATTGATTTGTCTTCAAAACTCGATGAATTAATCGCTATCTCACTTAATAATCCTTTGAATCTAGAAGGACTTAAATCAAAAATTATCCATGTTTATACGCAGCTTTTTGGGCTAATTGAGCGTGTGTTTCTCAATATTTTTGAATGGTACAAAATAATCAATTCCCAGCTCAAGGAGTATTCATTTAAAAGCAATTTTCTTGGTGAAATAAGCTGCCATATTAAAAAATATCTAAAACAGTTTATTAAGTTATATGAGTCGTTTTGTTTGTTGAACAAGGTAGATTGTAGCGTAAATCTATCGGGGCTGTCGTTTATTAGTGAAGAGTGGACAGGTTTAACTGGTGAGGCCGCTAATTCCCGTGTAGATACAATTGCTCCCTCCATAGGATGGAGTATTAAGGAAGGTGGGGAAGTTCTATCTGTTATCCACCAAAAGATATTTGGTCTGTATTTGAAGTTTATAAAATTGGCGGAGATTAGTTATAGAGACCTTACGTCTAACTCAAATAGCTATCCAGATACCGCCCTTATTATTAGTTTTGTAAGAATGCTTGATGACTATAAGGATCAGCTAAATAAAAATGTCAGTAGGCACTTGGACCTTTATTATGAAAGAATATTAGCGCTAAATAATCGTAATGAAGTTCAAGATAAAGCCTATATATGCTTGGAAATAGCAAAAGACATGAATGAATTGGTTGTTAAAAAAGATACTAAGTTCAATGGAGGCAGCTATCTAAATAAAAAGCCAATTATATTTTCAAGCGATAATGAGTGCTGCATTAATGGGGTGTCAATTGCTGAGGCTATTACAGTCTGTTACCACAACCGTGAATCTAATAAAGGGCTATTAACAAAAAAGAATGTATCAAGTAATTTATTAACGTCAAAAGGTAAGGACGTAAGCGCTTCTGGAATTGAAATGTTTGGAAGTAAGCATGACTCAAGAGTAGATAGTGGCTTCATGTTGTCATCTCCCTTGTTCTTACTGGGGACTGGTAATAGAAAAATTACAATAACCTTTAATATTGAATCAACACTAAATCCCTTCCTAGGGAGTCAAGTTTATCTAACAAATAATAGGGGGTGGATTAAGGCTGTAAATGTACTTTGGTCTGTGGATGATAATTTACCTGGTAGCCATTCGTTATCGATATCCCTAGCAAGTGATGACCCTCCTATAGAATTAAGTAAAGACTTAAAAAAAGGAGGTAAGTTTTCTTGGCCTCTAATTAAAATATTGTTGAGTGATTTTAAAGAGCTCTCAGTCGTTAGGTCTATTGATGTTGAAGTTGATGTAAATAATGCTAATGCACGTTATTCAAATGACTACGGCTTAGTAAAGAGTAATGGAATGTCATCTCCCTTCGGGCCTGCTCCAAAAGTTAATAGCCATTTCTATGTTGATTTACCCGAATTATATTCAAAGCCTATTACATCACTCGAAGTTGTATTTTCATGGAATAACCTTCCTGAAAGTTTCGATGAATATTATGAGGCATATAACGACTTCCTTATAGATTCACAAAGTACTTTCAGTAATGATTGCTTTAAGGTAATGCCCAACGTGCTGATAGCTGGGAAGTGGCAAGATGTTTTCTCTGAGACCGAAGATGAATTTAAAGTCTCTCAAGGAAGTGAAAGTATGTATCAATCTTCGGATGGTGACCCAAAGATAATAAATATAAATAAAACTTCGACGTTTTCACTAACCCCTTCTTCTGATAAACCAATTGTATTTCAGTCAAATATTAACTCATATATTGGGCTATTAGAGTTCGATTCTAAACCTGGGTTAATTAGGATTACACTTGATTCACCAAGTATGGGATTTGGACATGATATTTATGCGGATGTTGTTTCTAGTGTTACTGTTAGTAATGCAAATAGTTTTCATAAGCAAGAAACTATTAAAGCTCAAGCCACCTCTAAAAGCAGCGCTGCTGTAATTAAGAAACTGCCAAGTCTGCCATTTACACCTACGACGAACTCAATTGAATTAAATTATAGTGCAGAATGTAATATCGACTTTAGTCAGGTCAATAAAGATATGAAATTTCAATTCTACCATTGTGGTATTTTTTCGGAATATAAAGTGTTTGACACATTGTCACCCCCAAAGAATATTAACTCTAGGCTACTTGAGAACAAACAGGATAGTGCTGAGAAAAATGTAAAAAGCATAAATTTATTTCCTGTTATTGATTTTAACGGGGCCTTATTTCTCAAATTAGTGAATGTGGCTCCACCATGTTCAGTAAGCCTTTTATTTGAAATGTCAAATTGGGGAGGGAGTTCAGAGTGCGATGCACTCTCTTCGTACAAGTTCCATTACATGTCAAAAAATGGATGGAAGTCCTTAAGAGTATTGAGTGACGAAACGAATCATTTCAGTGGCAATGGAATAGTAGTTGTTTATTTACCTAAGGATTTAACAGATGAAATAGAGGTTTTTCCTGGTAAGGGTTTTTGGCTGGCCATATCTAACTATTCGCAGAACAGCTCCATTGGAAGACTTAAGTCTATACATACGCAAGCTTTGCAAGTTACTAGAATGCCCTCTAGCTACTCTCTAAGTGATGAAAAATTGCAGATTAAGAAGGGTTCCATTTCAAGTTCTGTCGTTAAAATTCCAGGAGTAAAGAAAATTTATCAACCCTTTGGTAGTGCCGGCGGGCACAAAAGGGAGAATAAAGAGGAGTTTAGAAAGCGAGTGAGTCAACGTATAAAGACAAAGGATAGAGCAATAACCGCTGGTGATTTTGAACAACTTAGTTTCCAGGTATCACCTAAGCTTCATTATTCTCGCTGCGTGAAATCGGATTCCTTGAAGTCAAATATTAATGTAGTGGTTGTCGATTCAGTTAGTGAAGGCTGCTTGGATAGCTTTACTCCTGGTCTAGTCAGTTCACAAAGGTTAGATGAAATAAGGGAATACCTAGTTTCTAGGTCATCGCCATTTAACCGTATTAGTGTTTTTAATATGAGGCATCAGCCAGTTAAAATAAGTGCAAAAGTTTTGTTTGTTAATGATGCAGGGACGCTTGAGCAGTGCAATTCAATTTCCAATCGTATCAAGGAGTTTATGTCTCCTTGGTGTTCTACCTATAAGAACACCATGCCTATAAGTGAAGGGCTTAACAGGACTGATTTACTGAACTTAATTATTGAGCAGCCAGATGTTTTGGAAGTAGCAGAGCTAACTATTGAATTGTCCGAAGGAGCTGGTGACAATATAAGATTTGTGAAAGACACGCGGCAAATTCTATACCCCCTAGATGATAAGACCATTTTTGTGTCTGCCAACAATCATGAAGTCTATATGTAATGTACTATTCAAATTATGAGTTCTGAAATGTCTGATAATTTCATTATAGATGAAGCTCTTTCCGATGAGTGTGATTTCAGTGTGCAGAAATCAATTGGCTTAAAATACATTAAGGCGTTAACAGACTCAAGTTGGAGTAACTTTAATGAGAGTGACCCCGGCGTTACAATATTAGAGCAACTTTGCTATGCACTAACGGAACTTGGCTACTGCAATGAATTTTCTATAGAAGATATCCTCACACGAAGTGATAATAGAATACACTTTGAAAATCAATTTTTTAAGCCTGAAGATATTCTAACTTGTAGCGCAGTCACCCTAGAAGATCAATGTAAACTGGTAATGGATAAATTAAACGGTATTGCTGGTATCTATATTTATCCTATGGTTTCAAGTAAAGGTTTAATGACAGGCTGCTATGATGTTTTCCTGAGTTTTGAAGAAAGGCTGACCCATCAGGATAAATCAATTCTTCTTAATCGTGTATTTGAAACCCTGAATTCAAACCGCCAAATAGGAGAGATGATTTCTAAAGTCAAATCACTCAGCATTAAGGAGATATTGTTACAAGGCAGTATAAGTATTAACTCAAACACCTCAGCTAGAGAGGTATTGGATGACTTAAGTTCAAAGCTTCATAGTTATGTTAGCCCAGTAATCAAAAAGTCTTCTTATGGTGCGTTGAAATCTAGATACCTAGACTCAGGTGCCATATTCAATGGTCCGAAATTGAGTAAAGGCTGGATGCCCGAGTTAAGTGGAGAATGTGAAAAAAGAAGTACTGTAAAGATAATGGATATTATTGCAATAATATCCCAATTAGAGGGCGTTGAAAAAATACATGCTTTGTCTTTTCTAGCACCGAATGAACCTTTAAAAGATGAAGGGCTGGTTGCTATTGCCCAGGATCAAGTGGCCCAGATAGGCATCAGTTTAGAAGATTTTGACTTTTATAAATCAGGTGTAAAAGAAGACATCTCACTTAATTCCTCAGCAGAAAGTTATTTATCTAAAATGAATGGTGCAGATTCAGTTGACAGTAGCTCCAGTTCTATTAGTCCAGATTTACCAAAAGGTGTATTCAGAGATATAGGCGACTATTACTCTATTCAAAATACATTTCCAGAAAATTATGCGGTTGGTGAAAATGCACTACCGGATAGTGCCTCTAATTTTAGGGTGGCACAATCACGTCAGCTCAAAGGGTTCCTATCACTTTTTGATCAAATGCTGATTAATCAATTTTCCCAGCTGGACGGTACGTCATATTTATTGTCTTTTGGACTTCAAAGTAATGAAAGTCAGACCATAGAATTTTCGCCTCAAGTTCAGACAGCCCCACCATCCTATTTTTTTAAACCAATATACGACCTTCCTAATATTAAACCTCTACTACTAGGTCATGATGCATTTGATTTTGATTTAAAGTCTAAATCAGAAGCTGAGTCGCAGAGTTTGGCATGGTTGAATTTTAAGAGTGATAGTTATAACCAATATCTCTCAGGGTTAAGAAAATGCATCGAGGATGAAACCGAAAGAGAATCTAGAAGGAATTCCATACTTGATCACCTTTTGGCTCGTCATGGTGAAAATGGCTCTGAAATCGAAGAGATGATACTAGATACCAGGTCATTTTTAAGCACCACGCAAACGAAAATAATTATTAAATCGTTGTACTTACAGAACCTTGGCTTACTTTCCTATAATAGAGGGAAAGGTTTTAACTTCCTTAATGCCAAGGCGCTTATTTTCCCTGGTAGATATCGTCTGGCTAATTCAAATCTTTCGTTATTGGCCCAACTGGGTGTGCCAGCAGAAGATATAAAGGAGTTTATTCCAATATCAAAACTAGGGTTTTCTAATGTGGAATATCTTAAGGAACAACTTGAATCGATTATAGAGATGTTAAACTTGAAAGTGGATAAAACGAAATTTATTTCAAGTATTGAAGTGATTGATTGTAACAGTCGTGCATATGAGATGGCTGAATTGTTTGTCGATGGAGTAATTGATCTAAAGAGATTGGAAGAGAGGGAGAAATTAATTCAAGAGGATATAGAAAGTTACTCTACATTTGAACTTTTCAGTAATCTATTTCTTGGTCTTACCCACCATTATGGCCTGATAGTCGATATTTTACTTAACGTGCTGTCAGATTCAAAATTTTCATCTTGGGTTATCAATGAAAGAGTACTTGAGTCCAAGTTTAGCTCAATAGTAAATGGATTGAATGTTTTAGTTAAGTGTATGTCTGACGGTGATCATGTCTACCTTTCGGGTGAAGATATAATAACGATAGAGCGTGGGGATGCTGGAATCCTAACGCTAATTGACTACCAAAGGCACATTGACCAATTGATCTGGCTATCTGAGTCACGAAAGGGATTTATATTTGTAGAAGCGATGTTGTTGCTTAAGTCATCCTGTATGACTTCAGGCGAACTAAAGAAGTTAGGTCTAGCCGTAGATAATTTCTATCTGAATTCAATGTCTGTTTTTCCAGAATATGTTGCTTTGATACGAACAAAAAAATTTCAGAATTCCTTAGATCACATCTGTAGTCGTTGCATTCCTATGCATGTAAATCATAGGTCCTATTTCTACGACCGTGAAACGATTTCAAATATCACATCTGATTTCGTTGCCTGGCATAATGCTAATAATTTGAAATCAAGCACTAAAATAGATGGATCAAAACATGCTAAGAGCTTGATTAACCTTATTGTAAAGACTCCTTCAGAAAGCTCAGCGAGTGATGTAAAGTGAAAGAGTCAACCTACAATCAACTAGGTTTGGTCGATAGATGTATATGGCAAACCACCATTGATGATGAACATTATGCGATTCAGCTACAGGAACTATTAAGTAAATGGACTCAATCAGATCTCATTCCATTACTTGAGGTTGAGCTTGAGAGGTTTTGTGAAGCGGGTAAAACCATTCGATTGGATGAGCTTGTTCTCGATATTGGAAAAATCGAGTTTGATAATTTAGAGCGTGATCTACCTAGCCTAATAAAATCAAAATTGCAGAATAAGCTGTTTTATATTGTTGAAAATTCTTCTACCAATGTAATTAAAAAACCCTTAGGGGTAATAACAGAGGGCTCAGGTAATAGGGATTTGTTTAACTGGATTATTAAAAAGGGCACAGCGCCCTGGTGGTATACATCTAAAAGCAGTGTTCAAGATTTAATTGAGAGTAGCCTGATTCACCGTCCTGAATTTGTAAATGAAGTGATCTATGAGATAAGCCGAAGTAACGCTACTAGAGAGAGGGTTTTATGGCAGTGGGGAGAAATTGGTTGTAAGCGTATTGTTGATAAACTACAGCCTAATCATAAAGATGATATCTGTGCGCTAATTAAAGAAATACATCTAATTAACCGGAAACTAAGGGTAATAAACATTGATAATGCCATGTTTCTTGGTCAATTATGGAAAATGGCCATTGAGTATCTGCTCTGCACTCAAGGTGTTCCTTTTAGTATTAAAGATTTGTCTAATTACTTATTTGGAAAGCTATCAGATAACTATGATCACAATCATGATGTTTTAGTTCATCGATTTTCAGAAGAAGCAGGTTCTACTTCCATAAAGAATGTTCTATCAGACAGTTACCTAGACAATTTTACCGTACAGAATTATCTAAAATACCCTCAATTATACCTAACGAATTTTCCGGGTGATCAAGAGGCTTACTGGAAGCTATTTGTAAGTTTAATGCGGGAACGGCGCACGGAAGGAATAATTGAAGATAAGCTTTTACCTGGTAAAAATCCTCTAAAAATACAAGAAGTAATGTCCATATTATCAGAGGATAACAACAAGAAATTTGTTCAATTATTGCGCAAGGTAGGGCGTGAAGAAAGTGTGCGGCGGCACTTAGTTGCGCAGTTAGATGATAAGCATAAAGTCAAACTCATACAGATATTAGAGCCTAATGATCATGGTTTTATTCTAGTTCACGCCCATAGAACGAAGTTGGTCTTAATAGATGAAAAAAAGGATAAAGAGATTGTATGGGATATTATTTTTGCCTATTTGCTAATGGATGGTGGCAGTTATTTTAATAGGGTCGCGTTTGTTAAGAGTACTATTTTCAACGTTGCAAGAGAAAGACACCTTGACTATGAATACATGTTGGACATTTTACTTGGCTCAGTCATGGAGAATGTCGGATTTAATCATCGCTTTGAATTGATTAGCATTTTAGGCGATCTTAAAAAACAGGAGGCGAATCAAGAGAAGAATAATAAAAGTAAAAAAGTAAATTACATTGATATGCTTTTCGGATATTTAGTTAATGGCATATTTCCAATAGATATGAGTGAAGCCGATTTCAATGGATTGGATTTTAATCAGCTCTTAAGAGAAAAAAATAGCACATTGATTGAGGTGATTGGCAGGGCTGTTGGGGCTTCAAACTCAAAATCAAAAGGAAAGGTATTTGATCGGATTCTAAAGATTTTTAAGCAACGTCAGGTTGAAGACTTAATATCTGAATTATCCCCTCATAAGAGCAACGTATTAACGAATATAATAATGCAAGTACAGCTATGGCAGAAGCATTTATGCTTTCTTAATCTTAGTAATGCCGACCTGCATTTAAATATATTTTCTATGGCGTTAGAAATTGCTTATCTAAATCGTGATAACGGAGAAAACAAAGAAAGAATGGCAGGCCAGCTTCTACATACTCTATTTCTCTCAGTCAATAATCCCATAGCTACACTCATTGCTGAAGTTGAAGTTTGTATTAATAAGAATATAAATATTATATTAAGCGGTCATGATCTCTTGGTTTTGTCTAATGCATTGAATGGCTTACGATCAGAATTACCGAAAGGCTCCAGTAATCTAGCTTTAAGCAAGCCCCTAGTTCAAGAGGTAGACGATTGGACTTTGGCAAAGAAAATATCAACAGTCTATCGAATATTACAAGAACAGGGGGCTGCTAATAGCACTGATTATAACGGTAAAGACATTTTGATGATTGTTTTGGACAACCTGTCTATTAATGAGTGTCATAAAATATTTGATGGATTACTGAAAAATCCGAGTCAATTTAAGTTAATAACAAATTTGATTGAATACTTTAATGAGCCCAGAATCAACAGCTGGCTTAAGACTTTATGGCCGTCAGCGACAAAGGAAATGACCATTTTAGTGCAAGAATGGCAGGATAAAATCATTGCTAACAAATGGTGGGTGGGAGCCTCTTCTATTTTAAGAAGTAAACTGGAAAAAATATACTGGTCATGTGTTATTGAAAGTAGATTGAATGCTTCTAGGGGGGGGATGAATGATTCCTTCAATGGTATTTCTATAGATAGGCATTTTGGCGATAAAGAACTTAAACAGCTCTATCTAAATCTTATACATATCAGCTGTATAGAGTTGTCGATGCCAATCCCTAAAAGCATCCAGCCTTCAAATGAGATATTTAGTCATATCAAAAATAGTAAAATGGACGGTACTGCTAAATTGCATATAGACGATACTGGAACGTATTTGAAAAATGCATTATTCCCTGAAATTTTTCAATCCTTATTGGTAAATGGCCGAACTCCTTTTTGGCTTTCAAGCCGCTTTTCGCTACCAATCAATAGAATTATTTCAGATTTATTACATTTTCACCCCGACAAATTTAAGGTTTGGGCCAAAAGTCTATTAGGCAATAAAGAGGCAATGTTCAGGCTTAATAGCGCTATTACAATTTCTGAACTGCTAAAGGCAATCGCAATAGATCAAGCTGAAAGCAATGGGGTTTTGCTAAATATTGAAGCTTTATTCTTAGCGATATTAAACTGTGGCATTAAGCAATCACCACTTTACGAAGCCAAGGCTAATCTAGTCAATTCAGTCTTGGTTAAATGGATAGAGGATTCCTGGGAGGACTTTAGCCCTCGCTGGCCTTTACAGTACTTGCTATCCAGTAATGAAATAGGCGGTAAAGAATTAATAGATACATTATGGGTAAATAGGTATGTGATGCCGAAGGTGTTCTTAAACGAAATTGAAACGATAGAGCATGAAAATTCTTCGAAAGGCACTGTAAGTGTTGAAAGTAATGGGTCGAAGAGTGCACCTGAAATAGACTTTTACTCAGAATCTATTGTTCACGAAGTGCCAGAAAAGCAGCTTGAGCCGTTATATGTAAATAATGCAGGTATGGTTATTATACACAGTTTTTTTAGTATGTATTTTACCAAATTAAAATTGCTAGATGAAAACAATCAAGACGTTTTCGTTAATGAAATGAGCCAACGAAAAGCGGTGCATTGCCTACAGTTTTTAGTAAGTGGCAGTATGGAGACAGAAGAACAGCATTTAGTCCTTAATAAATTATTATGCGGGCTTCCATTGTCTAATCCTATTGAACGAGCCGTCGAACTAGAGTTGGAAGAAGTCAATATTGCGGAAAGTTTAATAGAAGCCATGATTGACTATTGGCCAGCTATTGGCAGTAGCTCTATAACTGGGTTTAGGGGTAATTGGTTGGTGCGCAATGGCAGCTTGACTGAGTTAGACGATCGCTGGGAATTGGTGGTCGAGCGGAAAAGTTATGACCTTCTATTACAGCAAGCTCCGTTTTCTTATTCTATTATTAATTATCCATGGATGAATAAACCTATATATGTAACTTGGCCGACTTAATGCTTAGAAATATTTACTATTTTATTTCTAGCCGATATTAGGGCAGCAATTGATTTTAGTTTGAAAATTTAATACACAAAAATACAATCAAGGAAGGTTGGGTAATAAATGAATACCTATCAAGAAAAGCTGTTGTCAGCCACAGAAATAACTCTCGGTACATTGATCTCCGAAAAAGCATCGCGACGGTCTGAAGAAAACTGTGCGGAGTTTAATTATTATTTTTCACAAGGGGTAAAGTTGGCCTCACAAGCACAGCTTGAACAAATTACCGAGGAGTGTGCCACGGTTCAGGCCATGAATGAACAAGTGGTGGCCAATGACAGTTTGGCAAAAAACCTTTTAAAAACTGTAAAAGAATCTGAAAAAAGCACTCAAGCGACCATTAAAAATACTCAAACAGCGGCAAAAAATGTGCAGGTGGCGGCGAATGCTGTCGCTAAACTGGCTTCTGATATCGGCAGCGCGCTTAATATTGTATTTGCAGCTGACTACGGCACTGACATCGCTAAAATGACACAGAGTGCCAATGACTTAGTGAGAGAAGCGGCTTATAAAGCAGAATCCGCCTCACAAACGGCCATGGAGGCCAGTACCATGACAGCGGAAATTACCGCCAAACAAGTCACCGATGGTACGGTATTGGTTAATAAGTCGGTACAGACCTTGTTAAAGGCCACACAAAAACAGCTTGGCCAGTTAGAAGTTCAAAAAACGGCTGATAGTGCTAAATATGCTGAGACACTGATTACAGATAAATCTGCAAAAGGCGTGCTGTTAGATTGCCAAAGCCAATTGCAAGCCATTAATAACAGCCATGCGCGCAGTAACCGTGAATTAAATTATAATCTCATGGTCACGCCACGCTCTTTAAGCAGTATTGCCTTAAAATACACGCCCTTTAGTCATCCTTTTAGCAGTAACCATGAACAGGAAAATACATTGGCGGTACCCAAGGCCGACGCACAGCATTTTATTTGCTTAGTGAAGGCCTCAAAACGGGGCTTGTTTAATATGGATGCGGCTAATTTAAACTTTAGCCAATATCAAGATCAAAGATTTATTTCAGTTAATGACAATGAAGCACAACTAGATTTAGCCAATAAGTTAGATTCAGACGGAGACGCTATTGAACCTGGTGTGAATTATGTTGTGTTTTTATACGTTGAGTTGTCCTTAAGCTATAAAAAATTCACACACGATTATTCCGATCTACTCTCAGCGCCGTCAGAGCTCTTCTCATTAGACGCCCCTTTGCCTGGTGTCAGCCAAGACATTCAATACACCACAGATAAAGACGGTGTATCGGCTATACAGTTCACTGTGGACGGTGATATACCAAAATGTGCCGAATTTCGATGTATGTTTGTCATGGAAAACAGCCCTCATAAGGGCGCTCTACTCATAATAGATGAGGATGACAGTCATGGAGGGACGCAAACTCACCATACAGAGAGTAAGCACTCTGGTATTCACTTAACCACTGCCATTGCCGAACACGTATCGGTTGCGAATTACATAGTAGCTAAATCCATTGGTGCTAGTACATTTAAGGCAAAAGTCAGTTCAGATGTTACGGATAATTTTGGTTATAAAATTATTCCCGGTAGAACTTATTCCACCGCTATATTGGCCACGCAGCCAGCAGGGGTTAGTTCTCAACCGTACACCAGCACCCTGTCTAAACCTACCATGGCCCTTGCTGATGGCGCAGAGGCGGCACCCCCTGAACCAACCCCAAATAAAAACACCAAGACCAAAGGCAAGGCCAATAAAAACCAAGGCCAGTAAAAACAAAGGGGCAGTAAAGCAAGGAATTAAGCAATTTAAGCATTAGTGAAAAAATTAGCCTGTTAGAAAAGGATTCAAACATGACTGCACATAAATACGGTATTAATGAAAAGAAAAAGGCCAATGTATCGGCATTAACCGACTCGGTTGAGAAACTCCAATTTCACCTTGCTCAGCAACAGTCCGTGGTGGATTCTCTCACACAAAAATCTTTAGAGTTTAGCTCTAGTTTGGCCATGGCCGAGCGAAAAAGAGAACTGGCCTCCAGTCAATCTGACTTAGCCATTGAAGTGGTCAGTTGCATAAAAACCATTAAACGCAAAAGCAACCTGGTTAAAAAGCAAACCGATAAGTCAGACGCCAAGATCAATAAAACGGTTAGCCAGATGACGCAACTGGTGCGTCAAGTGATTTTCGCAGTGGAGATCGTCAATAAGTTAGTGGCGCTTATTCAAAAAAAGAAAAGCTCTGGCGCCATTATTTCCGCAGAACTCAGCAGTGTCATGGCCAACGCTGCTACCGACGCCAATACCGCCGTTGCCACTACGCTGGTGGCGCTGCGAAGCTGCCATGTCGCCATGGCAACTGGTGAAGAGTGCAGCCAGCTTACCGAACAAGGGGTGCATCAGGGTATAGACCTATATGCCTTTATCACGGGTGAGACCAAAATATTAACTCGTTATAAAAAGATGTGTGAAGCGGTGAAGAGAGTAGAGGCCCTAGAGCAAGGCATAGAAGAAAATATGCCTCATATTCAGCAAGAGGGTCAATTAACAGGGGAGGGAGCGCCCGCAGCAATGGATGTGGCCGAGCTAGTAGACGAAGAAGACGCCCGTAATCAATTAATCGCCGAACTAGATGCCGATATTGCGTCGTTTGATACCAACCCCACAGAAGAGAGCCACAGCTCTTTACTTAGTCTAATTACCCATGCCAATCATACCGCCAAGCATAATTATAATTTGGCATTGTCGGCCAATAATCGGGTAACTCGCGAACTGGAAGAGGCTAAATCGAAACTGGCAAAAACCTCGGTGAATCTGGCGTCATTAGAGGCCGGCTTGTCTGCCGCCAATGCGGCAGCGGCAATCGCCTAGCTTCAATGGGTATTCATGTTTAGCCATATTGTTGAGTCACTTTAAAATTAGAAACAGGGGTAGCCATGTTAGAAGGTGGTGAGGCAGTGGCGGCGGAGCAGATAACGCCGCTCTCTAATAAAGCGATCAATACACAGCCAATTACTCCTGGGCTAGTAGAAGAACGGGCTGCCAAGCACGAGGGCCTAATTGATAACAATGAGCAATCGGCTAACTTACAGGTCTTATTTCAGGAAGTGGCCTGGCTAGAGCAGGTGATTCACCAAGTTATTCGTAGTTATTTAAAACAAGAAGGCCACGAACACCACTGGCAAGATATCCCTGTACCCGACTTATCGAATGATCAAAGCCGATACGCGCAAGATATAAACCGTTGGCAACTCAATACCTTTGAGCGCCTAGCCTTGGCCCTAGCTATTGCTCCCAGCATTCGCCCTGAAGTGCTGGATGTGTTTTTTGGCTTAAATCAAATGTACCAGCGCGGCTTTACCGAGTTTGGTGGCATCAGCGATAAAGCCTTCAGCGGTTTTATGCCCACCGGCCAAACTCTGAATTTTATCATCGCTGCTAATGACCCCCTGTGGCGCAGCCACGTCATGGCTATATTAGGTGGTCAGCATATTTTGCAGTCAGAGCAAGTGCTGTCCCTGCAAACCGTAGAAGACAATCAGCCCCCTTGGTGCGGGGCTTTAAACCTGTCACCCCAATGGCTGCATTACTGGTTAACGGGTGAAAAAGTACAGCCAGAACTCAGCAGTGGTTTTCCGGCCCATGCCATTAGCACTCCGCTAGATTGGCAAGACCTAGTATTGGATTACAGTGTCTTACAACAAATTGCCGAGGTACAAGCCTGGCTCAGCCATGGCGAAACCTTAATGAATGATTGGGGCTTGAGTAAAAAAATTAAACCCGGTTATCGGGCCTTGTTTTACGGGCCACCGGGCACAGGTAAAACTCTTACCGCTTCTTTGTTGGCCAAGAGTACCGGCCGAGAGATATACCGGGTGGATTTATCCATGGTGGTCTCCAAATACATAGGGGAAACCGAAAAAAACTTGTCCAAGGTATTTGATGCGGCAGCTTATAAAAATTGGATACTGTTCTTTGACGAAGCCGAGGCCCTATTTGGCCAGCGTACCTCCACCACATCATCCAATGATCGCCACGCCAATCAGCAAACCGGTTATCTATTGCAACGCATCGAAGATTTCCCCGGGGTAGTAATTTTAGCCACCAACCTTAAAGGTAATATGGATGAAGCTTTTACCCGCCGCTTTCAATCCATGATTTCATTTAAGTTACCGGAAAAAGAAGAGCGCCTACAGCTTTGGCAAAACGCGTTTACTGGTAGTTGTGAACTGGCAGACGATGTGGACTTAAATACAATAGCAGACAAATACCCCATGGCCGGTGGCTCTATTATCAATGTATTGCGTTACTGTGCCCTAGCTGCCATTAATCGTAATCAAAAAACAGTCAACCACGCCGATATTTTGGCGGGCATTAAGCGCGAATATAAAAAAGACAATCGTACCTTGTGATTTAGCCGCTAAATTAAACTCTCCATAAAGAAAACCCAAAGAACTGCGCTAAGCTTAATGCAGAAGCAACCGTTTTTTAAATTCGGCAGGGATCGCTGTGTCACAAGCTACTTTCCAGAACGAGAGCCAAAATAAAAGTCAAAGCCAAACACAGCAAAGCCTTCAAAGAAGGGCTCGCTTAAAGGCGGACAGTAAAAGTGCTGTGGCGGCAAATGTGGTGGGTCAGCACCGCGCTTTTCTCGAGGATAACCGGTCTCATAATACTCCTTTACAAAGACAAACTGTTCAGCAACCTGCACTTCAAAAACAAACGAATCAAGACCAGGCACTTCAAAAACAAGCTTCAGTTAATAATACCGGCCTGCCTGATAATTTAAAAAGCGGCATGGAAAATTTATCAGGCATGAGTCTGGACCATGTGCGCGTGCATTATAACTCCTCACAACCGGCCGCGGTGCAAGCCCATGCTTTTGCACAGGGCTCCAATATTCATTTGGCCAGCGGGCAGGAAAAGCATCTACCCCATGAGTTGGGGCATGTGGTGCAACAGATGGAAGGGCGGGTGAAAGCGACAACCAATGTGAATGGTATGGCGGTGAATGATAATGCTGGTTTGGAGAGTGAGGCGACTAAGCTGGGTGAGAGGGCGTTGATGTAGTCAGAAATAAATATAGCCGTCTAAATGCCACGGCTCAAAATGGAGTTATTATATGTATGCAGAGCTGAGTAATATTGATGGAGTTAGAAAAACATCTAATTCGAAACTAGGCCGTTCAAATACCTTTCATGAAAGGCAGCCTGTTGTATTAACAGATAACAGAGTTAAACAGCTTGCGCCCGCCAAGTTTAAACCTTCATTTAACCAGCCCAATCCTTTAATTGATGGAAGGAGATACTGGATAAGCAATTCGCCACCAGGATTTAAGCGTGGTGGTGCTTATTGGAACAGTAATGATAAAAAATACAATACAACCAAAGATGATAAAGAAGTTCACGTTACCATAGAGAGTACAGATGAAGTGAATAAGGGTGCCGCATTGAGAAATTATGTGACGACACACAAAAACTATCCAGGTGAAGCTAAAAGAGAAGAATTAAAAGTCGGGAATAGAATAGATTTATCAAGTTGGGATGAAAAGCGTCATAAAGTAAACGGCTGGCATATTAGCATAAAAGATGGAGAAAAGAATGTGGGGGGGTGGTTTGGAATAGTTGGGCAGGCTGGGATGCCAGGTTATAAAAATAAGGGGCATGCAGCTACACCAAGTCAAGTGGCAGCAGCAACTACAATGCATGGGAATATGAATGGTAATGCGCTCTAGTTTCTTGGGGGCTCTCAATGATAATGGGATAGTTGGACATATACGCTACACCTACCACTTCGTGGTCTAAGTAGGTTTGTTATAGGCAATTGCAAAAATCTTATAACAGCCACTAAAAACAAAGTAAAAGGTTTGAGATATGCATGAGAAAGTAGAGAGACAAAAAGATAATAAAAGTAGGGCTGTTGCTAATGTTGCTGTACAGAGTAAAAGTAATGTAAAGCAAATGATTGGGCTTGTGGATAATCGACAAGTTGGGACGAACAAGGAAGAAGTTAATGATCAACAATTTCCTCAACAGGAGTACTTGACAATACAAAGAAATCCTTATGGTAACAAAATGACCGGATGTGTGACCGCGTGTGGTTGTTTGAGATCTATTTTTAAACAGGCTTGTTGTGAAAAAATGAACTCGGGCCATATAAAGACCCTTACTGATGGCATAAGTAAAGTATTATCAGTGGTGTCACAATTGCCGGCGATGCCGACTTGGCCACTGGCATTAGCCAAACTATTAGACGCTACCATTGAGTGCTATGATGCTCACAAAAATCTAAAATTAAAGGAAGAAAAGGCTATTGGTGGCACATCGGAAGATAACAAAGCCCTTAGGTTAGCACATAACAATGCTATCGCCGTTAACGCTCAGGTAGGTTTGGCTATAGTTGGTTTGATAGCAGCTATTGTGGTTGATGTTGAGTACAGCGAGAAAGAGGATAAAGAGACTAGAATGGCTCTGAAAATGTGCCTTATTGCACTGGATGGAGTAAAAAGCGCATGGAATAATATCAGTAATAACTTTCTTACGGATAACAGGGATAATTATGCTCAAATTGCTGCACCTCAGCCCGCTGTTATGATGTAAGTTAAGCATAAATAAAGAACTAGATAGAGGCTGTAAACCATTCTGTGTAACCGCTAGTTTTCAATGTAGTTTTTCAAACGGTCTTCGAATTCAATCATAAAACGATTCAAGGTCGGTTTCCAATCTCTAATCGGCATAGTCCACTTTTCTGAAGCTTGACGGACACTAATCAGACACCGATTATAGTGGCAAATCTACAATGTTAGTCTGGGATTAAGTTACTAGTCGTTTAAACCGGTAACTGAATATGCCAAAGCCACGTAAAACTCTAATAGTGGTAAAGCACGCCTTATTACCATTGCATTGCTCGTTGCGTACGTCGCGCCTTTTTGTGTGGCACAGATGCGTTCACCGGTTTTTGCTGTGAACATCGTCGCGGCTGGCTTGAAACTCGTCTTCTTGAACTCCCCAAAATATTTGCAATTGATGTCGCCGCCTACGCCATCATGAACAACCAAATTTAACACATTTCCATGTATGACCACTGAAAAAGTAGGTTGGACCCCGCCCTTTGTTAATTTAAATATTCGTGTCTAATAACCATCTTTCTTTTTCAGGCGATGAAAAGTATCAAGTTTTCCATTCCATCAAAGCTATAGGCAGGAGGATTGCTTCGTGTGCTTGATGTGTTCTAGTGATCAAAATACAACTATATTTTTCAAAAAATGTTTTTGTTCTAATGGCTGTTGAAAGATTTAAGTATTTATTTGGGCTGTATAGTGTCTAAGTGATCGGTATCTTATCACCGTATATAATGGTAATAATCCTCTGGCTGTAAAAGTTATTTCAAGTATTGGGCTAAGTTATCCCTCAATTATGGGGGCTGAAAATAGGTTTTTGAAAAGCGTATTTTAGATTTTTGGCTATGATAAATATATTGGTAAGGGTGCAGTAGGTTAGTGATCACTTGGTATTTATATACATGAGTTGAAGCAGGGTAGCTAATGGAAGTTAAATTGATTTATCTTGTGGGTATTTTAGGCTGGTTTTACTTTTGGTTATTTCATATTGGCTGGAAAGTTGTTTATGAAATTAAAACATTAAGTATTCCGATATTCTTGGGCTTTATATACTTATTTCTAAACCTCATTATATCTGGAAGCAGTAGTCATTCGATGAATATTGAGCTTGAGGAAAGTCTTTTTGGATTTTTGGATAGTCGATCAGGTCTCGCAATTAGTGCTACTGCCAGTGTTCTTGTAGTGGCAACAATTATATACAGTGTATCCGACAAGGTGTTGCCAGGTATGTTTATTGGTTTTGTATCTTATGCATTTATATGTCTAGTAGGATTGATGGCTCCAATAGTGTGGATTCCAACGGACTCCCCTGGAATGTTATTTGTTCTTAGACATTGTCAAACGGTACCTTTTTTATGGGGTATATTTTTATGTGTTTCCAGTATCGTTGTCATTCTTGATGATATTTTCAAAGATAGAAAAACTTTTAAGATGAATCGATCGATAGGCCAAAATAATGATCTTGATTCATCAACTGAGCCTGAACCAGATTCGATAAATTAGTTTGAATATTTTATTCTATGAGTAGATTTTTTCTTTTGCAGATTGGAGGGGTAAGAGTATAGCATGACTTTAATATAACCAAGTCTTGGTAGTTGACTATTTTTAATGGATAAATATTCAAAGTAAAACCTAACTGGTCAGCTAAAAAATAACCTAATCTATAATGGGTTGCTCATTATTTGTAGCCCTAACTTCAGCCAATTAAAGGAACTAAATATGAACGGTTTTGAACTACAAGAGTGGCATATTGCTGTGCTACTTTTTACCATAGTGGCAGGGATATTAAAGGCAGATATTACCAGTGCCATTAAATCCAGTATTATGATTAAGGAGCAAAAAGGCAATGTGGGTAAAAAAGTGCTAATGTTAGCGCCCACCGGTGACTGGTTAGAAACCACCATCGTAGGCTATCAGCACGAAATTCCTTTTATTCGCGGGGGAGGCGTTATTGTTGAGCACCATGATGAAGTAGAGGGTTTTATAAAAGAAAAATTGTCTTTTTCCAATTGGGGGGCACAGAGATTACGTACCGCGTAGTCAGTATCATTGTTAGGCAAAGACGGGGTCATTTGGCCCCACGCTTATTCTAATAATTTCTCTTTTCTTATGACAATAATCACCAGATATGAAAGCAGTGCCACTAATGAAAGAGGGAGTACGAGAAACTCAACAATTGAATAAATAAAATGCTTGGCCGCTAAGTGAGAATAATCTCCTGTTTTACTCGAATGATCCTCATCACTTTTTTTAAGATGCCCCTTCATTTCCTTTATTTTGTCTTTAAAGCTGGGGTCCTTGCTATGCTTTGGCATGCTGTCATGAAGGGTTTTAAAGTTTTGGTGCAGTGCCTCTTTATGGGGTTTTAAAAAGTGCTGGCTAATATTGGCGGTTAAGTAAATGCTAAGAGGGGAAACCACATGGGTAAAAAATACTAAAAACACACCCAATATCGCCAGCTTATCCAGTTTTTTTGCAAACTTAGGCGTAATTCTTTTTAAGCCCATGGCACAGCCAAGCAATAGAAATAAAAATATTAAGATAGGCTGCATGGAAAAGCTGGCAGCATAATGCATCACCCTAAGCCCCTCTATGGCCACCACAGAGCCAATCGAGACCAGCCAGGCCTTATCCATGATGTCTATAATGGCAGATAGGGATTGGCCTAGCTGTACATTTATATCCACAATAAATGAGATTCCCCCAGAGAAACTCTGCATCAAAGCTAAAACAGATTTTATGCCACCCATTACTTCAAGGGTTTCAATGGCCTTGTGAGTCGCGGTCTTTAAGTAGTGGGCATTATATTGGTGTATGTCTGCATGAATTAAATAGGACATAGCCTGGGTTAGCAGTCCAGAGTAGCTTAAATAAAAGAAAGCAAGCAGCGATAGCAATTTTATAATGTCCGCTACCTTACTTAGCTCTTGGTTGGGAACACCATAACTAGACAATATCCTGTCTAAATAATCTAGCTCAGTTGAAAGTGGGGCTTTAGGCTGTTTTTTTAAATGGTTTTTAAATTGTTTTTTAGGAGTGATTTTAGACGAAACTGTAGGAGTGCCTTGGTTTCTCTGAGCGTCTTTTTCTAATTGATTGTCCCTAATAGCCAGAGGCTCATCAACTGGAAGGGAATCTTTAGGGGAGTCCTTACTTGGATCCGCCTGTACACCAACATGTAAGTGTAGTTGTCTGGTGGTGGGTCCATTTGACTTAATGTCCGTCATAGATCACTCATAAGTTCGAATGCTTAATAAAGCTATGTAAGTTCTCCAACGAACCCTTGTATTGACTTAGGTCTACATCTCCCTTAATGCCTGCCACGGAGCCTCTTTGTGAATGTTGCCACATGAACCATTTTTTATCGGCCCATGGTTTAGGCAGCGCCTTTAACTCATTGGTGTACTCGGCAATCCATAAGTAATAATCGCCAAACCTCGGGTCAGAAAGAAAGTCATGCCCAAAGGACATACTGGTGTAGATAATAGGGGTCTTCTGAGTGGCTTCCTGAACTATTTTTAACCAAATTAAGGTGTTTTCAATAAGCTCTTTTCTATCTGTGTGACTGGTGATTTCTACATCAATAATGGGTGGCAAGTCCATTTTCCTCATGGATCCAACAGTCGTTAAAAAGTGCTCTGCTTGCTTTTTAGGGTCATCGTCGGCGTAAAAAAAGTGATAGGTACCCCTTACCAATCCATGGCGACGAATGTTATACCAGTTTGATTTAAAGAATGGGTCTACATAATCAATACCACCTGTTGCTTTAGTGATTGCAAATGCATGCTGGCTTTTGGCAACTTTTCCCCAATGAATGTCCCCTTGATAATGAGAAACATCTAATCCTTTAAGTACTTTCGTGGGGTGAAGGTTGGTAATTTGTTGGCACTCAGGCTTTGTACTGGAATCGTTTTTGGTTAGCTGGTTAACATAGGGGTTGCAGGTGAGTATCTTTTCAATTTCCATTAATCCTCCTTCGCTATCCAAAGCCAAAAAGATAAAGGGAAGGCTGAAGCCTGAAATAAGCAGGATATTTAAAATATTGAATTTGGTGGTTTTGAAAATTGAATTTTCAAGAACGCCAGACAACTTTGATTTAATGGTTGGTGATTTTTTTAGTGATTCCTGCTCACTGTTTTGAGTCGTCATATTAGTGTCTTTTATAATTAAGGTTATTGAATTCTTATTTGTATTATTTCTATCAATTAATAACCTTTAAGACTGGCTAGGTCATTGTTCGTAGATAGAAATGGTCAAAGTTAATAAAGACTGCTTTGTTGTGTGCTTAATTGAAAATACTCAATTTTATTGTAGCAGAGCATTTTTGAAGTGAAGGGATTTGTTGTTAGTTAAAAATAGTAAATTTTCAATTCGAAACCATTGGCAAATTGCCAAATATAGATTCGTTTATATACTCAAGTACATAAATCTTAATATGTTTTTGGGGGCAATAAGGAGATGGCTGAGTACAGCACATTAGTTAATTTATTGCATACCGTTTCGGATGACCCAATTGATAAAGCCATAAAATCTGTATTAGACGCCATTAGCAGTGAGCATAGTATTATTTCCGATCATATAGAGCGGGCTACGCTTCGACACTGGGCTAAAGCAATTCATACTTCTAGGCTAGATACTATGAGTCACTCAGAATTAGTTGAAGCCTTGGGGTATGTTGATAAATTTAACCAACAAGAAATTGAATTGGAATCCTTGAATTACTTTCTAGGAGTTACTGTTCATATAGATACAGACTCTGTGAAAAATAAGTTTAATCTAAATGGGCAAGATGTATCTATTAATTTGAATCGCTTTATTGGGGAGGACCCTAACTCACTAAAAGAGAAAGAGTCTTTAGATTCATCAAAGAAACTGGAGTCTGCTAGTAGTGAGCAGCTGCCACCCAATAAAAGTATTGACTGGACGTTTATTAGTAAAAACAAAGTTGACACGATACAGTTAAAGTCTTTTTACATGTCTTCAATGCATATTGAACCGGAATTGAAAACCGATATTGAAGGCAAAGAAAGTGATGATAAAAATCGTTATAAAAGCCATGAGGTAAATGAGACGCCAAATGGGAAAAAATCCTATTGGTTTGATTTTACCATTAATAATGGCACTCAATTATTCAAGTTTGATCCTTTCATTGATGAAGGGGAGCATAAACAGTGATCTATTTACCTGTACTAAATAGTAGGTGTAAATGAGTAACGTAGACGTGCAGTCATCGATCCATTTTAATTGTCGGTGCCCAGTTGTTCTAGAAGGGAGATCAGCTGAGGTAAGTTGGTCGTGTAAAGGTGTGGATAGCGTAAAACTAGAATACTTTGATGGAGTGGAATTTCATAGCTTAGATAGCTTGAAGGGAGAGTTGAACGTAAATGATACTAAAATCATAAAAAATTTACGAACCAATACCGTGCTCACATTAACGTCTATGGTTTCGGATAAAATAGTTTCACAAAAACAGGTATATATACTGGTTGTTAAAGGGAGTGTTCAGACGAGCGGAGGAAAGTCTTTGCAGCAATTTATGCAGGCGCGGGTATTGGCAGATGAGCCTTTAGAGGACGTTGTGAAAGAGGCCTGTTATAAATTTCTTCTTGATCCTAGTTCACCAGAAGACTTAATTACCGTATGTATGTCATTAAAAAATCAAGGTGTTATTAACTGGAATTTATTTAAAATCTTTATCGATAATACTAAGGCGACTTATTCCAATCTGTTGGATCTTTACGCAAATTGCCATTTATTTACCTCTGCTTTTGATGTTTATACAGAGGCGGATATGTCAAAGTATATTAAGTCGTTAAATCAAGAAACGCTAATTACTCAATCTCATCAGGGGGCTCATTTAACTCATAAGGAAGCCCTGTATAGTAACATTATTGAGCCTGTCTTGATGGCGTTTCCCGCAAATCATCTTGAGTATTGGTATTACTGCTGCTGTAAGGCATTGAAAGGGCAAGGGGTCGCTGAGAGTGATGTAAGCTATTGCATGTGCAAGCTTTTTAAGGCTAAGGCTTGGGATCATGCTATGCATTACGGTTCTCTATTAACCTTGATCTTTAATGAAGAACACATGATTAAGACGGTTGCCTCTTTAAGTACTAAAGGCAACCAAAAGCCAGTCGAACTAAACCATAACCAACCTAAAGAAACTCTACCTAAAGAAAGCATTGAGGCCCCCACCACATCCTTGAAAGAAACCCTTATATCCCTAGGGGTTGAAGAGGTAGTGATGAGTCGTGAGAAATTGCTATTGGCAGATTTTCAAGCCTCTTTGTATGAAAAAATATTTAGCCATTTAGCAGCCCACTACCCCTGTAATAAGGAGGGTGAGTTAGAGGCATGGTTAAAAAATGTTGGGGTTGAGCTTAAGGCCGTAAAGATAGGGCAAGCCACGGCATCATATTGTGTTGCTCGTTATATTGCTGATAAAGGCTGGGAATTTAGCTTGGATTTATCGGAGATACTAATTGACCTCTACCAGACAGAGACAGTAGGTGCTTAAAAGTGACGCAGCTCTTAGAAGAGGATAATAAGGTGGAAGGCAACGACTCTATTAGTGAGTCGCCTGTTTATAGTACGCTCGTCAGCTTATTGCAGGGCCGAAAAAAATCGGGAATTGAGGCGGCGATAAGGGAGATAGTAGAATATGGCAAGCAAGGAAAGAGCAATACAAAAAAACAAATTCGAGGCGCAAGCTTAAAAGAGTGGTCAGATGCTATACATCACACCTGGATTGGTGAGTTGGATGAGAAGGAATTTAATCAAGCCCTAAAAGCGGTAAATCGATTTTCAAAATATGAAATAGATTTGTGTATTTCGAATTACTTTAAAAAATATGTACTTAATATTGATAGTCATGGCCTTAGTTCTGCTCAGGTAGTAGATGCGCCAGCCACGGATGTTTTAGTGGTGCATGCCTTTGGAAACCCAATTAAAGAGGAGTGCCTAGATGAAGATATTGAGCCCTTTGATGCGAGTGGCTTTGTAGAATTAAACCCTGATGGCTCTCCTGAAAATGAGAAGGTTGTTGCTAATCATTCCCCTAAACTGGATTTATATGAAGACCAAGAAATTGAGTTCTCTTTTACGACTACCGACAATAGTAAGGTTTTCATTGAAGCTTTTGATGTTTCAGTTAGCAATGAGACAGGCGAGGTTGTATTGGACTCAATGACGAACATTAATAATAGCCATCCTTACTTACAGCTTTGCAAATGCCACGTGTTAAAGTCCATAGCCAACTCAACATTAAAAATCCGCATGGTCTTTCGGCTTGGAGAGGCTCCAGAAGAATACTTATACCTAACCGGTTGATCTTTACATGATGATCTAGAAGAGGCAGCTATTGGGTTGTCGTTAATCAAATATTTCATATTTAAAAGGAAATTTAATAATGGAAAACGGAATTAGTCAGGGAATATTTGTGGCCAATATCCAACAGTTATCCAATGGAGATAGGGGGAAGCTTAAAGTGGATGTTAGTGCAGGGGGGCATACTCAAGTGACTGCGTTAGCCTCTCACCATTACTATACTGGTAGCGATAGGCATATTCCCATGGCATCGGTATCCGTACCGGTTCCTTTGGGGGCGGTACCTAATTTAGTCTGCAATCCTTCTTCGGGTGGACCAGAAAGCACCGCTTCTTTCTTTCCTTTTTTAAGCGGTGCACCCATGTTAGGGGCTTGGATTTCTATGTTTAGTATTACAAATGGGAGGGGGTCTACCAATACTGTAACGGCTAATTCAGATGGTTTTCTATTGGTCACATTAAAAACCCTAGGAAATGGTCCTAGGGGAATGATTCGCATGAATATAGAGAATGGCTCATCTATTGAGTATCCAGCAGGCTCCTCTGTTCACAGTTATTCTGGGAGTGATAACCATATAATTCAAAATAGCTTCTGTGTACCTGTACAAGCAGGAACGAAGTGGAACCTGTATTACAACACTACATCGGAGGGGGTGTTATATAACGCCTCATGGATTCCACTAAGCAGCAATAACTTTCAGTCAGTGGAGGACGTTACTATTGGTGAAATGACGCAAGCAAAAGTCGATGGCTTTTTCTTTGGGCGCGTATGGGCAAAAGCCAATGGAGGTCATGGATCTATGAAGCTGCAGATCAGTGAAGATAATGCTTTTGACAAAAATATCATTTCTGAAGGGTTAGCATCGCAGCAATGGAATCCAGAGGGGGATATATATGTATCGGTAAACAGCGCGATGGTGCCGGTTAAAAAGGGCGATTTTTATCGAGCGATTGCTCAACAAAATGATGTCAATATATCAACGAAAGCGTACTTTATGCCTGCCCCTAATTTCTTTACAAGCTCTAATGCTACAGGAAAACAATCAGATGTTAGTGGTATAAATGATTGTTTAGAGCCGCTAGAAAGTGGGATGCAAAGAAGTGCCTAGCCATATTTAAACGATGAAAATACTTCAATAAAGGAATCTAACTTAATATGGACAATTCTATTCATGTTATTAGTGCTTCTTATGGCTCTGGATCGGTTCAAGCGGTAGATGTAACTGCAACTGTGCAGGCTTTTGTAAATGCTAATCGAGGTGGAAGCCTAGTTGTAAGCAATGATAGTTTACGATTGAGTTCGGACCCTTCAGTCGGTCAACGAAAGAGTTTGGTGGTGACTTGTCAGTATACTAATGGTGTTGAATCTTCTTTAGAAATAATTAAGAGTGCAGTGGAGGGGGGTACCATTTCATTCGCTCCCCCAGAAAAGTTTGTGCCAGTAAATCTTGTATCGGCTACTTATGGTACGGATAAGGTGTTTAAGGATATTACCTATGGTTTAGCGTGTTTTATGGCAGACCCTAATAATAATTATGTAATATCCACGGATCCACTATGTTCGCTGTATTGCTATGGGCAAGATATTGCGCCCGGTATAGCAAAGACACTGAACTTGATTATTACTAAACAAGGATCACCGGAACATCGAATATGCCTCAATGACGGTCAAGAGGTTAATCTAATAGAGGTGTTACCCCAAGTTTAATTCAGAGTCCTTAACTAGTGCTTTAGAATTTTGTTTATTATTATGGTGCTATTGGTTGTATATTCTTAAGCTATGATTGCTCTGGTCTATGGATGAGGTATTTAGTAAACTAATCAACGGTTTCTATTAATGATTTGGCAGCTAGAAACAATAAAATTCTTATAGCGTTGAGTGATTTATATACTCGATTATAAGGTGGTGTCGAGCGTTCGATTTCCTCTGAAGTAGGACTTTTTAGTAACATATCATGTAACATTACTAGGAAAATGGTTGATAAAAATTTTCCTATATTCAAAAGCTTATAAGCAATATTCGAATCCCTCCCTCACCGCCATTAATTCCATAGAATCAATGTTTAAATTAAGTCTTTGATTCTAGCCAGAAAAACCCAACATAAAATGTTCGTTCATTTTAGTTGGGTTTTTTGCTATCTGGCTGTTGGTAAATTGGCTTCAGAGATTCAATAGTCATTCTGTGTTTACGGTAATACTCCCGATAATTAATAGTAGTCATAAATACAGAACCCTGTAAACTAAACCAAATGAATTTTTCATGAAATATCATATAGTTAAAGAATATCTAGTGAGTTCGGTGCGATTTACTCCTAAGCTCTAGTTTTGATTTAATCCAAGTTCTTTTTGCTTTTTCTTTGTAAGCCCTAACGATACAAGCCGATATGACTCTGTAATGTAATATGTTAATTCATCATCAGTATCTTCCGTACTGTTATAGTGCTGTATCCACTTCATTCCTCTAGTGGCAAAGTAAGGTGCAGGCTTATAACCTGTACTTTCACTTAAAAAACCAAAATTTAATTCTGAAGTTTTAAATGTAAAAGCGGGATCTTCATCTTTCTCCCAGCCATCGATCGCAAAAACTTTCCACCTACTTTCCATACGTGTGAACCTCCCCACTGAATTACGTATGTCGTTCCAGGAAAAGAGCCGCAAAACTTATTAAATGTATCGTAATTCATTTTTATCAAAGCTGGCTATATTGAATGTGATTGTCATTATGATTGGCAATCGTTATTTTTACACTAATTTACTATCAGTATTATAAATTAAATGTGTATTTATTAGCATTATCAGCACACGTCACACCAAGTTTTTTCAAGCACTCATTGGTTAATTTTTTCTGTGATTTCTACCCCAATGTTCTCTTGGAATTAAATGTGTGTATGAGAACCCATGGCACACTCCTTACTGTAGCTGTCAGTCGCCACTTTAATCAATTAGCAACTAGTTGGTATGAGGATGCTATTGCCATCTAATATTTATTAGCTTTTAATAAAAGAAACGCTAGGGATGGCGACTTGACTGAAATTCTCATCCCTTTAGCTTTACCTCACTAGATTAAATTCACGATCCATACCAGTCAGGATGAAAATGCAGTTAATTATTAATGACTCAGGCGAGCATACTACCGTCATAGCCTATCAAAAAGAAAATCCCCAAGTATTCATTGATTCTGTTAATCAATTTGTTGATAAAGTGCAGACAAATCCCTCTAACATTATTGGTGAGGATGAGTACGGATTTACGCCTCTAAACTTTTGCGATGAAAATGGAACTATAATTGCTGATGAGTATGACGGTACAAAAAACATTGCAGAAGCCATAGGGGCAGACCCTGCCTGTCATCATGCTTTATTTACATTAGCAAGAGCATTTGTGACGTTAATGCCTAAACTTTCTGGGGGCGGTAACGTTGATGATGAACGTAGTGTAGGCCAAGCCCTTATGTATGGTTTAATCGCAGCGGGACCCGGCCCCCAAAGTGAAATTATAGAGGATTGGATGCTTTTATTAGACTGGGACCATGAAGTGGAGCAGTCAGACGTATTTTTTGAGGCGCTACATAAATGGAATTACAGTCATGAAAGTTTGAGGATGGTCGCGCTGCGGGTTTCAGTCTGTATGGGGCAACATGGCATGGATGATTTCGAAATGAATCTGAGTGAGATAGTTGATAATAAAGACCTTTGGAATAGTTTTTGTGACGCTGGTCTTGAGATTAGAAATAAGCTCATTAAGGATCGAAAGAATGGTTTTGCCAGCTATATATGGCCGACTTATTCAAGTTCAAATGCTCAAGAACTTAATCTCAAGCTTGTTCGTCATTGTTTGGTGACACCTGACGAATGTTTATCATACTGGAGAGCTCGCAAGCAATATGAAAGCCCTGATATTAAAGAGCTTGAAGACTGGCTAGTTTTTGCTGACCCAAAGAATATAGCGTTGATTGACGCCATTAAGATGTTAATAGCCAGGGGATAAATCTCAAATCTAGAAACTGAAAAGAATAAGGCAACTAACTAGGTTAAGTCCTCTTGCGGCATCCGCTCCCAATTTGTGACACTATTACTTAGTAGGGGAGAGAACCAATTCGGTATAAGTAGGCAATGGGTCTTGGTGCTTAATTAACTGGCCGTAATTAATGGAGAAAACTGGCCTAAAGGGTTCATCGTAGCGGCTATTATCAAAGCAGTGAATAACGTCACACAGCGGTATAGCCGACTTAACGTTCATTATTAGCCGTTCTATACGAGCCCTGACTTTATCTTCTGGTACATCATGGCCACCGGCCACTACCCGATGACTTACCCGCGCTATATTTTGGCTGCTATCAGGCAGGTGAATCCAAATTAAAATTATTTCGTAGCCTTTGGCTTTGGCTTGGGCAATGAAGTCTATTTTAGAAGTATGAGAAAACACAGTTTCAAAGCAGAAGCTCACTCCTTTATCCAGCAGGCGCAACCTTTCAACTTCAGCCAGTTTGGCGGCGGTATAGCTCGCTTCCTCAGGGGAGGAGGGTTTTATCTTCTTGGCGATAACGTCGGCGTTAACGAATGGCAGCCCAAGGTGCTTTAGGCGTGTTTCATAGAATGTAGATTTTCCTGAGCCATTACCACCGGCCAGTTGCCACAACTGCTTTTTCTGTATCATGGGTAATTAAGCGTTATCTGAATCAACTGTAAACACACCGCCAATAAAGGTACCGACCTCAATTTTGCCGTCAGGGTAAATCTTTTCGAGTTTATCTGGGTGCAGGTTAGAAGCTTGGTAGGCAAAGCCCACGCTCATAGCGTTAGCTTTTACCTGTTGGTTGCTGGCACTGGCCATAGGGTCTAATAGAACACTCATGGGGTCAATATAGGGTGCTTCTTTGTGTACTAGCTGTATTTCAACGGTTTCGGCCATCAGTGACAGTAGATCGGCGGATGTCAAAAGGCTTTCAACAGATTTACCAATTGTCGCCCAGTACTGAATTTGCTCAGGGGGGGTGCGAGTGGACAGGGAGCCCTGTGTTTTAGCGGCTTCCATTAAAGATTGATCGAGTCGAACGGGTGTGGTTTCACGTCTACTACTGGTCAAAATGCCACCTTTTTGTGTCGTGCTGCAATGTGCAGCACAAGGTGAGAATACAACAGAATTTGGCTCCAAGCAAACGGTGACCTTATTATCGCTTACTTAGCGGGCCTAACACTGTTATCTAAGCGCTTATTTCTTTTGGTAGGCGACAGATCACGGGTTTCAAACCTATATTACCTTGAGCCATTTTCTTTGTGGGCGCCAGTGGAGCGGTCGACTGCGTTAGAAGGTGATTTGTCCCTAGTTTTATATAGCTCATCAGGAGAGACAGGGCGGCCTATCACTTTTACAGTCTCTGCGAATGAATTAACTTTATTCGCAACTCTCTTTACCAGGGCGCTCATATCATGGTTTAAATAATGACTAAATCAAAATTGATATCGGAAATACCCTCCGGACGTTGCGCTATTAGGGTACCAATCAAATTCAACAGGTGTCGACCCATCTACATAAAAGTCATTATTGCCAAATACAATAAAGTTCATGGCATTCGTGGGACTGCCAATCCAATGCCGTGGCAAAAACACTTCGCCCGTCTGGCCGCTCCAAATTCTTCCCATTTCATAACCGCCACTATTAGGCGATACAATCCAATTCCAATCGTTGCCCGTACCGGAATATTGGTAAACGTTTACACCTTCGATTAAGTAGTCAGCCCCAATTGGAAAGTCATTGATACCGCCAAAGCTGCCTTTGAATCCGGTTGTAGGGTCATCGTCACTGTCGATAAACACTTGAAAGCCCCAACTAATATAAATATTGGTTTCATTGGTGTAGGCCATTAGTAATTCATTTGTATCAATAGTATGGGCAACCTGAATCCCTCTCCAATTGGCTTGATTGCCTTGCCCACTGATATGCCCTGCAGAACTGACTTCAACGATATCATCAGGGTCAGCGGGAAACGCTTCAATGCTTGACCAATCCCCCAATAAACCATCTAGGGTAATGGACGATTTCAAAATCGAATTCGAAATGGTTGTAGCAAGGGAATATGCCAATCCCGGATCGTCTTCGTTGCGATTGCCCTTGGCATCTTCTGCATATACTTTGATTCGAAAATCATCACCCATTGTTAAATCTCCAATGGTAGCTTGGTTTGCACTATGGCTAGTAGGGTCATGTAACCATGCCGAATTACTTGTAAAAGCAACCTCGTCATGAACAGTGCTGGCACCTGTGGAAAGATTCTCAACGACTATGTCGTAATGAACAGGATAAGATTGATCGATGGCCGTATCCCAAGTAATCACCGCATCCATTGGCGTTGCCCCTTCCGTTACGGTTTGCGCACCTATTCTCATGGTTGTGTTGGGCGTGTTGTATAAACTGTGGCCCGTGTTATCCCAAGTGGGTGGCGTATGATCGTTTTGGCTATCTGGTAAACGATTCGCCATTGCCAAGCTATGCGTGGCTAAATCACCATTCGGTGCTAAATAATTAACAAAACCCATTTCCCTAACGCCTATATCAAAACTGTCAGATTCAACGTTCGAACGGCCGCTTTGATAATCTAAACCAAACACCGTGAAGCCATCTTCACGATTGGATTCCGCAATCACTTTTGGTGCGGCGTTAAAACGGTTTTCGTTGTAATACTCAGACACACCATGTGCTCCGTCCGTGGAAGGGTCGCTGTCATATCGAAAGCTCTCAAATAAAAAAGCGTTCACGAACGGACGAATGCTGTAATCAATTGGGTATTCGTTTGTGACGGGACTTTTAAGCCCAGGTGAAAAATAGAATGCACCACGATTGGCCAACACAATATTATTGGGATATTGGTCGCTAATATATTTAACGGTTTGTTGCATGGCTTGCGCCGTCCAAGGGTACCAGCCTGCGTTGTCGTATGGCCCTGCAGTATCAATGGTATCTAAAAAGAATCCATCAAAGCCAAAGTTCGTTGAACGATCACGTAAATTAGCCGTATCTCTACTGCCTGCTAATTGCTGTAAACCTGCTTTATATTGGCGCCCAGCTACATTTGCCGTACCAATTCTCATGTTATCCAACACCCAGCGCCAATTAGCATCTGGGTATACCATAAAGCCGTGAAAGTGAGGGTTTATATCTGGCTGTCCATCGGGCGTAAATCGAGCAGCCGTTGCCACACTTTTTACGTCACCACTTGGCGTATAAGAAACCGTTTGTGTATCTACATCCATGTAAAAACTTTGCAGTGTTGTACCGGATACCGTTAGCAAGTCGTTAGAAGATGAATCATACGTCCTCATTCCGGTGCCATTGCCTAATGCGGACTCCTGAGATTGATTCACATAATCTTCACCAATACTGATGTAACCCAGAACAATGTCCACACCACCCGCTTTCAAAAGCTGAACAATCTCGGGTGTAAATGTCCATTGGTTTGGCTGTACCACAACCACATCAAAGTCAGACAACGTGTTAATGACAGATTGATTAATGACCCAGTTCTCTGGGCTAGTTTGGGTGTTGGTATAAAAATCATTTCCGTAATAAACCATGAACTTAGAATCACTATTTATATTGGGGATTGGCCCCCGGTCCGCCAATGCTTGCATGGTTAATAACGTTAAGAAGGTCAAAACGAGCATCGAGAAATATCGAGTAGTCATGAGCATTAATCCTTTAATTGAGGGGCTATAAATTAGCACCGTAAAGGGTTTAATGTTAGGACTCTATCGGAGTTTCTCAAGGTAGTGGTCGCTTTTATTGCCACGCAGCCTGAGACTTTACTTCAGGATTTATCTCTACATAATCAATGAAATTTTAATTACGTATGCTCTGTGACCAGTGCTTAGGGTGTTTGATTTTCGCAGTTTTATACACCTTTTCTCGTTGAGCAAAAATTGCTTATCAAATCCGATATATAGGTGGCTAGGGTAGTGGCACTGGAATTTTTAGCCAATAAAAATCCAATACGCTGGTATAAGCCAGCTTAAAATCTCTGATGCAGGTGGGTCAAAATCCATAGGGAAGTCTCAGGTAAACTATTTAACCTAATTTAAATGGGTAGAGTTTACTTTTTCTGTATCGATGAAGGGGGCTGGGTTTAATTATAAGCTTTCAAAATTTGTTCAAGTTACTCAGTCCCAAATTGCTTGATAGTGTGTATATTACGCCAGTCAATTATTTAGTAAATTAGTTATGGATTACGATAGGGATGTAATAATGGATATTAAAAAATTAGCCACGGGCCTGATGATAACGGTTATTGCTGGATGCGGTGCCGATAGCGTTAATGAAAAGCCTGAGTCTCTCTATGAGGTATACGAACAGAGTGAATATAACGACGATGTATCGGG
>CAJXRF010000055.1 GCA_913058575.1 uncultured Bermanella sp.
AATGTTTCCACTTTAATCTTGGCACATGGGAGACGGGTCCATCTCATTTCCTGCATTTCTAAGATACATTACATCCCTGTAACTAAAAAAGCCCAGCTAAACGAGTAGCCGGGCCTTGCCGATAATGCATCCTGCATCGGTCCAGTGTGCTTCCTTACACATATCTCCTTTTTTCAAAGGATAGTCAGAGGGGTGTTACTTTCGTAACGCTTTTACAAAAAATAGTTTAGCTATTTTTTAGAATTCTTTAATTTATCTATCTATTACACAAGCGAAAAATTACGCCTGTTTATTACCAGCATGCTTGGCAATATCATTTTTAATGAAGCGGTATACCCCGCCAAAAAAACCAATGGTAAGTGCAATAATAACTAAGCCAGCAATAACATATTCGTCTACATACATGTCAGGACCCTCGCGGTTAACAGTGTTTTTTTCTATGGGGTACACAATAACAAGCAACACAAGAATAAAATTGATATGCATCAACATTAAAAAGGGAGATAAATACCAAAAGGGGTAGCTCGCGTGAAAGCTGACATAGGTCAATATTTAATAGGCAAAACTGAACGTGCTAGGTATTTTCACTTTTTTTTATGTTCTTCGCGGCAATCATGCCGGCTAATTTTGAAATAATTTGGTCTTTGAATTTCTCGCGTATTTCAGCATTTAACGCACCTAATAAACGCCTATCCACTTTCAACAGAATACATAAATCATTGGCAATCACATTACTGGTGCGCGGGGTATTTAGGATAAAGGCAATTTCACCAAAAAAATCTCCCGGCCCCATGGTAGCAAGAGAATTATCCACACCTTCTAAAGTTACTCGAGCGGTACCGTTTAGTAAAATATAAAAGGCCGTATCTAGGGTGTTTTGCTCAATGATGTATTCATCCACATTGGCGATATAAAATGTGGCTTCTTTATCAATAATTTTTTCACGCTCAGCTGGGGTAAAATCCTTAAAAAAGGGCACTTTATTGAGAATGATTAATATTTTCCCTCTTCCTAAGCTGTTAATGCGCTTCATTTTATCGCCCGTCCTTAGAACATTTTTCATGACACAATAATGAGCTTAGCTCAGCTTTCCCTATAGGAGGCGATATTAGGATTCACTGCTAGACTAAAATCAGAAAAGGATGACCCAATTCGCTTAATTCACGGCTATTAATATCATGAAGCAATTAGCACTGCTTTTATTAGCAGTATTGGTTTTAAAGGGATATGCAGAAGAAGCAAAACCGGCTTCTGCGTTAAACAATAACAGCACTCAAATTAGCCAGAAACGCACTACACTGGCCAGATTAGAGGCATTAGACGTGTTGATGAAACGCAATCAGTTTCCCCAAGCATTTGAGCTGGCCGACCGTTTGGTTGAAGAGTTTGAGGGAGACCCAGATTTTGACTTTAAATATGGCATGGCCGCAATCGAAACCCAGCATTACGACCAAGCCCTGTTTGCTTTTGAGCGCCTAGTGATTGGTTTTCCCGATCAGCCTAGGTATCGCTTAGAGCTTGCCCGAACTCACTTTTATTTACGCAACCTTATTCGCGCCGAAATAGAGTTTCATAAAGTGCTTAAACAAAAGCCACCTGAGCCTGTGGTTCAAAATGTTGAGAAATTTCTAGAACAAATTGCCGACTTGCAGCGCAGCGTACAACCACGCTTTATGTTTGCCTTGGATATGGCCGGTGGTTATGACAGTAATATTAATAGTGCAACAGATGAAAACTCCCTTCAGTTGGAAATAAACGATGTGCCATTTGAAGTGCCTCTTGATGATGACTCTCGAGAAACCGCCAGCAGCTACTGGAGCACTCTTATTAACTTTGGCTACCTTACCCCTTTAAGCAAAACCAGTTCTTATGACTTACGGGCCATATATGCCAAACGAGCCAATTCCGAAATTGAGATATTTGATTTAGACACCGCCATGGCCGAAGCAGGCATAAGCTTCTTCACTGGGCCGATTCGCTGGAGAACGGCTGGACGTTATCAGTTTGTGCAACTTAATGGCGAAGACTTCCTAGATTCCAGCACCGCTATGCTGCAAAGCCAATGGCGCCTACGAAGCGGTTTCAGTTACGGCTTAGCCATGAACTATGGGCTTACCAGCTATGCCGACAACGCCGACGGGGACCTCACTCAGCAACAAGTGACCCTTTCCTTTGCCAGCGCCCCTAAAAAGCACAGCTGGGTAGCCAGTATTCTGTTTGGTGCAGACGTGGCAGAAGAGGATGTTAACGAATTCAGCGGGAAAACATACCAAGGCTTTAGTTATCAAAAGACCACCCTATGGGGAGCAAGAGGTAGCCGCTACTGGATGCTGAATATTGTCAGCAGTGAATATGATGCTATTAGTTCAACCCAACCTGAATTGCGAAAAGACCTAGCCTTTACCTTTGGTTTTGGTTGGCGCTATGCCTTTAGCAGTAGCTTCAGTGTTCACAATGACTATGGTTTGATTTATACCGACAGCACGTTGGATGCAAACACCTTTAAACGAGGAAAAGCCGAGTTTGGTTTAACTTACAGTTTTTAAATAACACTAAGACAGATACCTATCACTTAGTGGCGTAAATACTTTTTATAAAAGTACCAATATTTAGGGGGAGAGAAAATGAAGTATTTCAAATCACTCAGCCTAGTATGCAGTATGGTGTTTTTGCTCATCTGCCTACCTGTGCACGGTGCAAGCCTCGCGGCTCATGTCATCTTAAGTAAAGGAGTCGCCACAGCCACCGATCAAGACGGTACGGCACGGCCTCTTAAGCGGCGCTCAAAAATATTCAGTGGCGACATCATTAGAACCGGCCCTAAAGGATCGGTGCAACTGCGTTTTGTAGATAAAGCCCTTATGACCATTAAAGCCAGCAGCGAAATGGACATCAGCAGTTATTTATTTAACCAACCAGGGGACACCAGTAATAAAGAGCAGGCTTTAATGACACTGGTTAAAGGGGGTTTTAGAACCATCAGTGGGCAGATAGGTAAAGGTGATAAAAGCGCTTACAAGGTGGATACACCTGCTGCATCCATAGGGATTCGCGGTACTAATTATGAAGTGCAACAAGAAGCCAGCGGCACTTATGTAATGGCCGTGTACAGCGGCGGCATTAGCGTTGAAAATGATTCAGGCACCATTGAACTTGGCTTAGGCAGTGATTTTAATTTTACCCGTGTGAGTGCAGACTCCCCTCCTGTCGGACTTTTAGCGGCTCCTGAATCTTTAAGTGTTAATGCCGCTACCGATGACAATAGTGAAGAAGAAAAGGAAGAAGTGGCCCAAACTGGCGACGGTGATAGTGACGCACAAGCCACTGAAGAAAGTGATACTGACGAAGACTCAAGTGATGACACTGGATCGGTGGTAGCCGTTAACTCTGACGGCGAAAGCACCAGCGACACCAGTACAGATAACGCTACTGTGACAGAAATAGTATCTGTCATTCAATTAGAAATGCAGGGGCTAAATGAGGGTACCCAAGACGCTTTTGCAGAAGTGATTGCCGCCCTTGATGAAAAAAATACTCGGGAAGTAAATCAAGATACCGAGACCCTCAAAGACAATTTAGAGGATGAGTTATTAGATGCCGGCATACTCACAGAAGGGCAAGACCTTGATGATTTAGCAGCCGCTGCTCTAGAAAACCTTGCTGATTTAGGCAGCTTAGAAGAAGTAGAAAATGCCATTGATTTAGGCATAGATCTAGCTGAAGAAGATTCAGTGGAAGAAGCCATTGAAGAGGGCATTATTGAAGACCCTACCCCTGATAACACACCGGACCCCATCGTGGATGTTGAACCTGATCCTGAACCTGACCCAGTTGTGGATCCTAACCCTCTAGGCCTATTTGATTTTGAAGACGCCTACGCGGATCTTGAGACGGTTACCAATCCATTGCCGACTACGGTCATTTCTGACGATCAATTTAATTTAATCAGCTCAGAAAAATTAGCCCTCATGGCCATGCCTTTAGGGTATGAATTAGATTCTGATGGCCGCCCTATTTTTAATACCCATGAAGCTCAGATTAGCTCCCCCATGGCCATTGAAGTGGGCAGCTTTAATCCATTTGATTACAGCGCTCAAGATAGCAGCACCGGCATGACGCTTCATTACCAAGTGATAAATACCAGCACAGGTGCGGTAGACGAGTATCAAATTCAAATTGATGTGGATTACAACGTAGCCGCCATTGGTGATCTAGAAACGAATATCCAAGATGCGTTATTAAACGGAGACGTAACAAAAAATGGCACTACAGTTGCCTCACCCGGTCATGTCCACCTAGTACTAGAAACACAAACGATTATAGATCCTGTGACCAGTGCCAATGTAGATGTACAACGCTTTGTTTTTCAACCCACCAGCGCAGCTGACGAATTTATCACTGAAATGGCACTGCACTTTCAAGAAGACGGCAGCGCTCAAACTCAGCAACTTACCGCTCACTTGGGCTCTGACGCCCAAGATCAAGAAGAGTGGCGCGCCAGTGTTGATATTGAAATGTTTGTGGGAGACGGCTCATGGAATGAAACCGATAACACCCCCATTTTTGTTATGACGGAACAACAAGAAGAAAATGGCCAAATGTATGATCGAACCGAGGTCATTACTAAACCCGGGGATCCAAATAAAACTGTCAGTTCACTGACTACGTTAGCATTATGTGGAAACGCAGGAATCATTTGCGACATTCAAAAAGACGATGTGGCTGCAGGCACTAATATTCGTTGGGGTGCTTGGTTGGCTGAGCCTAATGGCGTGATTAACATTTATGAACTTAATGAAGACGAGATGGGCTTTACCGACAGCAGCACCCGTCAAGAGGAAGAAGTACTGGCCTTTTGGTTGGCAGCAGAGCGAGCCGATATCAATACCCTTACCGGTACCGCCAGCTTCTCTAGTAACTTCTCAAATTGTACCGACTATGCTCAGTGCATTGGCTTTGCCGATGACGGTGCTGTGCGCAGCGTAGTGGGCCGATTTGATGTGAACTTTGATAATGGTGCCATTAGTAACGGTCAGATGAAATTAGAGACAGCAGGGTCAGAAATCAACGACCCCAATTCACTCCCCCTATCAGTTTGGGAGGTTAATTTTAGCGGCCAAATGACCAATAACACAGATGGCACGCGCAAACCTGAATTTCAAACCAATTCAGTGGACGGCACCGTCATGGACGGCACCACCAATACGCTCATATCTAATACCATTATTGGAAACATAGGGGGCATCTTTGTTAAGCCCGGTGACGTGTTTGCAGGGGGCTACAATTTAGGAACTGCTGATGGCACCAACAAGCATGCCGCCGGAGTCTTTACCCTAGGAAAGCAGCCCTAATTAAACGACTTACTAGCAATAAAACAGGGATTAAAATCTAAAGATAAAAAAGGCCCACGAGTAATCACTTGTTGGGCCTTTAACATTTTTACTAAGCTCACTATTTGCCTATTGTGGGTCAGGCGTCGTGATATCAACCACTCGTGGGGTAGTGGTGGTACATTCGCGGGTACAGTTATCCACTTGCAAAGGCACATCGGCACCTGCATAAATAGTTAACATACCAAAACCTGGGTCTCTATTTTGGGTGGTAATATAATGAGGCAAGCCCACATCTGAACGCTCCCAAAAGTCGAAGCTTGATTCATGGCCATGCACTGTTAATTCATAGCCACTGGCACTTAAGCTTGCATCAAACCCTTCATTATCATCCCATGGTGGCACGTGACTCACACCGATAATGTGTTCGAAATCCGCTTCACCTTCATTTGGTTGAGCCTGTGCATGCAGCCAGTCTCGATCAGGTGGTACACCAAATTCATATTGGTTATCGTTATAAGCCACAAAACGGGTATTTTGATAGGTAAATGCAAAGTCAAAAGGACCAAATACGTCTAACCAAATATCCTGACCAAACGAAATGGAGTCATGATTGCCAATAACCGGAATCATTGGAATATTAGATTTAGACATGGCTTTACACATCCATTCAAATTCGGCCTTCACGCCCGTTTCCGCTAAATCGCCCACCACTAAGGTGAAGTGAACGTTAGGAAGGGTATTAATGTATTCAATGGTATCTTCAAACGCCCCAGGATATTGCTGTGGATCTCCAATGATGGCCACACGATAAGAATCTACTTTGCCAATGGACGCTTCAAAAGCCGTTAGACGCGCTAGGTTTTCTTCAACAGAAACACCAGGGCAGTGAGGATCGGTTTCCCAAGGGCTTAATTCATATTCACAACCACTTAGGGCAATGATAAAAAATAAAGAGGCAATTTTTTTCATTTCATAATCTCCACAAATTCGTTAGAAATGACGACGAACGCCAAAGCCCCAGTTAGTAATGCCTTCTAGTCCTAAATAATCGTAATTATCCATAAAGAATTCAGGTTCGCGCACGTAGGTAATCAAGCCCACTTCCAATACCGAAATATCGAAATACACTTCGGTGTTTTCTGAAATATGTAAAATACTTTGGTAATTAAAAATAATGCGCAGCGCCGTTGGCTTGTAATAGCCGCTGGGGTATTGCTCGGGCAGCTCAAGAAATAAATCACTGTGCTTCCCGTACAATAAACTGGTGCCGAAATTAATTGGGCTCAGCTGTAAATCTTTCCCCTTAATATTAAAATTAAATCGATAAGGGTTTTGGTAGCGATAACGCAAACTGAACAGCGTCATTTCCGCATGATTATCCAGTTTGGGCACATAGCCCATACCACCACTAAAGTGATGATTATCAAAAAAGCTGTCACCTACCGTGGCGTGTATCATGCCCATCAGTGAGCCTGATTGAAGGTCTACATAGGCAGCATTTGCCCATCTAGGCAGCGCCAATGAAATGATTAACAATATGTATATGAAATGTACTTTCATGGCCTGCCCCTCTACTGCTGAATTCCAACGTTTTATGAATGTGTTTGCCACGTATCTATATCGATCTTTAATGGATCGCATTAAATAGATTTCGTTCAGGCATGAATACCCTTAAAAATGGAACAATATTGTCCAAATATGACTACAGGTCCACATTTTGGGGAAGCATACTAGTAAACAAGGGGTTAACAAGAGGTTAATGGACTGAATTTATTATTAAATAAGAATGAATATTATTAGTGTGGAAATTAGGACAGTCTGTTTATAGTCAACTATGCACGATATCTATCTAGGACAAAGTGTCACCAACAAGCTTTTAATGTCTTTCAGCAGCCACTCAGGGTGCAATTGAGAGAGGTCTTTCCCCTGATTGTAACCTTGCTCAAGCAGCACACAAGGAACAGCAGCATTTTTGGCAGACGCTCTATCCGCTTCGCTGTCTCCTACCATCAAGCATTTACTAGGTTCAACACTGAGGTGTTGGGCGGCATGCAACAAAGGCAAAGCACTGGGTTTTTTTTCACTAAGGCTGTCACCACCCAATAATATTTCAAAAAACTCACTAATCCCCAGTTTATTAAGTAAAGCGGGCACAAAAGCAATGGGCTTATTGGTCACAAGAGCCATGGGCAGTTTCTTCTGCTGACAGGCTGTTAATAAGGCCAAAACGCCAGGATACAGATAGCTCTCTTCACACACACACGCTTCATAACGAGTTAAAAAATAACCATGTACACGGTCAACATACTCAAGGGAAACATCTAAGCCCAGCAGCGCTCTTTCAATTAATGTATGACTTCCATTACCTACCCATAAGCGCACTTGATCATTGCTCACTTGCAATGGCGTTTGATTCAGCTGCAAGCATAAATCACTTAAGGCTTCATTTAATGCGCGGCATAAATCCGGCACGCTATCGACCAGTGTGCCATCCAAATCAAAAATAATGGCTTGTGGATAATCTTGGGTAAATATCATAAGAAGTGCTAATTAGAGGGTGAGATTCCATGGAAGAGCTGGCTACAGGTACTAAAAGTGCCTGTAGCCATGCTATTAGCGTGTGCCTTTTGCTATTTCTTCACGCATTTTAGTGATGGTTTGAGCGTAATCTGGTGAATTAAAAATGGCCGAACCCGCCACAAAAGTATCCGCACCCGCTGCTGCTATTTCAGCGATGTTATCTACTTTTACACCGCCATCCACTTCTAGGCGAATGTCTAGACCGCTTTCATCAATTAAACCGCGTACCTGTTTAAGCTTGTCTATTGTAGATGGAATAAAACTTTGCCCACCAAAGCCTGGGTTAACCGACATTAATAACACCATATCTATTTTGTCCATTACATAATCTAGGTAATGAAGAGGCGTGGCCGGGTTAAATACCAAACCCGCCTTACAGCCGGCATCTTTGATAATCTGCAAGGAGCGATCAATATGATCCGTGGCTTCGGGATGAAACGTAATATAACTGGCACCGGCCTTAATAAAGTCAGTAATCATACGATCAACTGGGCTCACCATTAAGTGAACATCTATAGGGGCGGTCACACCGTGATCTCTCAAAGCCTTACATACCATAGGGCCTATGGTTAAATTAGGCACATAGTGATTGTCCATTACATCAAAATGCACGATATCCGCACCGGCTGCCAACACGTTATCCACTTCTTGGCCAAGGCAGGCAAAGTTAGCAGACAGGATAGAAGGGGCTATTAAAGGGGATTTTTGTGAGGCGTGGCTCATGATTTTTCTCTAATTCCAACGAATAAAGTATTGTAACCCAATCAATGTCGGCAGGTGTACGTCCATTTAACAATTCCCCGCAAACAGTATCCCTTCAGCCTAGCTTAATTTTGGGATTTTAAGCCCATGGCTCACCATCAAAACTCGCCCTTAACTTCATCGATAATTGTGATGGAGCCTCATTGATTTTAAGACTTAATTTGATTAGCGTAGCGCCGCTATTTTTATAACGCCTATAATCTAATAATAACAAGGGCGCTTTACAGTCAGGTTATCATTCCTTAATCGCTGAAAGTGTCTTAGCCAAAGGTGATTGAGATGTACCCTTTACGCATTGTTTTTGGGTTTATTACCCTAGCCATACTGGCAGCTCTTTTGACTCCCGTTGCCCTTTTACGACCCAAACACCGTAATAATATGGGGGATATTTGCAGCGCGGTAAGCCGAGTATTATTCGCCTATTGGGGAGCCAAGCTTGAAATAGAGAACGAAGAACGCCTCAGTCCTGAACAACCCTCCATTCTCATAAGTAACCACCAAGACACCGAAGATATGTTTTTTGCTGAAAGCATTGTTAGGCGTGGCACTGTGGCTCTTGGCAAGTGGGAACTGCTTTATATTCCGTTTATTGGTTGGTTATTTTTCTTGGCAGGCAACATTGTCATTAAGCGAGCTAAAAAAGAAAAAGCTCAACAGGCGCTTGGTCTTGCGGCCAAAATAATGCGCGAGAAAAACCTTTCATTATTAATTTTCCCAGAGGGCACTCGAAACTGGGGCAAACCCTTACCCTTTAAACTAGGGGCTTTTAAGTTAGCCATTGAAGCGCAAGCGCCCATTCAACCCGTGTGCTTTTCATTAAGACAACACACAATGAATTACAAAAGGTGGCATTCGGGTACGGTAAGAGTGAAATGTTTAGAACCCATCAGCACTCAAGGCTTAACACAAAATGATGCAGTGGCATTGGCGAATCGCTGCCAGAAATTAATGGAAACTCAGTGCATTGAAATGACTAAAACTCTTTTAAAAGAAAAGGGTAAACAGTGACAATGTTTACGTTATTTACCCCGAGCTTTGCGAACCTTGTCATAAGCGGTTTGAATTTCTTGGGTTTTTTCTTTTGCTATTTTCATCATGGCCTCAGGTAATCCCTTAGCCACTAGTTTATCAGGGTGGTGCTGGCTCATAAGTTTTCTATAAGCCTTTTTAACTTCCGAGTCAGTGGCATCACTGTTAACCCCCAGCACACCATAGGCGGTTTTTAGTTCATTACCCGTACTGCTAAACGATTCATTAAACTGGCCACGAAACTGCTCTTGACTGGCTCGCACACGGGCATGAATAAATTCAAACTGCAAAGCGCTAATGCCTAGAATTCGACACACTTTATCCAGCAAGCGTTTCTCTTCCATACTCAGCTTGCCATCGGCATAGGCCATGCTTAATTGAATTTCTAAAAACATTTGTATAAGTGAACCACGATGTCCCACCGAGCGCATAAACTGTTGTAGCTCTCGGTTTAAGTCCAAATGAGGACTTTTTCCTTCACTAAAATAGCGAATGGCTTCTCGGCGTTGGTTTTCGTTAAGCCCCATTTGATTCATGATAAATTGAGCTTGTTCAATTTCCTGCTGACTTACCCGTCCATCACTTTTCGCTAACTGCCCCATCACCAGGAAGGTCACCCGAAAAAAGATATTCTGGCTATTGGCGGTTACTTTTGGGGTGGGCCGATTTCGCGCATACATTTGATCAAATGCGTTTCCCACTAATACCCCTAAAAGAAGGCCAAAGGGGCCGCCAAACATTAACCCCAATGAGGCGCCAAAAATCTTGCCGGCAAAATGTCGAATATTCATACCTGCCTACCTATATACTTTTGTAAATACCGCATTCTGCGTACATGCCACTTACAGTTAGTCTTTATTCAAGTGCTCGTTTAACTCATTCAAGCGCTGCGGTGTTCCCACATCAAGCCAATATCCCTGATACTTCTCAGCCGTTACTTGTTGCGCAGACATTCCCTTAATAAGAAGCGGTGCCAATTTAAAAGCTCCTTCAGCGCATTCCTCAAACAGTTTAGGGTTTAAAATACTGATTCCGCTAAAGGTTAATGCCTCACCTTCCTGCTCTGTATTAGCGTGGCCCTCTTTTAAATAGAAGTCACCAGCACGATTAAAACTTGGATTATCCACCAGCACCAAATGCGCTAAGCCAAAGATCTCTTTATTAACGAGGTTTTTATAGTCCAGTTCGTGCCAGACATCTCCGTTCACCACCAAAAAAGGGCTACTCCCCAATAAAGGCAGGGCTTTAAAAATACCGCCACCAGTCTCCAGTGCTTTTTCTTCGCGGCTGTATTTAATCGCGCACCCAAATTTGGCACCATTCCCTAAGTAGCTTTCTATTTGTTCAGCCAAATAAGCGGTATTAATAACAATGTCTGTGATACCGGCATTTACCAGTCTATTTATTTGGTGCTCAATTAAAGGCTTTTCGGCTACTTTTAACATGGGCTTAGGGGCGTGATCTGTAAGCGGGCGCATGCGAGAACCCAGTCCTGCTGCTAAAATCATCGCCTTCATGAAGTACCACCCAATTCAGGAAGGTCCATGTTAATTTTTGGCAATAAACGAGTATGCAGCCATTGATGAAATTCTGATAATGCATCGTACTCGGCACTGACCGACACGATATAACTTAAGGTCAGTGGAATATCATTTAGATAATCCGATTTACCATCACGAATGGCCAATCGAGCAAATATACCCGCCACCTTTATATGGCGCTGTAATCCCATCCAATCAAACCACAATAAAAATTGCTGTTCGCTAATCGCACCAATAATGCCAGCCTGTTTGGCTTTTTTGAAATACGCTTTTACCCAATCATGCACTTGTTCAGGGGGCCATGAGATGTAGCAATCTCGCAGCAAACTCACTAAATCATAGGTAATTGCGCCCTGTACGGCATCCTGAAAATCAATGATCCCCAAGCTGCCGTCTTTAAGCACCATGATGTTACGGCTGTGATAATCCCGATGCACAGGCACCTGAATTTGCCCTAAAGCACTTTCACGCAATAGTTCAAATGTGTCTTTTAGGATGCGTTCATCGTTACGGGTTAATTCAAAATTAAGGTGTTCGAGCAAAAACCAGTCTCGAAACAGGGCCATTTCTCTGTCTAATAAAGCTTCATTATAGGGTGGCAATGCGTGATGACTGCCGGCTATGGTGATTAATGCATCCATGGCCTGCTCGTATAAGTCATCACTGCTAGCTTCATTTAATAGTGGCAGCAGCAGCTGATCCCCCATATCACCTAGCAACATAAAGCCCTGTTCAAAATCGGCCTTAATCACTTTAGGGACGCTTATGCCCTGCTCATACCAAGCTTGCGCTATATTGACAAAGACGGGGTTATTTTCTTTATCCGGTGGGGCATCAACGGCGATAAAACTGCCATCTGTTACCGCTTGACGAAAATACCTTCGAAAGCTGGCGTCACCCGATACAGTAGTGAGGGAACCTTGTGGCTGCGATAGGTTCATATCCTTGAGTGTTTGACACACCCAGGCTTGTAACAATTCTTGGCGTACATCCATGATGAACACTGGCCCTTATCCAGGATAAAACGTACAATTTTAGTCTTGTGCCGCACAATACCATAAGTTTCAGTTTTGATTAGGAATTTCAACCATATGCCACGCTTGGGGCTACTATTAATTGCCATTGTGGCATCCCACACGCAGGTCAACGCCAGTACATCTTTTGATCAATTGGATTGGGTGACGCGAGACAAACTTCCTGCGGAGCATCAAGCCAAACTTCCCAGCTTTTGCAGTGGTGATTATTTGCCGCCATCACTCACCATATCCACTAGCAACGAAATTCACCTGCAAAGTGATAAGGCTGAATACCAAGAATTAAGCGGGGCACACTTAGTAGGATCCGTTGAATTGCAGCAAAATGGCCAGCAGGTTCAATCTAATTCAGCTCATTATAATCAGCAAAGTGGGCAAGCCCAGTTCAAAGGCGACGTGGTATACCGAAATGGTGACGTGAACATGTCGGCTGATTTCCTTAACTACAATGCGCAATCCGGTTTAGCCAAACTGCAAAATGCTCAATATGTGATTGCTCCCTTGCATTTGCGTGGCGACGCGCAAAGCTTAAATGTTGATGCCGATAAAAGTTTGCACCTTTTAGATAGCAGCTACACTTTTTGTGAGCCGGGCCACAATGACTGGGACATTAAAGCCAGTGAAATTCATTTGTATCAAGCCAAAAGATACGGCGAAGCCTTTCATGCTCGCTTGCGTATTAAAGAAGTGCCCATTTTATATTTACCTTATTTTCGCTTTCCTCTAGGTAAAGGTCGTTTAACCGGCTTTTTAAATCCACAAATTAGTTTAAGCGCCAACAATGTTAGCAGCGGTGGTGATTTAACTTTGGAAAAAACAGAGCTAAATGTAGAGCATTTCGCAACTCCATTTTATTTTAATATCGCCCCAAACTATGACGACACTCTTACGCCAAGATACTTGGATGGCCACGGCATTTTGACCGAAAACGAATTTCGCTATTTAAATATTTTCGGTGAAGGCACCCTTAGACTTGGCTATATCGGAAATGACAGTGCCCACAACTCATCCTTTACAGAGCTATCAGATGAAGACGTCGCAAATCTAAGCGATGAGTCGTTAGAAAATTACAATACCCAGCTGGATGATCAACGAGATAAAGAGCGGTGGTCTAAATCCTTTCACCATGTGGGCAATATTACTGAATTTTGGCAAGATAGAATAAACTATGAAGAAGTCAGCGATGTAGATTACAGCGATGACTTTAGTAGCTTAGGCCTCATCGATCGCAGCAGTTACTTAAAACAAAATGCTGAGTTGGAATACAACGATGGTGTATGGAACTTTCTAACCTTAATAGAAAAGTCTCAAACCAAAGATGAGACCATCGCAGATAATGATAAGCCATATCATCGCCTCCCGCAGATAACGCTTTCACGTGAAAATAGTTTTGAACCCAATCAGTTTGACTATCAACTTACCACCCAAGCCACTGTATTTGAGCGAAATGACGTAGATCTAACTGGTGGTGACCAATTAAATGCTGAACGCTTTCATGCTGAGCTGACATTAAACTATCCACTTGAAAATTCTTGGGGATTTATTAAGCCTAACCTGCAGTTAATGTCTACTCGATACAACTTTCAAAATGTTGATGAGGATGCCATTAGTTATGGCTATCAAGATGAGGTAAGTCGTGACATTTACATCAGTAGTATTAATGCAGGTATGTATTTTGAGCGTAGTCTTAACTTTTTTCAAAGTGACTTTATACAAACTTTAGAGCCAAGAATCATGGCAGCTTACATACCTTACGAAGACCAGAGCCAGATTCCAATATTCGATACGACCCAAACAAGCTTCAGCTACAGCCAATTATTTAGCCCTAACCGATTTACGGGTTACGACCGAGTGGGAGATACCAAGCAAATTACTTTCGGTTTAACTACTCGATTTTTAAACAACATAGGTTTAGAGGTCTTTAGCGCCAGCATGGGCCAAATTCACTATTTTGAAGATCGAAGAGTTTTAAAAACCGCTGGTAGTTCTGCAAAACAAACCGACACTGATTTAATTGATAAGTCGTCTTACGCTGGAGAGGTTCAATGGTTGTTTTACCCAGGCTGGCGCGCAAAAGCCGATATTTTATATAATCCAAACAAAGGCTCTTTTACAGACATTACAGGCGTTGAAGAGACAGAGGAAAAAATTGAAAAAGCCAGTGCGCAATTAAATTACCAAGGTGAAAACGGTTGGCTTTTAGACATGAACTTTACGTTTGTTGAGGCTGCCTCAGAAGGCGTAGCAGGACAAAAACAAGTTGGATTAGCTTTCTTTGCCCCAATCAATGACCGCTGGGCTTTCTATGCACAAAAGAAACATGACATATGGGATTATACCGACGAGCAACTTGCTGATAAAAAAGAAGATGACAGCAACTTTGCCAGCATTGAAGGCTTAGCTGGCATTGAATACCAAAACTGCTGCTGGCGTGTGCAGGCTACATACGAAGAACACACTCGAAGCGATAAAACTAAAGACTACCAATATCTAATACAAGTGCACTTTAAAGGACTTGGGGTATTGGGTACCGACACCGACAGCATGTTGGGTGAGCGTATTTTAGGTTATGACGAAAGAGAAATTCATGATTATTAATTCACTGAACATCTCGCATTTATTAACAATAAAAATTTCAGATTCAAGTAGGGCAATTTAATAATGATTAAAAAGCATTGGCGTACTTTTCTAATGGCCGGTTTATTATCCGCCAGTGGATTCTCTCAAGCGCAACTTCAAACTATCGACAGTATCGCGGCCATTGTAGATGATGAAGTCATCATGCAAAGCGAGCTAAAAGAACGCATTGGTATATTGAAAAAACAGAGCCAAAAAATGCGCCTTCCACCTGATAACGTTTTACATGAACAGGTGCTTGATCGATTAATCAGTGAAAGCATTCAAATGCAAATGGCTGAACGTTCCGGCATGCGTGTTAGTGATCAACAGCTTAATCAAACCATTGAGAACATTGCTCGCCAAAACGGCATGTCTTTAAAGAAGTTTAAAAAAGCACTTGAGAAAGACGGTGTAGAATACAGCCAAGCTCGCGAACAAATTCGACGCGAGCGTCTCTTGTCTGAAGTTCAGCGCTACCGAGTGGGCGACAAAATTCAAATTAGCGAACAAGACATTGATGCATTCTTAAATAGTGCCCGTGGTAAAACGGCCACAGGTGAAGAATATCGTTTAGGCCATATTCTTATTCAGTTACCGACTCAAGCCAACCGAGAACAAATTAATAAAGCAGAAAAGAAAGCCAAGAATCTGGTGAAAAAAATTCGCAAAGGTGCTGATTTCTCGCAAGCCGCCGTGGCCAACTCAGAAGGTCGAAACGCGCTTAAAGGCGGTGATTTAGGCTGGCGTAAAGAGGCTGAACTGCCTTCCTTATTTGCCAATGTAGTGCCCGACTTAACAAAAGGCCAAGTGAGTGACCCTATTCGCAGCGCCAGCGGTTTTCATATAATTCAAATTACCGACCAACGTGGTGGTACTACCAAGCTGGTTCAGCAAACTCGTGCCCGCCATATTCTAGTGCGTGAAAATGAAATCCGTAATGATGCGCAAAGCAAGGCACTGATTGAAAAACTCTACCAACGCATTAAAAAAGGTGAAGACTTTGCCAAACTGGCCAAAGAGTTCAGTGATGACCCAGGCAGTAAAGTTAGCGGCGGTGATTTAAACTGGGTTAATGATGGTGACATGGTACCTGCATTTGAAAAGGTCATGAAAAAAACCAAAAAAGATCAAGTGAGTAAGCCCTTCAAATCGCGTTTTGGCTGGCATATTTTGCAGGTAACCGATTACAGAAACAAAGACATGGGTCAAGAAGTTCAACGTAACCAAGCCCGCCAGTTATTGTACACTCGCCGCTTTGAAGAAGAGCTGCCAATTTGGTTGCGCCAAATCCGCACCGAAGCCTACGTGGAAGTAAAAGATGACCTGTAGGCTTGCTTTAACCGTTGGCGAGCCAGGGGGCATTGGCCCCGACCTAACCGTCATGCTGGCTCAAAAACCACAAACACAACAAATTGTGGCCATATGTGATCCCGAATTACTAAAGCGTCGCGCTCAGCACATGGGCATTGAACTGATGATTAAATTATTTGATCCTCAAGATCACACGCCTGCAGCGGTCGGTGAGATTTGGGTCAATCCAATTCCCATGGCCACTCCAGAAGTCATTGGCCAGCTTAACAAACTCAATGGTCAATATGTATTAGATACCCTAACTCATGCCGCCCAAGGCTGCTTAGATGGAATCTATGATGCCATGGTCACAGCTCCAGTGCATAAAGGTATCATTAATGATGCAGGTATTGCGTTCTCAGGCCACACTGAATTTCTAGAAGAGTACACGCACTCTGAACGAGTGGTGATGATGCTGGCCACGCAAGGACTAATGGTGGCTCTGGTGACGACTCACTTACCTTTAAAAGATGTCAGTCAGGCCATTACCAAAGAGCGCTTAACTCAAATAGTGAATGTTCTCGATAAAGATTTAAAACAATATTTCGCCTTGCCCAATGCCAACATACTAGTATGCGGCCTCAACCCCCATGCTGGGGAGGGTGGGCACATGGGCATGGAAGAAATCGAAGTGATTGAGCCCTGCCTTGATGAGTTACGCCAAAAAGGTATTACTCTTACAGGCCCACTGCCCGCAGACACCTTGTTTACCGATAAAGTATTACAAAATGGCGATGCTGTGCTGGCCATGTATCACGATCAAGGTTTGCCTGTCTTAAAATATAAAGGCTTTGGTCAAGCGGCAAATATTACTTTAGGCTTGCCCATTATTCGCACCTCTGTCGATCACGGCACCGCCTTAGATTTAGCAGGCACAGGCACAGCAAATGAAGGCAGTCTACATACCGCCATCAACTATGCTACTCACATGGCCAGCTGTAAAAACCACAAAGGATCAGCAGTATGAATCCGCAAATATTTAACACTCAGCCAAAGCAAGAAGGACGATTAACATGAGTCGCCAACCCATGGGCCATCAAGCCCGTAAGCGCTTTGGACAAAACTTCTTGCACGACCAAAATGTTATTCGCAATATTGTTAAAAGCATTCGCCCTCGTGAAGGTGACAACATCGTAGAGATTGGTCCGGGTATGGGGGCCATCACAGAATTATTACTCGATGCCACCGAAGGGCATTTAAATGTAGTGGAACTCGACCGCGATTTAATTCCAGGGCTTAAAGTTAAATTCTTTAACTCCCCAGGTTTTGTGGTACACGAGGCCGATGCGTTGAAATTTGATTTCAACCAATTAAAAGTTGATGAACGACCACTGCGCATTGTTGGTAATTTACCTTACAACATATCTACTCCACTTATTTTTCACCTACTAAGCTATTCTGGCACCGTGAAAGATATGCACTTCATGCTTCAAAAAGAAGTCGTGCAACGTATGGCTGCAGGCCCTGGTGAAAAAAATTATGGGCGCCTATCTATTATGGCTCAATACTTTTGCGAAGTTCAAAATTTGTTCGACGTAGGCCCAGAGGCTTTTCATCCAGCCCCTAAAGTCGACAGCGCCATTGTGCGCCTAGTCCCTTACGAAACATTGCCACATCCAGTAAAAGATCACCGCACCCTAGAGAACGTGGTGCGTACTAGTTTTTCCATGCGTCGCAAAACGCTACGAAATAATTTGAAGAAAGTGATTAGTTCAGAGCAACTTGAAAGCTTAGGCATTGACCCGTCGTTAAGACCAGAACGTTTGTCATTAGCAGAATTTGTATTAATAAGTGACTACATTTTTGACAATAAAATTGAAGGCACCTATTTATCTGAAAGCGAGAAAACCGATGATTAACCAGGATGTTTTGGTCACGGTGAAAACTCGCTACTTAAAAAGAGAATCACGTATAGATAAAAACCGCTTTGTTTTTAGCTACACCATCACCATTGCCAATAACAGCCCACAAACAGTACAGCTAGTAAGCCGTCATTGGATTGTCACCAATGGCGACACCTTAAAAAATCAAGAGGTTCATGGGGATGGTGTGGTAGGACAGCAACCCTATATTTTGCCAGGGGAGCACTTTACCTATACTAGCGGCACTGTAATGGAATCTATTGTGGGCACCATGCATGGCAATTATGATCTTAAAGACGCTAATGGTGATCTGTTTCATGTTGAAATTCCTCCCTTTACATTAGCTGCCCCTCACAAAGTGCATTAATTATGTCCAGAACTTTTGCGGTAGGCGACATACAAGGCTGCCTAGACCCCCTATTACGCTTACTTGACAGAGTTAAGTTTGATGAAAGCCGTGACCAGTTATGGTGTGTGGGTGATTTAGTCAATAGAGGACCCGATAGCCTAGGTACGTTGGAGTTTTTACATTCCATTCGTAAAAGCACGCAAATAGTATTGGGCAACCATGACCTGCATTTATTGGCCATTGCCTATGGCGAGAAAAAAGTTAAAAAAGACAATGAGCTAGCACTTATTGCAAAAAGCCCCAATGCCAACACTCTTCTTGAATGGCTTCGTAAACAACCATTGTTTCATTGGGATAAAGACAAAAAATTAGCCATGTGCCATGCGGGCATCCCCCCTATGTGGGATTTAAAAACAGCCAAAGCCCTTTCAAAAGAAGTGCAAATCGTATTAAAAAGTTCCCGTCATAAATCCATTTACAAAACCATGTACGGTAATACTCCGGATACTTGGTCTGATGATTTACAAGGAACTGACCGCTTAAGAGTGATTATTAATTATTTTACTCGTATGCGCTTTTTGGGTCCTAATGGTCAATTAGAATTAGAAAGTAAGCAAAGCAGTAATCAATCAATGGGGGACTACAAACCTTGGTTTAACTATCCCCATCAACTTAAAAAAAATCGTTTATTATTTGGCCACTGGGCAGCACTTGAGGGCATGTTTGATCACCCTCAAATAACAGGCTTAGACACGGGTTGTGTATGGGGAGGACCACTTACCCTCTTACATGTTGAAACCGGTAAACAATATCGCCAAGCCCTTTAAATTGATGATGCATCTATCCAGCGAGAAAATGAATGTTTGAACATATTAGTATCCAGCAGCTAGTTGAGTTAAAAAATAAACAGGTGGTCAATATTGTCGATATTCGCGACGGGCAAAGCTTTGCCGCAGGCCATATCCCTAGCGCAACCTCTTTAAATAATGACAATGTGGCGCCATTTATAGCAGCTACCAATAAAGAAACACCACTGGTGGTATGTTGCTATCACGGCAACTCCAGCCAAGGGGCAGCCCAATATTTCAGCGAACAAAACTTTAAGTTGGTTTACAGTTTAGATGGCGGCTTTGAAGACTGGAAAATCAGTCAACCAAGTGACATAGAACAAGGCTAAGCCCCTTTGTTTATCTGCTTTTTCCTTACAATATTTTCAGTATATCGTAAGGAAAATTGCTCATCGATTTTTCGCTCATATCCTGTATTTTGTTAAAACACCCACTCAACTTTCAGCTTTCCCATCAAGTCATATTCCTTTTATCACACACCCCACCTAAAAATATTAGTTAAAAAATATATAAAGGCATGACCTATGCACATTATTACTTAAGGCATTAAAAAATTGACGTCTTAAAATCAATACATTTGAAAGCCACTAATTAAAGGAATACAGCGGACTTAAATAAGTCTAAATTTGATACATGGATGTAGATTTATTCGAGAGTAAGCCGATGCACAGATAAAAACTATGGGTGAGGTTAGCAATGAGCATTTTTAATCATTATCAAGATAGATATAAAACGACTCAGGAGGAAGTAATAAGCCTTCAAGAGTACCTGCAGCTCTGTAAGGATGATCCTGGTGTCTATGCCAGTGCCTCTGAGCGTATGTTAATGGCCATAGGAGAACCAGAGCTTGTCGACACAGCCTCCGACTCTAGGCTAAGTCGCATATTTTCCAATAAAGTTATTAAACGTTACCCAGCTTTCAGCGAATTTTACGGCATGGAAGAAGCTGTTGAACAAATCGTTTCTTATTTTCGCCACGCCGCTCAGGGACTTGAAGAAAGAAAACAAATTCTTTATTTATTAGGACCTGTAGGTGGTGGTAAATCATCATTGGCCGAACGCCTTAAACACCTAGTAGAAAAAATTCCATTTTATGCCATTCAAGGCTCTCCAGTGTTCGAATCGCCTTTGGGTTTATTTAACCCCGAAGAAGACGGCACCATTTTAAATGAAGACTTTGGCATTCCTAAGCGTTATATAAATGGCATCATGTCACCATGGGCCGCCAAACGCTTACGAGAATATAAAGGGGATATCAGCCAGTTCAAAGTGGTTAAGCTGTATCCCAGCATCATTGATCAAGTGGCCGTGGCTAAAACAGAACCCGGAGATGAAAATAATCAGGATATTTCATCCTTAGTGGGTAAAGTGGATATTCGCATGCTGGAAGAATACAGCCAGGATGACCCTGATGCCTATAGTTTCTCAGGGGCGTTATGTCGCGCTAACCAAGGGTTAATGGAATTTGTGGAGATGTTTAAGGCGCCCATTAAAGTGCTACACCCATTATTAACCGCCACTCAAGAAGGCAACTATAATGGCACCGAAGGCATGGGAGCGATTCCATTCGATGGCATTCTCCTAGCTCACTCAAATGAAAGCGAATGGCAAACCTTTAAAAACAATAAAACCAATGAAGCCTTTATAGACAGGGTGTATACCGTCAAAGTGCCTTACTGCCTAAGAGTCAGTGAAGAAGTGCATATTTATGAAAAACTGCTTAAACACAGTTCACTCTACAAAGCATCTTGCGCACCCGATACCCTACACATGTTGGCTAAATTCTCTGTTTTATCTCGTATAAAAGAGCCTGAAAACTCTAGCATCTACAGTAAGATGCGCATTTATGATGGTGAAAACTTAAAAGATACCGACCCTAAAGCCAAGTCTATTCAAGAGTATCATGATAGCGCAGGTGTCAATGAAGGCATGAACGGTTTATCAACTCGTTTTGCATTCAAAATTTTATCCCGCGTCTTTAACTTCGATGCCACTGAAATTGCCGCTAACCCAGTACACCTGATGTATGTATTAGAAAAACAAATCGAACAAGAACAATTCCCTCAAGAACTGGCTGATCGTTATTTAAATTACATTAAGGAGTACATGGCCCCTAAATATGTTGAGTTTATTGGTAAAGAAATTCAAACGGCTTATTTAGAATCTTACAGTGAGTACGGACAAAATATCTTTGACCGTTACGTAACCTATGCTGACCTTTGGATTCAAGACCAAGAATTCCGCGATCCTGAAACCGGTGAGATTTTAGATAGAGCTTCCATTAACGAAGAACTTGAAAAAATTGAAAAACCAGCCGGCATTAGCAATCCAAAAGACTTCCGTAACGAAGTGGTTAATTTTGTATTACGATCTAAAGCCAATAACTCAGGTAAAAACACTAGCTGGCAGTCTTATGAAAAAATGAGGAGCGTCATTGAGAAGAAAATGTTTGCCAACACTGAAGATCTATTGCCTGTCATTAGTTTTAATGCGAAAGGTTCCAGTGATGACAAGAAAAAACATGACAATTTCGTAGAGCGCATGATTGAGCGTGGCTATACAGAGAAACAAGTACGCTTGCTTTCTGAATGGTACTTGCGTGTTCGTAAGTCTCAATAAATACATACTATTAACTTTTTAATAGTTAGATAAGTGAGGCTATATGGATATCAATTACAGTTGTCATACAAATGGCGGGAGGAGTTGATATGAGCTATATCATTGACCGCCGTTTAAACGGCAAAAACAAAAGCATGGTAAACCGTCAGCGTTTTTTACGTCGCTATAAAAAGCACATAAAAAAGGCGGTGACGGAATCGGTGAACAAGCGCTCCATTACCGACATGGAGCGTGGCGAGAAAATCACCATTCCCACTAAAGACACCAGCGAGCCTGTTTTTAGCCACGGCAGTGGCGGCATAAGAAAACGTGTATTACCCGGTAACAAAGAATTTCATGCGGGCGATAAAATTCTGCGGCCAAAAGGTTCTGCTGGCGGAGGCTCTGGAGAAGGACAAGCCAGCAATCAAGGGGAAGGGATTGATGATTTTTCATTTTATATAAGCAAAGATGAATTTCTAGATTATGTATTTGAAGATCTAGCCTTACCTAACATGGTGAAAAAAACCTTAAATCAACACGATGAAGTGGAGTTTCGGCGTGCTGGTTTCACCACTTCAGGCACGGCCAATAACCTTGCCATTGTTAGGTCCATGCGCTCAGCACAGGCCCGACGAATTGCCCTATCGGCTAGCTCACGGCGCAAATTAAAAGAGGCCCTAGCAGAGCTTGAAAAAGAAGAAAATAAAGACATCGATCTTCGTAACAAAAAATTGATTGAAGAATTAAACTTGCACATTCAAAAGTTAGAAGGGAAAATTCGTAAAATTCCTTTTATCGATACTTTTGATATTAAGTACCGCAATATTATTAAGGAACCCATCCCAAGTACTAAAGCTGTAATGTTTTGCGTGATGGATGTCTCCGGCTCCATGACACAACAAATAAAAGACATGGCCAAACGTTTTTATATTTTACTGTATTTATTTTTACAAAGGAGTTATGAAAAAACGGAGGTGGTATTTATACGTCATCACACCAGTGCCAAAGAAGTCACCGAGGAAGAATTCTTTTATTCTCGTGAAACTGGCGGCACCATAGTATCCAGTGCTCTTGAATTAATGTCAGAAATTATTCAAGACAGATATAGCCCAAGTGAATGGAATATTTATGCCGCTCAGGCCAGCGATGGCGATAACTGGGACGATGACAGCCCACAGTGCGCACAAATTTTAAGCACTAAAATTATGCCTCTGTTGCAATACTTTGCTTATATTGAAATTACACCCAATGCCCACCAAGCATTATGGCATGCCTATGAAGACTTAAGAGGCAGCTTAGGAGATCGATTTGCCATGGAGCAAATCACTCGTGCTGACGATATCTTCCCCATCTTCAGAGACCTATTTTCACGTAAGGCTCTTAAGGAAGCGGTATGAATAATAAAGATAATAAACCTGTTAAAAAGCGCCAACCCATATCAGAAGGATCAGAATGGTCTTTCGAATTACTGGAAACTTACGATAAAGAAATCGCCCGAATTGCTAAAGGCTTTAGGTTAGATACTTACCCTAATCAAATTGAAGTAATCAGTGCAGAACAAATGATGGATGCCTATGCATCTTCCGGCATGCCAATCTCCTATAATCACTGGTCTTATGGTAAACATTTTTTGCATACCCAGGGAAATTACCAAAGGGGGCAAATGGGTTTAGCCTATGAAATCGTCATTAACAGTGACCCTTGCATTGCGTATTTAATGGAAGAAAATACCATGTGTATGCAGGCGCTGGTCATTGCCCATGCCAGCTATGGCCACAATTCTTTTTTCAAAGGAAACTATTTATTTAAAACTTGGACAGATGCTAGCGCCATCATTGATTACTTAGTTTTTTCACAAAACTATATTAAGAAATGTGAAGAGCGCCATGGTGTAGATGCTGTAGAGCATATCCTTGATGCAGCCCACGCGTTAATGAACTACGGAGTCGATCGATATAAACGTCCCAGACCGATTAGTGCAAATGATGAAAAGCTGCGCCAAAGTGAAAGGGAAGACATATTACAACAACAAGTTAATGATTTGTGGCGAACCATTCCACAACAAGAAAAATCAAACGTAAAAAAAGACAAAATTTTTCCCTCAGAACCTCAGGAGAATTTACTTTATTTTATTGAAAAAAATGCACCATTGCTGCAGCCTTGGCAACGGGAAATTCTGCGCATTGTCAGAAAATTAGCGCAATATTTCTATCCACAAAGACAAACCCAAGTTATGAATGAAGGCTGGGCCACTTTTTGGCACTACACACTCATAAACTCTTTATATGACGAAGGACTCGTCACTGATGGCTTTATGATGGAATTTTTAAATAGCCACACTAACGTTATTTTCCAACCAGGTTTTGATAGCCCCTATTTTAGCGGTATTAACCCCTATACACTGGGCTTTAATATGATGAGTGATATTCGCCGCATTTGCGAACATCCCACTGAAGAAGACAAAAAGTGGTTTCCAAATATTGCTGGCAGTGACTGGCTAGATACTTTGCACTTTGCCATGAAAAATTTTAAGGATGAAAGTTTTGTATTGCAGTATCTATCTCCAAAACTCATTCGTGATCTAAAATTATTTTCTATTTTGGATGACGACCGTAAAATGCACATTCAAATTGAAGCCATTCATGATGATGATGGCTATATGAAAGTGCGTGAAGACCTGGCTAAGCAGTATGACCTATCTTATCGAGAGCCCAACATTCAAGTGTATAGTGTTGATATGGAAGGAGATCGTTCATTAACCCTCCATCATTATCGACAAAATAACATACCCTTAAATGAAGAAAGCATGGATGTTATTAAGCACCTTAGAACACTTTGGGGCTTTGATGTTTATCTTCATTCTTTAGATGAAAAGGGAAACGTTTCTAAATCTTATTCCTGTTCGCAAAGCCATAAAGCCACAGACGATCAATTAGAGTTAACCGAGCACTAACTGAATGTAAGTTGTAGAAAAGAAAATAAAGCCCATTAGGGCTTTATTTTTATGCCGACATACCATGATCATGAAATGTTCGAAAAGCTTCCGTGACTTGCTCGTCAGTAGGTATAGCCTCTGTTCTTACCAGCATAATAATACTTTGCCCGTAAATTTTTTCATCTCCTGCAGGGTGGTTGCAAACTTTACCTTCTTTACTCACATAAGCTAACGGTGTACCTATATTAGAGGACATCATAGATGAAACGACATCTCGCCATAAATCTCCTTCAAGCCATAACGAGAAACGCATGAAATGATCGTTAGCACGGGTAAACATATCTTCAATTAATACTTCGGCCCCAGGGCTTTCCATGGCCCGTACCAAGATTTCAGGATAAGAGCGAATGGGACGAATAACTGACTTAACCCCAATGCGCTTTAAACGGTCTCGATTTTCATCTTCTACGCATTCAACAATGACCCGATAAGCTAAGCCGTGCTCTTTCATCCGGTAACATAAGTCAAACGTCAAACTGTCACTGTCCAGTTCAAATTCGTCTTTTGCTAAAATAAGAACATGTGCAGCTTCTTCTAAATTGGCCAATTTAAAATCTGCTTCATGGTTACCGTGCCCTTCCACTAAGTGTACGCCTAAGTTCACTAGAGTTGAGGGCAGCCCATTTGGGTAGTCGGTATTTATAAGAACAATAGGGGTTTTCTTGGTCGCTTTATTTTCCCGGACCTGTCTTGCAAAGCGCTCAAAGTATTTATCTGGGTTATATTTTGGGGTATTTATAACGGCAATGTGCTTATTCATGAAGCCTCCTGCAGAACGTAAGCGTCTTGTAAACAAACCGTATGGATTCTTATTTAAGAGATCAAACTAGACGCACTAATTCAAGTATAGAAGGCGCTTTCTGACTTAGCTAAAAGTTTATATTCAAATTTAGAATAAAAAAAGGCTCTACCAAGCCACTACAACATCTTCCTGTTGAATGGCGTAACGACCAGCCGTTTTATTTAACTTAGCAATGGCAAACCTGGGTTGAACCTGAGTAATAGTAGCGGTCACCTTGGTATCCTGAAGTTGAACAAGGTTTTCTTGGTCAAAGTTATAAAAAGTGCTGCTTCTAAATACGGTGAGTTCATCACCTGGGCGCATGCCCACACTGCCCCCCGTGTCTAATCGAACATAATCCCCATGAGCATCAATTATTTTTGCCATATAAGGCTGACACCCCAAATTAGCATTTAAATCATCCACCACAGTGGATAAAAGCGTTTTGACTTGGGCACCAAAATCACTTTTCCAAAATACCGGTGTGGCAAACCCTGTTTTATGATGGTCATCATAGGGCCAAACTCCTTGGGTGGCATAAGTGTTTTGAAACATTAAAGAACCACTAATACCATCATGCACATAAACATCCATGGCAAAATTTCTTAAGCGTTTTTCGCGAGATAGCCCTAAAAAATCTAAGGGCGCGTCCCATACTCTTCTTGTATCTGCATCAGGGTTAATCATGGCCAAATCACGAATAACACCACTGACCACAAACTGCGCCCCAAGCTCTTTGGCCAGCTCAACACTGTTACTTAATTTTTGAAGGTTATTTTGTGAAGAAGGAGCACGGTCAATACTTGAAAACAGCAACACATGGCCACTGTCCATGGCATGTAAACGATGCCGACCATTTATGGTGTTGGCCATAACACCAGACAAGCGCTGTTCAATATTTATAAGATGGCCAATGGAAGACTCTTTAGGGTTTTGCAAAGCAAAACCCGCTACGGCTACGGCCTTTCGGTAGCCATTACCTTGGTTGACCTTACACTGTCCGCCTTCAAAAAATTCGGCACGAATTTTAACTTCCAAAATCCCTTGATTAATTTTTTCTTCTAAAACTCTAACATGGCGAAACTGACCATTACTTTTTAAACTCATCTGGTCACTGGTGACTAAACCGTCCACCAACATTTGCGATGAGTGAATAGAGCCACCTAACTGTAAAGAAGCTTGGCGTAATGCATCACGAATCGCTTTATCACGGCTTTCTTCTAAATCTTTGCTCATGGCAGATGAGCCCACAGCCGTTAATTCAACGGCCACGACATTTACTGCAAAAAGAAAAAAAATAGAAAGCATTATGGAACGCATTATCCCTACCTCTGCTCTCAAATTCATAATGTAACCATGAATGATTAAATGAGTTTTAATCGACAAAATAGTGATTGGTTTCGGGAATACTAGATTGACTTTGTACCCGATTAACATCCTGATAACGACTGGTACGCATGCCACCCCCTTTACCATTTAACATCACTGGTGAGCGGCAATCGGCATTAAAGCGCATGCTGTTTTCTGTGGTTAAGCAATTTCTAAAGCCTGCATCTATAACCATTTCTAAAATGGTTTCAACACTGCCATCTTCTTGTACATCAGCAGAGACAACTCTGGCACCATGAATGAAAGTATCTACATAGCTGCGGAAACTATCGTTTTGTACGACTAAATCTCGCACGGTAGAACTACCGCTTATTTTGGCACCGTATACTCGTTCGGCCATAGACCGATAGGCATCTAAGCGACTGGCACGAATGGCCATCAAACGTTGCTGAACTTTACTCTGCCCTTTTGCTCTTGGGTTAATCGCCCCATAACCCACTACACGTAAAATAAGAGGAGCCACAGGGTCAACTTGAGTTTCCATGGGCTTAAGCAAAGATTCCTGGCCGCCTCCAGCAACATCTTCCACTTCTTCCTCGTCGTCCCCAAAGCCCAACATGCTGCAACCTCCTATGGTCAGCAGCAAAAGGGTCATGCCAAGCAACCCTGCCAATTGTTTCATGCAAACACTCCTTTCAAATTCTGGATACACAAACCCCAAGTCTTGAAAAGCGTATCGGCCGCTTCAGATTTTTTGTTAGCTTTTTTCAAGAATAAATCCTCACACTCTTTATTCATGGAGCAAGCCCTAAGCCCGAGTAAATGAAACCCGAGCTAACTTCCCTGCCATGGAGCGTAGCTGTGAAAACTGATTAATAAAGAGTGCCAGCATGATCATTGACGCCCCTATCCATGTATCAGCCGATAGTCTTTCGTTAGCCAAATAACTGCCCAAAAGCAATGCTAACACCGGAGTAATGAGGGTTATCAGCGACACGTTGGCAGCCGTCATATTGTTCAATAAATAAAAGTAGCCAATGAAACCCGCCACCGACCCGAACGTTGCCAAATAAGCAACCGCTGACATAGACGTCAGGCTAATTTCATCCGGCAAAGGGCCACTAAAATTGATCCATACCAAAGCATAAACCGGTGCCGATAGAATAAGTGCCCCTGTGGTTTGTGCCAACGGATGAATGATGCCTTGATTAGGTGACAGTTGAAAACGTTGTAATAAAACCGAACTAAGCCCATGTAAGTTCACCCCTAGCAATAACACCAACAATGCCAATACCATTTCATAACCCAAACTAATTTGATGAGAAAATATTGTGTATAAGCCCCATACCGCCAGCAGCATGCACAACAAACGGCTTAAACCGATGGTGGAATTGGGAATTAATTTCCAAGCATAAATACACACCACCAATGGCGCTAAACCCCACACAACAGCGATCAAACCACTGGGGAGGATTTGTGCAGCCCAATACACACACAGCATGGCACCGCTAATGGCCATGGCGCCTAAGGCATAACTGTTTAGCGCGGCACGTGTCCATAGCACCTTAATGCCCATCATTTTCACTAATGCAATACACAACACTAGGCTTAACCACATGCGAATGGCCAACGCCTGTATAAAGTCTAACGAATCCACACTGAAGCGGATGCCTAGTGGCGTGGTAGACCAAATTAGCACCACTGCGATATAGACTGAGGCAAGCCTCATGATTTTCTCCCTGACGCCATTGGCGTATTAACACACTTTTTAAATTGTGGGCTTTAACGAGTAAAATATTTCAAAAAGGCGCTAAGAAAATAAGAAGACAATTATTGCAGCATCGCCACTCTCCTCCTCCCTTACGCTCGAGACAAAGCGTGGCATTTTGTTCGTCCTGAACGTCACCACTCTCCTCATCCCTTACGTTCGAGACAAAGCGTGGCATTTCGTTCGTCCTGAACGTCACCACTCTCCTCATCCCTGACTCCGTGGCATTTCGTTCGTCCTGAACGTAAAAAACCGCGGACTAGGCCGCGGTTTTTGAAATTTCTGAGCTACTAAATTTAACTCAATTCGAAAACACGACCGTTTGTCTACGAAGCCATTTACAGGCTCGCATGAAAAACACCGGAATTCGAAAGTCATTAATTTTTTGCATGACAGGACTATATGCGTGCCACATAGACAGCGCAAGTATTAAATATCAGCCAGTACCCAATCAGTGCCTGCCAAGTTTTCATTAAACTGGTTTTCCTTATGCTATTTAGAACTAAAGGATAACCGGGCATTTTCTCTTCTTTAACTATTATTAATGAACTAGTGGCAAATTTTCTTCGAAGGGACGGGTTCATGAATAACAAGATTCTATTGGGGGTAGCAATTTCCATTGCTTCATTACATAGTAATGCTGTGCCATTTCAAGTATTAGATGCCCGAAGCATGGCAATGGGAGGGACCGGAGTTGCTTCAGCTCAAATATCCACTATGGTCCCCTTTAATCCTGCATTACTAGCCACATACCGAGCAGACGATCATTTTAGCCTAACCTTTCCTCGCTTAGGTCTGTTCGGGTCCGATGAAGACGACTTTATTGATGCCGTTACTGATTTTGATGATGCAAATTACTTTGATGATTTTGATGTCACCATCAATTCTGTAAGTAGTGATGTAGATAATTTAAGCGGTGCACTAGATGGGACTACTGCTGGAGACAATGGCGTTACAGCTGCACTTTCAAACGTCACCACTTCTATCGACAACAGCACAACCATCGCTCAATCCGACTTAGATACACTTGATACAACTAACTCAAACAGTTCAATTAGCTTATTTAGCAGCTCTACAACATCCTTGCAAACCAACGCAGGCACTAATGGAGCCTTAACTAGAAATGTTATTGCATTAAATGATGGGCTAGATAGTTTAAGTGGAAAGGCACTACGGGGGGGCTTCGGAGGTGGGTTAAGCTTTGCAATTCCTAGCAAATCCTTTGGCATCTCAGTAAGTATTGACTCAACCGTCACTGGTTCAGGGCTACTTACTATATTAGAAAAGGATACTCAACTGTTGGTTGATTACACCACAGCCACAGGTGGATACGTAGATGTTTCAGCCACATTTGCTGATGATTTGGTGAATTTTAGCGCCTTAACTGTAAAGCTTGCCGCCTTTACAAGTGACCCTGTTAACAATCCTATTCTTACAGGCGCCGAAGCTGCTGCCCTTGATTTATTTGTTCTTGGGCAAGATGGCGATGCAAGTACAGCAGATACTGGAAGCATTGCGGCATCCGAAGCTGCAGTAAGTAATTACAGTGCAAATGATGCTGATGGCAATCCATTAATTAGTAATAATAATTTTGTTGGTGATGATCCTGACCTAGTATCAACCGCACACTTTTTTGGTATTGCTGTAACCGATATATCTCTTGGAATAGGAAGAATGTTTAATATCCAAGATCAGAACATCGCGATAGGAATTACACCGAAATTACAACGGGTAGATGTATTTGATGTTATTTATCAATTGGATGGTGAAGATCAAAATGGTTTAGAAGTAGATTTTGATGATATTGAAGTGGATGACTACCATAAAGAATTTACTGAGTTTAACTTAGACGCGGGTATAGCTTATCGGTTTGGCGAAAGCGAACGCTGGCAAGTTGCGGGCTCTTTAAAAAATATTATGTCTAAAAGCTACACCTCCGTTACAGGGAAAAAAATAGACTTAAACACTATGGCTAGGGCAGGGTTAAGTTATGAAAATACCGACTTTTGGTTAAAGCCAAAATTAGCAATGGACTTAGATCTTACTGAAAATGAACCAACTGCATTTGAAGACCCTACTAGATACTTTGGTTTTGGTGCTGAGATTGATTTATTCCGCACGATACAATTACGCGGAGGCTACAGAACTAATCTATCGGGCACAGATCAAGAAGTTATTTCTATTGGAATTGGTTTTTCACCGCTTGTGGTCCACTTTGACCTAGCTGTCATGGCAAATCCAAACGACCCAGAAAAGGAAGCTGGGGCTGCATTTGAGATGGGGGTAGAATTCTAAATTCTTTCTAAGTTAAGCAATAATACGGGCCTTAGGCCCGTTATTAAGTTTAGAATATTGCTCGAGAATCTCCTACCTGTACAATAACCCTAAATCTTAAATTTAAGTAATCATGAAAACCTACCTAGTGGGCGGCGCCGTTCGCGATCAACTATTAAACATTAAAAGCAAAGACCGCGACTGGGTGGTGGTGGGCAGCACCAGTGATGAAATGCTGCAACGAGGCTTTAAACAAGTGGGGGCGGACTTTCCGGTTTTTTTGCACCCTAAAAGCCAAGAAGAATATGCCTTAGCTCGCACCGAGCGTAAGCAAGGTCATGGTTACCAAGGTTTTACGGTTCACTTCTCTGAAGATGTGACCCTTGAAGAGGATTTAATTCGCCGTGACCTTACCATTAATGCCATGGCTAAGGATGAGGCGGGCAATATTGTTGATCCTTTCATGGGTCAGCAAGATTTAACCAATAAAGTATTGCGCCATGTGAGCCCAGCTTTTCAGGAAGACCCTTTAAGGGTATTAAGAGTGGCGCGTTTCACTGCACGTTTTCATCACCTTGGCTTTACCATTGCGCCTGAAACCTTGTCCTTAATGCAAGACATTTCCAATAGTGGTGAACTTGCCCATTTAACCGCTGAACGAGTGTGGGTAGAAACTGAACGGGCACTTACTGAAAAAAGCCCTTGGGTATTTTTTGAAGTGCTAAAAGATTGTCACGCCTTAAAAACTTGTTACCCAGAGCTAGATACCCTATTCGGAGTTCCACAACCTCCCCAGCATCATCCTGAAATAGACACGGGTCTTCACAGTATTATGGTGCTAAAACAAGCAAGCCTATTAAGCGCAGATCCTGCTGTACGTTTTGCTGCCCTTATGCATGATTTAGGAAAAGGTCTTACGCCAAAAGAAAACTGGCCAAAGCACATAAAACACGAAGTACTTGGTTTGCCGTTGATTAATAAAATGTGTGACCGGCTGCGTATCCCTAATCGGTTCAGAGAACTCACCCTAAAAGTAGCGCAGTTTCACACTCATGCTCACAAGGCTTTCGAATTAAAAGCCAGTACCCTTTGGAAATTATTCAAACAAACCGACGCACTTCGAAAGCCAGAGCGCTTTGATGAAATTTTGTTAGCTTGCATGGCCGACAGTCAAGGAAGAACTGGCTTTGAAGAGAGGCCTTATCCACAAGCCGCTTATTTAAAAGACATGTTTTTAGCCGCACAAAGTGTTGACATTAAAGACTTAGTCGCACAGGGCATTGAAGGGGCACAACTAGGTCAAGCTATCGAAGAGGCTCGTATTGCGGCCATTGCTGCAGCCAAAAAGAAACACCAAGAGCAAAACTCTAATGCCTGAATTAAGAAAGCAGACAACTGAAGCACCTAAAACTGCGCTCATCACTGGCGGGGCCCATCGAATTGGCGCAGCTATTATAAAAGCACTTCACCAGCAAGGATTTGATATATTTTTACATTTTTCAAATAGTCACGCTGCCGCCCAAGCACTACAAAAATCGCTTAATGGGCAGCGTTCAAATTCTTGTTTTATTTTTTCCTGTGATTTATCTGAAAATGAAGCGCCTCAGAAAATATCTCAATGGCTTTTGCAACATATAAACTCCTTGGACCTGCTTATTAATAACGCCTCGGTTTTTTATGACACCCCTTGGCAAACTGCCACCTATGATGACTGGCAAAAAATGATGAGCATCAATAGCCAAAGCCCATTTTTTTTAACGCAAGCACTGCTGCCTTTACTTAGCAAAACCAGCGGGCAAGTTATTAATCTGATTGATATTCATGTGGAACGTGGCTTAGCAAAGCACCCTATCTACTGTGCCAGTAAAGCCGCCTTGAAAAGCTTAACGCTATCACTGGCAAAAGACCTTAAAGGCAAAGTACGCTGTAACGGCATTAGCCCTGGGGCAATATTATGGCCAGAACAAGAAAATAATTTAGAAGCACAACAAGAAATTATTAATAAAATCCCCTTGGGGCATTTAGGGGATGTACAAGATATCAGTGATACGGTTTTATTTTTGATGAACAATTCTTACATTAACGGACAAATTATCAATATAGATGGTGGGCGTACGCTTCATAGCTAGCCCTTGCCATCAATGTAAATCTACCTGCCAAAGCTTTTGTTTCTCTTTATCGTAAAAAAACCACAAACGCGCATAGCTGACTTTTAATTCAGGGTGAAGCGCATCACCTGATATATCAGCCATGGGCAATAACACAAATGCATTTTTAGTAATTTCATCTCGCGGCAGTTGCACGCCGTCAATATCGCCAACTAAATCATCGTAGGTGAGTATATCAATATCCAGCGTTCGACCACTAAACTTAGGGCCGCTCCGCTCGCGACCATGTTTATCCTCAATGGCCTTTAAGGCTTTATTCAATTCACCGACTGTTAGCTTTGTGGTGAAGCGGGCCACTAAATTGTAAAAATTATCGCCATCAAACCCCACCGACTCGCTTTCATAAATAGGGGATAATACAACGTCAGAAAAATGTAAGGCCAACTCTTGCAAACAAGCCGCTATATTTTTTTGCTTATCTATATTGCTGCCTATGCTGACATACACGCAGGCCATATTAATCTTCCTTGTCGGCAGCGGTGCGCTCTATCATTACGCCTACCGCTTTGGCGCCACGTATGGCACCTGGCTTACTGAGTTTTAATTCAAGCCAAGGGATATTAAATTCCTTCAATAAAATTTGGGCAATGGCTTCTGCCATTGTCTCCACCAGCAAAAACTCACTACCAGAAATAAAGCTAATTAAACGCTTAGAGACATCTTTATAATTCAGCGCCAGTTCAATATTTTCACTTTTCGCCGCAGGCTTATTATCCCAAGCCATGACCAAGTCAATACGAACAATTTGCTTTATTTCACGCTCCCAATCATAAATACCAATAATGGTTTCAATTTCTAAACCGTCTACAAATACTTTATCCATTGGGTTCTCTATAACTATGTTCAATTAATTTTTAAGGCTGCTTGATACATTACTGGTTTTTAATCAGTATTTTTACGGCATTATGCTTACACTAAATTGCCGGTAACTCATCCATAGGCCAACGAGGATGAATTATTATTTCATCGCCGTCTTTTTGGCCAGCCTTCAATCTTTGGCAACCAGCGTAGGCGATCATGGCACCATTATCGGTGCAAAACTCTGGCCTTGGGTAAAACACTTCACCTTTTAACTTAGCCATCACCTCATGAAGCTTTTGCCTTAATACTTTATTGGCACTGACGCCACCGGCAATTACTAAACGCTTATGACCTGTTTGCAATAAAGCTCGTTTACATTTAATGGCTAGGGTTTCTACCACCGCTCGCTCGAAGGCCACCGATATATCTGCCTTATCCTGCGAGGTTAATTCACCATCTTGCTCTTCGCTAGGTGAAGAATTTTGTTCTTTACATTTTAAGATGGTATTTCGTGCTGATGTTTTTAAACCACTAAATGAGAAATCTAAACCTGGGCGGTCGGTCATGGGACGTGGAAATAAAAATCGCTTGGTATCTCCATTGGCCGCTAAGCGCGCGATGTGCGGGCCACCTGGGTATGGCAAGTCCATCATTTTTGCGGTTTTATCAAAGGCCTCTCCTGCGGCATCATCAATGCTTTCCCCTAGTACTTCATATTGGCCAATGCCTTTTACATCCACCAATTGCGTATGGCCACCGCTTACTAGTAAAGCCACAAAGGGAAACTCAGGAGCATTATCTTCTAATAAAGGGGCCAACAAATGCCCTTCCATGTGGTGAATGGCCAAAGCCGGTAACCCCCAACTCCAAGCCAAGCTTCTGGCCAAGCAAGCGCCTACCAACAATGCCCCTGCTAAGCCTGGGCCACTGGTATAGGCAATGCCGTCTAAATCATCAGACGTACAATTTGCTTCTTTAAGTACCTGCTTTATAAGTGGGATCGATTTACGAATATGATCGCGGCTGGCCAGTTCAGGCACCACGCCACCATATATGGCGTGCATTTCAATTTGACTGTATAAACAATGTGCCAACAGGCCTTGCTCAGAGTCATATATGGCGACCCCTGTTTCATCACAACTGCTTTCTATGGCTAAAACCCGCATGGCCACCCCTAAAATTAGTGTCTTGCAAAAAATTAGTGCTATTTTACGTGCCAAAGCGACATAAGACCAGACACTCCTACCCTCTTCTAAGCCAGTAACCACAAGGCCTAACGGGCGATTTACAAATACATCAACTATACTGGTTAACGGTTTTGCAATTGCGGGATAAAGCGAGTAGAATCCCCCGCCTCATAGGGCCTCTGTGAGCAATGTTTAAGCGAGCAATCGTTCAAACACAAGGTTTCGCAGGGTGAAGTACCCACAGTCAACTGATACGTAATAAGGTAGTTTTAATGCCACAAGTTAAAGTAAAAGAAAACGAGCCATTTGACGTAGCACTACGTCGTTTCAAACGTTCTTGCGAAAAAGCAGGCGTTCTTTCTGAAGTACGTCGTCGCGAACAGTTTGAAAAGCCAACTACAGAACGTAAGCGCAAAAAAGCTGCTGCCGTTAAGCGTCACGCTAAAAAAGTTTCACGCGAACAGCGTAAAATGGTTCGTTTGTACTAATTAAGATCATCAACTGATTTAGAGACATCGCTATGAGTGAGCAAGGCCTGGTTCAAACCCTTAAGGATGCTGTAAAAGCTTCTATGCGTGCGAAAGATAAGCCACGCGTACAAGCATTGCGCCTTATACAGGCTGAACTCAAGCGAGTTGAAGTTGACGAACGCATCGAACTGGATGACGCACGTGTCATTAGCATTTTAGATAAAATGCTAAAACAGCGTCGTGACTCTATAAAGCAATACGAAGATGCAGGCCGTAATGAGCTTGCTGAAGGTGAGCTTTATGAAGTTAACGTGATTCAGGATTTTCTTCCAGAAGCCCTATCTGAAGAAGAGCTATCTGCCATTGTTGTTAAAGCAATTGCCGATAGCGATGCATCGGGCATGCAAGACATGGGTAAGGTAATGGGACTGGTTAAGCCTCAAATCCAAGGCCGTGCAGAAGTTGGTAAAGTCAGCCAATTGGTTAAAAGCAAGCTAGCTTAATGCCACTGCTTTTGGCATATTGATTGCCTATGGCTGGTCGTATTCCCCAATCGTTCATTGACGATCTATTATCACGCATCAACATTGTTGACGTGGTTGATAGCCGAGTACGACTTAAAAAGGCCGGCAAAAATCACAGTGCCTGCTGCCCCTTTCATAACGAAAAAACCCCCTCTTTTACGGTTAGTTCCGACAAACAATTCTATTATTGTTTTGGTTGTGGTGCCAAAGGCAACGCACTGGGCTTTGTTATGGAATTCGATAATATCGACTTTCCCGAAGCGGTGGACAACCTTGCCGGCACGCTGGGCATGGAAGTACCCAAAGAAGAAATCAGCCCGCACCAACAGCAAAAGCAACAAGAACGCATTAGCCTATACGACCTATCTGGCAGTGCCAGTGAGTTTTATCAGCAACAGTTACGCTTTCATGATAATCGCCAAGCCCCCATTGAATACCTAAAAAAACGCGGACTTTCGGGTAAGGCTGCTAAGTTTTTTCAAATTGGTTACGCACCACCGGGCTGGGATAATTTAAAAAGCGCATTGGGCACTGATGAAGAAAAACTGCAGGGTTTAAAAGACGCAGGCCTTGTTATTGAAAAAGACAGCGGCAAAACCTACGACCGTTTTCGAAACCGCGTCATCTACCCTATTCGCGATTTACGTGGCCGCACCATTGGTTTTGGCGCACGTACCTTGGGGGACGATAAACCCAAATACCTCAATAGCCCAGAAACCCCCATATTTAACAAAGGCCATGAACTTTACGGCCTTTACGAATGTCGACAAATTCGCCAAACCCTCAAACGCTTTTTAGTAGTAGAAGGCTATATGGATGTGGTGGCGCTGCACGAATTTGGCATTCATTACGCGGTAGCCACACTCGGTACTGCCACCAGTGACACCCACTTAAACAAACTGTTTAAAATTGCCCCTGAAATTGTCTTTTGTTTTGATGGCGACGAAGCTGGGCGCCGTGCCGCCAAACGGGGCTTGGATTTAGTCTTGCCCATTTTGGAAGACGGCCAACAAATTCGCTTTATGTTTCTACCTGAAGGGGAAGACCCTGACTCCATGGTGCGTAAAGAAGGCAAAGAAGGCTTCGAGCAACGTATGAATAATGCCCAAGGGGTCAGTGAGTTTTTACTGACCACCCTAAAGCAAGACATAGACGACCCTGCCAGCATTGATGGCCGCGCCCGCTTAGCAAAACTCGCTGCGCCACTGCTGCAACAGGTGCCCGGCAAAGTACTGCAAACACTTTTTTGGCAAGCGCTGGCTGAAGATACGCAAATAGATGTAGAGCAAATTAAGTCTCTGGCCATTAGCGAAGAAGCCAAGCCACTGGAAACACCCCCTCCTTCAAAACAAAGAACACAAGAGCGCGAATATCAATACACTGCGCCAAGTGACACAAGCACGGCTGAAGCCCATGGGGAGTATT
>CAJXRF010000056.1 GCA_913058575.1 uncultured Bermanella sp.
CACTTCTACCACGACTGGATTCGACAACACCATCAATTAAAATTTACTCTTTAATTTTAAGACGCTGAAAACTGGCAAATCTAGGTAACCCTTTATCGGTAAACCCCTGATGAGAATAGGTAATTTCGCTACCAATAGGCGGAGGATTTTTTCGCTCTTGATTACTAAAACCTGTGCCAATTTTAAATAGAGTGCCATCTGCCATTTCGACCCAGATGGCGCCCATCATGTTTTCAAACTTCCCACGCCCGGCCTGATAAGCAATAACTCGAGCTTCCGCATCTTGACGCAGTTTTAGTTTAAGTAAGTTATCACTGCGACCGGCTTCATATAAACTGGCTGGCTTGCGAAGCATTAATCCTTCAGCGCCTTTATCTACTACTTCCTGTAAATAAGATTTTATAGCGATTAGGCTTTCCATTTTCTTTTGAGCGACTCTCTTTAAGTACGGTGATTTAGATATAGTCACCAATGAACTTAGTTTGTTCTGCCTAATTTCAAACGGCATGTTGCTGTGTGGTAAGTCAAACACTTGGTAACTTACTTGCTGCCACAATTTGTCATCAGGCTTTTTATCAAGGACGGCTTTCGTTAATAGCTGATAACCACCACGTTTAATCCATAGCTCGCCATCAAGGGCTTGATTTGGGAAACCTTCAGTAAACCAGTTCGGTGAATGAATGACTCGCCCTGAGCGAGTTTGGAGTTGCTGGCCATTCCAATAGCAACGAACTCCATCCAGCTTTTCACTCACCCAATAAGCTTGGGTGGCAATACTGTCTTTGAAGTTTTTAGCCAATGTTAACTGAGGGATAATATCTTTTGCATACAACCAACTAGGCAGCAGTAAACAGGCGAGAATGATAAAAATAACATAAATATTTTGCATGGTTCATCCTGAACACAAATAATGAAGATGAAAAATGAGCGCGAACAATAACAAAGGGTCCCACAAATTAAATCAGACAAATGTACTGGTTAATGTGAAGTGGGACTCAGCTAACTAATTCTTTTTAACTACCAACCCCTGTAGTCTCTTCTTCCATGTGCTCATTTTTCAATTTTACATAGTTTCCAGCGGTATAGGAAAAATAAGCCAATTCTTTTTCCGTTAATGCACGCACCATTTTAGCAGGCCGACCTACATATAAATGACCGCTTTGCAAAACTTTACCTGGCGGCACCAAACTTCCTGCTCCTAATACCACTTTATCTTCGATCACTGCGCCATCCATCACCATGGCCTGCATACCAATCAATACTTGATTACCAATGGTACAACCATGAAGCATGGCCATATGCCCAACCGTGACCTCATCCCCTAAATTAAGAGGGTACCCCCCTGGGTTATATTCACTGGCATGGGTGATATGAAGAATAGAGGCATCTTGAATACTGCAGCGCTTCCCAATACTGATTTTATGCATATCACCGCGTATCACGGTGTTAGGCCACACAGAAGAATCATCCCCCAACTCAACATTACCTATGACGGTAGCCGTTATATCCACAAAAACGTCAGATCCGAGTTTTGGCTTCATGCCTTTAAAGCTTCGTAAGGATTTTGTCATGAAATTTACTCCAGCTGCGCCTTCACGCTTGAATTCTTTTTTTGCGGCCCAACATAAAGACTATTACTCACGGCCGGCCATTAATTATGTCTAATGTACCACGCAATACCTTATTTGAACCCAAAGCGTTACCCGTATTTAGTGAAGTGCAAATAGATCAAATTGAAACGGCTATCTCTAAACACCTTCAAGATAATTTAGAAGCCGTTAATAAATTAACCAAACAAACTCAACCTTCTTGGAGCAACTTGGTGGCTCCCCTTGAAGAGTTAGACGACACTCTAAGCAAAGCTTGGTCACCAATTGGTCACTTAAACAGCACCATGAATAGTGATGAATTACGTGAGGCCTACAATGCCTGTCTGCCTAAATTATCAGCTTACAGTACCGAACTGGGTCAAAATAAAGCCCTACAGCAAGCCTATCAAGCCATTAAAGATAGTGACCAATTTGCCACCCTAACGCTTGCCCAACAAAAAACCATCAACAATTCTCTAAGGGACTTTCACTTAGCCGGAGTGGATTTAAGCGATGATCAAAAAAAGCGCTATGGGAAAATTAAATCTCGTTTAAGCGAGCTATCCAGTAAGTTTGGGGAAAACGTATTAGATGCTACCAATAAATGGTCAAAATTAATTGAGGATAAAGCCTTATTAGCAGGAGTGCCGGAGTCATCCCTAGCAGGCTTCAAACAAGCCGCTGATGCTCAAGATAAACAAGGCTTTCTTCTCACATTAGATTTTCCCTGTTACCTGCCCATCATGACCTACTGTGATAACCCTGAATTACGAGAAGAAATGTACACCGCTTTTAGCACCCGTGCCTCAGACAAAGGGCCTAATGCAGGGGAGTTTGATAACAGCGAAAATATGAAAGAGATATTGGCCCTGCGCCATGAGTTAGCAAAGTTATTGGGCTTTAACAATTTCGCACAATACAGCCTAGCCACTAAGATGGCAGAATCTGAAGAGCAAGTCATTGAGTTCCTAGAAGACCTTGCCACGAAAAGCCATCAGCAAGCGCAACAAGAGTTTAAAGAACTAAAAGAGTTTGCCAAGCAAAAACACAGTGTAGAAAACCTCAATGCTTGGGATGTGACCTATTATAGTGAGAAGCTAAAACTGGCCCGATTTAGTGTCAGCCAAGAAGAAATTCGCCCTTATTTACCAGCCCCGAAAGTCATTGAAGGCCTATTTGAAGTAGCCAAGCGCTTGTTTGATATAAAAATTGAAGAAGTTAAAGGCGAAGACCTTTACCAAGAAGATGTGCAGTTATTTAAAATCTCTAAAGATGGCCAGTTGGTGGCGCAGTTTTATTTAGACATGTATGCACGAGGTAAAAAACGCGGCGGTGCTTGGATGGATGATTGCCGAGTGCGCCGAGTGCAGCAAAATGGTGAAATGCAAATTCCGGTGGCTTACCTTGTTTGTAACTTTACCGCGCCAGTGGGTGATCAGCCTGCGCTGTTAAATCACAATGAGCTGACGACCTTATTCCACGAATTTGGCCATGGCATTCATCACATGCTTACCCAGGTGGATACCGCCGCGGTAAGTGGCATAAATGGCGTTGCTTGGGATGCGGTTGAATTGCCCAGTCAATTTCTAGAAAACTGGTGCTGGCAACCTGAAGCCCTTGCCTTTATTAGTGGCCATGTGGACACAGGTGAGCCATTACCTAAAGATTTATTGGATAAAATGCTGGACGCCAAACACTTCCAAAGTGCCATGACCATGGTTCGACAACTGGAGTTTTCGTTATTCGATTTTAAAATGCACATGAATTACAACCCAGAAAATCCGCGAGATATTCAAGCTGTTTTAAATGAAGTACGTGAAAAAGTCAGCGTGGTACCCGCCCCTGATTTTAATCGCTTCCAGCATGGCTTTAGCCATATATTTGCAGGGGGCTACAGCGCGGGTTACTACAGCTACAAATGGGCCGAGGTTTTAAGCAGTGACGCCTTTAGTCGCTTTGAAGAAGAGGGTATTTTCAATAAAGAAACTGGCCAGTCATTTTTCAATGAGATCCTAAGCCGTGGTGGTGTTGAAGACGCTGCAATTTTGTTTGAGAATTTCCGAGGCCGCAAACCCAGCGTAGATGCATTACTACGCCATAGCGGTATTGCCTAAAGGGATTTAGGTACTTGATTTGTGTCGGGAACATACAAGCTTGTACTTAGACCACAGTATAGATGCAGTATTACTAGAAAATACTGCATCTGACAGCCACACCATGAATGGCTATAATGGCGTTAATTATCTAAATCTATTCATTGAGAGCCACCATGTTTAAAGCAAGCAAGCGATTTATTGCCGGTGCGGTATGCCCAAAGTGTTCAGAAATGGACAAGTTGGTCATGTATCGAAATGAAGAAGATGTTGAAACCCGTGAATGCGTGGCTTGTGGCTATAGCGATGTAATGAAAGAAGAGGTGAACCCAGCGGCGCAGTTAGAAACACGGGTTAGCCCAGAAGGTAAGGCGCTGCGAGATGAAGGCGAGCAAGCCATTAGAATCTTTGAAGCACCTCCTAAAAAATGAGTTGAACTTGATTTTAGATAGAGCAATCAATACTAAGTAAGTCCATTAAAATGGGCTTACTTAAGTTATTCACACCTCTCGATTGAACACCTTACCCAATTGCATCATCACATCCTCCACTGTAATTAGATCCATGGCATTTTCATGATGAACACGCTCATGCCAGCCAGCGTCTTTTAGTGCTTTACCTAAATACTGTTGTAGAGCCTGGGGATATTTGTCCACCGTGTAATCAGGGGTTTGATACGGGCCTGACAAGCCAGAACGAGCTACTGCATATAAGCCTATAACAGGTGTATGCATGGCCACTGCAATATGAGCAGGCCCGGTATCTGGCGCAATTAAACAATCGACTTCGCCCAATAAAGCGGCTATTTGCTTATGCTTGGTTTTACCCACTAAATTATCAATTGGGGTCTTAGCCAACGATTGAATTTCCCCAGCTAAGTTAATCTCATTTTCCGCTGGACCGCCGGTTAAGACTACTTGTAGCTGGTATTTTTCAAAAGCCTCATCAATTAATGAAGCATAATTTTGAGCCGACCAAGTACGCTCACTTTTACTGGCCGCCGCATTAATAGCAATGTATTTAGGTTGTGTTCGTTGCTGTTTCGCCCATGCCTTATCTTCTTCACTCACCGACAATTCCCAGCTTAGCTCATGGCTTTCAATTCCAAGCTTTTTAGCAAACCCCATAAAGCCTTCTGCTAGGTGTTCATCACGAGGTTCTATTTGCTCTTTCACAAACCAAGAGTGTAAGTCACGAGCTCGACCGTTATCAAAGCCGATTTTTCGCTTGGCATTAATAAATGGATAAATTAGATTGGTGCGAAAACTGGCCTGAGCCGCCAGCAATATATCAAATTCATATTCTTTAAAAAGCTGGCGTAACGAAAGGTAGTCTTTAATTTTTTGCGGCTTTTTAATCACCAAAAACTCAACCCCCTCTAAGCCTTCAAGTAAGGGATAAACTGCCGAGCTGGTTATCCAAATGATTTTACAATTAGGCCACTGTTTTTGAATGGACCGAATTAACGGAATGGCAAGCACCACATCACCAAGAGCTGACAGGCGAAAAAAAGCGATGTTTTTGGGGGGGGTTATCGATTGATCTGTCATGAGGTGCGCTTCTAATGTTTCGACTGATTATATAACAGACCGTACGCAACTGCATTTTTCTAGGAAACTCGAAGCCTATATTCCATATCCAACTTTTAAACCATAAACTTTATATTCATCAACCTCATTATCATTCATTATATAATAACGACCATATATACCAATGCTAATATTTTTAAGGAATACATTCAGGCCGATTTCAGGATATACACCAAACGTAAATTTTGTATTACAGAACCCTTCATCCACTTCATTGCAACCCTCATGAATACTTAGAAGCCCACCCAGTCCAAAATAAGATTGAAAAGTATTACCAAACGACATGCTTGCGCTGACATTTATTCCGTCATACTGTTCGTCTTTAAGTTTAAAGGCCATAATAGAGCCATGCAACAAAACATCCGGCTTATAATTGCCATATATTCCATACTCACCTACAAAAGTTTTACCTGCATCGTTTTTTAATCCTCCTAAATAAGCCCCTTTCGCATTTGATAAGCAGGGCCATAATATTAAACAAATAATTAATAACTGCTTCATCTATTTCTCTAAGTAAAAATTGACTAGCCCTCAAGCTCTTCCGACCAGTCTAGGTGACAAGGCACAAAAATAGGCGAGAGACTGGAGTTTGGTGGTCTAAGTGAGGATCTATCACCTATTTTTTAACGCACCTCTTCAAAATAAAGAGGTCAAGCGCATGACTGCATCGATGCAGTCAATAGAACGACGCAGGAGCCAAAGTCGAGTAGCTTCCCTGTTTCAATTACTCTACGGTTACTGACTTGGCTAGATTACGCGGCTGGTCCACATCGGTCCCCTTCAAGACCGCCACATGATAGCTAAGCAATTGAAGTGGAATGATATATAAAACTGGCTCCATCAAGTCGCTCACCGATGGCATGCTTAATACTGTTAAGCCATCCGCCGGGGCAATATTGGCCTTTTCATCGGCAAATACAAACAACTCTCCGCCGCGAGCCCGCACTTCTTCAAGATTAGATTTAAGTTTATCCAATAACTCATTGTGGGGCGCCACTGTGACGATGGGCATATCTTTATCCACAAGCGCTAATGGACCGTGTTTTAACTCACCCGCTGGATAGGCTTCGGCATGAATGTAGGAGATCTCTTTTAGTTTAAGCGCCCCTTCCATCGCGATGGGGTACATGGCACCGCGCCCTAAAAACAAACTATTATGTTTCTCAGCAAACGCTTGAGCCATTTTTTCAATGTCGCTATCCATGGCCAAAGATTTTTCTATTAGCTCCGGCATTTTAGAAAGCTCTTTAACAATTTCCTCTTCAACCTGCTCAACTAATCCATGACGGCGTCCAAGGGCAATGGTCAGCATCATCAAAGCGATTAATTGCGAAGTAAACGCCTTAGTAGACGCCACACCAATTTCAGGACCAGCATTCGTCATGATAGCCAAGTCTGATTCACGCACTAAAGACGAGCCAGGAACATTGCAAATAGACAGGCTTGCAGTAAATCCAATTTCCTTAGCTTTACGAAGAGCCGCTAAAGTGTCAGCTGTTTCGCCAGACTGAGAGATGGTAATGAATAAGCTATCTGGTAAGGCCACTGTTTTACGATAACGGTATTCGCTAGCCACTTCTATTTGGCAAGGAATGCCCACCAAAGATTCAATCCAATATTTAGCTACTAAACCAGAGTGATAAGAGGTACCGCAGGCAATAATTTGTACGGCTTTGGTTTTATCAAACACTTCTTTGGCTTTTACCCCAAAGGCTTGCTCTAATAACCGAGTTTCACTAATACGCCCTTCAAGACAATTACGCACAACATTAGGCTGCTCGTAAATTTCTTTCATCATATAGTGACGGTATTCGCCTTTATCGGCTGTGCCCAATTTATGGGTAAACACATTTACATCGTGGACTACTTCGCGATTATCTTTATCCCACACATGTAAATGATCGGTTGCAAGTTCAGCAACATCTCCTTCATTTAGGAAAATAAAACGGTCCGTCACCTGCAATAATGCCAATTGATCTGATGCGATAAAATGCTCGCCACTGCCTACACCAATCACTAAAGGTGAGCCCTGACGAGCAGCCACTAAAATGCCTGGATGATCTGCGCTTATTACACCCAATGCATAAGCGCCATCTAAGCGTTTAATGGTTTCTTTAACAGCGTCTGTTAATGAGGATGTTTTTTGCAGGTTTTGATGAATTAGATGAACAATCACTTCCGTATCGGTTTGCGATGAAAACTCATAACCAGTACTTTGTAATTCACGGCGCAATGTTTCGTGATTTTCAATAATACCATTATGAACAATCACCAAGCGCTCACCTGACATATGCGGGTGAGAGTTAGCCTCTGAAGGGACACCGTGGGTTGCCCAACGAGTGTGAGCAATACCCGTATTGCCATTAAAGGGGTTGGCTTCTAAACCAGTTTCTAATTCTTTCACTTTACCCATACGACGACAGCGCTCAATGATGCCCGCATCGGTTAATACAGCAAGGCCAGCGCTGTCGTAGCCACGGTATTCAAGGCGACGCAGCCCTTCCAATAAAATTTCACTTACTTCTCGCTTAGCAATGCCGCCAACAATTCCGCACATTCTTTTTATATCCCTAATATTCTAATAACACGGGCCATAAACCTAAGGCCCTTTTACTAATGAAAAAGCAAATTTAATAGCAATTAATATGGCAAGCCTAGAAGCTATTTTTTGCTAGGACGCTGCCAATTCAAACTAACTTGCTTACCACGAGCTACTGCTAATTTATTGGCTGCTACATCTTTGGTAATAGTTGAGCCGGCGCCCACCGTGGCATTTTCACCCACAACCACAGGTGCCACCAGCGACGAATTTGAACCGATAAACACGCCATCTTCAATTTGGGTTTTGAATTTATTCACCCCGTCATAATTACAAGTAATGGTACCTGCGCCTATGTTTACATTTTTACCAATGCTTGCGTCACCTATGTAAGTGAGGTGATTCACTTTAGAGCCTTCGCCAATCACTGACTTTTTCACTTCACAAAAGTTACCTACTTTTGCACCATTTTCTAAAATAGCGCCTGGGCGAAGACGCGCATAAGGCCCTATGTCGCACCCTTGAGCCACGTTAGCATCTTCGATATGACTAAAGGCTTTCACCACACTGCCTGCGGCAATAGAAGAATTTTTTATGATGCTGTTGGCTTCAATTTGAACTCCATCGCCTAACATTACTTCACCCTCTAAAATAACATTGGCATCAATGACCACATCCCTGCCTACATTCACTCCAGCACCCGATGCGCGAATGTCCAAACGACTTGGGTCTAATACGGTTACTCCTTGAGTCATTAATTCGTTCACCAAACGAGCTTGATACCAGCGCTCTAATTCCGCTTGCTGGGCACGGTTATTCACCCCGTAAGTTTCTTCGGCAAATTCTGGCTGCAATGTTTCAACGTTTAAGCCCGACTCAACTGCCATGGCAATCACATCTGTTAAGTAATATTCCCCCTGAGCATTATCGCTTGATAACTGCGGCAGCCATTTATGTAAACTTTCTGTAGGCACCGCCATAATGCCTGTATTCACTTCTTTTATGCTCAATTGAGCAGCATTAGCATCTTTATGCTCGACTATGCTGGTTACCTTGCCATTTTCATCTCGAACAATTCGACCATAACCGCTGGGATCATCCATATTTACCGTCAATAACGACATTTGTGTTGGCGACACCAAATTATTCAAAGCCTGCAAAGTATTGCTTTGAATCAGAGGAACATCACCATATAAAATAAGGGTAATACCACTTTTAGCTAGATTATCTAGCGCCATTTTAACAGCATGGCCCGTGCCTTTTTGCTCAATTTGTAAAGCCCATTGAATATCGTTGGCACCTTCAAAGGCCGCTTTAACTTTATCGCTACCGTGACCCACCACTACGTGAAGATCATTAGCGTCAACACTGCGAGCACAATCTAATACATGAGCCAGCATGGGCTTGCCAGCAATGGGGTGTAACACTTTTGGAAGGTCGCTTTTCATACGCGAACCCTGTCCTGCTGCCAGTACCACAACATCAATATTCATAACGGGTATCTCTTATATCTGTGCAACCGAGTAACATTTACTAATACTTATTGCTTAACTATTTAACTTAACTACTTTTATTATTCTTTAAGTGTCAAAACAGATCTGACATATTTTAAAAAAGTGATCCAGTCTATTGTTTTTGGTACGATTAACAATCCATTTTGTCACAAAAAAAATGACAACATATGAATTTATCAGCATTATTGCAACTTGGTTTAACAGAACGTGAAATTGCCATTTATAAAGCGCTTATTGAGCTTGGCCCTTCCTCCATTCGCGACCTTGCCGACAAAAGCGGTTTTAATCGTGGCAGTACCTACGAAACCCTAAAAATGTTGGTGAATAAAGGCATCGTCAACTATTTACCCAAAGGTAAACGCCGGGTATTCCAGGCGGAAAAACCCGATAAATTACTGGATATGGCCGAAGAAAAGCGCATTAACCTAGAGCTTGCCTTATTAGAAATAAAAACAGATATCATCCCAGGCTTAAGCCAGCTCACACCTGAATTTAGCTCCAGTAACGTGCGTTTTTACGAAGGGGACGACGGGGTTGAAAGTGTATTGCGAGACATATTAACCACTGTCAGCAAGCAAGAAGATAAACACTACCGCGTTATCTCTACTCAAGCATTACGAGATCATATCTACCGCCCATTTCCAAATTTCACCAAACTGCGTATACAGAAGGGCATTTCAGTTAAAGTTCTAGCCATAGGAGAAGGAGGAGAGGAAGCCGAATTGGCCGAGCGAAAATGGCTTAAAGGGGAGGGGGATGCCTCTTATATTGCTATTTACCCACCCAAAGTCGCCATGATTAGCTTAGCCAGTAACAACTATCCTGTGGTGGTGGTGATTGACAGCGATGCCATATCAGGCACCCAGAAGATGATGTTTGATACTTTGTGGAATCATTTGTGACAAACTAACCCTGTCATTTAACCTCTGCCTAATACTTTACGAATTTCTTGTAAGGTTCTTAACTGAGCAATGGCTTGAGCAAGTTGGCCCACGGCTCGGGCATAATCCATATCTCGTGTGGGGTGAGTCATAAGTTCCTCTGCATGGCGCTTCGCTTCTAGCGCAGCGGCTTCATCTATCTCGGTGCCTCGTAACGCTTGCTCAGCCAATACTGTCACTGAGCCAGGTACCACTTCTACAAAGCCACCCGATACATAATAAATAACTTCACTTTGAACAGGATCATCTAATGTTTCACAACAAAGGCGCACGACACCTGGCCTTAGTTTGGTGATGAGGGGACTGTGACCTGCATAAATACCCAGCTCGCCCAGCGCACCGGGCACTACAATACTTTTAACTTTCCCTGAATAAAACTGCTGTTCAGCAGTGACAATGTCACATTGAAATAGATGAGCCATTTGGCCCCCAGCTTAAGAACTTAATTAATAGCATCCTGCAGGTGTTACGCCATTGCAACGACTAAGAACGCCTGAGCAATAAATTATAGGTATACCATCCAGCCGATATCATTCACAAATCGACCCACATTACCTAAGCTTAAATATAGTCGATTAATCGCTAGCGAGTTTTGCCCAAAGTGCTAAAGCAACTAACATTCGCCCTCACGCTCATAATTCTGAGCCAATTTAGCCATGGTGCTGAGACTAAAATGGTCCGCGTGCTTTCTTATTACGAGATAGTGCCTTTTAAAATCACTGACACACAGGGACTATCCTTTGATTTAGTCGCACAACTTAATGCCGCCAGCCCGCCTTCTTTACAGTTTACTCTGCAACACTTGCCACGAAATAGAATCAATAACGCCTTAACATCTGATGAAGGGCTGATTGTATTATTGGTCAACCCCGCTTGGTTTGGTGATAAAGAAAAAACGCGTTATTTTTGGAGTGAAAGTTTATTTCAAGATGGAAACGATGTGGTTTCACTGATCACTAGCCCCATTAGCTACACAGGAATAGAGTCACTTAAAGGTAAAAAAATGGGGGCATTGCTGGGAAGAAAATATGGCTTAATAGACAAAGCAGTGGAGGACGGTGACATCATTCGTGAAGACGTAAATGACCTAGGTAGAAATTTACGCAAGCTCAATGCAGGTTACATAGACTTTACAATCTTAAGCAGAACGTGGTCAGCTTACCTGATTAATAGCCAGTTTCTGCACAGTAAATTTAAGCGCTCGCCTTTTAAAGACTTTACTCGCCACCTACTTATAAGCCATAGCTTAAAACCCCATGTGAAATTTATAACCGACTGGGTTAATTCTTTAAATCACAGTGAGCAGTGGCAATTGACCCTCAAAAAGTACGGTATAAAGCAGTAATAATTACAGAATTTTTTTAGTTATCTATATTTAGCCAGCCTATTCAGCCAGTCTTTATCCTGCATCATGTTTTTAGTGACACTAGATAGCTTATTATTTAAGGCATCTCCATTGGCGATGCTCATCATCTGATAATTAAACTCTTGGTGGTGCTTAGTAGAGAAGTGTATTTTATCCTTTAAATTAAGCTCACTAACCAGGTAGCGAGCAGTGGACTCTGTCACGAGCGCCGTATCAATTCGATTGGTGGTTAAGCGGGTAATGTTTTCTCTTATATTACTCACATCAACTCGTTTAAATTCGCCTTTTTGAGCCAAATCATCTAACCCCAAATAAAAATAACCAATCAACCCTCCCATGGTTTTGCCCTTCATGGAGTCTGGGCCATTGTATTCAAAGGGTTGAGACGCAGGAGAAATAATGCAGTTTGAATCACTGGTGTAACCAGGCGTCCATTTATATTTAGTTTCATCAGGATCCCCGTGCCAGGCAGGAGACGTCCAAGGAACCAGCCCCTTAGCGTTTTTATCCACTAAACGGTCCGCCCTGTTTCTGGGCAAACGAAACACCACAAATTTATAATCACCCTTTAGTTTCTCATTTAAATATTCAGCCAAATCATAGGTTAAGCCCTTGCCAGAACCCACAATAAAAGGCGGCATATTCTGATAGCTGTAAATTCTAATGGTGCGCTCACTTACTTCGCTGTTATTTAAATTCAGCATGGCGCGCATGTAATCCACCATAAGCGTTTGCTCTTGAGCCGCCGCGGCACTTTCCTCTGAATGCTGGGCCGAGTCATCAATCATCTGAGTTAAGTTTTTAAGCCCTTGGTGAATACTTTGTGTTGAACTGCTTTGTGCCTCTACCGCACCAGCTGTTTGAATACTCATGTCGGTAATGGTCGATACTGCGTGGGTAATTTGCCCTAAAGACTCGCGGCCTTTTAAAGCACGCTCGGCGCTTTCATCTGCTTTGGTTTTACCATTGATGATAGACGTTACTGCATGCTGACTGCCTTCTTGTAACTGGCTAATCATCTTTTGAATATCTTTGGTGGCATCGGCGGTACGGCGGGATAAATCCCGAACTTCATCAGCCACCACGGCAAAGCCTCGGCCTAAATCGCCAGCCCGAGCCGCTTCAATGGCGGCATTCAAAGCCAGTAAATTGGTTTGATCGGATATATCACTTATCACACTGACAATAGAGCCAATATGCTCACTTTGCTTGGCCAAGTCTTCAATCACAGGGGCGGCTTTATTCACATCTTCAGCCAATTCATTAATGGAGTTAATCACTCCTTCAATGACTGACTGGCCTTCCTGTGCATCGTCTCCTGCTTGCTTGGCAGCATCGGCAGCAGCATTACTATTGTCGGCCACTTCGCGCACTGCCGATGAAATGTTTTCAGTGGTTAACGCCACCGAATTAGATTCATCGTATTGCTTAATAATGCCCGCGCTGGTTTTTTCAGCCACAAGTGTGGCTCGGCTGGAATTTTCGGAAAGTTGTTGCGCAGCATCATTTACTTCATCAATGACGGCCAATAAACGCTGAATCAATTTGGCTAAATTACCCCGTAAAGAGCCATCATTAGCGCTGGATTGATCCTTAACAAAATTTCGCAAGTCACCATCAAACTGGCCATCATCATTGGCAAGCTTGTGAAGTATTTCAGGAAAGCCATGGGAGGCTGGAAATTTTACATATTTCAGCAGAGTGTAAAAAATGCCAAACAAAATAAAGCCACTTAATAGAGAGGCTCCTAAGCTGCCCGTAAAAGCATCAGAGGCAGCTTTATCGCTGGCTAACACTGTAATTAAAAGCTGAATAAAGGTAGAAACTAGCGCAAAACCCACACTCAATTTTATTTTCATACCCTATGCACCCATCCACTTTCCAGCATCTACAATTCAAGGCATTCAATGTAAAAAAAAAAGAAGCTACGTGGACCTCAAGTTCACGTTTTCAGTTAAAGACTCTCAAGTAATAAGAATAGCCGAGATAGAACAAAAGGCTTATTAATGAAGGAAAAATTGTCCAATAGGTGGAACATGAGGGCGACTAAAGACAAAGCAAAGGCAGAACAGACACTCCTTTAACGTGTCTGTTAGAACATTTTGACCAAGCGCTATACCTATAGGCAAGCACGATTAAAATTATCAATTCCCGCTTGAGCACAGCCAAGATCTTGCTCAGGAGATCCTGAACTGACACCTATGCCACCCACCACTTCACCATTAAAGCTCACAGGTAAGCCACCACCTACAATACACATACGACCACCCAATGCTGTATGAATACCAAAAAGGTTGTTCTCATGGCCAGGTATGCAGGCCTTGTTGTACTCATGGGTACCTTTACGGGCCGAAGCGGCGGTAAACGCCTTATCTTGAGAAATAGTAATACTGTGAATCTTACCGCCATCCATACGTTCAAACGCAATCAACGCACCCGATTCATCGGTCACGGCAATACACATGGGCACGCCAATTTCATTGGCACGCGCCACAGCGCCATCAATTAACAATTTCGCTTCTGTTTGGCTGAGCCTATTAATAGTTAACATGGTGTCTTACTCCTAATGGTTTAAATATTATAATTGATTTCTAGACTCAACTTGAAAAACAAACGCCCTCAGGCATTCGCTCATGGGAATTACCCACAAGTTGCTTTCGATGCTAAGCCAATGGCACAAGCCATAAAATTCGTTTAAAAAAGGTGGCAGCTACTTCTGCCTGGTAATCTAAGTTTTCTTCGTTACGTCTAATAATTGCGGGCATTTGCTTAAGTTCTGCCACATTGAGCGGTTACCAATACGTTGAAGCACTGCGTAAATATCGCTATAAAATCTTTAGACTTAGCAAACTCAATCTTGCTGCAAGTTGAAACTCGTTATTATTGTGTAATTTTAAAAAGGTGGCTTCAAAGAGAGCCCCCTCATCACGAACCTGTGTACCCCAGTTCAGCTGATAGCTCATTGCCTGCTGCCACTAAATCTTGAATCCACTCATCTTTACGACGCTCAATAGGCGCTGAAATAGATAAACCTGCCACTATTCCGCCGGTTCTGTCATATAAAAGTACCCCTATACAACCCACATCCATCTCGGCTTCTTCATTATCTAGGGCATATCCTTGCTCAACACACTTCATACATTCCTCTGTTAGGGCGTCTAAAGTGGAGAAGGTTTTACGAGTATATGCAGGTAGGTTGGTGCGCTGCTCATAACCTTTAATGCCTTCAATGCCCCCCATACCCAGCATTAATTTACCCACACCAGTCACATGTAAGGGCGCACGAGAACCGATAATTTGCTGCACATGCATCATTCTATTAGGAATCGCTTTCTCCAAATAAATGATCACATCTCCCTCACGAGTCGTAAGGTTGATGGTTTCGCCTAATTTATCACGCAGCTTTTCCATATAAGGCATGGCCACTTTGCGTAAATCTATGTCTGTGTATTGGCGATTACTTAATCGTAACAAACGCCCATTTAGCTGGTATTCGCCAGATGGGTCACGCTCCACAAAACGGTTATCTATTAATGAATGCAGAATTCGATAAGCCGTAGAAGGGGCTAGGTTAGTGTCTGCACTTAAGGCTTTGAGCTTAACCGGCTTGGAATAGCGCGACATGGCATCAAGCAACATGGCAGCTCGGTCAATCACCTGAATCCGCGATTCGGGTTTGGATTTGAGAGTTGATTTATTCATATGGTTGACCGCTAAAGGTTAGAACCTGTTGGGAATATAAAACTTAAACTACTAAAAAACCACATAATGAGAAATTCATATCCATCCCACATTGTGGAACTTATAAATCCTGACTAAACAGTCAAGAAAATATACTATACAAAACAATTACTTACGAAGAAAAAAAACAATAAACGCCATTAGTTTTCACAATATGAAATATATCCGTATTGCGGCAAGCCATTTTTACTCATATTGTGAATTCAGTCTTTAACCAATAACAACAATTTTTAAATTACAGGCGCCTCGCCAAGAAGGTAATTATGTCCAATCAGAATCCAGTATTTATTCCAGGGCCAACTAATATTCCAGATCGCTTGCTTAATGCTATGCATCAGCAAACCATGGATCACCGCTCTCCAAGCTTTGTTGAAATGTTAAAGCCAGTACTAAGCGACTGTAAGCGTGTTTTTGGTACCGAAACTGGCGAAGTCATTATTTTTCCATCTACTGGTACTGGCGGTTGGGAAGCCACTATTTGTAATACCTTATCTCCAGGCGACAAAGTACTTATCGCTCGCTACGGCATGTTCTCTCATCGTTGGATCGACTTGTGTCAGCGCCACGGTCTAGATGTACAAATCATCGAATGCCCATGGGGTAGCGGTGCACCAAGCGACAAATTTGAAGAAGTATTAAGCCAAGATACCAACCACGAAATTAAAGCGGTTTTGGCCACTCATAATGAAACTGCTACTGGTGTTAAGAGCGACATTAAAGGCGTTCGTGGCGCCATGGATACAGCTAAGCACCCAGCTATGTTGTTTGTTGACTGCGTAAGCTCATTGGGTTCTATGCCATTTGATATGGATGCATGGGGTGTTGATGCGGCAATTTCTGGTTCACAAAAAGGCTTCATGCTAACCACTGGTTTGGCCATTTTAGCCGTTAGCCAAAAAGCCTTGGCTGCCATGGAAACCGCTAAGTTGCCACGCACCTTCTTTGACTTTAAAGACATGATGGCCGCCAACAACAGCGGCGGCTTCCCATATACACCGCCTCTACAATTGATTTACGGCTTACGTGAAAGTTTGGCCATGTTGTTAGAAGAAGGGTTAGACAATGTTTTCGATCGTCATCACCGCATGGCTGAAGGCGTTCGCCAAGCTGTTGCCGCTTGGGGTTTGAAGTTGTGTGCCAATTCTCCTGACTTGTACTCAGACAGCGTAAGCGCCATTTACGTGCCTGAAGGCTTCGACAGTAACCAGCTTACTGCCCATGCATTTGATACCTACGGTGTGTCTTTTGGCATTGGTTTAGGGGAAATGAACACCAAAGCGTTCCGTATTGGTCACTTGGGTTCATTAACTGACGTAATGGTTCTTTCTGGATTGGCTACAATTGAAATGGCCATGGCAGATTTGAACTACCCAATTACCTTGGGAACAGGCGTTGCAGCGGCGCAAGAGTACTTCCGTAAAACAGCACCTAAGAAAAGCGTTTAGTCGGCACGACTCTAAATTAGCTTTTCAACGTGACTTTAGAGCAGGTCTTTAAAGTCACCCATAAGAAAGCATTTAGTGGGCACAGCCACCAATAATTTTGTGAGGTAAACATGAGCAGCTCCAACGAACCGACTATGACCATTCCTACATACAAAGATGTAGAAATCGCCCATGAACGCATCAAACCCTACATTCATGAAACGCCGGTTTTAACCTCACGTTTCCTAAATGAGTTAACGGGTGCTGAGCTGTTCTTTAAATGTGAAAACCTACAGAAAGCCGCTGCCTTTAAAGTGCGCGGTGCTTGTAACGCAGTTTTTGGCCTAAGTGAAGAGAAAGCCAAAATTGGTGTGGCCACTCACTCATCTGGTAACCACGCCCTATCTTTGTCTTATGCAGCAGGCCAGCGCGGCATTCCGGTAACGGTGGTGATGCCACGCACTGCACCTCAAGCTAAGAAAGACGCGGTAATTGGTTACGGCGGTAAGATCATTGAATGCGAGCCATCCACTAGCTCTCGTGAAGCAGTATTTGCTGACGTAGTGGCAGAGTCAGGCGCTGACTTTGTACACCCATACAATGACCCTCGTGTTATTGCAGGCCAAGCCACTTGCTCTAAAGAATTGGTTAGCCAAGTAGAAAATCTAGACATCGTAATCGCCCCTATTGGCGGCGGCGGTATGATTTCAGGCACTTGCCTAACTTTGTCTAACATCGCACCAGACGTGAAAATTTACGCAGCTGAACCATTAAATGCTGATGATGCCGCGCGATCTTTAAAAGCCGGACACATTATCGCTGATGACGCTCCGAACACAGTAGCCGATGGTCTTAAAGTGCCACTAAAAGATTTAACTTGGCACTTTGTTAAAAACCACGTAACCGACATTTTAACCGCAACCGAAGATGAAATTGTTGACGCAATGAAATTGATTTGGAAGCGCATGAAAATTGTAGTGGAGCCTAGCAGTGCCGTTCCACTGGCCACCATATTGAAAAACCCTGAAGTGTTTAAAGGTAAGCGTGTTGGCGTGATCATCACCGGAGGCAACGTCGATTTAGACAAGCTTCCGTGGATGAATAAGTAAACCTAATTAGAAGTATTAAAAGCAATTAAAAAACATTTATAAATTTGGAGATACAAGATGACAAATTACAACGACCTAGAAGTAGGCTACGACGTTCCAGCAGTACCGGGTATGAACGAAGCCGATATCCAAACTCCATGTTTGGTTGTGGACCTAGACGCCCTTGAGCGCAACATCGTTAAGATGGGCAACTACGCCAAAGAAATGGGTGTTCGTCACCGTATTCACGGCAAAATGCACAAGTCAGTAGACATTGCTTTGCTTCAAGAAAAACTAGGCGACAGCTGTGGTGTTTGCTGTCAGAAAGTTTCTGAAGCCGAAGTATTTGCACGTGGCGGCATTAAAGACGTATTGGTTTCTAACCAAGTTCGTGACCCAGCTAAAATTGACCGTCTAGCACGCTTGCCAAAGCTTGGCGCACGCACCATCGTTTGTGTTGATGATATTGCCAACGTCGCTGAACTAGCCGCTGCCGTTAAAAAGCACGACACACAAATCGAATGTCTTGTTGAGATTGATTGTGGTGCTGGTCGTTGTGGCGTTCAAGAAGGTCAGCCAGTTGTTGATATTGCGAAAGCCATTGAAGCCACTGCTGGTTTAACGTTCTCTGGTATTCAAGCTTATCAAGGCGCCATGCAACACATGGAAAGCTATGCAGGGCGTAAAGAAAAAACTGACATTGCCATTGGCATGGTTGCTCGCACAATTGAAATGCTTAAAGCCGAAGGCCTTGAGTGTAACATCGTAGGCGGCGGTGGTACTGGTTCTTACTACTTTGAAGGTGCTTCTGGTGTGTTTAATGAATTGCAGTGTGGTTCTTACGCGTTCATGGATGCCGATTACCAGCGCATTCACGATGAAAACGGTAAAAAGATTTCTGAATTCGAAAACTCTTTATTCATTTTGACTTCAGTAATGAGCCACACAAAAGCAGACAAAGCCATTTGTGATGCGGGTCTTAAAGCACAATCTGTTGATTCAGGTCTTCCATACATCTTTGGCCGTGATGACGTTGAATACATCAAGTGTTCAGATGAGCACGGTGTGATCACAGACCCAACTGGCGCATTAAAAGTTAACGAAAAATTGAAATTGGTTCCTGGTCACTGTGATCCAACTTGTAACGTACACGATTACTACGTTGGTGTTCGTAACGGAAAAGTTGAAACTCTATGGCCTGTATCTGCACGTGGTAAAGCGTACTAATTAGCAGCCATGTAGTTCTCTCGGTATTGCCGAGAGAACTATTCCAAATTCATAGCCATTTCGTAAGAGAGTTATTATGAGTGAAGCGAATCAAGATAAAGGCATAGCGCTAGTATCTGAAGCTGTATGTGAACAAGTAGTTGGCCGCAGCGAAGCATTTACCGCAGTTGAAAATGTATTTGCCGCCATGGCAAAAGGCACCGCCTACAACTTCCCAGTTGTACGTGAAGCCATTGGTCACGCCGACGCGTTATACGGTTTTAAATCAGGTTTCGACCGTGATGGCATGGTGCTAGGTTTAAAATCTGGCGGTTACTGGCCTGGCAACATGGATAAAGGTTTAACCAACCATCAGTCTACGGTAATTTTATTTGACCCAGATACCGGCAAGTTAAAGTCTTTAGTCGGCGGTAACTACTTAACAGCGGTCCGTACTGCGGCATCATCAGCAGTATCCATAGCACACCTTGCTCGTATAGATGCCAAAGTATTAGGCATGGTTGGCGCAGGTCATCAATCTACTTTCCAATTGCGTGCTGCAGTTGAGCAACGTGATTTTGAAAAAGTCGTGGCTTGGAATTTCCACCCTGACATGCTGCCTAAATTGGCTGCGGTTGCTGAGGAATTAGGCTTGCCTTTTGAATCGGTTACCCGTGAAGAACTAGGCGCACAAGCTGACGTGATTATTACCATTACTTCAGCTTTTGAATCTTTAGTTAAAAAAGATTGGATTAAACCAGGTACACACATTGCGTGCATGGGAACCGACACAAAAGGCAAGCAAGAAGTAGATGCGGACCTTTTAGCGGTTGCCACTGTCTTTACTGACGAAGTAGCACAATCTATTTCTATTGGTGAAGCACAACATGCTGTAGCGTCTGGCTTAATTAAAGTTGAAGACATTACTCCTGTGGGCGCTGTGATTAATGGCACACATCCTGGGCGTACTTCTGACGACGAGATTACCTTGTTTGACGGTACTGGTGTTGGCCTTCAAGATTTAGCGGTAGCGTCTGTGGCTGCTGATCTGGCTGAAGAAAAAGGCCTTGCCAACTTCATTAACTTTTAATCGCTGCTTTAAGCATTAGTTGTTAAGAAATAAAAACAGCTATTAGTGAAGGTCATTAATAGCTGTTTAATAAAAACTAGAAACGTAGATCACCCAAATTTCATGATGGTAAACAGTAAGACTTAAACGTCCGTTTAGTAAATAGCAGCTGACTGCCGTCATAACAAACTCGTTCGATTCGAGTATCTCCTTTTGCTTCCGCATTTAAATTGGTCGCGCCCACGCCCTCTTTGAGGGTCTTTTTTTTCTTACAAGCACAGTAAAAAGAAGCTAAAGCTAACAATAATTCCATTCATAAAACTCCGCTTAGTGAAAATTTGAATACAGGTAGTAAACATGAACAAAATCCCAAGACAACGCATGAGAGAACTTTTAGAAAGCCAACAATGTTTCACCTGCGCCTCTGTATTTGATCCGTTATCTGCGCGCATGGCAGAAAGTATTGGTTTCAAAGTGGGGATTCTAGGGGGCTCAGTGGCAGCACTCATGACCCAAGGCGCGCCAGATATTGGTTTACTAACATTAAGCGAATTAGCTGCACAAGCTAAAAGAGTATGTGGTGCTTCGGATTTACCTGTGATCGTAGATGGCGACGGCGGTTACGGAAATGCGCTAAATGTTATGAAAACCATTGAAGAATTAGAATACGCAGGAGCCTCCATGGTCACTCTTGAAGACACCATTTTGCCACGCCGCCATAAAGAAGCACCATTAAGTTTAATTTCCATTGGCGAAGCCAAAAACAAATTAAAAGCCGCTCTTAGGGCTCGTTCTGATAATAGCTTTGCCATATTTGCTCGTACTCATGCGTTACCTAGCCAGTCCCTTGATGAATTATTAACCCGTGTTAAAAGTTACAGCGATGTGGGCGTAGATGGCATTACTATTTTTGGGTTAAGCGATAAAGACAAATTAGCACTTATTTCCGCCACAACTCACCTACCTATTATGGTCATCAGTTATGGGGACGTAGACTTAGGCACACCCAATGAACTGGCTATGCAAAAAGTACGTTTTCGCTTAGGGGGCCACCAAGCTTATGAAGAAGCGGTGCGAGCTACTTATAACTCTATGCTGAAACTGCATGATGCTCGAAATTTTGTTCAAAGTAATGACAGTGGCAAGGATATTATTCAACGCTATTCAGATAGTGATAAATATAATGACTTAACTAATGAGTTTATTTTTCCAGTTTCATAATCCTCTGCATTCTTTTGTATCCCCCCCAATACCAGCCAATTTTAAGAGCTGGTTTTTTTATGCATAAATTCAACTACTTAGAAATGATTAGGTAGTGTATTTGCATCGCTTTAAGTCTTAGGTATGATGCGCCAGCGTTCATAAAATGAAGCAGGGATATGGAAAAGATAATAGTAATGGGGTTTTGCCTGTTGGCACTTTCTGGTTGCGGCTCAGATACCGAGGATTGCCAACCAGCTACAGAAACCTGCAGCTTTGAACAAGAAGAAATTGTTAACAATAATTGGGACGAAAGGAACTGGAATGAACTTGAATGGAAATAAAATAGTAACCGCATCAGCACTTTTATTCGCCATTAACATGGCCAATGCTGAAGCACCAAACTTAGTCGAATTTACCTCTGGCACTGCCGCTAAGGCTTCTGAAGTTAATGCTAACTTTGAAAGCTTAAATACATATTCAGCTAGTTTAGAAAATCTGGTTGAAGCACAGGCTACTTTAATTGCAGCACTTGAAGAGAAAGCAACTGCAGCTGATACATCACGCACAGCATTAGAAGAAAAAGTCTCAGCACTTGAAACTGAAAGTGATGACTTGCAAAACCAAATTGCAAACTTGAGTGGTGGTGATGCCTATACGATTGCAGTTTATGGGGATGAGGAATTAATTGGGTATACGGACTACCCAAAGATTTCTAACGATAAGCAATACATGATTCTTAAAACTGAACATGGAATGGCAAGTTTAAAACCTAGTTCAGGTGAGTATATTTTGAACGATTATGACGAACTATCTGACGATGCCGACTCTAATTCTATACACTATACAGATGCTGTATGTAGCCAAGCTGTAACTGTATTAGCAAGTAATCCAATTTCAAGTTCCATGTTATTCACTAAAGAGGCAGGTGTACTTGATACTCCACGAATAGCAACAAATGGAGACTCTATTTATCTAGCCGCTCAAGGGACTGAGTTTTCAAATGTGAGTATTAGTTTCTATTCTAAGAATGAAGGAGGAGATTGTGTGGATTCTTCTGAATACTATACTGGAAGTTTTTATATCCCAGTAGTAGAAATGACGGAAGAAAGTCATGGACTAAAGCCTAGCTATTCGTCGATTAGCATAGAAGGCTATGAAACTAACTAGAGTAAACTAGCTGCTTTACATACTATTACCCCCTTGTTTCCTATGTAGGTAATCTAGGGGGTATTTTTAGATAATTCTCTTCATTTTTTCTAAAACATCCATTCCATATTAGCCGACAAACCACCGGTACTTACTTCAAGGGCACGTCCATCTTCAAACTTATCTTCATAAATTTCGCCAAATAACATCACCATGGCAGACATATCGCTAAAGGATTTCTTGTAAACAATTTCAAAGTTAACACCCACCACTTCGCCATTATTTAAGGTTGTTGTGGAGTCTGTACTTAGATCTAAAAAGTCCGATTCATAATCAAAGGTGAAATACTCGAAGGTCTTAATCGAAAAGCCATCACTTAATTCATCAGAGGTGCGGTAAACCCCTAAGCCAATTCGAGTACCGTCATAATCAGCCTCGGCTGCCAAAGAATTTACTTCGGTAAGCTGAATTCTATTTCCCGACTCTAAAGCGTAAGAAAGGCCCAAGCCATCTAGCATCCAACTAATTTCAGGTAAGTTATACACCATGGAAATACGTTCATGCTTGGTTTGCGCACCATAACGATCGCCAACCCCTAAAACTAATTGTGGGTCATTACCATTGTTAGCACCGTCAGTGGGCAAGTCCCAAATATTAGAGCCGTCACCCCATTTACTAATTAATAAGGCATTGTATTTATACTTTTGATAGCCGTAGCCAAAGTCACCAAAGCGAGTTTCGAAAGGCTTAATAAATACATTCACATATTCCACGTCTGCCGAGTTTTCACCGCCGCGGCGCTCACCTGATGTACTGGTGTCTAAATGAGAGTCTGCGCCTACCGTTGTTCCATAAGAAAGCTCTAACTTAAGAGTTTCTGGAAACAGTTTCACACTGATATTACCCAATAAAACAGGCTCGGTATTAATGGTGACACTGGTTTCACCAGAGACAGTTAGGCTTGAATCCACATAGCCTGCACCAGCGCTAATGCTCCATAACTTGTCAGAACCTTTTACCGCTTGGTTAATATCTGTTTGCACACTGTCCACAAGGGATGAGCTTTCTTCAGCCAGTGCGCTGTAAGATAAAAAAATTGAAAATAAAGCAGTACCTACACGCTTCATAAATACCTCATATTTTTACTTAGAAATCTTTAAGTAGTGAATGCTTAAACAAGGCGAACCCTATCTGTATAACGTAAATTGTTTAAAAGTCATTCAATTTAATTAAGTTGAGAGTCTACCATAAAATCACAAGATTCCTTCTGATAAACGGTAAAGCTGATGGAAATACAACAGACAAAAAAAAGCAGCCATAAGGCTGCTTTTTTAGTGGGAAGTTTATTCCTAATTAAAGAATTAACTCATACCCATTTTTTTGCGGATCTGCTGCAACGTGCGAAGTTGCGCAGTAGCTTCCGCCAGCTGAGATGCTGCACGAGAATAATCAAACTCACCGCTTTGATTTTCAAGTGCTTGTTCAGCGTGTTTTTGCGCTTCAAGCGCAGCTGCTTCGTCAATGTTGCCAGCACGTAACGCAGTATCTGCCAAAACAGTTACTGAGTTAGGCTGTACTTCAATGAAGCCGCCAGACACGTAGAACACTTCCTCTTCGCCGTTCTGTTTTACAATTCGAACGGGGCCAGGTTGAAGAGCAGTTACCAATGCAGCGTGACCAGGCATAACACCTAGATCACCACCCACACCAGCAGCTACTACTACTTCAACCAAGCCGGAGAAGATAGCTTCTTCAGCGCTAACGATATCGCAGTGAACCGTCATTGCCATAGCTGTCTCTCCTATTAAAGGGTTTTAGCCTTCTCGATTGCTTCGTCGATAGTACCTACCATGTAGAACGCTTGTTCTGGTAGATCATCGAATTCACCTTCAAGTAAACCTTTAAAGCCACGGATAGTTTCTTTCAAAGAAACGTACTTACCAGGTGCACCAGTGAAGATTTCAGCAACGAAGAACGGCTGAGATAAGTACTTCTCGATCTTACGAGCACGAGTAACAGTAAGCTTATCTTCTTCAGACAATTCATCCATACCAAGAATGGCGATGATGTCTTTCAGTTCTTTATAACGCTGCAATACAGTCTGAACGCCACGAGCACAGTCGTAATGCTCTTGACCAATTACCAATGGATCTAGCTGACGAGAGGTAGAGTCCAAAGGATCGATCGCAGGGTAAATACCCTTAGAAGCGATTTCACGAGATAGAGATACAGTTGAATCCAAGTGAGCAAACGTAGTTGCTGGGCTTGGATCCGTCATATCATCCGCAGGTACGTAAACGGCCTGTACTGACGTGATAGAACCTTGCTTAGTAGAGGTAATACGTTCCTGTAGTACACCCATCTCTTCTGCAAGAGTTGGCTGGTAACCTACCGCTGAAGGCATACGACCTAGCAATGCTGATACTTCTGTTCCCGCAAGGGTGTAACGATAAATGTTATCTACGAAAAGTAGAACGTCTTTACCTTCGTCACGGAATTTCTCAGCCATAGTAAGACCAGTCAACGCTACGCGTAAACGGTTACCTGGAGGCTCATTCATTTGTCCGTAAACCATGGCTACTTTAGATTTAACTTTATCGTCTAGATCAACAACACCAGACTCAGCCATTTCGTAGTAGAAATCGTTACCTTCACGAGTACGCTCACCAACACCAGCAAACACAGATAAACCTGAGTGTGCTTTAGCGATGTTGTTGATCAATTCCATCATGTTTACAGTTTTACCAACACCGGCACCACCGAACAAACCTACTTTACCACCCTTAGCGAATGGGCAAACTAGATCGATTACTTTAATACCCGTCTCTAGCAAATCTGAAGACATGGATTGTTCTGCGAATGTAGGCGGCTTACGGTGAATAGAAGCAACTTCTTTCTCACCGATTTCACCACATTCATCAATTGGACGTCCAAGAACGTCCATGATGCGACCTAGAGTTTCAATACCAACGGGTACTTGAATAGGTGCATTTGTGTTTGTTGCTAATAAACCGCGCTTTAGGCCTTCTGTAGAACCCATGGCGATGGTACGAACGATACCGTCACCTAGCTGTTGTTGAACTTCAAGCGTAATTTCTCCGCCTTCAACTTTAAGCGCGTCATATACTTTTGGCACGGCATCACGTGGGAATTCCACGTCGATTACGGCACCGATGATCTGTACGACCTTTCCGCTACTCATTGTTAAATCCTCTTATAAACCTTAAATGCAAGCCTATACCGCTGCAGCGCCACTACAGATCTCTGAGATCTCTTGGGTAATCGCTGCCTGACGAGCCTTGTTGTAAATCAAGTTCAGCTCTTTGATGAAGTCACCGGCATTATCGGTGGCGGCTTTCATCGCCAACATACGGGCGGCCATTTCACACGCTGTGTTTTCAACAACAGCCTGATAAACCTGAGACTCTATGTAACGAACCAACATTTCGCTTAGCAATGCTTCAGCGTCTGGCTCGTAGATGTAATCCCAATGGCCACTCAATGCTTCATCTTGTTCAGCTTCAAGCGGTAGAAGTTGGTTAACTGTTGGTTTCTGCGTCATGGTGTTAACAAAACCGTTACTCGCTAGATACAAGCGGTCAATTTTACCGCTATCAAACGCATCTAACATCACCTTAACGCTACCGATTAAATCGCTGACTTCCGGTGCATCGCCCATTTGGGTTTTGGCTGCAACAACATTGCCTCCGTAGCTATTGAAAAAAGACACACCCTTTTGGCCGATGGCACAAATATCCACTTCAATTTTGTCGTTGTGGAAGGTTTTCATGTCTTTTACTAAGCTACGCAACAAGTTGGTGTTCAAACCACCACATAGGCCACGATCGGAAGTAATAACGATGTAACCAACACGTTTTACTTCACGCTCTTGCAGATAGGCATGACGGTATTCACTGGTAGCGTTAGCCATATGGCCCACTACCGCGCGGATTTTTTCTGCATATGGACGGCCAGCTGCCATTCGATCCTGCGCTTTACGCATTTTCGAGGCGGCTACCATTTCCATTGCAGAAGTAATCTTTTGCGTATTTTGAATACTGCCGATTTTCTGCTTTATCTCTTTTCCGACTGCCATATTGACTGCCCCTAATTATCTGCTCGGCGAACCGACTAAGCCGAAGCTTAGTAAGTTTGAGTTGCCTTAAATTTCTCTAGCAAGTCCTTAAGACCATTCTTTTCAGCGTCGCCGTATTTACCAGCACCGTTGATTAGATCAACCAGGTCTTTGAACTCAGCATGTGCGAAAGAAAGAAGAGCAGATTCGAAAGCTGCAATTTTTTCTATGGCAACATCTTTAAGGTGACCTTCGTTCGCAGAGAAAAGCATAATCGCCATCTCGGCAACACTCATAGGCGCGTACTGTTTCTGCTTCATTAGCTCAGTAACAGTTTTACCGTGCTCTAACTGTGCGCGAGTTGCGTCATCTAGATCAGATGCGAATGCAGCGAAAGCCGCCAATTCACGATACTGAGCCAGTGCGATACGAATACCACCACCCAATTTAGAGATGATCTTAGTTTGAGCTGAACCACCAACACGCGATACAGAAATACCGGCGTTCATTGCAGGACGAATACCCGCATTGAAAAGGTTAGTCTCTAAGAAGATCTGACCATCGGTAATCGAAATTACGTTGGTCGGTACGAATGCAGATACGTCACCACCTTGGGTTTCGATGATTGGTAGCGCGGTTAAAGAACCGGTTTTACCTTTCACTTCACCGTTAGTGAACTGCTCAACATAGTTGGCATTTACGCGAGATGCACGCTCTAGTAGACGAGAGTGTAAATAGAAAACGTCACCAGGGTAGGCTTCACGGCCAGGTGGGCGCTTCAATAGTAGAGAGATTTGACGGTAAGCCCAGGCTTGTTTAGTCAAATCATCATATACGATTAAAGCGTCTTCACCGCGGTCACGGAAGTATTCACCCATGGCACAACCGGCGTATGGCGAAATAAACTGCATAGAAGCAGGATCAGATGCAGAAGCGGCTACGATAATGGTGTTTTCCATTGCGCCGTGCTCTTCAAGTTTACGAACAACGTTCGCAATTGAAGATTGCTTCTGACCGATGGCTACGTATACGCATTTAATGCCAGAGTCTTTTTGGTTGATGATCGCATCGATCGCCATGGCTGTTTTACCAGTCTGACGGTCACCGATGATCAGTTCACGCTGGCCACGACCAACAGGAACCATGGCATCAACTGATTTATAACCAGTCTGTACTGGCTGATCTACGCTTTTACGCGAGATAACACCAGGAGCAACACGTTCTACCGGAGTAGAAGAAGATGCTTCGATTGGACCTTTACCATCAATTGGGTTACCCAAAGCATCTACAACACGGCCTAGTAATTCAGGACCTGTTGGTACTTCAAGGATACGACCAGTACAACGAGCCTTTTGGCCTTCTTGTAAAGGTAAGTAATCGCCCATAACGATCGCGCCTACAGAATCTTGCTCTAGGTTAAGAGCCATTCCGAATAGACCGCCGTCAAATTCAATCATCTCACCGTACATTACGTCGGCAAGACCGTGGATACGCACGATACCGTCAGCGACGGATACAATGGTACCTTCGGTGCGAGCTTCAGAAGACACATCGAGTTTCTCGATACGGCTTTTGATCACATCGCTAATTTCGCTAGGATTCAGTTGCTGCATATTTATCCCTATAAACTCAGGAGTTCATTGCTTCAGCTAACTTAGCCAACTTACCGCGTACAGTACCGTCGATCACCATATCACCCGCTCGGATGATGGCGCCGCCTACTAGTGTTGAATCAACAGTAGTAGTTACTCGTACGTCTTTAGCAAGTTTTGCTTTGAGAGCGTCAGTTAATTTTTGCTTGGATTCGTCGCTTACTTCAAAAGCCGAGATGATTTCTACATCTACCGCTTTCTCTAGCTCTGCCTTCAAGTGCTCGAATTGTTCTAAAATTTGTGGCAATAGCGAAACACGCTTGTTTTCCGCTAGAACGCTAATCAGGTTTTGCACTGATTCGTTCAAAGTATCACCACAAACATCGATCAATGTTTGAGCTTGCTGCTGACCCGTAAGACCAGGGTGGCTTAACACCTTAGCCATGTCTTCGTTTAGGGTCACTTCGCTTGCGGTTACAAGCATGTCTGACCATGCTTGTAGTGCGCCAACGTCTGCAGCGGCTTGGAAGGCTGCTTTCGCGTATGGACGAGCCAATGTTGAAAGTTCAGCCATGGTAAACCCCTTTTATAGCTCTTGAGCCAATTGATCAAGAAGCGCATCGTGCTTCTCAAGGTCAATTGAGGTTTCCAGGATTTTCGAAGCACCGGCTACTGCTAGAGCTGAAACCTGACTACGTAAGGTTTCTTTGGCACGGTTAACTTCTTGATCTATTTCTGCTTGAGCAGCAACTTTAATGCGATCACCTTCACTGCGAGCCGATTCTTTGGCTTCGTCAATGATTTGGGTGGCACGTTTGTTAGCTTGCTCAATGATTTGGGCCGCTTGCTCTTTGGCTTCACGTAATTGAGAACCGGCTTTTTCTTGAGCCAATTTCAAATCACGTTCAGCGCGGTTAGCAGCGTCCAAGCCATCTGCGATTTTCTTCGCGCGTTCTTCCATAGAGTTGATTAGCGGAGGCCAAACAAACTTCATGCAGAACCAAACGAAAACAGCAAAGGCGATGATCTGGCCGATCAGAGTAGCATTTATATTCACGCCTTAGTCCTCTTGTTCGTTGTAAGAAAAAATAATCTTATTTGTAAACAGCGAACATAAGGTAAAGACCAAGACCAACACCGATCATTGGAACAGCATCCAATAGACCAGCGATAAGGAACATTTTACCTTGTAGCATAGGGGCTAGTTCTGGCTGACGTGCAGAACCTTCAAGAAGACGACCGCCTAGTAGACCAAAGCCGATCGCAGTACCTAGAGCGCCTAGACCGATCATGATTGCTGCTGCAATTAGAACCATTTCCATAGTATTTTCCTATTTTAGTTAAGTGAAAGTTAAAGTTACGGGTTAAAAAAACTTTTCATAAAAGAAAGCGGCTCTGATTTTTCAAAACCAGTGCCGCTCTCCATTAATGATCTTCGTGAGCCATGCTCAGGTATACGATAGTCAACATCATAAAGATGAAGGCCTGTAACGTAATAACTAGGATGTGGAATATCGCCCAACCCAGTTGTAACACACCAGCCAATGACGCCATCAATAGTCCTACAGGGAACATTAACGCGATCAAGATGAAGATCATCTCACCTGCGTACATGTTACCGAACAAACGAAGCGCCAACGAAATTGGCTTAGCGACTAGACCAACAATCTCCAAGAAGAAGTTTACTGGAATAAATAACGCTTGAACCACTGGGTTCTTAACGTTAAATGGGTGCAGGGTAAGTTCGCCAACAAAACCGCCAATGCCTTTAACTTTGATGCTGTAAAAGATCATCATAGCGAAAACGGTTAGGGACATACCCATAGTGATATTTGGATCGGTAGAAGCTACAACTTTCATGTAAGCGTGATGCGGATCTTGGCCAGCAGCTTCAAATACCAAACCAAATAAGGCTGGAATCACATCAACTGGAATTAAATCCATGGCATTCATCATGAATACCCAAGTGAAAATAGTTAACGCCAATGGAGCAATAAGAGGATTACGACCGTGGAAGGATTCTTTAACGGTGTTGTCGATAAATTCAACTAGAATTTCTACGAAGTTCTGGAAGCCAGAAGGCACGCCAGTGGTGGCATTTTTAGCAGCACGTCTGAACAAAAACATGATCAGGAAGCCAATGGCAATTGACCAACCTAGAGTATCTAGGTGAACAGCCATGAAGCCCATGTCGGCTGCTTCAGCGCCATCTTGTGCCAGCGTCCAAGACGCCTCGCTCATTACGGTACCATCTGCACGCTCGTAACCTGATGGCAATTCGCCGTAGGTTAGGTTGGTGAGGTGGTGTTTTATGTAACTGGTTGAATCACCGGCCATAAGTCACTCTCGTCTAAAGGTTTATAAATTTGCTATTTTTGAAACAAAAAAATTCGTACATTGCACCAACACAAATGTGCTAAACAGTGCCAGTACATCCAGAGGTTGGATCAGCTTAAACGCCACTGAAAATCCCACCCCTGTTAAAATCATCTTCCAAGAGCCACCCTGATAAAACGATTGCAATACTGCGTTCGTTTGCTGAGCCCCTGTGTGTAAAAATGCTTTATAAATAAAATAAGCGTTTGGTATGGTGCAAATCAAACCACCTGCCAATGCCGATATCGCCGCATCTTCACTACGCAGTAAAAATAGAAGTGCAATTAAGACACTTAAGCCCAATTGAACCAGGCTAATTCTATAAACCGGAGGGCGTAAAATCGTCTGCCGCAACATAATCTCCGGTGGGTTTTTACCCATTTCTGCGTTGAAACACCCCTGTAAAAACAAAAGGTAGCCCAAATTGAGCGGGCAGAATTATATTGGCTAAGCCGTATGTCTTCAACCAAGCATTGCACTAATTGCCATTTAATTTAAATAAATAAGTTGAATGCTTGGTCAAGGTATAAAGGACTGGCACTCTAAAGCGCTCAAAAAGTAACCGAATATAGGCCACACACTGACAATTGCCAAGTACGCTCACCGATTATGGCCAGTAAAGGCTAATAAAAATGGGGTATCTCAAAGGTTTTTCTGTGAGCCTAAAAAGGACTTTTTAGGCTTATTAAAAATTGAAAAAAGGCTACTTAATGTGATCTAAAATGCCATCTAATTCATCAAGGCTTGAGTAACTAATGACCAACTTTCCCTTACCACGAGCATTGTGTTTAAGCTCAACCTTAGCGCCTAAACGCTCACCTAAACTGCCTTCTAAGCGTTGAATATCAGGGTTAGGGGCTGCTTTTTGATTGCTATTTTTTTGCTCATGCCAACCACGAACAAGCGCTTCGGTTTGTCGAACCGTAAGAGATTTAGAGGCCACTTGGCGAGCGGCTTCACTTTGATGAAGATCTTGAAGACCCAACAGGGCTCGGGCATGGCCCATCTCGATGTCACCGTGCTCTAACAAGGTTTTTACATCTTCATTCAAGTTCATTAAGCGCAATAAGTTCGTCACCGTCACACGGCTTTTGCCCACCGCTTCGGCCACTTGCTGCTGAGTTAATTCAAACTCCACTTGCAATCGATGTAGAGCAACGGCTTCTTCCATGGGGTTTAAATTTTCACGCTGAATATTTTCAATCAATGCAATGGCAATGGCGGCTTCATCTGGCACATAACGCACAAGCGTAGGTACTTCTTGAAGGCCTGCCATTTGAGCCGCACGCCAGCGACGCTCGCCAGCAATAATTTCGTAGCGAGTGTCTTTGGAAACACTGGACAACGGGCGCACAATAATAGGCTGCATGATGCCTTGGCTACGAATAGACGCCGCCAGTTCTTCAAGTTGCTCTGGGTGCATGTCTTTACGAGGCTGATATTGGCCAGGTTGCAAAAACTCAATGGGCAAATGCTTTAGTTCGCCATCTACATTTGCGCTGGGTGCTGGTTCGCCTTCTATTGCAGGCGTCTTGCTGGATGCTCCTGCTAAAAGAGCATCCAAGCCCATGTTGCCCAGTCCGCGTTTCTTTGCCATGTGTTAATAAGCCGTATCGAATATCTAGTGTGGTCTTGGCAGCGAACTACCAATGATTGTTTATCACAGTGCACTTGTAATCAGTGCTTATTACTTAAGAGGCTGCGGCCGCTTTTTTCAACTTTTTACATTTGCGATTCACTTCGCCAGCCAAGGCTAAATACGCCACAGCACCTCGCGAACTCTTATCGTAAAATAAAACGGGTACACCATAACTGGGTGCTTCAGCTAAACGAATGTTTCTAGGAATCACCGTACCGTATACCTGATCACCAAAGTGATTAATGAGTTGAGACGACACATCAGTGGTTAAACTTGAGCGCGGATCATACATAGTACGCAGCAAGCCATCTATTTGCAGGCCGGGGTTAATGTCTTTAATGCGCTCAATGGTGGTTAATAAAGCACTTAGGCCTTCCAGAGCATAATATTCGCATTGCATAGGAATGATAATGCCATCAGCGGCCACAAAGGCATTAATGGTGAGCATGTTTAAGGAAGGAGGGCAGTCAATGAGTATGTAATCGTACTGATCACTCACCGAATCCAGCGCGTCTTTTAAGCGACGTTCTTTATGCTCCACTTCAATTAACTCAACTTCGGCAGCCGTTAAATCACCGTTAGCCGGTATCACGTCAAAACCCACTTCGCTGTTGTGCACTTTAATGTCGTTGACTGATTGGTTACCCACCAGTAAATCATAAACAGAACTTTCAAGTTCGTGCTTATTAACCCCGCAACCCATTGTCGCGTTACCTTGAGGGTCAAGATCCACCACCAAAACTTTACGCTTTGTGGCCACCAGTGATGCCGATAAATTTACCGTGGTGGTGGTTTTACCCACACCGCCTTTCTGGTTAGCTACCGCTATGATTCGACCCACGGATTACCCTTGCATTAATTGCCTAGCGTCGTTCGTCGACACCTTCGTTCGATCATTTATACATGATTTCCACTACTGCTTCACCACAAGAGCCCGCAATAGCCAGAGAATATGAAAAAAGCCGATTCTACCTTTGATAAGTTTACAAGGGCAACCAACAACCGGCTTCAATAGGCAGTTATCCTTAAAAATGGCGAGCAACGCTGTGAATAACCTAAGAAACCTACCTGTGCATTCACAAAGGAAGCCTAATTCAAGGCCCTTATGCACAGTTCAAAACAATAAATGGGAATTATGAAAGACGCTGCATCTTAACTAAGTGACGCTCGCCTTCTTCACCTGGCACTTTTAAGGGGTAGCATTCCAACACTTTTACTCGCTCGTCTAATTCACTGATTTCTTCTTCAGGCAATACACCTTTCATGGCGTAAAAATAGCCACCTACTTTTAGAAGGTGGATACTGCCATCGACCATGTCTTTTAATGTGGCAAAGGCACGACTGGTGATGGAATCGAACTCTTCATCTTCAAAACTTTCAATACGCGCCTGAACTGGCGTGACATTACTCAAAGCCAACTCAATTTTTGACTGAGTTAAAAAGCGAGTTTTTTTACCGTTGCTGTCTAGCAAGGTCAGCTCTTTTTCAGGGTAACAAATGGCCAATGGTATACCCGGCAAGCCAGGTCCTGTACCTACATCTAGAATTCGTTGGCCATCAACATAAGGCAGAATGCTTAAGCTATCGAGCAAATGGCGGGAAATCATGGCTTCAGGGTCACGCACAGCCGTTAAGTTGAAGGATTTATTCCACTTAACCAATAAGCCATGATATGCCAATAGCTTATCCACTTTTTCATCATCAAGGACAATGTTTAAGCGCTCTAAACCTTTTTCTAACAGGGATTTGTACATGTATTTTTCCTAAACATTTAACCCACAACCTTGCCAATATTTCAGCTAACAGGCTGTGAGTTAAGTTAACGCTGTGGATAACAGGCTAAGCAGATTTCTTTAAGATGGCATGATATTTTTTTAAATAGATAAGTAACTGACTAAGCGCAGCAGGCGTAACACCTTGAATTCGACTAGCGCTACCTAGGGTTTCAGGCCTAAGCTCGGTGAGTTTTTGAACGATCTCGTTACTTAACCCGCCTACTTTTGAGTAATCTAAATCGGTCGGTAACAGGGTGTTTTCATAGCGACGCATTTGTTCAATTTCTTCAAGCTGGCGCACAATATAACCTTCATATTTTGCGGCTATTTCCACTTGCTCGGCCACACGGGGGTCTTCTACGGATTGACCTTTTAAATCGCCAATGTGTTTATATTGAATTTCGGGGCGCTTCAGTAAATCCATTAAGCTGTATTCACGGCTTAGGGGAACCTTGACTAGTTCATCTAACTGCTTAGATTCTTCACTATTAGGTTGAACCCAAGTGCTCTTTAAACGTTGTGTTTCTAGCTCTATGGCTTCTTTTTTCTTACTAAAAGCCGCCCAACGCTCATCGCCCACTAAACCTAGTTCACGGCCTATTTCGGTTAAGCGTAAATCGGCGTTATCTTCACGTAAAATTAAACGGTATTCGGCGCGGCTGGTAAACATACGGTAGGGCTCTTTGGTACCCATGGTAATCAGGTCGTCTACTAGTACGCCTAAATAAGCTTCATCACGGCGAGGGTACCACGCGTCTTTTTCTAAACTTCTTAAGCCAGCATTAGTTCCTGCCAATAAACCCTGAGCACCTGCTTCTTCATAACCTGTGGTGCCGTTAATTTGTCCTGCGAAAAACAAACCATTCACAAATTTGGTTTCTAACGAGTGCTTTAAATCCTGTGGATTAAAATAATCGTATTCAATGGCATAACCAGGCTGAGTAATGTGAGCATTTTCAAAGCCCTTCATGGAGTGGATAAGGTCCATCTGTACATCAAATGGCAAACTGGTGCTGATGCCATTGGGGTATAACTCATGGGTGGATAACCCTTCGGGTTCTACAAATATTTGGTGAGAGTTTTTATCCGCAAACCTCATCACCTTGTCTTCAATAGACGGGCAATAGCGTGGGCCCACGCCTTCAATGACCCCAGTGTACATGGGGGAGCGATCTAATCCGGCACGAATAATATCGTGGGTTTTTTCATTGGTGTGAGTAATAAAGCATTCAATTTGCTGTGGATGATCATCAGTAGAACCCATAAAGGACATTACAGGGGTAATTTCATCTCCAGGCTGAGCCAGCATCACAGAAAAATCAACACTTCTGGCATCAATACGGGCTGGGGTACCGGTTTTTAAACGGCCCACATTAAAGGGCATTTCACGTAAACGTTTTGCTAGCGCATTTGATGGCGGTGCGCCTACTCGGCCCCCTTGATGGTTTTCCAAACCAATGTGGATAACACCACCTAAAAAGGTACCAGTGGTTAATACCACTGAGTCGGCATATATTTTAATGCCCGCTTGAGTGACCACGCCCTTAACTGTGTCGCCTTCTACAATTAAGTCGTCACAAGCTTGCTGGAAAAACTCTAAATTGGGCTGGTTTTCGACAATTTCACGAATAGCTGCTTTATACAAAGCACGGTCGGCCTGGGCACGAGTGGCACGCACAGCAGGACCTTTGCGACTATTAAGGGTACGAAATTGAATGCCGCCTTTATCGGTGGCGCGGGCCATGGCACCGTCTAATGCATCAATCTCTTTTACCAAATGAGATTTACCAATGCCGCCAATAGCTGGGTTACAAGACATGACCCCAACCGTTTCGATAGAGTGTGTCAGTAATAGGGTCTTACACCCCATACGCGCAGCCGCTAAACAGGCTTCGGTACCGGCATGGCCGCCACCAATAACAATCACATCATAGCGTTTGGTAAAATCCACTCAACTCACCTTTTCAACTCTTTAAAATCAGAGACTGCATTCAAACTATTAACAAGTGACTGCTCACTTATTGTACAAAAATTCACCAGGGCGGGCATTATATAGATAAATGCCACGGGATACAGGTTTAAACAGGTGGAAATTGAGGGTTTTAATAAGGAATTTACATTTCCTAAGGCTAGGCAGCCCTCAAAACATTAGCCTCGCCCTTCAAAATTCTAAAATAAGCATTTTAATGTTTAATAAAGCCAAGGCTCTAGCCTGAGAGCTAGGTTATTCACGTCTACTAAAACACTTACATGAATGTTTTTACTTTTGAATAGTTATTTTACCCACAACCCACTTTACTCAATACAAAAAAGCTAAATGCAGTTTTGCATAAGCTACCTAGTTTGAAGGCCAGAATCGACATGTTATACAGCTAATCCACAGCAAAATGCCTTTATTTAAACTTTTAAGTCAAACCTCTAAATTCGGACCAATTACAAAAAATGGTCAATTAGAAGAATAACGTCATAATTTATTCAGTTATCAACAAGTCATGAAGTCCCCATATTTAGGGCTTTTACATAATTATTAACAATTTAATTATGATTTATGCACACTCACTAACAGCTTACCCACAGGCCTATATTGTCTTAATAAATGTTCATAATTACGTTAAAAGTTAAAAATAAGCTGTTTATTAAAAATAACTTTTCCCTATTTTATAGGCAGAATAATCCCAACTAGATGACAACTTACAAACAGGTTATTCATAAAGCCCACAAGATAATTATTGAATGAATTAAATCGCTGTTACTTATTTTTATTAATTGAAGCTAAGATAAAGCACCATCATTTTCAGGACGAAATTATGCGGCCCTTAAATCATCAGTCTTTAGCCTTAAAAATATCTTTAATGATTGCGAGCGTATTTTTACTAGCCGCCTGTAGCACAGGGCCAAAAGATAAACCACTTACCCTACACATTTTTGAATGTGGAGAAATTGAAGTACGCGATGTGTCTTTATTTTCCCCAGGGGTAGATATTGGCGTTACCAAACAAATGGTCGATAGCTGTTATTTAATTCAGCACCCAAAAGGTTCGCTTATTTGGGATACCGGCCTGAATGACGCAATAGGCCCAGACGGAATTGAGAAATGGAAAGGGGCATTCTTTATGAAAGTGCCAAAAACCCTCAGTAGTCAGTTGGATGAAATAGGTGTTAAAGCGCAAGACATTGATTATTTAGGGGTGTCACACTTTCATAGCGATCACGTGGGTAACGCAAATTTATTTAAAAATTCAGCGCTAATTATTCAAAAAGAAGAGCATGATGCCGCCTTTAGCAATGACCCTAGTAAATTTGGTTTTGATAAAAGCCTTTATGAAAAAGTAAACGCCCAAAAGATAATGGTGATTGAAGGTGATAAAGACGTCTTTGGAGATGGTTCGGTCGTCATTAAGCGCGCTATTGGCCATACACCTGGCCATCAGGTACTTTTCGTTGATTTAAAAGAAACAGGGCCTGTAGTGCTCTCTGGTGACTTATATCACTTCACTAAAAACCGCACACACAAACGAGTGCCTTCATTTAATTTCGATAAAGAGAAAAGCCTTATTGCCATGGAAGGAATTGAACGTTTTATAAAAGAAACTGGTGCACAGTTATGGATACAACACGACAAAGAACAAAACCAATCTCTTAAACACGCTCCTGAA
>CAJXRF010000057.1 GCA_913058575.1 uncultured Bermanella sp.
GACAAAGTGCTTAGTTTTACCATAGCGCCCCATCATTAAAATTTAATTCCTAAAGTTGAAATGATCTCGTAGTATCCAAACAGAACACAAATGAAAAATATGAAAAGGATAATTTCATGTTTAAACTGATGGCTTAAATAAAAGTTTCGATCTTTATGATGAATCACGTCCATTAGCTCGTCACCAAAGCGAATAGAAAGAAAAGTGCCAATTCCAGACAGCAGGATCACTAACCAATAAGGAATAGGGTTTACTAAGATGGCTTTCATTGCTTGAGTAATAACAGTAGTTTCATACATTTCGCTGAAGAACACTAAAGATACAATGTTTATTAAAATTGCCACAACCCAGACAAAAATCTCTGACAGAACCATACGAATACCAAATAGCACCCTGATAGGAAAATCTAATAAAAATCCGGCATCTGCGATAGGCGTGCAAAGCACGAAGAAGCTCCATGTTATTAAGGATGCAATGCCACCAGTTAAAAAGTCGTATTGATAAATTAGGTAGAGAAAATAAGAGCATAATACAATGCATAGCAATATAAATTTGAACCATGCTTGATGACTAGGTTTTTTCATTGATTTTCATTACCTGAATTTAGAGCCGTTAAATAAAGTGGCGGCATGATGCTGTTTTCTTGAGTTTATCTTATGTAGCTTTTTATTATAGGTTAATTAGTCGATGATTGAATTTAAAGCAGGGGTCGCCTAGTGTGTTTTGATTGGTGCAGGGTGCGTATGGTTAATTGGCGGTAATGGCGAAAGCCACTATGCAAAGTAAGAAATTTAGTGAGGTGGTGAGTGAAAGTACAAGCTGTTATTGTGTGTAGTACTAAAAGTAGGTGCCTTAAGCGAAGGCCCATGGCGCAGCTCTAAAACCCACTGCCTATTTAATAACAAGAATATCCGTCATTATCTAATGCTTATTAAAATCTGAAGGGCTTTACGTTGCGCGATAGCTGCCCTTAAATTCAATGACTAAATTCAAGAGTGCTTTAGCATTCTACGTAACACACCCTGTGCACTCTCGAATTCTATGTGTGCATGAAGGGTATTGTGGGGGCTAACGATTAGAAGCCATTGGCTATCCAATTAGATAGAAATACATTTAGCATCTGGGCAGCAATTTTTATATGATCTATATGAAACAAATATACCAATTATTAGTGTTATGGACGGCGAAAGAATACTCACCCAGTAAAAATTGTGGCTAAAATTGTTTTAGTAAAATAGTCGCAGCTTAGCTTCTTCGTAGGCGTTGATGCATCAAGATGACAAATTTAATACACTGAAGTCGCATAAATAAAGCCAATACATAGAGCGGATATTAGCGTTACCATAATTGGTAATAAGAGACTTCTAAGCTAAGGCACTTTAGGTTTATAAACTTAAGCTAAATTGCTCGCTTTCATCTTCGCTTTTCTCCAATTCCAGTAAACGCTGCTTCACGGGCAGCCCACCTGCGTAACCTACCAGTTTTCCATCACTACCAATAATACGATGGCAGGGCACGATTATGCTGATGGCGTTGGCGCCATTGGCCGTTGCCACTGCTCGTACGGCTTGTGCATTACCAATGGTTTTGGCTAATTGCAAATAAGTTGAGGTAGTACCATAAGGCACTTTAATTAAGCCATCCCAAACACTTTTTTGAAACTCTGTACCTACCATTAATAACGGAATATCGAATTTACTTCGGGTGCCCTTAAAGTACTCATCTAACTGGTGCTTGGTATTTTCTATGACATCATCATTCTTTTCTACAAACTCAGATTTAAGGCCGTTTTGAATTCTATTGTCTATGCTGGTTCTCATTCTTCTGTATTTCCAGTCAAGCATACAGAGCTTGTTCTCAAAAGATCCGGCCGTCAGTTCGCCCATTTTGGTTCTTATATGCTGGATATTAATCTGGGGCATGCATTTCTTCTATCGGTTGCGTGGTTAATTCTTATGGGGTGAGGTAATGATTATATTACAGGATTTTTAGAGTGTGTGGTGTAATATTAGTTCACCTATCGATTGTATACATATTAAGTAAAGCACTGTGTATTTATGATGATAGATGTTTTTTTATTAGGCAGTATTTTAGTTTAAAAGACACCCTGGTATTACAGATTTTTCTTAATAGAATATTGCCTTTGGTTAGGTGAGCGCTAATTTAAAATCTCTTTATAAAAATGTTTTCTAAGTCGTGCTAGCTCACCACTTTTTTTCATGGACTGAATGGCTGTATTAATAATAGGAACAAGATTTTTATGTTTCTCATGAAGGTAGTGATAAAGATCGTGGCGCTCTAGAACAGGTTCTAATTGCTGTACGTTACGCAAGTTATGTTTTGATATATGGTAAAGTCCATTAAATCGCGCACTGACAATGATATCGAGTCTTTTTGCATTTAGCATGGCGAACAGTTGGTCACTGCCGTTCACTTTATGCACATTTTTTGAGTTTTTTAAGCCTATTTCGGCAAACTTCATTCCTCTTACCATGCCCACTTTATAATTGCGTAATGAATGCCAGTTTTCTATTTTAATATTAGAATTACTGGCAAAGGCAGACGGTTCAAAGTAGGTGAAAGCAGTGGGCACCCTTAATAAGGTGGGGTAAGAATCACCCAGCTTGTATATGCGCTGTAGTTCGCCATCAACTTTACCTGTGCTAGATTGAATCAAGGCTCTGGCACTGGGGATGGTGACTAATTCTAGTGGGATATGGGCCTTTTTGTAGATTTCCATTAATAGCATTCCCCCTAAAATATGGTCAGGGGTGTTTTCAAGTTTGGCAATTCGAATGGTTTGGCCAAAAGTGGAAATAGGCAATAACAATATGAGAAACCATAATAACAAAAACGGCTTTTTCATAATTAGCTCTTTAATGAAAATTTTATTAGTCTGTATGTTTATGTCAATATCTGGCCAATCAATTATATATACCCCAATTTTAGCAGGTATTTTTCTTCCAAATTCTTAATGAAATTGGATGATTTTAGCTCTTTAAGCCGTGAATTAATTTTTTTAATGAGATGTGCACAAGGGGATTTTTTAGACATTAAAAAGTAAATGGGCAGTTGCGCTACATTTTTAGTTAAAGGAATAATAGATGAGGAATAACCATGCTTATGCGCACTGAATAAACCATCCATCAAAGCCAACACTAAATAATCTTCTTTTCCTTGGTCAATACGTTTCAGGCTCGATTCATTATCTGAAAACTCTGCTATGTTAAGGTTGTCTGTTGCAAATTGATCAAAATCATTACCATAGGTTCCACCTAGAGGGCGCAACCCCACCTTTCCCTTAAGACTGTGTAAATCTTTAAATTCGAAGCTTCGATCTATATGGACGAAAATAGCGATTTTTTCTATGTGGTAGGGCTGTGAATAAAGAAATTTCTTAGAGCGTTTATCGTTATAATAAGCAGCATTAATAAGGTCAAGGGATCCCTTTTCAAGTCGTAACTGTTGTCGTTTCCAAGGTAAGTCTTTACCAATTATTATATTTACCCCCAGTTGCGAGAAGATTCGCTTTGCAACTTCAACGGCAATGCCCACTAATTCTCCATCAGCATTTCGGTACGAAATAGGCTCCCAACCAGTAGAGCCATTAATCTGAATAGATTGGCACTCTGCTGCGTACAGGTTAATTGGTAGCATAAGCACTAAAAGCATTAGATAGCGGAGCATAGTATCTGCAATATTTAGGGTATCTGTATAAAAATAGCCTAAACGTGGGAGCTTGTCCCGTAGCTAGGGTACGGGTGGCAGCTTATTTGTTTGAGAGTATTATCTGATAATTTGTTCTAAAAAATAACGTTTTAATATCCATTCAAAAACGCCATATCTGCACTAGACTTAATGTATTCCTAGCCGTTATTTGAGCTTTTAAGTGCTTACCCTTAAAGACTTCCTTTTCCTAATATTTTGCAGCTTAATAGTTTCTGAAAGCATTTATGTGGCTCGTTATGGGGGGGAAGAATTTGCAATTATTCTACCAGATACGCCAGCTAAGGATGCATTAGTATTAGCTGAAAAAATATGTAAAGCGGTAACGCTGAACGGCATTGAGCATCAAGCCTCACAGATTTCAAATTTCCTAACCATAAGTGTGGGTATGGCTCACGTGCATGCCGAGCAATCAAGTAAGCCACTGGAATTAGTTAAACTAGCGGATGAAGCGCTGTATAAAGCCAAAGATAATGGACGTAATTGCGCGCAGGGTTAGGATTTGAAACTGGCGATGGTGCTGTGTGATTGAATTTAATGACCATGTAGCTGATTTGAGTGACGGTCTTACTCATATTAATTTAAAAACTGTGTATGGATTAAATTCTAATTCACACACAGTTTTGTTTTACACCCTAATAACTATTTCAATTAAGCCCTCTTTTCCTTCAGCATTGCCGCACTGGAAAACCCCAGTGCCAGTAACCACAACAAAGGTCCTAAAGCGCTAGGAATAATCGGTAAATAGCCTGGAATCAATATGGTGACAATAAAGCCAATGTCTCCGGCGCTAATGACAAATAAGCTAAACCAGTAACCTGTGGCATGGTTATGCCAGTTGTATTTGACAGCCATGACCATGCCAAAAATGGCAAAAAATAGTAAATTCCAAGCATCCTGATAGATGCGCCCTTGTAACATACCTTCCTCTAGAGCTTGCCCAAATATGTACACTTTATAGGCTGCCATTACATGCAGTAGCCCCCACAGGAAATACAGTACCGCACCGGTTCTGGCTAATATCATTTTTACTCTCCTTTATTTTCTGATTTATGTTCTTTTTAGGCGCTTCTTTCTAAGAACGGGTTGAATTACACGAGTGTTTATTTACTTGGCTAAACCATAAGGGCTTCTAGGGTGAGCATTACGCTCCTTTAGAATTTTCACCACAGCCAATTTGTAATAAACGCTTTGTTCAATATTCTCAAAAAACCATTTACAGCTATACACCATTTTAATGAGGTGTACTTCGGGGATATTTCTGGCCGATATCGCTAGGCTTTTCCAGTCTTTTAATGCTATTTCAGTCTCTAAATTAGCGTCTATTTTTGGCAAGTTCTTTGGGTAGCCTTTTTCAATGTACAGCCCTGTTAACCATATCCAGTAATGTTGCCACAATGCAATTAATTGCTTTGAATCTGTTTGCTCTGCTAGGCAGCGCTGGGTGATGTCTGCCAAAGCCTGGCAAGAAGTGACCGCATGTAATGTAGTTAAAGCGGGTTGATGCAAATACAGGCGCAATGCACACATGGATATTTCAGCCACGCTTTGCATTAGGATTTCATGGTTTATATCTAAACCATTTTCAAATACTAAGGACTGAATAGCGGGTTCGCGACATAATTGTTCGCAAATATGTAACGAGCCACCCTGAATAGTTTGGGTGAACTGTATGCTTTGTCCTTGGGTTTCAATAAAGCTATGAATTTTTTTCCAAGCGTTTTCTGCAGTGTTTTCTTCACTTTTTTTCGATAGTGCTTCACTGGACGGTTTACTGGTGATTTTATTTTCATTCAATACACCTGAAAAATCAGCGCCGCTATAAAGGTCGCTAAAGCGAATGGCCATGTAGGCTAGGCCATCGGCTATTAAACCTTTGTCGCCATGAATCATCGCAAAGCTAATGCGAATAAGCGGGTGAAATAAACCCATGGGTAAGCCGTTTCGCATTTGATACAAGATATTAGCCACGTAGTTATTTGGGCTTTCACTGTTTTGTAGTTGCGTTAAAAATACACGTCGAAACTCTAGCACGAAATCGGCTTGCCCAAGATATTCTTGCCAGTTTTTTTCATTTAGAATCTGCCTATCTTTAAGATTCAGCTGTTGTGTTAAGTGAGCTCTGTGTCTTGGCCACATATCAGTAAAGTGTTGAATTTCTTCGTCGCTGGCCCCTAACCCTTGTAACGATAAAATGGTCATGGGGTAGTGGTTCGACATACCGCCTTTAGTAACGCCGCCTAAATTAGGATGGAAAGCGCTGTCTTGCTTTAGCAAGCCATTAACTAAGGCTGACATATCCTTAGATGGCTTAAAGCGGGTGTCTTGTAATGGGGTATTGATGGTGGTCATTTTATCTATTCTCTTGTTTAGAGGGCCCTATAGGTTTTTTAGTAAGTCTTATAAATTGCTTAAACAGCCGATGCAAACACAGAATCAAAGCCCATAGGTACTACGCCATGTGGGTTTCTTAATGGGCTTTTAGAGTGGTATCCTTTTCTATAAATATCCAAGTCTACGGTTTGTGCTATGCCTGGCTGGCCATATAAATCTTGTAAATACCTTGACAGATGTGGGTAATCACGCAGGGCTTTTAAGTTGCATTTAAAAGCGCTGAAATAGCCCACATCAAAACGCACTAGGGTGGGGAGCAATCGCCAGTCGGCTTCTGTAATACGGTCGCCTAATAAATAGCGGCTTAACCCCAATCTTTCTTCTATTTTCTCAAGGGCATCAAACAAAGTCGTGACCGATTCATTATAAGCTTGCTGTGTTCTGGCAAAGCCGGTTTTATAAACGCCGTTATTAATGTTGTTAAAAATAAAATCATTCAGCGCGTCAATTTCATCAATTTTATCTTCTGGGCAAAAATCTTGTGTATCGCCAGTGATGTCGTTAAAGGCGCTATTAAACATGCGAATAATTTCAGAAGATTCATTGCTGACAATGCAGTTGAGTTTTTTGTCCCATAAAATAGGCACCGTGGCTCGGCCTGTGTATTGAGGATCACTTTGGGTATACAGGTGATGAATCGCATCTAGATCGAACAGCTCATCACGAAAGCGCGCTTGGTTTTTATCAAATACCCAGCCTTGATCATTTCTTAAAGGGGCCACCAAAGATAAACCCACGAAATCTTGCAAGCCTTTTACGTTGCGGTAAATCAGGGTGCGGTGGGCCCAAGGACAATTAATGGCGGCAAATAAATGGTAGCGACCTTTTTCTGCTTTAAAGCCTCCCTTGCCGCTAGGACCGGCTTCTCCATCAATGGTTACCCAGTTCCTAAAGCCTGCCGTACCCCGTTGAAAGTGGCCATTGGCTTGCTGGTATTGCTTGCTTTCATACTCTCTTAGCTCATCATCGTTTAGCCACTTGCCTTCAATTAACTTGCCCATTAGCTCACCGCCTGTGCGGCTGATTTTTTGGCGTTTGGGTTCTTAGAAAACAAGCGCTCGCGATCATGGGCCTCGGTGAAATCAATGATGGGACCCATGGGCACAATTCGAGTGGGGTTAATGGTTTCGTGGCTGCCATAATAATGCTCTTTTATATGCTGCAGTTTCACGGTGTCACTAATACCTGGAACCTGATACAGCTCGCGTAAATAGCCCCATAAATTGGGGTAATCTACAATACGGCGAATATTGCATTTAAAGTGCCCTACATATACGGCATCAAAGCGTACTAGGGTTGTGAACAGGCGCCAGTCGGCTTCGGTAATTTGTGAGCCTACTAAATATCGGTTTTCACCTAGGCGTTTTTCTAAACTATCCAGCGCACCAAATACTTCTGCCACGGCTTCTTCATAGGCATCTTGTGTGGTGGCAAAGCCAGCACGATATACGCCGTTATTAATGGTCGGGTAAATAAAATCGTTAAGTTCGTCTATTTGGTTTTGCAATTCTTTAGGATAATAATCACCGGCCTTTGCACCAATATCATCGAAAGCGCTATTCAGCATGCGAATGATTTCGGGTGACTCGTTACTAACGATGGTATTGAGTTTTTTATCCCACAGTATTGGCACGGTGACACGTCCGCTGTATTCATTTTTTGCTAACGTATAAAGTTCATGCACGTAGGTTTTTTGATTGACGCTATCGCCAATGACATCATCACCTTCTTTAAAGGTCCAGCCATCGTCACCCATAAAGGCATTCACCACCGAGATAGAAATCATATCTTCCAACCCTTTTAACGAGCGAAAAATAAGCGTGCGATGGGCCCAAGGACACGCCATGGAAACATAAAGGTGATAGCGACCCGCTTCAGCTTTAAAACCAGCATCGCCGCTGGGGCCCGCACGGCCATCCTTGGTAATCCAATTACGAAAGCTTGGGGCTTTACGCACAAAGCGGCCGTTATTTTCTTTAGTGTCGTACCAGTCGGTGTGCCATTTGCCTTCAACTAATAATCCCATGGTGTGCTCCTAATTCTTTAATTTTTTAAGTCGTTTAAAAAGGCCCAATTTATATAGGCCTTTTCTATAGCTCTTTTTTAATACGGGCGGTTTACTAAACAGCCTTGGCTTGTGCAGCAAGACGGTTATCTAACGAGTAAGCACCGCCCCCATGGGCAATTAAGAAAAAGAAACCACCGGCAATGGCCACGTTCTTCATAAACAGGGTCATTTGCATTTGGTCGCTAAAGTCAGCGTGAAACAAAACCGCCGACACTAAACTAAAACCGGCTAAACCAAATGCCGCAAGGCGAGTTTTAAAGCCCACAATAATGGCCAGCCCCAATACCACTTCGGTAGCAATGACAAAAGGCAGCAATGCTCCGGGAACGCCCATGGCTTCCATGTAGCCTAATGTGCCTTGGTAGGCGAAAATCTTGCTAAGCCCAGCCATAAAAAACATCACAGCGATGAATAAACGGCCAATGGGTGAAGCGAGGGTTTGTAATTGATTCATGGTTAACTCCAGTTTTGTAAGGTGTGCTAGCAATTTGGGTAAGGGGCTGAATGGGTCATTCGCGCCCCTTTAAGTATGAAGTAAGCTTATCTGTTGATTGAGTCTGAACAAACAGTGCAACTGGCAAATTATAGTTCTCGTAATTAGAACAATAAGCGGCTATAACCAGTGCTACTTAGTTTAAAAGTGGGCAGCTTGGGCTTATGGGTCAGTTAGAAGATATGCAGGTGTTTATTCGCGTGGTGGAGGCGGCCGGTATTGGCCGTGCTGCCGAACAGTTGGGCATTGCAAAATCGGCGGTGAGTCGGCGTTTAAGTGAATTAGAGTCTCGTTTAGGCACGCAGCTTATAACCCGCACCACACGTACTTCTAGCCTTACAGAGGCTGGGCAGCGTTATTATCAACAGGCATTAAAAGTAGTAGACCAAGTTCATGAAATGAATACCGAGCTGGCTGATGCCAAAGCGGCGCTCAGTGGCAGTATTCGTTTAGCGGTACCTTTATCCTTTGGTTTACTGCACATGGGGCCGGCCATTGATTTGTTTATGCGAGAGCATCCACAGGTGAGTATTCACATGGACTTTAGCGATCGCCAAGTAGATATGGTAGAAGAGGGCTTTGATTTAGCCCTGCGCATTGCTGATTTAAAAGACTCCAGCATGCAGGCTAAAAGAATTTGCCCATCTCATTATGTATTAGCAGCCAGCCCTGACTATATTTTGCGCCATGGCAGCCCAAAGCAGCCCAGTGATATTATTAACCATGACTTTTTAAAATACGGTGTGGGCAGCAGTGCCCAGTGGCCCATTATAGATGCTCAAGGAAAAGAGCAACGCTTTAACGTCACCGCTAAAATTACCGCAAACAACGGCGACTTCTTATTGCAAATGGCCCGCGCCGGTCATGGCATTGTGGTGTTGCCTACCTTTATAGCTTGGCAGGCCTTAGCGGCAGGAGAGTTGGTGCAGGTATTGGAGGACTGCACCATTCCTAGTTTAGATGCGTATTTTGTGTACCCTAAAAATCGATTTTTACCACAACGTGCCCGTGCCTTAATAGAGTTTATGGCGCAACGATTTGGTGATGAACCTTATTGGGATAAAGCCATTTAAATTAATTTATTGAATAGCAGGAAAAGTTCTAATTTTTAACCGTTTGGCTTTATGATGTGCGACTCCTATCTATTAGTGTAAGTAGCTTAACTTTTATTCGTTGGCTACATTTCGCTTGTTATCTTAATTTTGTTTTCTTAAAACCAATGCTTATTGATTCGGCGTCAGAATTTCAATGGGTGTCGTGTTTTATAATTTTTTAAAAGTTTTTCTGCACTTTAGTTTTAAAAAGACTAGTAAAGCCAGGTCGACACGAAAAACCTCAATGAGAATGCATCACGAGAGATTGTAATTGTTCATTTTATCGGGGATTATTTTCCCATAGCCCCTTACTGCGTGGCTTGCCGCTGTTTTCTAGGCTGTTAGGTCACTTGATAAACACCTAAGTATCCACTTCTAAGCGAGCCTGGTATTCAATAACTTTTGGCATAACCATATTGTTAAGAGCTGCCTTAGTTTGCATTCTGTGACAAAAATCGGGCAGGTTGTCGTCATTGAAAAGTCTGTTTGATTGAGTTCATTTTATCTTTAGTGGTAATCTTTATTACACGTTTTGCAGTATAGATAAGTGCAAAATGATTACTCATTAAAAAATAAAAAGGTTTAAAATGAGCAAGCAAATTTGTTGTGATGGTGTGGAAGTAATTGGTTTTATTAATAACAGCGTGCGAGCAAAATTAATTTCAGTTATACCTGAAAAAAAAGCAGACGACAGCATATCCCGTCAAATAGAAGAGGCGGGAACCCTTATTATGTCACCAGAAGGATTTATTAATTGTTATCAAGCTTTTAATCAACTCTTTAAAGAGTTGATAGACAAAGGTGTTATTAATACTCAGCAAGCCACGCCTTCTGCCACTCCCTCTGTAGCAGAAAAACCGACAGAGTCACCCAATTTTCAATAATCATTAGTCAGTAATAATTTATCTCTTACAGGTTTAATTATCCTGATCAAGATTGGTGGCTGCATTTTTAATGCAGCCCTATTATGACATCTATTGGGGTGATGCATGAATACCGGACTAGAATCTCTGTTAATGGTGGCACGTTACCATCATATTCAGCCTTCCAAAGAAGCCTTGAACGATACATGGCAAAACAGCAGCACCGACTGCGCAGACCCTATTCAACACCTGCAAAATATCGCGAGATCCATCGGTCTTAATAGCGGTTTAATAGATGTGACTTGGGATAAATTATTAAAACTCGGCGGCGCTTTCCCCGTTATGGTGGTGCTTAACAACAGTAAATTTGTGGTGGCGTGTGGCGTTAAACTCAATGAGCAAGGGCAAGCGCTACTATTAGTGCAAGATCCTTTATCTAATAAAGAAAATGAATTACTGCAATTACCCCAAACCACATTTTGTAAGGAGTGGGGCGGAAAAGTTATCTTGTTAAAACCCATTAATCAGGAATTGGAAGTTAAAAAACCGTTTGGATTTTCTTGGTTAATTGAACAAGCCTGTGGGCAAAAGAAACTGATTGCCCAAGTGTTTTTAATTTCTTTTGTGATGCATTTACTCGCCTTTGTGGTTCCCATTTTTACCATGACGGTATTTGATAAGGTCATACGTTTCTCAGGGTATTCAACCCTGCATGTTTTATTTGTGGGGGCATTAATGATTCTGGTATTTAATGCTCTGTTCGGATATATGCGCAGTTTGTTGATACTGCATATGGCTGGTCGTTTAGAAATTATCATGACAGACCGCATCACTAAAAATATATTAGGCTTGCCTCTGTCTTTCTTCCAAAAAATACCCGCTGGTAAATTGCTTAAAAATATTCAAGACGCCAATCAGGTGCGGGAGTTTATTCAAGGTAACCTGCTTTATACCCTCATCGAAGCCACCTCATTTATTATCGTATTACCTGTATTATTTCTATTCAGTACAGAACTGACGTTTGTGGTGATTGCGCTTGCCAGCTTGATTGCCTTATCTATTTTACTGTCCATGAATACCCATAAAAAACGCATGACCAAACTTTATGAAGTGGAGGCGCAACGCCAGTCCATGATAGCCGAATCTATTATGGGGGTAGAAACGCTTAAGTCTTTGGCCATTGAAGATGAATACTACAAAAAACTATTAAGTACTTCTGCCAAAGCATCTTACTTGCAAAAAAGTGTGGGGCGTTTATCGGCGGTACTCAGCGAGTTTAGCGGCTTTATTCAAAAATTAATGTCTCTGGTGATTATATGGTTGGGGGCTCAAATGGTGTTACAAGGGCAACTCACGATTGGAGCGCTCATTGCATTTAATATTATGGCAGGACGTATCGCAGGGCCATTGGTGCAAATGGTGGGGCTTATTAAAAAATACGAAGAAGTGGCCATCTCTATTAAGATGCTCTCTAAGGTATTAAATCAGCCTCCTGAAAGATTAAGAGAGGGCGGGATTACGCCCCCTTTAAAAGGTGCGGTTGAATTTCGTGCAGTGGATTTTTATTACGATAAAACGCAGCCTAAAACACTCGATCAAATTAACTTTCTTATAAAACCTGGCATGAAGGTTGGCATCGTTGGCCCTAGCGGCTCAGGTAAAAGCACGGTGGCTAAATTGTTACAGGGGTTGTTTAAACCCGATGGCGGTTATGTTCGTTTTGATGGTATGTCTATTAGTGAATTTGATTTAAATTATTTACGCAGTAGCCTTGGGGTAGTGTCGCAAGACAGTTATTTATTTAAAGGCAGCGTGCATCAAAACATTGCTAAGGCCAGCCCAGTAAGTAGCCGAGAGAAAGTGATTGATGTGGCTAAATTAGTCGGCGCCCATGAATTTATCGAAAGCTTACCTCAGGGTTATGACACCGAGTTAGAAGAGCAAGCGGCTAACTTATCGGGGGGGCAAAGACAGCGACTTTGCTTTGCAAGAGCCTTATTACAAAAACCCAAGATTCTCATTCTAGATGAAGCCACCAGTGGCTTAGACGCACAAAGTGAACATTTAATATATGAGAACCTTAACCGTATTTGCGCCGGTGCTACCTTAATTAATATCAGCCATCGCCTGGCCAGTATGCCTGAAATGGATCTGATATTAGTTCTTGAATCCGGATCACTAGTGGCCTCTGGTAAGCATCAACAATTGTTGCAACAACCGGGCACCTACCAAGATTTATGGCAGCAACAGTTTTCCAGCGCGTTAGAGGTGGCCTAATGACTTCATCCTCACTCAATAAAAAAATCGAACAAACGCACAGTGCTAATGAAAATTCAGTGATTAATGAAAAGATCATTAATGTAGAAGAAGAGGCTGAGAAAGCAGCGTCAGCTGACATGACAAAATTTAGAAAATTAAAACTATTAATAAGCGGTAAAACCCGCTCTTTTTTAATGTCTTTATTTTTAAAAATGTCTATTTTAAGTCGGGCAGGTATGGTTTTTAATAAAGGTTTATCAGCCTTTCAATCGCTTAAAAATAGCCCTTTGCTGGTTCGGCTTAAGTTGAGTCGTTTGATAAAACCTGGTAATCGTCAGTCTTCTGAAAATTCTGAGGATATTAATGATTTTACCAGTGCGGCATTTTTACCCGATTACTTACAGTTGCAACAGCGGCATGCCAACCGACTGCTATTTATTTTATCAAATGGATTAATGGCCTTTTTTCTCTGTATTTTAATCTGGTCAGCTCTTGCTGAGGTTGATACCTCTCTGGTGGCCAGTGGTGAAATCGTATCCACTAAACCCAACTCCGTCATTCAACCTATGACCGGTGGAATTGTCCGAGAACTAAAAGTAGAAATTGGTGATCAAGTTAAAAAAGGAGAGCTATTACTGGTGTTAGATAGCATTCAGCAAAAAGCAGATTTAGACGCCGCACAATTACAAGCCCAAACCTTACAGGCGCGAATTATTCGCCTGCGTGCGCAACTGTTGGCAAAGCCAGCTAAGCAATACTCAGCAAGTGTCAGCATTAATATACTTGAAAAACAATTGTATGAGTCAGATATAAAGCAGCACCAGACGCGACTCGATTATATGGAAAAAGAGATTCAAACGCTTATTCTAAGCCAGCAGCAGCTCGCTGAAGAAAGCCAAATGATGGCTAGGGAACTTGATGTGGTGGCACAACTTACTCTTGTTCGAAAAAATCTTTATGAGCGAGAAACTGAAGCCTACAACCGTAACGGGCCTAGAAAAGTAGAATATCTCACCACTCAACAAGGCCATTTGAGCGGCCAGCGCCAGTTAGCGCAACTCAAAAATCAAATTGCGCGCTTGTCTAAAGAAATAGCATTAAAAGAAGTGAGTCGTTTAAATTACCTGGCCGATCGAAACCTTACTATTAGTAAAGAGCTGGAAGTGAACTCAACCAGTTATGCAGAACAACTGATTAAAATGGCCAAATACAAGCAAGCCCATGACGTCGTTAACATATTAGCCCCCCATGACGGCATTGTATTGGCCATGGTAGAAAAAGGTCCGGGCTCGGTGGTGCAAGCTGGGGAAACGTTATTGCAGTTGGTGCCAACCGATGTGCCTTTAGAAGCGGAAATATTTATTTTGCCCAGTGACATCGCCCATGCCACGCAAGGGGCCCAAGTGTCACTAAAATTAGACACTCTGCCTTTTAGTCAATATGGCTACTTAACCGGCAAGTTACGCATAATCGGTGAAGACACCATTAAAGAGCCGTTAACGGGGCAAAATATTTTAAGTTATCGTGGCCGAGTTACTTTGGAAGAGGGTGGGCTGCGCAATCTTCCTGGGCACTTTAAATTAATTCCCGGAATGTCGCTTGAATCTAATATTAAAACGGGTCAGCGCCGTTTAATTAGTTATTTCTTTTACCCTGTTTATCGGGCGCTAGATGAAGGGTTCAGAGAGCCATGAGTCACTATCAGATAAAGAGTCACGGTATTAAATTACTTCTGTCAGTTATTACAATTTTGTTGTTATCGGGCTGTGCCAGTGTCAATCAGCCATTAACATCCCAAGACATTCATACCCGTACCCAAAAAGTGAAAATGGCATTGAAGCAGCTGCCACTTACTGAGCCCCTTACTCTTGAAATGGCCTTGGCTCGGGCCATAAAATACAATTTAGATGTTGAAATACAACGTTACTCTCAGTTAATCAGCAATAACGATTTAAGCCAGGTGCGTTTGGGTTTATTGCCCGAGCTTAGCGCTTATGGCACCTATGCCAAACGAGATAAACTTAATGTGGGCACCGACCCAGATGGTGACCAAAAAGAAAGAAACCAAATTCAGGCGAGTTTAAGTTGGAATTTATTAGATTTTGGATTGGGTTATCTCAGTGTCCAGCAAGCTAAAAATCAAGTGTGGATTGAACAAGACAACCTGCGCATGGTGTTAAACAAAATGGTGGCGGCGGTACGTTTGGCTTACTGGCAGGCACAACTTTATGAAAAACGTTTTAATCAAGCTAAGGGGTTACAGCAACGATTTATAGAGGTGGAAAATAAACTGAATCAAACCAGCCATTTAATGCTGGATGATCCATTAAAGATTTTAACCTTTAGAAAAGAAATTAAAATACTCACCAAACGCTTATTGGAATTTGAAAAGTCGGTTAAAGAATCAAAAATTAATTTGGCCAACCTAATTAGTTTAAGCAATATAAATTTTACTCTGAGCCCTGCCTTACCGGAAACGCTCAATTTGGTGTTTGCTAATTTAATTTCAAGTAATACCGATTCTCCAAAATTGGATATAGCATCATTAGAAGCCTACGCACAGCAGCACCGCTATGAGTTACGCCAAAATGATTATTTACAGCGCATTAGTCAGTTGGAGTTAGACGGTGCCTACTGGAGCCTATTACCTGGTTTAGAGATATTCAACGGTTACCATTACAACGATGACGATGATCTAGAGCATCAAGAATGGAACCGCTGGGGCAGTACTATTACTCTGGATCTATTAGGTTATCTGCAAGCGCCCGCTGAAATAGAAGGGCACGAGCTGAACATTACTCAGCAACAAATAAAGGGATTATCCAGCGCGTTAATGGTTAATAAACAAGTCAGGTTAGCCGCATTAAACTTACCCATGTTAGAAAAAAATTATTATATGGCTAAAGAGTTAGCAAGTATCGATCAAGAAATTTATCGTCTACTTGAGTCTCGTCAGGCCTTTGCTTTATTAGATGAGGTGGAAGCTCATAAAGCAGCCATTAATTCCTTGCTGGCCAATGTAGACAAAGACCGAAGCTATTTACAGGCCATAAATGGCGCGCACCAGTTGCAGCAGGCTTTGGGCATTGAGCAATTGCCGTTGGCCAATTTTGATCTGCCCTTAACAGAGCTAAGCCAAGCTCTAAAGCGTTACCGTTACCCTAAAAATATTGAGGAAAAACTAAAAGATTTTAAATTACAAAGCGACCAATTTGAAGATGATTCAAAGCCAAACAATTAATCGACTATTGATGCGTCAGTGACAGGCATGCAGGGTAATACAATGTATAACATCCATCAGCACACCAATGTTTTACAAATTCGTTTTATTCTTCAGGCTGCAAAATACTTTAAAATTGACCAACAGGAATTACTAGATCACGCGAAAGTCAGTATTGATGATACGCTTTTACCCAATGCCCCAGTGCCAGTGGAGCAGGCTATTCGGCTATGGGATGCTGCTGAACAACTCAGTGGCGATCCTTTAATAGCTTTAAAAAGTGGCGGCATGACCAATACTTATCAGCAATCACATTTATTTAGTTTGGCTTGTGCCAGTAAAAACTTAATGGATGCTAGCCAGTACATCGTTCGCTATGAAAAAAACTATACGGGTATCATTCGCCATAACATCACTATTAATAGCGATGCGGTCACCATGGAGCTCATTACACCGGGAGATAATATCGAGGGCTTTCGCTCAACGGTAGAGCGCCACATGAGCGTTATGGTTACCGCCTATAAGATTATTATTCCTCCAGAAGAGCAAGTTAACACAAGCCCTGATGTTTATTTTCGTCACCAAGCAGCGGCTCCTATCAGCGAATATCAAGCCGTACTGGGTAAAAAACTGCATTTCAATCATGATCGTAATATTTTGGTTTTTTCATTAACCACCATGCTTGTGGATAATCCTTTGTACAACCCGGATATGGAAGAAGTATTGCTTGAAGTGGTGCAGAGAAATGACGAACAAGCCTTAGAGGTTGACAGTTTAATCACTCAGGTTGAGAAAGTAATATTAAATAATCTTCATAACACAGACCTTAATATACATTTTATCGCCAAGCAGTTTTCCATGGGGCCAAGAACCCTACAGCGGCGTTTAAGCGAAGAAAATACCAGCTTTAATGTCTTGCTGAATAAAATCCGTAATCAGCGGGCCATGATTTTAATCAGCGATCCGGCACGAAATATGAGCCAAATCACACAGCTCTTGGGCTTTCAGAAACAATCTGCTCTCAATCAAGCGTTCTCTCGTTGGCACGGCACAACACCCAAAAAATATCGGCAAAAACTGTTTTCAAAAGAGTCTGAAAACGACCCTTTAAAGCACCAGAATGTATCAGAAGAAGAATGCTAGGCATGGTTAAAAGTAAAGGGCATTAAGGGGCGTTTAAGGCTAAGTCGCACCTATGAATTCACTGACGTGATTGGTAAGCCTAGCCCTATTGGAACCCGTTTCAAGTGCGCTTATGATTTACCTCATCAGTCGTATTCCAGTGCCCTTTTTAAAACTGAAAACTGAAAACTAAAAGTGGTTCGGTCTTATTCAACTAACCAACAGGATGATGCAGGAGTAACCCAGAGAAAATTAAGAGCAATCTAAGAGTAAGCAACTTTTAAAATGTTTTTTCAGATCACGACAAACAAATACAAAACGTCATTAGCCCAAGGCTAGTGCCTTTTTCTCAAGGACGTAGTTAGAGCCTAAAAATGAAAAATAAAATTAATAATAGTTAAGGAAATAAATTATGGGTTGGTTTAGTAAAAAATATAAAAAGGCCAAAAAGGCGGCTAAAAAGGCCGCAGAAAAAGCCAAAAAGGCAGCTGAAGCCGCTAAAAAAGCCGCCATTGCAGAAGCGAAAGATGCTGCCAATGCCGCTAACGATGTGGCCAAAGACATTGGCATCGATCCTAAAGACATTTTAGAAGGCGCCAAATACCTCGCCTCTGGAAATTGGAATGGCGACAACGGCAATGATAACAAATCATTGGTGCACGCTAAGTTAACCATGAACGGTAAAGGGGGCAACGATAACCTAAAAGGGTATGGCGCCTACGCCAAAGTGAATGGCGACAGCGGCAACGATACCGTTAAAGCTTACGGCGGTTACGCAAAAGCCAATGGCGGGTCAGGTAATGACAAGGTGGTGGCTGAAGGAGGTTATGCCACTGCCAATGGTGACAGTGGTAATGATAATGTCAGTGCGAAAGGGGCTCATGCGAAAGCCACTGGCGGCAGCGGTAACGATACCGTAAGTGCCCAAGGGGCCAATGCACAAGCCAGCGGCGGCAGTGGTAATGACAAGGTCACCGCCAGTGGTGTGTCAGCGCAAGCGTCGGGTGGAGATGGCAATGATACCGTTAAGGCAGAAGGGGTTTATGCAAAAGCCAGCGGTGATGGTGGTAATGATCACGTTACGGCTAACGGTGCATCTGCTCAAGCATCTGGCGGCGATGGCAATGATACGGTTATCGCCAACGGCGCTCATGCACAAGCCAGTGGTGGCGACGGCAACGACACCGTAAAAGTAGATGGTGTTTATGCTCATGGCACCGGTGGTGCCGGAGACGATAAAGTCATCGTAAACGGTGTTTATGCCAGTGGCTCGGCCGGCAATGGCGACAACTATTTAGAAGTAAACGGCGCCTATGGTTCAGGCACTTCCGGTTCCGGTGATGATGAGGTGTATGTTAACGGGGCTTATGCGCAGGTTGATACGGGAGCCGGCAATGACGAAGTACATGTTATTGGTGCGGGGGCGGCCATTGCCAACACAGGTGCCGGTGACGACAAGGTTTATGTTTACGGCACTTATGCACAAGTGGATGCTGGCTCGGGTTCCAATACCGTTGAAGCCTACGGGGCTGGGGTTAATATTAATACCGGCAACGACCAAGATAAGATCACCAGCGGTGCCGGTGTTGCTTATATTAATAGTCGCAATGGTGATGATGACATTGCCGCCTATGGTGGTGTGAACTATGTGTTGGCTGGCAGCGGCGACAACAAAATTATTGTGGGCGGCGGAGCCAACATTGTTCAAGCGGCTGATGGCGACAATGATGTAAAAGCTTACGGCGGAGCCAATGTTTTATTAATTGGCCACGGCGATAATGACATTGATGCTTATGGCGGTGCCAATTTTGTATTCACTGGTAATGGTCATAATAATATCGAAGCCGGTGGTCGCTTAAACACCTTACTCACAGGTGATGGTAATGACGATATTGTGGCCTTAGGCGGTGACAACATTATTTTTGCCGGAGATGGTAATAACCAAATCATTGCCATTGGTGGGCTTAATTTAATTACAGCCGGTTCTGGCAACGATTTAATTATTGCCGAAGCAGGTGGTAACGTCATTTTGGCTGGCAATGGCAACAACGATGTTTTCGTGGCTGGCTTGGCTAACTTAGTGATCACAGGAGACGGCAACGACCAAATTTATTCTGTGGCACTTTACAATGTGTTGTTTGCTGGCGATGGCAACAATACCGTGGGGGCTTTAGGGCAGTACAATTTATTATGGGCCGGAGATGGCAATGACTTATTAATTGCAGGGGGGCAGGGCAACTTAATTTTGGCCGGTGCCGGCAATAACAGCGCGATCATGCTGGGGCAAGTTAATGGCATGATTTCCGGTGATGGCAATGATCTTGCGGTTGCATTAGGCCAGCAAAACTTGGCGACTTTAGGCGGCGGTAATAATACCTTTATTGGCATTGGCCAAAATAACGGGCTCATTACCGCATCTGGTGATGACTTTGCTTTAAGCATTGGTCAAACCAACGTGTTACTGATGGGCAACGGTGATAACTTTGGCGTCACAGTGGGGCAAAATAACCTCATTTGGGGAGGCGATGGTTTTGATACTCAAATTGCTGTGGGGCAAAACAATATTTTGCTGGCTGGCAATGGTGAAAATCAATCTGGCATCAGCGCTAACTTACCCAGTGGTGAATTAGATTTACCCTGGTTTGATTTTCAAATTCCAGATTTTAGCGAACAACTTAATCACTACACTTCCAATAGTTATTTACCGGTAGACATTGCCAATGTTCAGGTGGGTATCGGGGTTAATAACTTATTTATCTCTGGTACTGGCAACGACGTGGCCATTGCTGTGGGTAAAAATAATGTGGTGGTCAGTGCTTCTGGCGATGACATTACTATTGCTGCCGGACAAAATAATTTAATTGTCTCGGGTGATGGTAACGACATTACCACTACGCTTGGTTTAAACAATATTGTATTCGCGGGCGACGGTGCCATTGATGTTACCGTTGGGGCATTTTTCAAGTACAACATTTTTCTTGGAGAAGGCGGCACAGATGTCATGGTGGGCGTACTGGGTAAAGCCAATGCGTTCTTTGGTGGCACTGGCAACGATGTGTTAGTGGCGTCGTTAAGCAAAGATAATATTTTAGTGGGTGGCAGTGGCAGCGATGTGCTAATTACCTTTGGCACCATGAATAACTATTTAGTGGGTGATAATGAATTCACTATCGACAGTCACATGTATGGCAACTTTGGCGCTGCCAGCAGTAATGCACTTGACTGGTTAGGCACTTATGCGCAGGTGGGCTATTACGGAAAATCAATCTTAAAAGGTTGGAGTTCGTTAAACAGCTTATCCAATTCCATTGACACTAATAGCCAAGAAATTGCCGCTGGGGTGTATCAAACCATCAGTGATGAAGTAGAACCTATTGCAGATGGCTATCAGGGTATCAGTGACACCCTTGATACGTTTGGGGTTAACTTTATGGGCGAACAACTGGCCGACATTAGCCTAGATGAACTATTAGGCACTGAACTGGGCAGCATTAGCCCCGACAGCGTATTTGGCGAAGACAACTGGTTTTCAACCGTAGTAGACATGCTGAGTTATGCCACCGATTACGAGTATGACGATGAAGACTTTACTTACAGCGTTGATGTGAGCGATGTGGTGCCAGATGCCGCCAGTGATGTGGACACCGATGAATACGAAAACTACCAAGCAGACGAAGGTGAAGAGGAAGATTCATCTAACCATAATTCAACATCAGGCTGGGATGAGATCGCCACGGGCGTTAACGAAGTTGGCGATGTGTTAGCCGATGCCCATCTAGACGATTTAATTTTTGGTGCCATGGAATACATGCAAGACAGCGAAGCCATGATGGATTTGGCCACGTATTTTGCTGATTTAGATTCCGGTTATAGCGAATGGTTTGGCGACGAAGACGACGAAATTCAAACGTCTACCTTATCGGAAGCGGGCATTCGATTTGATGCTGCGCTGGATTTAGAATTTCCAGAAATTCAATTGTCTGCCGAAGACAACACCGACTTTGACGTGCCCTTTACGGGCATTGATGTGGGCTCATACGAATACGATATTCCCACGATTCCAGCACTGGAAACCAACGATGTGGATTATGAATACGGTGAACTGGCCAGCTATGGCATTCCCGAAATTGATCTGGCAACGCTTTCTTCTCCTTCATTTGATGTGCCGCAAATCACCTTGCCTAATATGCAGGTCGACGGTGATTGGGCCAATGGCTTTGATGCCGATTTGGGAGACGTAGATGTTGATATGGGAGCCTATGGTTCGTTCTATTCAAACTATTGGATCGAAGATTTAATTAATCAAGGTGTGTGGGAAAACATGTTCACCTATCCTGATGAAATTCTGGAATACGACTTCGCCGCTGAAGACGCCATCATTGGGCAGTTGTTAGGAGAAGGACTTTTGGCCGCGACCATTGGCGGCAGTATGAATCAGATGGATTCATTAAGCGGTGACTGGGATTTAATGGCCAGCATACTCGGCAAAGAAAACTACGCCCATGGCGGTGAAGGAGGCGATGTATTTATAGGGCTATTAAACTATAAGAGTGCTTTCTTTGGTGGTGAGGGTGATGACATGGCCAACATGATTGGCTGGCAAAATCTTGTCTCAGGTGGCGAGGGTGACGATTACGCCTTAACCTTTGGTTTTAGTAATTATTTCCTTGGTGGAGAAGGCAACGACATTGCCACCCAAATTGGGGTTAACAACTCGGGTTATGGTGAAGAAGGCAATGACTTATTAACCCAAGTGGGCGTGAAAAATATTGGCTTAGGGGATGAGGGAGACGACGTAGTTATTTCCATGGGGTTAAACAATTATCTGGGCCAAGATTATTTATATGATACCCCCATGACCACCGCACAATCAGGAGACGACATGCTCATTGCGATAGGCATGAACAATGTTTCTTGGGGTGGCGACGATAACGATACGTTAATTTCTTTAGGAAACTGGAACCTACTACAAGGGGGCAGCGGTGACGATTTAGCGTTTGCCTTTGGTAGCAGCAATTACCTTTACGGAGATGACTACTCTCTCGCCGCCATTGGTGACGGTAACCTAGATATTGATTTAAATGTGGGTACAGATCACGTTGACTTTATGGATGACTCTGAAGCAGCCGGCGATATTATTGACGAAGATAGCACCGCCGAATTAGGACTAAGCTATAGCCAATCTGCTGACACTGAAAACGCCGGTAACGATCTTTTATTCATGATCGGTGATGACTCATTTGCTTATGGCAATAAGGGCAATGATGCGTTGTTAGCAGTGGGTGAAAACAATCAGTTATTTGGTAATAGCGATAACGATTTAGTGCTGAGTGCCGGTACCGATAACCTGCTTGAGCTAGGTAATGGCAATGACATTGCGTTAAGTTATGGTTACGACAATGAAATCAATGGTGGCAGTGGCCAGGATATTATTGTGGCCTTAGGAGATGGCAGCGATATAAACGGCGGCAGTGATAACGACTTTATTCTGTATGCCGGAGCAGATGCGCAAGTTTCTGGTGGCGAAGGCTCTGACATTATTATGGGTCTTGGTTGGGGTTTACTGGATGATAGTTTATATGCAGTAGGCGAAAACCAAATCTTTGGCGACAGCCTTAATGACCTAACGTATTTAGTAGACGCGTTAGATCTTTCTTTGCAATCGGCTTACAGCTTAGAACTTTCTTCTTTAGAAGACTTGCTTTTGTACGGCGGCACGCAATTCTTAGAAGGTGGTGACGGTGATGATGTATTAATCGCAGGTATAGGCTCACAGATTAATCTTGCCGGTGGCGCTGGTGATGATACTTACGTTTACTATCTAGACAGTGGCGTATTAAACATCAGTGATGATCAAGGCAGTAATGAATTAATGATCTTCACTAACAGTGATCAAAGTGACGTGCTGTTGGATATGTCTAACCTAGTGTTGTCTAGCAATGAGCTAGGGTCACTGCAATTAGATGTGGTGATTGATGGTCAATCGTTTGGTCAAGTAAACCTAGAAGGGTTTGATGTGAATGCCTCTATTACCGTTGGAGACAGCAGTTTTAGTTTCTCTACCACGGTATTTGATCTTTATGATTATGCCAATGATCCTAATAACCTAGTGGAGGACTTACTGGTAGCCTACACACCTGACATAGCTGAGCTGATGGAAAGCGGTATACGCGAAGCGATTTCATTGTTCGATGGTGATCAAGCTGATACCTCTTTGTTCGAAATGCTGGATGACGGATTTGACGGTGTAGTGGCGTCAATTTCAGATGGCTTTAGTGACGCAGCGGTACAAATGGAGTCGGCCTTAGCGGCGGCGTAATTCAATAAATAATCACTGGGGAATTTTTCCTCAGTGATTTTTCTAGTCGATTTTATCTAAAAAAACGTCTTGGTAATTTTAAAAGACGAAAAAATTCCAACCATTGTCATTAACAAAGTTTTCTATAAAAACTCATTGTTTATAATTAATGGTTTCAATTTATCGCATTTTTCTCATCCTTTTCTCTGTTAACAAAATGATTAAGCTGTAATAATAAAAAACAACAAAAATAAAAATAACACCCAAGCAGCACTCATAATGTTCAAAGAATGTTGGACTGGGTATTTGAAAGAGGTTGCTTTATGTTTCCTGCCAACACCTGTACCAACGCACTTCAAATTCGTTTTATTCTACAAGCTGCAAAATATTTCAATCTTTCTACAAAAGATTTATTGTCCTCAGCGAATGTTATTATTGATAATCATTGTTTGCCCAGCGCCCCCATACCCGTTGAAGTAGCCATCCGGCTTTGGCAGGCAGCTGAGCAACTTAGTCGTGACCCTCTTATTGCATTAAAGAGTGGCACTATGACTCAGACCTATCAGCAGTCGCCATTATTTGGGTTAGTGTGTGCCACTAAAAATATGATGAAAGCCTGTAAATACATTATTCGTTACCAAAAAAATAATTTAGGGATGGTTAACCATCGCATGGGATTCGAAGGCAATAAGGTGATTGGGGAATTGGTGACCCCAGCTCATCACGATGAAGAGCTTCGTCCATTAATTGAGCGTCAAGCAAGCGTTATGTTGTCTTTTTTTAAGGTTATTTTTTCGCCAGAAGTTCAAAAAAATGCCATGCCAGAGATATATTTCAAGCACCAACCTAATGGACCTGTGGAGCATTACGAAAAAATACTGGGTGTAAAAGTTCACTTTGGTCATTCTAAAAATTTATTTGTGGCGCCAAGGCACCTTATGGATATGAACAATCCATTACACAACCCTGAAATGGAAGAAGCATTGTTAAGCTTAACCCAGCGACACGATAGAGGCATTACCGAAGGCACTAATTTAATTGTTCAAATTGAAGAATTTATTTTAAAAAATTTAAATAATCGTTATTTAAATATTGATTTTGTGGCCACCAGTTATGCCATTGGACCAAGAACATTGCAGCGTCGCTTAAAAGAACAAAATACCAGCTTTAATGTATTGCTAAATAATGTTCGCTATAACCGAGCCATGCAACTGATTGTTGACCCTGATATATCGATTAGTGAAATTGCAACTGACCTTGGCTTTCAAAATCAGTCTGCGTTAAATCAGGCTTTTACTCGCTGGACCAACATTACCCCTAGGCAATACCGCGATGCTTGTATTGATAATCCAGTCACTCAATATGCTTTTAATTAAAAAGTATTTTACTGAGAACAATTTTTTAAAAAGCAAAAATTGCTAATGGAAAACCACGGCAATTCTTCATCTTTGGCGGTCTCAATTCACAGAACTGCACATAACAATAGTTAAAATATCAGTACAAAAAAGTCACTACAAATGATCAAAGAGACAAGACTTCATTTAGCCTACTACAAAGTGTCTAACATGATATTACGAAAACGTGCCAATATTGCCCCGTAATGGGAATTATTCTTATCAATCTTAATATTTGTATCTTATGGGTGTGAGGGAGTTCTAGGTAGCTCAATATGAATTAGGAAGAAATATTAAAGGTTAATATTATTTTTCTTTGTGTTTAGGGGCCACCGCCTCTTGAATTGCGGATTCGTTAATATGATGAATGTTCCCTAACGCGCTAATTTGCATGCTTGCTTCGTCAATTATCTCATCATACAAGGCCAACACATCAGGGTTAAATTTAGGCGTGTCTTCTGCGGTTAATTTAAAGAGCTGCATCTGATTTAGAAAGTTATTTAAAACGTGTTGCGTTGACGACATCATGGCAGTGTAAATTTTAAGCTTCTCGGAAGACACTTTACTGGCGCGGTTACGCTTTAAAAGATCCACAAAGGCAAAGATAAGAAAAATGAAAAGCGGAATAATAAGCTCATCTATTTCGTATTCTTCAAGGCTATGTAATAGGCTTACCAGCTTTTCAAAAAAGTCCACATTAAATATGATGCCTGCCATGAGCAGGAAAAGGGATAATGCCAAACCAATGAGGGTGATTGTGTAGTTCTTCATGTTTTAAATCGCATTCTTAAATTGGCCTTCTTAAAGAGGACTTAAGAAAGCTCATAAATTATATTCCGCATAGTATAACCTTTATTAATACAGAAATACCTAAAGGCTAATTGCCATGTAGGGTTATGAATATTGGTAGGAGTATATTTCTACTATTTCTTATTGGCGAGGTTAATCGCAGCGCTAATAGCCTGTTTTGCTTGAGGGCTATTTTTCCAACAGCTGGAGTGAAGCATGCTGGCTACTCGCTCTGCAATATCCTGTGCCGTATAGTGTTTTAACTCTTCAAAAGAGCTAATGCCAATTTCTTCAAAGCGTTTAATTACGGTGGGGCCTACGCCTTTTAGTTCAAGCAGTGCTGTGCTTTCTTGCTGACTGAATTTCATTTTATATCTCTTCTTCTAGTATTCTAAATTTGTTTTGCAAAGCGTTGACGAAATTGCTTGGGAGTGAGGGTTATGATGCGTACAAATATTTTTCGGCAGGCACTGCTGTCTTCGTAACCCACTTCAATGGCAATAGCTTCAAAACTTTTTTGAGTTTGCTCCAATTGCTCACAAGCTTTTTGTATACGCAATCTTTGCAGGTATTCAGAGGGTTTAAAGCCGGTGGCCTGTACAAAGCGTCTTAAAAAACTGCGCTCACTCATGTGGCATAAGTTGGCCAGTATCGGCATTTTAATTTTTTCTGAATAGTGCTCATCTATAAATAATTGCGCCGCGACAATGCTGTGGTCACCATGATTTCGCTTAGGGATAAATTGTTGATAGTATTTTTGAGAGCGATGCCCAGTGTCGACGACTAAGTTTTTTCCTAGCTGAGTCATGACACTGACTCCAGCGTGTTGAGCCACTAATTCCAGTCCTAAATCCAACCAAGACATGACCCCACCTGCGGTAATGATATTGCCCTGATTGATTAAAATTTTCTGTGTGTCTAATGGAATGTGCGCAAAGCGCGATTGAAATTCACCGGCCAACGCCCAGTGAGTGGTGGTTTGTCGCCCTTCTAAGACGCCCGCTTTTGCGAGAATAAACGCACCAGAGCATGCCGAGCAGAGTGTGGCTTGATGGGCATGCTGTTGCCTTAACCAATCTAATAGCTCATGGCTTGGGTTAAGGTAAAAATCATCCTTTAAAGACGGGGGTAAAATTATCACCTCAAAATGTGGGCTGTCATTCAACTGATCAAGGGTCAATATGGTGCACTTAAACAAAGTTGCGGACTGGCACTGAGAATTAGCCATTTCAAACAGCTCGTAAAGCCCAAAAACAGCGGACTGCAGAGCATAAGGGTAGTTAATAATAGCAATGTTCATGTTGGCGGAATCAGACGGCTTTATGTCAATATAGCCACTTATGAGGGGTATCTCAAATGGGCATACTAATAGGCAACATGTCATAACTGATTATTTTAGGAGCGCCATATGACTGAAACACTGACTGTAGAGACCCATATTCCTTTTCTTGAGGAGTTGCTTTTACCATGGCGGGGTGTCATTAAAGATGACTACCAAGGCTATCGTAATCATGTTTATCGTATGGTGCAGTTCACCTTTGCCATTAAACACATGCAAGGGGGAGACTTGAGTGAAGAGGACAAAAAGAAAATTATGATCGCCGCGGTATTTCATGACATAGGTATTTGGGTTAAGGATACTTTGGATTATTTAGAGCCTTCTTTACCTGCAGCCATGAAATATTTAGAAGAGCATCAAATGGCCCATGATAAAGATGAAATACGGTTAATGATCACCGAACATCATAAGTTACGAGAATACAAAGGGGATTACCAAAAGATGGTGGAGCTGTTTCGTAAAGGAGATTTAGTAGATTTTTCCCTTACTATGGTGAAATTTAATTTACCTAAAAGTTACATTACAGAAATGAAAAATGCTTTGCCTAATGCGGGGTTTCATTTTGGGTTATTGAAAAAAGGCTTTAAATGGTTTTTAAGGCATCCTATAAACCCTGTGCCAATGATGAAATGGTAGCGATTAAAAACAACAAAATGCCTAATTAATCTATCCAGTTGGTTAAAACAATGGCTGCTATTTGGTTTTCATTTAGCTCAAATGTCACTTGGTTTTCTGATTCTAAATCACAAAGGTAGCTGCTGGATGTAGTGGTGGTTTGTGCAGGTTCACCCATTAATTGTGCAAGATACGTTTCATGGCTACCCAGTACAGACTTTAATTCTTCTGGGCTGAACTTAAGTGTGTATTTTACCGCCTCTAGGTAGCTACGATTATAATTGGGTACTTCAAAAATGGCGATGTAGCCATCTTGATAATGCAATGTGATTCTTTGGTTTATGTAATTGTCATTATGGGGGCTGATAAGCGTTTCTGACTTTTCTAAACTGGCCTCACCAAAGCGCTGCTTAACAGAATCCACCGTATGGCCACTAATGGATTCAAGCTGTTGACAAAAATTCACGGCTTGGTGATTGGTTTGTGTAAATATAATCGATTCTTTTTCTGGGCTTGCACAAGCCATTAAGGCTAAAGAAGAACTTATTAATATTAAGGTGAGAGCATTTTTCATTATTATTATCTCACGTGTCACTAATTAAATAGTGAAAACTAAAGTCAAATTTGAACTAGAAGGCATTTTGTAACATGAAAGAGTATGCCAATAATTCTAATGCCATCACAGAAATGAACACATTTAACTTAATAGTGAGTGATTGGCGTTATCCACCTGTTTTATTGGCCCATTGGTGTGCTGTGATGCTATATAGCACATGCTCTCTTAATACATGGTTTCTTGGAACGCTAGGGTGTTGAAAATTACGCTTTAAATTACACATGTTTAAGCGCTCCATCACTGCTATTGATGGCTGGTTAATAACCGAGGTGAATGAATACACTTCATGGAGTTTAAGCGTTTCAAAAGCAAAATTAAGTACGGCTATTGCGGCCTCTGTTGCATAGCCCTTTCCCCAGTATTGAGTGGCCAGTCGCCAACCTATTTCTACACAGGGGGTTATTGGTAATTCACAGGTGGGTTTGTTTAGCCCTGTAAACCCTATAAATTCCCCTGATTCTTTTATCTCTACCGCCCATAAGCCCCAAGATTGTAAAGATATAATATCTTTCAGTTTTACTGCCAATGCATTGCTGTCATTTTCACTTAAGGTCGCAGGGAAGTACTTCATGACGCTTGGGTCGGCACTCATCTTAGAAAAACCAGCCAGATCACTGTCCTTCCATTGGCGTAAGCGAAGTCGTTTGGTTTCTAGTGTGATGGGATTAGTCATGATCTTTAGGTGTTTTTTAAAGTGTTAGTGGGAAGGGCATTAGCGCCGAATTAATAGTCTAGTGTGTCTGTCTTTCTCGATTAGTAAACCCTTCAAACTTGAGAAAGAATAGCTGCATGAAGTTTTACATCATATCTTTTTCTGAAAAATATGATTGGTATTTTCATGCTTTATTATTCTATAGAGACTAGTAAAGCATGAAAACTTATTGTGCCTGTTAAGCATTAGCTGCTTCACTACGGTACTTATATAAGCCCAATATTGTTTGTACAAAATCAACGCCTAGTATTTTTGAAATAGGTATGGCATAAAAATTTATTGCCGAATTAATACGGTAATTAGCCGTAATGGTTAATTGAGTTACATTTTTATTTAGCGGCTGCAAAGTGAAAGATGTGTTATGAAGGTCAAAGTACTTTCCTCCAATAGCGACATGGTCATCCATTGAGCCTTTAGGGAAAGAGTTATCATCAAAAATATAATCCCACTTAATATATTCATTAATAGAACTCTCGGTTACGACGGCTTTAAAATTTACTCCTCGCTCCCAAATTGAGTATCGAATTTCTTGAGTGCCTTTCCTTTTGTTTATTCCTTCAAGGGGCTTAGGGACTCCTATTAAATGACTGATACTCAATGGCAGCTCTGCAGATTCAATTTCTTTTGCTGTCATTATTTGATTCCAAATTACATCAGGATCAGCTTGAACTACTACTGACTCTACTATCTGAATGTTTTTTTCTGTAAGAGGGAAGTAACCTTCATAATATAAAACGAGGAAAGGTAATAGTGAAACTGATAATAGCGGTTTAGTCTTTTTAGCTGTTAGATGCAAACAGATTCCCATAAGCAGCCCCCCTATGCTGGCGCATAGAAGAAAGAGAGGGGCCATAATGGCAATACATATAGAACCTTCAAGTAGAGTTAGTGCTGACCCCAAAAGCATTAGGGCTGTTGTTACCCAAGGCATAAATAGCATTTGCTTAATTTTTAATCCCTCTCCTTTGTAGCCGTATACTGTGAGCGCACCAACAACTATGGGTGTACAAATTAGAAATGCTAGTGACATAGGCCCTTCAACTGATGAGGGTAATACATCAAACATATATCGTAAGAATAAACCGTAGAGCGCTCCACCAATAAACCAAGGTAATTTTTTATTTTGTTTTTTTTGTTCAGTCACAATGCTTCCATATGCTTAGCATTTTATTAAAATTTTTAGGGAACTATAGAAAACGCTTAAAATCCTTCGCCCAAATTTTTGTTGCACTATTATGTCTAGATCACTTACTTCGGACACTAACATACTGATTTTATTGGGTTTTAATTTGATGAGCAGTGTAAAGAGAAGATTGGCGGGAAGCAAACCATCTCGAACGGATGATAAAATCAATTTATGGACCGATTTAGATCAATTTTGCGAATTATAAGAGCCATCGTTTTTTAAATTATCCATTCTAAGTCCTTCCACTCTTGGTTCGACAAACTCTTCAACTTTTGACAATGAATATTGAGAGAACAAAATCAACACCATGAATAAGAATCACATATTTAACTAACCGTTATTTGTGAATGTATTAAATTACAACAACGTTACTGCCCGCCACTGGATTATTTAAAGATACTTTATTGCATCGTACATTCAGAGAGGGTGAGGCTTAAAGGTTCACTTTCTATTGGCCCTAACTCTAATGTGGGGGAAGGTGAGCTAATTATAGTAAAGGTATCGCCTAACGTTATAGAGCCATCAGTTGAAGAGTTATTTTGTAACTCAGACAGGTCACTTGAATAAGTAATTTCAACCAAAGGTGTTTTAAGTATTAAATTACCGCTAGATAATTCAATGGTGCCACTTAAATTTAATTGGCTGTAGCAATTAAGAATTAATGTGCCTGTAAATTCAGAAAGAATAATATCACCATGAAAATCGCAGCTGCCTATTGAATTCAGTTCAATTATAGAGTCTTTACTGGTAGCTGAGGCGGCCAAATGTATTTTAGAATTTTCTTCTGTATATATGCTTAAAAAATTATATGTTTTGTCTTCTAGTATAAATTCTTGGTCAGCTGATAGATATAACTGACCTTGCGGGTTGTCATCATATTCAATCGTTTTTAATTGATGATTTTTAACGGTAATTGCTTCGGATTCTAAGCAGGGTGACGGCGCCAAAAGCGAAGGTTCTGAATCGGTGCTATTTTCAGTTTCATCAGAGCAGCCCATAATGAGCGAGAAACTAATTATCTGTAAAATAACACTTTTAAAGTATGAGGTTTTCATGGAGTCCTTTCTAAGTTAATAACTGCTTTTTGCTTAATCGGAAGTCTTAAATTTATATAAAGCACGTTTTATTGTCATGTTAGACAATCGCCACAGGCTAATGAGTTTTCAGGTTGGGTAAGGTCTATAGGAAGAAGCTCAAAATCCTTTGAGAATCTTTTTATTGTAAAAATGGCTCTGGTTCATTAACTAAGAGCTCTAACCCACTGATTTTATTGTATTTTAGTTTGGAGTGCAGTGTAAAACGAAGGCTCGTGGGAAGCAATCGCTGTTAAGTGGCAGAAGAATCAAAATGAATGTGCTCATATTAACAATTCCCTGAGTTATTAAGAGCCATCGTTTTTAAAACTATCCATTTAGTATGCACCCTAAATGGGGCTTATCTGGTGCCATCATCTAGACTCAAAACATTGGGACCAATAGATATGCCATTATTATGATTACGATGGAAGAGATTGAGCGCAAAGTGGAAGAGTTGCCATTATTACCTTATGTGATGATGGGGTTATTGCAGTTGAAACCCGAAGAGGAGTCGTTTTTAGATAAGGTTTTAAAGCTGTCTCAGCAAGACCCAACTTTTGCACTGCAGATCATCCGTTTAGCGAACAGCACAGTGCCTAATAAGCAGATCAAATCTTTGCAAGAAGCCGTGGCAAGCGTGGCAATTCAAGGCATGACAGGGCTAATTGCCTCCATGGCTAGCTTGGGCGTGTTTGTACCCGTGCATCAGGGTGAAAAAGACTTATGGATACATTCCATTCAAGTGGCGGTGATTGCCAGTAGAATGGCAAGTTTACTACCTGACCTGAAGATTGACCCTAATCAAGCCTATATGTGTGGGTTATTACATGATATTGGCCGTTTTGTGATGTTTGATAGCGTACCATCTGAATTACAAAAGGTAGAAGCGAAAAACTGGCAAAATCCTGAAGAATTAGTGGACGCAGAGCTGGATATTTGTGGGTTTGATCATTCTAAATTGGGTGGCCGTGTGGGCATAAAATGGGGGCTACCTGAAACAGTGCGCCGCGTGGTGGCGTACCACCATATGTACACAGAGCAACAACAAAAAGCCATTAGAAATCACGACGTGCATTTGTCGAACCTACTCAATGTAATTCAACTGGCAGACTGCTTGAGTATGCTATTAATTAATGAGCCTGATATTTTAACTGGCCCTGAACCTGTACTGATTGAGGCTTTGAAAAAATGTAATCACCCCTGTTTGGCCTCTGTGGGTTTAAGTTTAGATAACCTAAAAAATATGGCAAAAATTGGCAGTGAAGAAACGATTCGTTTGGTACAAGGTATGGGCATAATATTGTGAATTCATACCTTATATATTATTTTTCAATAAGCTTAGTGAGCATTTGAGTCATGTCATGGTTATGCCCTTCACCAAAACCTAACTTTCTTGCCCAGTCGTGACCTAAAATTAAGCACATCATTAAGTAAGCCATTTTCTGATAATTTTTAACGCCTGAGTCTTTTAATTGTTGGGTGATCATATCCAGTAGGTGCTTATAAACCACCGATACTTTATCGGCAATGTGAGAGTTTTGATCCCCTGCGCCTATCATGCAGCAAAAAAACACTTCGTTTTGTTTACTCACTTCATGAAACTGCTCAGAGCACACAAAGCCCAACATTTGTTCTAGGCTGGGCGATGAGTCAGTTGGAGAGTTATTTGTTTGGGGTTGGTTAGAGCGTGAAAAATGATTCAGTGCCTGCATGTAACGAAAAACCACTCTGTCTAATAGCGCATCTAGCATGCCATCGCTGCCACTAAAATAGTGATGCAGCATGGGTTGGTTCATATTGGCTTCTTCGGCCACTTTGCGTTGTGAAGCTTGGCCAAACCCCTCCCGTAAAATGACTTTTTCGTAGGCATCTAAAATGAGTTGCTGCTTCTCTAGTTTTTTACTGGGGCGTCCCATATTACTGCTTTCCTTAATGGCTATCACGCTCGGTGAGGCATTATATACACACTTATGGTACATGTCTGAAGGGCTTGTAAGGGGGATGCGGTCAACGGTTTTGGTAGGCGTTTAATGTTAGATAAGTAAGCGCAATCGCCCTTAAACTCAGAGCTCTTAGCCCTGAGTTTAAGGGTGTATAAAAATATTGTACTTGCGCTATTTAGGTTGCACTCGCACCATGCCACTTACCGTGCCGCCGACGATTTGTCGGTTAGCTACGACCTGTGTGGCCGCATAGGTGCTGTTGTATTTAGGCAGGTAGCCCATGGGGGCTTCTACTTTAGTCTCACCGGTATCCCAGTCAAAACCTAAAATCGTCCACTTGCCGCCAATTTGCCCCCAGCAGTAAGCAAGGTTAGAGGCCTCGCTCATGGTGGGAATGCCATTGGGGCAGCTTTCTTGATTGCTCCAATCGCTTACCACTTCACGGCTGTCTGGTTTCCACGAAAATTTCTCAACACCAATTGGCGCATTAAACTTTAAGTTAGAAAACAATACAGTCACCATACCCCACTGAGGATCTTCACCCAGTTGGCTGGTATCCCAGCTGTATTCGTTGTCGACCACCATGGCGCTGTGGCCGCGTACCATCACCGATTGCTCAGAAATGCTTTTCGTGCGATCGCTTATGCCAAAGGTAATGGGAAACTCAGCGGCAATACGGCGATCTTTACCTTCGCCAATGGCTTGCCAGTCGGCTGGAATTTCATCACGCCACATTAACACTAGGTTCATTAACTCACCGCCATCAGTAAAGACCACAAATTTATCTTCGTCTTCTTTACCCATTAACGTCGGTGTCGAACCCGACCCTATGCCTAAGCGACCCGGTAGAGGTGTATCTGGGCCCGCTTCATAATCGGCACGCCATAATAAGCTTAGAGTTTCACCATTCCATTGAATGCGGTGCATTTGCTTACTGGTCACTACAAAAATGCCACCGTCTTCATCTACGGCAATCGAGTTCGATACTTCTTGGTTGGCCCCTAAGGAGATAGCTTGGTAAGTGCTGAAATCGCGGCTAATGGTCATTACTAAGCCGGCTGATGTGGCCAAAGCAATATGGCCATCATAGGTCATGTTCATGCCCACTATGTGCTCGCCCTCTACGGTTTTTAATTCCAAAGGAATATCAAAAATGGCTTCAGTGACGATATCAGATTTTGGATCTCCCTCTACCGCGTCACCATAGCGGGTTAGCGACATGTCCCTTGGAGCAAAAAAATCCCCGTCTTTATCTACCAATGAGTAGGCACCGGAAATACCATCCTCGGGTAGGCTTTGTAATTTAATGTCTAACTTTTTAATCCAATAGGTACTGGTATCGACTTTGTAAATAGAACCAAAGGTCGATCCCCATGCCACATTGTCACTGGCATAAGCCAGCGTAATGGAAGGCAAGGCAATGGTGTAATCCACATCAACTCTATCACCGGGCTCTAATCCTCTTAATGGAGAAGAAGCTTGGTTATAAGAATTACGGTGTGACATGGGCCAAGGGGAGTCAGCCAGAAAAGTGTTCCGTGGGGGTTCGGCATCGGCGTATGCTTGAACAGCACCTAAATGTATGCAAGCCAGCACTGCGCACATTATTGTGTTTTTAATTTTATTAAGGTGTAAGTCGTGGGGGAAGAAGTAGCTCATTAATTTTCCTTATTATTATTTTGACTTGAAAGCTTCATAAGAGACTTCCAGAGGAGCCCCTTAAGAAGGGAAGTCGAGCTTACTTAAATTGGTTAAAAAGGGTTATTCAGAAAATGCCAAAAAAAGATTCAATAAACGCCATAATATTTGAGAATATTTTGAAGGCACGGTAAGGTGCGAATCATAATAATAAAAAATACCTACATTCTAAATAAACAGTTTAAACGGACTTATGTTAAATAATTGTTCAACCAGCTCACCCATGTGGGTTCGCTCCATATTCCTATGTTTACAGGCTCAAACCGATCAGGCTCGCCATGTATTTAATCAATGTGGCATCGAATTGGCCGAAAAACCTCACAAACAAAACCGTGTGGCCATAGCAAAAATTACCCAGGTATGGGAAGCCATTATCAAGCTGACCAATAACGATGCTTTTGGGTTAGAGGTGGGTCAACATTTTGTGAAAAATGCGGGGGGCGTTTTTACACTGGCAGCCATCAGCAGTGATGATTTAATTCAAGCTGCGCAACGGCTGTCTGTTTTCTATAAAATGGTGTCAACGGGTGTGGTATTAGATGTTAGTACCAAAAAAGGGGTAACGTTAAATTTATCTCTACCAAAAAATACTACGGGTGTGTGCATCTATGCCATGGATGCCAGTCTAGCCACATTAGTGGAGATAACTAAATCGGTCCTTAAAGAGCATTATCAAGCCCCTAGGCGAGTACAAATGTGCCGCCGCGCACCCGAAAATATTAACGTCTTTAATGAATACTTTGGTTGCCAAGTAGAATTCAATAGCACACAAAACAGCCTTTATTTTGATGATGAAGATGTGTATCTCAGTGATCGTCATAAAAACCCAGATTTGGCCAATCACTTATATAATTATTTGGATGAATCCCTACAAAAGCTCACGGCACTCACCTTAGCGCAACAAGTATTTAACACCATTGAACATTTGTTTGATAATAATTCTGTTCATGTACGAGACGTAGCGAAAGAATTGGCCATGAGTGAGCGTACCTTGCAGCGCAAACTGCGCCAAGAGGCCAGCTGTTTTAATGAAATCAACAAGCAGTTTAAATTGCAAAAGGCTCGCCAGTGGCTCATTGAAAAAAAACTTCGCCAAGGAGAAATTGGTCACCGATTAGGGTTTAGTAGCCAAAGTAATTTTTCACGCTTTTTTAAAATTGAAACAGGTCAAACACCTAACAACTATATTGAGAGTGCAAGACATTACGAACCGTTTTCTAATGTAAATTGAGAGTGCCTATTGGCCTGATGAATTAGGGAGTTGGCTGGCATGGCCGTTAAAGGCTTCAAAATCACTAATATTGAGGGCAGGGGCAAATAAGAAACCCTGAAATACATCGCAGTTATTCTCTAGTAAAAATGCTTTTTTACTTTCGCTATCGACCCCCTCACCTATAACGGGTATCCCTAAACTATGGGACATATTGATAATAGCCATCACCAATTTTCTGCCCTTGGTAGAGGCTTGAGCCTGCTCAATAAAGGTATGGTCTATTTTGGTAATGGTGATGGGATATTTGACTAAATAAGAAAGTGATGAATAACCGGTTCCAAAGTCATCAAGTGCGATAGCAATACCATAATCTTTTAGTGTTGTTAGAGACGTTAGGGCGCTCTCAGAATCAGCAATCATAATTGATTCGGTAATTTCAATGCAAAAATTTTCTGGTTCTAGTTCATGCAGCTCTATGGTGTTAATGATTAACTCTTCAATTTTTTGATTCATGAAGTGCTTGGCAGATAAGTTAACGGAAATTTTGCATTTTTTGGGAATTACGCCACTGTCTAACCATTTTTTCCATTGGCAACAAGTTTGTTCAATGATCCATTCCGTCACGGGAATAATTAGGCTAGTGTCTTCTAATAAGGGAATAAACACACCAGGTGACACAAACCCTGTTTCAGCTTTATGCCAACGTAATAAGGCTTCAGCGCCGGTTAACTCACCACTAATGGCATCTAACTGAGGCTGGTAGTAAACGCTAAATTCTTGATTTTGAATCGCGCTGCTTAATGCGCCCGACAACTCGACACGATAGCGATGCAGATAGTTTAATTCAGCCGAATAAAAATAATACTGATTGCGCCCTAGCTCCTTGGCTTTATACATGGCTAAATCCGATTGCCTAATCATACCGTCGGCATTTTTAGTGTCTTCAGAGCTCAGTGTAATGCCTATGCTTAAAGTAATTGTGACCTTCTTGTGCTGAATTTCAAACGGTTCAATAAACTCAGATAAAATTTTCTCGCAGGCATTTTCTACGTCTTTAATATCACCAACATTGTTTAGTATGATGGTAAATTCATCACCAGCAAAACGCGAAACGGTGTCGCTGTTGCGTAAACATTTTTGTAGTCTTAATGCCGCCAGTTTTAATAATTCGTCTCCCCACTCATGGCCAAATGTGTCATTGATGTCTTTAAAATGGTCTAGGTCAATGAACAGTAGGGCAAATTTGTCTTGGCTTCTGTGGTAATGAATAATGCATTGATCGAGCCGGTCGCTAAATAATCCTCTATTGGGCAAAGTGGTTAAGCGATCATAATGGGCCGCATAGCGTAATTCATCTTCCATTTCTTTACGCCGAGTAATGTCGCGCATGATGCAGGTGTAGACC
>CAJXRF010000058.1 GCA_913058575.1 uncultured Bermanella sp.
TTAATTCTGGCCCCAAGTTATTAACTTTCAAATACCGGCATAAAACACGCAATGTAAAATTAAAGGATTATCACATTATTAAACAGGCCAGTTAATTCTGGCCCCAAGTTATTAACTTTCAAATACCGGCATAAAACACGCAATGTGAAATTAAAGGACTATCACATTATTAAACAGGCCAGTTAATTCTGGCCGTGTTAAAAAGTAACCTAGCTTAATAATATAACCACAATAAAAAGGATTAGCGCCTTGAAAGAAGCCAGTAAAATCATGTTTTTTAAAGGGCTAAACCGTCTGTTTCTCAAGCCTATTTTTGGCCCCCCTTGGCCCTACTCTATTCAACGGGCTTGGTTTAAGTTAATGGCTTCTGTGATGCTATTGCCTAAAAATATTAGCATTACGCCTATTGAAATAGCTTCCATTCCGGCCGAAGTGGTCACCCCAAAACATTTATCAACCAGTGCCAATGACGAAGATAACGGCTTAAAAAAAGTGATATTGTATTTACACGGCGGCGCCTATTGCATTTGCGCCCCTAAAACTCATCGCAGCCTTACCTGTAATTTAGCGAAAAAAACACAAGCAATAGTTTTTGTTCCAGATTATCGCTTAGCGCCAGAGCATCCATTTCCAGCAGGCATTGATGACTGCTTAACAAGCTATCAATGGTTATTAAGCCAGGGTTTTAATTCTCATAATATCACCCTAGCCGGAGATTCGGCCGGAGGCGGATTAGTCATGGCCACAGCTCTGAAAATTCGTGAGTTAAACCTACCTACCCCCATTGCATTGGTACTGATCTCCCCGTGGAGTGACTTAACCCTATCTAGCTTGCACAGTGTCAGCGACAAAATAGATCCGCTATTGCGTTGGTCAAATTTGCAAGCTGGGGTAAAGGCTTACTTACAAGGCCAAGACCCTAGCCTGCCACTGGCTTCTTCGTCACTGGCCGATTTAAGTGAATTACCCCCTATGCTTATACAAGTGGGCAGTGAAGAAATTATTTTAAACGACTCTAAAAAGTTGCACCAACAAGCCATGAAATATCAAAATGATTGCAGGTTAAGCATTTATGAAAACGGCTGGCATGTTTTTCAATTACAGGCAGGCTTACTGGATATGAGCGATAAAGCCATTGAAGAAATTGATCAGTTTATTTCAAAGTGCATACAAAATAGTAATGCGCCCAACCAAATGACTAAGCAGTAGAGACACTAAAATGGCTAACCTTAAACCCAGTATGATCATCACCGGTGCCGCCTCAGGCATTGGCCGTTCTGTGGCTGAAACCCTATTAAAAGATGGCTGGTACATTGGTCTATTCGATTTATCAAAACAGCCATTACAAGAGATTCAAGATACTTGGGGTAATGACAACTGCAGCGTTCATATTGTTAGTGTGAGCGATGGGAATACTTTGGAAAAAGAGTTTAAATCTTTTGTAAATAATGCAGGTAAGTTAGACGTATTATTTAATTGTGCTGGATTATTACAAGCTGGGCACTTTGAAGATATTAGCCTTGAGCGCCACTATCAAATATTAGATGTGAATAACAAAGGGGTCATGAACTGCTGTTATCTTGCGCTTCCCTATTTAAAGCAAAATAAAAAGTCTCGGGTAATTAATATGTCTTCGGCCTCTTCACTGTATGGGGTTCCGGGGCTTGCCTCTTATTCTGCCAGTAAAGCGTGGATTAAGTCCTTTACCGAATCCCTTAATATTGAATGGGCTAGGCACAATATTCACGTGTTAGCCATTGAACCGCCGTTTGTGAACACCAATATGATCAGTGGTGACAATACTCGAGTCATGGAGAAAATGGGGGTGAATTTAACCGCACAAGATGTGGCCAACAGTGTTAAAAGGTCCTTAACATCTCGCCATACCCATGTAAGGGTTTCACTAAACTATAAAATACAATGCTTTCTTTCGGCCATTAGCATTCGCCCGGTTAAAAGATTAGCCATGCGCTATTTCACGGGGTATTAAGGGCAGTTAAATATAGAGTGTAGACGGTACCTTATAAAATTAGAACGTCTATTATCGCTTCACGGCGCGCATTGCCACTAAGTTATAGCATTTACACTGAACAAAAAAGGCATTCAATGAATGCCTTTTTTGTATTCTATTTTTATATTTTGGTAATGGCTTAGCTGTTCATTTTTTTACGATAATCGCTTGGGCTATTTCCGGTCCAGCGTTTAAAGCTTCTTGAGAAACTGCTGGAATCTAAAAATCCTAATTGATAGGTAATGGTGGTAATGGATAAGTCCGATTGCTTAATGTACTGCATGGCCAAATGTTTACGAGTATCATCTAAAATAACTTTATAGCTGGTGTCTAGCTCATTTAATTTACGATGCAAACTGCGGCTACTGGTGCCTAAAACAGCCGCTACCTTTTCACGAGTAGGCTCACCATGGGGCATGAGTTCAATTAATGCATTGTATACCGAGGCCACTATGTCACTTTTATTAAAGCGCAATAAATATTCTGCCATGACCTGTTCATTAATGCGCACCAATTCAGCATTACCGGTGGGCACCACCTGATCAACAAATTGCTTGGCTAAACGAATTTCATAAAGGTCACTGTTAAAATAAATTGGGCACTTAAAAATTCCTTCATGCCGAGAGGTATCTTTTGGTTTATCACGCTTTAATCTCACACTTAAAATATTTTTATCACTATTGTTTAATAAGGCTTGCGTGGCTTCCACCACCAATGCCATAAAAGCATCAATGGCATGATAGTTTGGCTCAAAAATATCTTCTGCCATATGAAACTTCACCACTACCTCATCTTTCTCATCATGAATATCTAAACCCACCGCAGTACTGATGATGCTAGAAAATTTTTGCAAGCGCTCAAGACTTTCACGCATAGAACTTGAGGCATGATGGGCATAAGTGATGGCATGAAAACTGGTAGGACTAATGTATTTAATAGCTTCAAGACCAATGCAATCATCACCGGATACCTGTTCGGCAAATTCCCAAAGGGTGCGCATTTTGTCAACTGCCACCCGTTGGTTCGAGTCCTGAATACACGGGGCATCTATTCCAGCTTTTTTTAGGGCGGTAGCAGCATCACAAAATGGTTCGATGGCTGCCAATATAGGCATTACCCAAGTGGCAATGGTGGTGTGGTTGGTTTCAGACATCGACTACATTGACCATTTTTGTCCCGTTTAGTTTATACCTTGTCCCAATATGTTCTGAAGACAGGCAATAACTTATTTATCATACTATGTAATAACTGCTTATAACCTTGATAACAACAAGCAGATCAATAAAAACAATAACTTACTCGCCCTCACAGGCGTTTCAATTGGCCTAACCGCTCACGCTGTTTACCCAAATAGCTCATTACCGCTTTTAAAGGCAGTGAGCGCCAATAACCCCGCCCATTATTCACTTTAGAAATGGGCTCATCTATGGTGTAAAGCAAGCCAAAGCAGAGCGAATGAGTTAAACAGGCAATGTAGATTCACTGGCGGCCCAAGGTTTACTGATATCTAAGCAGATAAAATGCGCCACGCCAAGCCGTCTTGGATGGGTTTATGGGAATACACCATTTTACTTTACAAGATAACCCGCCAATAAAGCGAAACAAAGCAAATGGCAAAGTGATAAAGCTGCTGTCTGTACACCCTTTAATGGCAACATTAAAAAGCTAACAGCAAGTGCGACATTTTGAATAGCTTTAATCGAGTCTAAAAATAAAAAGCGGTTTTAATAAAGAAAGATAGTTAAGGAGATCAAGACATGAAAATAAAAACAATTCTCTTGCCCATATTAATCGGCGCTAACAGCATTAGCGTGGCCAGTGAGTCACAAACAAGTGTGTACTGGGGCGATACTCACTTACATACTTCTTATTCATTTGATGCATTTTTAAATAAAAACCAATCTGCCGATCCTGACACCGCTTATCGCTGGGCCAAAGGCAAGCCTGTTATTCATCCATACACGAATAGTCGCATTCAAATTGAGACACCTTTAGATTTCCTTGTGGTGTCTGATCACGCTGAAGGCATGGGAGTGATACGCGCTATCACCAACGAAAAAGAAGAATATGGTGAGGAAGGCTTTTTCAAAAACATCGTGCGTTGGTTTACTGTGCAATACATTCAATATGTATACGACGATGGTAAGGGCGAGGGCATCACCTTATTTAACGAAGTACTGCCTGAAAAAGCACAAAACCCGGGAACCGATCCTGTACAAGATCCATCCAATATCATGTATGACAATTTAGGAGACATGAGCCCCACCGAAATTACCGCCTGGGGCGAGATTGCCGACGCCGCCGATCGTCATAATGAGCCCGGTAAGTTCACCGCCATACTAGGGTGGGAGTGGAGCTCTATTCCCACTGGCGCCAACTTACACCGTGTGGTCATGTCTCCTAACGACGCGGCCACCGCCAAGAAATATCTGCCTTATGGTTCCGATCAAAGCCAATACCCTGAAGATTTATGGGCTTGGTTAGATAAAACCAGTAAAGAAACGGGCAGTGAATTTATTGCCATTCCCCATAACTCTAATGTTAGTAAGGGTTACATGTTCCCTGAAGTGACCTTAAAAGGTGAACCTATCAACGTGGCCTATGCCAAAACGCGCATGGCATGGGAGCCTGTGGTAGAGGTCACTCAAATTAAGGGCGACAGCGAAACCCACCCACAGCTATCACCCGACGACGAATTTGCCGACTTTGAGTCTTACGGATTTTATCTGCAAAAAACCCCGCAAGACCCCATTGTTACCAAAGCAGATTATGTACGTGCCGGTTTAAAGCGTGGCTTAGAAATAGAAAATAAAATTGGCGTAAACCCTTATAAATTTGGTCTTATTGGCAGCACCGACTCTCACACCGGTTTATCCACTGCCGAAGAGAATAATTTCTGGGGTAAGTTTGCTCACGATTCAACCCCCGACACCAAACGTAAAGATATTATCGGTGGCACCAAAGCCTCTGGTTGGGATATGTCAGCATCAGGTTTGGCCGCCGTATGGGCAGATGAAAACACCCGTGATGGTATTTACTCTGCCTTTAAACGCCGCGAAGTGTACGCCACCAGTGGTCCTAGAATTAAAGTGCGTATGTTTGGCGGTTGGAACTTTAATTCCAAAGCCTTACAGGCTGAAAACATGGCCAAATACGGTTATAAACAAGGGGTGCCCATGGGTGGCGATTTAACCCGTCCATCTGATGTGAATGCTAAAGCCGAGTTTTTAATTCGCGCCACAAAAGATCCTCTGAATGCCAATCTAGATCGTGTGCAAGTGGTTAAAGGTTGGTTAGATGATCAAGGCATCAGCCATGAAAAAGTATTTAATGTGGCGTGGAGTGATGATCGTAAACTGAATGCCAACGGCAAACTACCAAGCGTGGGCAATACCGTAAACCTAGAATACGCAAGCTACGACAACAGCATCGGCAGTGCAGAGCTTTCAACCATTTGGAAAGATGAAAGTTTTGATGCTAGCCAGCGTGCCTTTTACTATGTACGGGTATTGCAAATTCCAACACCTCGTCATTCATTGTATGACGGCATCGCCTTACAAATTGATGCCCCAATTGAAGGGCCTGCCACCATTCAAGAGCGTGCTTATACCTCACCGATTTGGTATACGCCTTAACGCATAAAAAATTATTTCTTACCCTGTGCCTTAGCATTATAAATGTGGCTTTTAAGCTACTTTAAAACACTAAGGAGCGATCACGGGGTGGGAAATATCTCAGTTAAATTTGCATGAATAAATTAATAAGCAATAGATGTAAGGTGACAAAGACAATGAATCTATTAAAAAAATACGCTCATGAGCCTTTGCTTCATTTTGTTGTTATCGGCTTAGTGCTGTTTTACCTAGTAGAGATCTTCTATCCAAACTCAGATAGCTACACGCAATCGCAAAACACCATTGCCTTTGACCAAGACAAAATAATTCAGTTTTTACAGTTTCAAAATAAAGCCTTTAATGTTGCCAATGCCAAGGCGAAATGGCTAAGCATGAACGACACAGAAAAAAGTCAACTTATGACCGACTACATTCGCGAAGAGGTCATGTATCGCGAGGCCCTATCCTTAGGCTTAGAAAAAGACGATCAAATTATTCGCCGTCGCCTTATTCAAAAAATTGAGTTTATCAACCGCGGTTTTCAGTCTGACATGGCTAAAATTGATGAAAAAGAAATAGAGCAGTTTTTTAACCAACACAAACAAGAATACCAAATTGATCCTTCAATCACTTTCACTCATGTTTTCTTTGACAAAAATTTCTATGACCCAAAAGGGCACGGCGATAAAACCCTTCATGTAGCCACCCAAACGCTGCAAACACTCAATGCCACTGAAGTACCCTTTGAAAAGGCTTCTCAATTTGGTCAACGATTTTATTTTCACCGCAATTACGTTGATCGCACCCCGGCTTTTGTGGCCAGTCATTTTGGCGAAGAATTTTCACAAAATACCTTTAAGTTTCCACAAGCGAATAAATGGTATGGACCTGTTACTTCAAAATATGGCCAGCATTTAATAATGGTGTCTAAAAACCTACCAAGTCGCGTTCCTAAACTGGGAGAAGTGGCCGGTCAGGTATTGGATCATTTACAACGCATTAAACAAAGAGAACTAAAACAAAAAGCCCTTAGTAAAATGATGGGTAAATATCAGTTAGAAAATAACACATCCTTTTCTTTCACTGAACAACCCGTTACCCAAGAGCAACAAGCCAATGCAGAATAATCTCTTTATTCAAGGCTTACAGGGTTTAGGTGTTCGCTCTTCTGTTCGATTAGCTTTTCGATTAACAGTCGCCTTATTATTAACTGGGCTGTTTTTTAACAGTAATTGCTATGGCCATGAAGGCCGGCCTGTTTTCATTGACCTAAGCGAAACACAGTCGGGCCAATATACCCTGCGTTGGAAAATTCCGCCTGTCATGAGCCGTGGCAGTGAACCAACCATCAGCTTACAAGGGGTTGGTTGCCAGCGGGTAACCACTCAACATAGGGTAAGCTTAACAGGTAGCAGTTTGTTCACTTGCCACAAAGGTCAGCAAGACACCCTAAAGGTTAATATTGACTACCCGAATAACAACCCAGTGTTATCCAGCTTAATTCAGTTCACTAAACTGTCGGGGGAATCTTATAGCTTGTTTAATGGCCCAGATATTTTAAATATTTCTCTCCCCAAAAAGGTAAGCTTTTTACAAGTAAGCCAGCAATATATTGAAGCGGGCTTATTTCATATATTAGAAGGGTTTGATCATTTGTTGTTTGTGTTATGCCTCATGCAAATAGCCGGTGGCATTAAACGAATTTTACTTACTATTAGTGGCTTTACCCTTGCCCACTCCATCACCTTGGCCCTAGCCAGTCTAGAACTAATTAATGTGAGGATTGATATTGTAGAAGTGTTAATTGCCCTGAGCATCGTTATGTTGGCGGTGGAAATGGTAAAAGGATCAAAGCAACAGGCAAAAAATAGTCTAATCTGGCGCCATCCTGTTAGCGTAGCCAGTTTATTTGGTTTACTGCACGGCCTGGGGTTTGCAAGTGCCCTTGGGGAGTTAGGGTTGCCTCAAGAGATGAAACTATCCGCATTAATCTTTTTTAATGTAGGTGTCGAGCTTGGGCAAATACTCTTTATTATGGTGATGTTTGTGTTACTGGCGGGGCTTAAAAAAATAGGGATAAAAAAAGTAGCTGACCAGTTGCTTCAGTTTTTTCGCTTTAATCAACCGATACAGGGTAATTCTAAACCGTCAAAATTGACGCAACCTACCGATCAAAAAATACAGACTAGCCAAGCTAATACTTTAACCACGGCCCAGTTTCCACTGAGTGTTATTTACATCATAGGTAGCGTAAGTGGTTATTGGTTCATAGAGCGTGTGATCTCGATTTTTATCTAACTAACGCTTTAACGTTAATTTAAAAATCTAAAAAAAAGTTAAAAACACCTTTATTAAAATTAAAACACGGAGCATCAAACGTGTCTCAATTTACATTAATGACATCAGCCTTGTCGCCTTTTTCACTAAAGATTCAAGCCTGCTTGGCTTATACCGGTCATACAGCTAAAAGCTTGCCCGGCGAGGGGGGAAAACTTGAAAATACCCTACAAGCCATTAAAGTGGAAATCGCTAAGCGCAAAAAAACCATTTATAAATACCCAAAAATGACCGAGTTAGACGAATACCCTGGGGTGCCCTACTTAATAGAACCAAGCGGGCGAGTACAATATGACTCTTCGGCTATTTCTCGCTGGCTAGATACTCAAAATAGTCCAATACAAGGGCGAAAATTATGGCCCGTAAACCCAGAGCTTCAATTTATCGCTCAACTCATTGATGAAGCAGGCGATGATTTTATGATTCATTTAGCCCATCACCTGCGTTGGTTTCATTCGGCGAAAAGTAATGATGCCGGTCAACGCTTGTATACAGAATTTTCACGCTTTCCACTGGTGAGCCTTTTAAAAAAATTCCCCATAGGCTTTAGCCAACGCCAAGTTCGAAGGTTACCTTACTTATTTAGTATGCCACCTCAAAACACACAACAAAATGTGCCCAGATATTTAACGGCACCTATTAAGGCTGGCTGGCCTGAAACCCATACATTGCTGGATCAGTTATGGCATGACTGTATTCGCTCACTAGATGATATTGTACGTCACCAGCCTTATTTACTGGGCGACAGTTTCACCATAAGCGATGCCAGTATTTACGGTATGTTTGGCATGTTATTGGACGATCCAGCGGCTGAACAAAACATGCTAAAGCACACCCCAGCATTACATAAATGGCTATGGAAAATTAAAAACAACCAACATAAAGACGATATGAATGAGAGTGAAAGTAATTTAAGAATTTCCGACAAATTGGTCAATTTCTTAGACATCATCATGAATACTTTTGTACCGCTAATGAAACAAAACGAAACGGCCTATAGCCTGTATAAATCACAAGGGCAGACACTCTTTAACGAGGAAGCATGGCGAAAAGATCAAGCTTTGTTTGAAGGCATTCTCATGGGTCACCCTTTTAAAACGGTAACTAAAACATTCACCGTGCAAGTTTGGCGTGATCTTAAAGAAAATTGGCAATCTCTCACAGTGAATCAACAAGCCAGCCTTATGGAACGCATCAATGGCTTAGATGAATTTACACAAGATAATAAACAAGACATTAAGTTGTCAGCTTAATCATTGTTAAAAATTATATTGAGCCCATGGGGTAAATGGGCTCAATATAATTTCTTGGCTTTATTCATCATTTCAAGAGATTCCCGAATCGATTGTAATGTGCCGTCTTCATTCATCTCTTTTAACGCCGCTTCAATCACATTAACAAAAGCCACGTGCTTTTTATGCACATAACAATATAAAGAAAATGTCGCAAACACTCCTACTTCTTTGATATTGGTATTACTAAAATGCCGTCGATATAGCTGTCGGTTAACTATTCTAGGGCCAGCCAAATAAGCATCGATACGCCCCATCTTTAATAAATTAAATGCTTGCATGGGATCTCCCAATGCCATTTTGTATTCATTGGGAAATTTAGCCAGTTCATCCTTAGCTTTTTTACTGCCATTTAAGTAACCCACTTTATATTGATGACGCTGTGTTATTTGATACAGATTTTCGAAATGAGTAGCACCATTAATGATTTTTTCTTGATGAGAAAATACCACGTGCTGCACCTTAAAAATTGCTTGTTTAATGGGCACAAGGTTGGAATACTCATTTTCTAGATTAACCACCCGCATGGCCACCCCATCGTATTCCCCCATGTTAGCCCCTGACAAAGCGCGTTGCTTGGGTAAATTTTTAATGACAAATTTTATGTTCGTACGTGCTTGAAGTTTATTAAAAACTTGCTTGGAATAGTCATTAAGTGGCCCATCATTTTCAGGGGCCGTTAAGTTAAATGTTGATAAATAAGAATTTTGCTGTGCATAGGCAGGCTGCATACTTAGGCTTAATAAATCTAAGAGGTAAAGTGTCAGCAAATAGTTCAAGGCATTCATATTAATACCCAATAGTGTTGAAAGCATTTCAAGTCATAAACGACCGGCTAATATTCGATAGTACTTTTAAGGTTTGATTATAATTAACCGCTGTGTTTAACAAATCCCGAACATGCTCGGCATACTGTATTATGCCTTTTTCATCTACGACCAATACAGCCCGTGACATTAAACCGCGCATGGGGCCTTCGGCTATTTCTACCCCCAGCAAACGCCCAAAATCCCCTCTGAAGGTTGAGAGCAACTGAACATTTTCCAAACTAAAACTGTCACAAAAGCGCTTTTGAGCAAAGGGTAAATCTGCCGATACGCACACCACTTTCACATGAGGTATTTGCGTGGCCATTTCGTTAAACTTTTTAACCGAGGCCGAGCAAGTGGGTGTATCGATACTGGGAAAAATATTCAGCACCAATGGTTTATTTTGGTACTCGCTTAATAATACATCCCGAAAGTGACTGTCCACCGCGCACCCATTTTCAAGTGTATCGCCTACACTTGGAAAGCCCTCTAACGTGGGGTAGGTTCTGCCATTAATTTCCACTAGCGCCATAGAACACGTCCTATTCGTTTATTCACTCTAAGGCATCAAGCCATGTTGTATTTTTAATTTTTTAACCCAAGCGCGATTGTCTTTAAGGAATTCATTAAATTGAAGGATTACTTCGGGTTTAGAAATGCTAGACAAACTAAAATCAGTTTCTTGGTAATCCAAGGTATTATCAAACACCACAAAATTGGCAGCGTATTTCGAGCCTTTTAAAAAATGTCGTGTTACGAAAATATTGGAATATATGCCATCAATTAAGTCCTCTTTGATAAGCTTAATCAAACCGGCAATGTTTTCATGCTCGTGACGGGTAATGGTGCCCTTATTTATTTGCTCAGTAAAAGCACTGCGCGTGAACCCCATAATCGTGCCTAGGCGTTTTAGCTGAAATTTACCACGCTTGTTGGGCAATACCATTACCCCATCAATAGACGTCAGTGCCGCTGCACTGTAGGTAATATCTAAGCCCTTTTTAAAATCCATGGCCCAATTAGGATTATCAGGAAATTTAAAATCCACTTTTGCTGACTTAAATGCACCAAATAGACTTTTAACACTAAAATATTTGAACATTAAAGTGTGATTATATTGCTTAGCAAAGGCGTCTAACAGATCACGTGAATACCCCACATAGTGATCATTCTTCACCGCAGAAATAGGAGAGTAGTCAAATTGCTCGACCCCTATTAATAACTCTTTCGCTATAACAGTTGGGCTCAATATAATCATTAAACCAATTGCCCATAGAGATTTCATGTTGGTCACCTTTGATTAACCTGCTAACTTTATCCATCCCTCTTTAGTTATAGTACATATGGCTTTTTACGGTTTTTTACCCCCAAAACGCAGCCGACTTTTCATGTGACTAACAGCCAAAAAACTTAGCTATGACAGACAGAGCCTCTTTATAAGTATCCGCACTAACAGTATTCATGCACATAACGATTCACCATTTTGTTTGCATTTTTAAGCATAGCTAAAAACCCTACTGACACTGGTTGTCACTAGATGAGCATAAAGTTAAGGGGTCGGGCAATTTGTTGTTTTGAAAAAGCCCAAGGTTCACAAGAAAAGGAAAATCATTATGTCAGCCACAATCGAAATGGTGTCGTTTAAATTAGCTTCAGGCAGCCACGAACAAGCCTTCTTAGAAACAAACACAGCAGTGGAAAACTGGGTCGTTAAACAACCGGGGTTTCAATACCGTGCATTAACCAAGCAAGCCGATGGCACCTGGATAGATTTGGTATTCTGGGAATCTTTAGAAACCGCTCAACAAGCAGGCAATGCTTTTATGGCCGCTCAAGAGCCTAAAGCGATGCTGGCGTTTATCGATAAAGAGACTGTAAACATGCAGCATTTACCAGTATTAGCAGCACGCCCATGCGAGCAATTAGAAAGCGCGTAGCCTGCGTTTAATTAGTGGGCGTAACCTTGGGGCGCTGATATGATGTTAAAACATGCCAGTAGCCCTATTTCACACAACCCCCATTTTACCATGGGCCCGTGAAATCCAATAGATGAATACCCGTTATGCATAAGTCAGAGCGCCTCTTTCAATTGGTCAATTTATTACGGGGGCGGCGCATGGCCATTACCGCCGAGCAACTGGCCCAAGTGCTCGAAGTCACCACCCGCACCATTTATCGTGACATTCAAACACTGCAACAAACCGGTATCCCTGTTGATGGCGAAGCTGGCATAGGTTACCGCTTGGCGCCAGGCTATCAATTGCCACCCTTGATGTTTGATTTTGAAGAACTGCAAGCCTTATTGCTGGGCAGCTCCATGGTACAAGCCTGGACCGACCCCGATTTAGCAAAAGCGGCGGCTAAGGCTGAATCTAAAATTCGCGCCATATTACCCGAACCGCTTTTACAAAAAGCCGACCAACAGCCCTATCAGGTACCCAAGTTTGAAAAACACGATAACGTGCGCAACACCCATGGCATATTAAGAAAGGCCTGCGAGCAATATTTAAAAATCACCATGGATTACCAAGATGCTCAGCAAAGCTCGACCTTACGGACCGTTTGGCCACTAGGGTTAATCTTTTGGGGAGAGCGTTGGACCTTACTGGCATGGTGTGAGTTAAGAGATGACTTCCGGCATTTTCGCCTAGATAGGATGATTAAAATTCAACCAACGTCAAAGCCTTTCGAGCAAATCCCTGAACGCAGCCTTAAGTACTTCTTAGACAACCGCCTGTATTAACCCCTCTTACAAGCATCAATGTCTTGCCTGACGCTCAGAAGCCGTGATATTAGCCCTCGTTTGCTCTACAATGGCGCTCAAACTTTATCCACCATCTAGATTGCGCTTAATTTCAGGTTTTATCTCTATAAAAACACGGCCTAGTGATGCCGGTTCCTGTTCAGTCTTTAGCCAATCCGTTTAACCTACACAAATTTATACTTTAAAGGGCTTCAAACATGTCAAAATTTTTCTACAAAGGCGGCCTAATGAAAAAACCAGAGCACAGCAGTGCTGGTTTTTCAGTGAATAGCGTCGTGCGTTTAGGCACAGAAAAAGCACCTGCCAAGCTTACTGTGCAAACGGAAGCCCGCAAGCTTGAACTGCAAGCCATACTAGATGAAAGCAACTGGGTTGCGGTCATTGATGTAGACAGCGATCAAGCTGAAAACATTCAAGACCTTGAGATTTTACAAGGTAAAAAAGCCACCGAAGCAGCCGTAAGCACTAAGCAAGCTAGCCGTAACGATCCCTGCCCTTGTGGCAGTGGCAAAAAATACAAGAAATGCTGCGCAGCTTAATCTCTTTAAGCCAAACAGACATACAAGATTAGGCAGCCTCGGCTGCCTTTTTTGTGCCCGTTAAAAACCTTTCATCAAGCCATGCTATAAATGGCTAGTCACGCTATATCACACAACCCGCTTCATCCATGTATTGGCCTTTGTGGAAAAACAAGTTGTGAATAACTCTCTTTTATTTATATTTATGAAAAGCTTTTACTTAACCCTTCAATTTGATTGTTATGGCGTAGCGATTGGAATAATTTATCACTTAAATAAGAAAAAGGAGCAGCAAGACCTGCCTTAAACAAATATGAATACACAATCTCATTTAAATTTTATGAAGCAGGCTTTTGATGAGTCTAAAAAAGCCCTACCAATTTGCCTTCCTAACCCACCTGTAGGTTGCGTGTTAGTTCAAGATGGCAAGGTAGTCGCTTCAGGTTACACTCAAGCGCCAGGGCACCATCATGCCGAGGCCAGTGCACTTCAATCTTTGCAAGGGTCACTTTCAGATGTGACTGCCTATGTCACACTGGAGCCTTGTTCATTTAAAGGACGAACACCGTCTTGTGCGAATACAATTATTGAGCGAGGCATTAAAACTGTATTCGTTGCCATTAAAGATCCCGACCCAAGAAACAATGGCAAAGGAATTAAAATGCTGCACGATTCAGGCGTTAACGTTTTAACAGGCCTATTAGCAGATTCAGTACTTGAATTTCTAACGCCATATTTGAATAATAATTAACGGTAGCTTTGATATCATTAGGAGTTATATAAAGCATTCGCCAACACTTAACTTATAGGGAAATGAAATGGCCATCATAGAAGATAGCGACACGCGTTACTTTATAGAAATAGAATTAGCCTCATTAAAAATAGTAAGAGTGGCAATTGATGACAAGCAAAACCTAGATAAAGGCCAACAAACCAACCCGCTGATTCATCGGCTATTCATAACCCAAGGCCAATATCACAAGTTTGTACAGCGCTGCCATAGTGAACTTCAGCCTGTTTTAAAGGCCCAATAGCCATCCACACACCATATTAGGAAAATCATGAGACAGTTATTAATAGCATTACTAATTTTAAGCGCTACACAACTGGCACACAGTGCAAATAATTCAGCACACGGCAAACATGCTCATGAACACAGTGAAGTTCATGAGCATAGAGAACTCTCTTTAAATCATGGGGAAAAATGGCAAATGGATGCTCACACTAGGGCAATGTTTGTATCCATGAGTGAACGACTTCATGCAGGTGGAGACCTTAAAGAAATGGGTAAAAAACTAAATGAAGATGTTCATAAGTTAATAGAAGGTTGCACCATGACAGGATCTGCACATGATCAACTGCATTTATTTTTATCCCCCTATATTCCTGCGGTTCATGAGTTATCACACGAAGGGACAGAAAAAGCCCTTGAAAAAGTAAAACATAAACTTCACGGCTATCAGAGTTACTTTGAATAGTGCAGGAGTAGGCAAAAATATTTTTCTAGGTTTTAAAGAAGCTCCCTTTATCGGTTTTGTTTAAATTGATGAAGGGAGTTTTGCTTTAAGGGTTAATCATTTCTTCTCAAGCTGGCAAGTTTTAACTGGCTAAACACTCTTCAGTATTCAAACGCTTCCCACGATCACATATTCACTAAGGGGTTTTATCAGAAAATTCTGGTCTTGAGGGGCTTTCGTTAGCGCGGTCCAAAGTACCCACATCTAATACCGGTGCCGCGTCGATATGCTGGGCATCCATCATTTGTGCAACTCTTTGCAAGGACGAAATTATGGAAGTTTGCTCCCACTCATGTAAATCACTGAATTGGCGAACAAAGGACTCTTGTAAAGGAGTGGGTGCACTCTTAATAGCCTTAACACCATTCTCAATAAGCTGCACATACACCTTACGCTTATCTGACTGGCTACGTTCACGCTGAACCATGCCTTTTCTTTCAAGTCGATCAACTATAGATGTAACCGTTGCCTGACTAAGGTTTACTTTCCCCGCTAACTCACCCACCGGCAATTCGCCAAAATCACGCAGGCTTTGCAACACCAATAGCTGTGGCGCCGTCAGGCCCACTGTTTTACTAAGATATTTAGAATGAAGGTCGGTGGCACGAATGACACGTCTCAGGGCAATCAGTACATCGTCGGTTCGATCCATGAGAAGTCTCGTCGGTCATGTGAATAGAAGCTGTTGGCTTGGCATCATACCACAGAGCCCCTATCGGGCGCAGATCCGTATTCACTAAGGGTATGACCATTTTAACTCAAGTAAGCGCCGCCTCAGGCCCTCACCAATACAGCTGGTCATAATACAGCCAAGATTGGCGTTTAAATATTACATAGTGTACTATGCAAAAATAAACATCGTACACTAAGCAATTATCTTTATTCAAATAGCCCTGAAAGCCACATTCTTAGGTTTTATTTACCTAATACGGCATTTTTGAAACTATTTTTAAGAAATGATACTTAGTAAACATAATAATTTTTTGAGAGTACAATGGAAAGCACCGAAAAATGCATAGATGTCGAATCAATTAATAGCGTAAACGACATCAGCATTCGTACACCTGAGCTCACAGATGGCATGGCAGTTAACCAATTAATATCTAACTGCCCACCACTGGATACCAACTCTGCCTATTGCAACTTTCTGCAGTGCCTTCATTTTTCCGATACCTGTGCCCTTGCCGAAAAAAATGGCCAAGTGATCGCATTTGTTTCTGGTTATCGCGTACCCAGCGATAGCGAAACCCTATTTATTTGGCAAGTGGCCGTCGGTGAAAAAACCCGTGGCCATGGCCTTGCGCAACGTCTTTTGCACCATATTGTCTCGCGCCCAGCCCTATCCGATATTCGTTATATACACACCACCATATCTCCAGGAAATAACGCCTCTTGGGCAGTATTTCAGCGCTTGGCCGAACAACTACAAGCGAAAAGTGAGCGCACTTTGCTAATGAGCCGCGAACATCATTTTAATGGCGAACATGACGATGAAACGCTACTGGCCATCGGCCCGTTCTCATCTCCAGCAACGCGCTAACACACATATTTTTAATGCCACACGGGTTTCCCTGTGGCACTGACCGAAATTGATTCACCAGGAGATTCATGATGAAAATTTTTGAAGAAATAGAATCAGAAGTTCAAAGTTACGCTCGCGCTTTTCCACGGGTTTTTAATCGCGCCAAGGGTGCCGAGATGTTTGATAGCGATGGCAATCGCTACTTAGATTTCCTAGCAGGTGCTGGCACGCTTAACTATGGGCACAATAACCCGTTGTTTAAAAAAGCCTTACTTGATTACATTGAAGCCGACGGCATTACCCACGGGCTGGACATGCACACCAAAGCTAAAGGGGAGTTCCTACAAACCTTTAATGAAAAAATTCTAAAGCCGCGCAAACTTGAATACATGGTGCAATTCACAGGCCCTACCGGTACCAACGCCGTGGAAGCCGCACTTAAAATTGCACGTAACGTAACGGGACGCGGCAATATTGTTAGTTTTACCAATGGCTTTCATGGGGTGACCTTAGGCTCATTGGCAGCCACAGGTAATGCTCATCATCGTGGCGCAGCGGGTGTCACCTTAGGAGGCGTTAACCGTATGCCGTTTGATGGCTATTTAGGTGATGGCATCGATACCACGGTTTACCTAGACAAAGTATTAAGCGACTCTTCAAGCGGTATCGACCTGCCTGCTGCGGTTATTGTTGAAACTGTACAGGGCGAAGGCGGCATTAATGTGGCCAGCGTTGAATGGCTGCGCAATTTGCAAGATGTGTGTCGTCGTCACAAAGTTTTGTTAATTATTGATGACATTCAAGCAGGTTGTGGCCGTACTGGAAACTACTTTAGCTTTGAAGAATCTGGCATACAGCCTGACATTGTTACCCTATCTAAATCATTAGGAGGCTACGGCTTGCCATTTGCTGTGGTGCTTATGAAACCAGAACTGGATCAATGGAAACCCGGCGAACACAATGGTACTTTCCGTGGTAATAACTTGGCCTTTGTTACCGCTAAAGAAGCCATTGACCATTATTGGTCTGATTCAAAATTTCAGGATGAAATCCTAGAAAAAGGTAAATACATCGGTCGTCGCTTAGATGACATGGCCAAGAAACATGGCGAAGGTAATTTCTCAACCCGCGGACGCGGTATGTTTCGTGGTATTAACTGTGTTTCCGGTGAATTAGCCGATAAAATTACCCGCAAGGCTTTTCAGAAAGGGTTGATCATTGAAACCAGCGGTGCTGAAGATCATATTGTTAAAATCTTTTGCCCATTAATTATCACTGAAGCCTTGTTAAAAGAAGGCATGGATATCTTAGAGCAAAGCGTGGCCGAAATTTGCGGTCAAGTGGATGAGATTCCTGAAGAGCACGACTTTTTTTCTGAGGCCAGTTAAACACACATAAATTTATATTGCGGGCGCTATTTTGCCCCGCTAATTATGTGTACTAACACGATTATTAAGCTGTATATTTTACGTTATTACGTTTTAGGAAGTCATTCATGATTGTTCGCCAATTACACGAAGCTGAAAACTCTGATCGTAAAGTGGTAAGTGAAGGTTGGGATTCAACTCGCTTACTGTTGAAAAACGACAACATGGGCTTTTCGTTTCATATTACTACCATTTATAAAGATGCCCAATTACCACTGCATTATCAGAATCACTTAGAGTCTGTATTCTGTGTGTCCGGTGAAGGCAGTGTAGAAGATTTAGCAACCGGTGTGGTTCACCCGATTACGCCTGGCACCATTTATATCCTTGATAAAAATGATAAACACATTTTACGTGCCACTCAAGAGATGAAAATGGCTTGTGTGTTTAATCCACCGCTTCATGGTAAAGAGGTTCACAATGCGCAAGGGGCTTATGAGCTTGAAGCTGAAGTCATTACCGATTAACTTTAAAGCTAGCGCTTTAATATTAAGATAAAAAAGGCGAGTAACACTCGCCTTTTTTAGGCACGCTTTTTAGACAATGCAGTTAATTCAGAATTTTTATGTCACTCTTTTCATAAAATAAGATAGAGCCCAAAAATAATGATAATAAGCTTTAGTTTGTTTCTTTCGTTGTTTGTAGCAGTGGGCTTAAGCTCATTCTTTTTTAGTAAAAAAAACAAACGAGACTATTATTTGGCCAGCGGTGAGGTTCAGCCTTTCTTAGTTGGATTGTCGGCTGTGGCCACCAACAACAGTGGCTATATGTTTGTGGGGCTAATAGGGTATGTCTACGCCGTGGGCTTGCAATCAATTTGGCTGATGGTGGGCTGGATTGCAGGAGACTTTATTGCTTCAACATTTGTGCATCATAGGTTGAAGGCCGCCACATTAAGCAGCGGTGAAGTAAGCTACGCAGGTGTATTAAGCAATTGGTATGGCCGCAAAGGCAAGGAAAATAAAACCCACGAAAATACACAGCCAAACTTACAAAGAGTCATTGGCATATTGTCTTTGTTGTTTCTACTGGCCTATGCCGCGGCACAATTAGTGGCCGGTGCAAAAGCCTTGCAAGTATTGCTAGATGCACCCGCCTGGGCAGGTGCGGTTATGGGAGCGGCTCTAGTGGCGCTTTACTGTTTTGTGGGGGGCATTCGCGCCTCAATTTGGACCGATGCTGTTCAGTCGCTGGTCATGATTTTTGCTATGGCTTTACTGTTTTGGGTAGCACTAAATGGCATGGGAGGGGTTGAGGCTTCCATAGAAAAAATGAATCACATTGAGGGCTTTCTTGATTGGTTTCCAAGTGAGTTATTATTGCCCGGAACAGCCGGCGCCCTTTTGTTTGTACTGGGCTGGATGTTTGCTGGCTTTTCGGTAATTGGCCAGCCCCATGTGATGGTGCGCTTTATGACACTTAGTTCAGAGACTGGCGCTAACTCCAATACGAATTCGCAAAGCGGTTTTTCAAATATGGCCCGTGCGCGATTTTGGTATTACTTATGGTTTATTTTATTTTGGAGCATTGCCACTGGGGTTGGAATGTTGTCGCGCCTGTATTTAACCGACGCTGCCAGTTTTGACAGCGAGTTAGCCTTGCCGACCCTTGCCCAACAGTTGTTATCTCCATATTTAGTGGGTTTAATTCTCGCAGGGTTATTCGCGGCGACCTTATCCACAGCCGATTCATTGGTATTGGGTTGTTCCGCTGCTATTAGTCACGATATTCTGCCCCGCAACATTCAAAATACTCAAAGCACCGTATTTATAAAATTAACCACCGTGGCTGTGACTGGTTTAGCCTTGTTATGGGCACTGGTCAATAGCACCAGTGTATTTGATTTAGTCATACTGGCTTGGTCGGGTCTTGGCAGCGCATTTGGCCCGTTATTATTAGTGCTTTGTTTCAATGGACGCCCCACGCAAAGAACTTCAATTATTATGGTGCTCAGCGGCATCGCAGTGGCACTGTTGTGGCGCTACTATGATTTACATAATCTAGTCTACGAGGGTGTGCCTGGCATGCTCATGGGCTTCATGATTTATGCTGGGCAAAAAGCCAGTGTAAAGTTGACTGCCCAAGTAACTTCCTAAAACTTATTGTTCATTATGTTTTAACGCGAAGAATGCCATTGCCTAAACCTTAGCTTGGGTTAAGTAATGGCTGAACATAGCGAATTAACGCCTTTTTAAATAATTAACTAAAAAAATTTCAGCCAAGTGTCTAATTTATTCACTCTCACACGTCTTTAGTATGTCGGCTACATTTAATGAGCGGGCACAACCCTAATAACGAAGGAGTTCATCATGAATAACAAGACCTATATGTGCATTTTACGCAGTGAATCAGGGGGTTGTGAGAAGCCTTCACCATCAGAAATGGAGCAAATGTATGCCAAGTACCAAGAATGGCAAAGCCAGTTCGCAGATAACATCCTTGATATGGGCAATAAACTCTCTGAAGCGGGCTGTGTGGTCAGGCACGATGGTGTAACAGATGGGCCCTTTATTGAGCTAAAAGAAGTAATTGGTGGCTACATGACCCTTAGTGCTGCCACATTGAGTGAAGCACAAACCGTAATCAAAGCCAGCCCCATGGTGGTCAATAAAAGTGTCAGCATTGAAATTAGGGAAATCAGTGCCCCTTGAAGAAGGCCTTGCAAACAGAGCACATTTTTCGCCACGAGTACGGTCCCCTCGTGGCGTCTTTAGTACGCCGTGTAGGCACACAACACCTTAATTCGGTGGAAGATGCCGTGCAGCATGCCATGATGCAAGCGCTTAATTTTTGGAGCCGCGATAAGTTACCAGATCATCCCGCAGCTTGGCTATATCAGGTAGCCTATCGTCAGCTTTTATCAGAATTTAGAATAGCTAAGCGCAGAAATAATCTGTTAGCAGAACACGCGCTTATCGCAAACGATGAATTAACTGAAGCCATAGAAATTCCACTACCAGGGGAAATGAGCGATGCCTTGCTGCGCATGTTATTTGTAACCTGTCATGAAGAGTTGCCCCTTGAGTCACAACTGGTGTTCACTCTTAAAAGCTTATGCGGCTTTAGCGTAAAAGAAATTGCGCTACGTATTTTTTTAAGCGAAGCCAATGTATATAAACGCTTTAATCGAGCCAAACAGTTTTTAAAAAAACACCCTAGCGCCTTAAATACCCTTAACGAAACCCAAATAACCATACGCTTGCCTATGGTACACCGCATTTTATATTTGCTGTTTACCGAAGGTTATTTCTCCTCTCACGCGGCCATGGCCATTCGTCAAGATTTATGTGAGGAAGCCCTGCGTTTAAGCTTATTACTATCGGACAGTAAACTAGGCAGCAGCCCTACTGGCTACGCTTTAATGGCACTTATGCATTTTCACATGGCCAGAATGAATGCCCGTCAAGATGATTCTGGCGCGCTTTTATTATTAGAACAACAAGACCGTAGCCTATGGGACCAAGCATGCATCAAAAAGGGCATGGGCTATTTGCAGAAATCGGCACAAGGTGATGCCATTTCCCGATATCATATTGAAGCCAGCATTGCCGCAGAACATTGCTTGGCGCCATCTTTTAAAGAAACCAATTGGGAAAAAATTGTAACCTCTTACCAGTTATTAGAACACATCGCCCCATCAATCTTGCACCGCTTAAACCACGCCATTGCCATATCACAATGGCAAGACTCTGAGGCTGGGCTGGCTGTGTTAGAATCCATAGACATTCCTCCATGGTTAGCACGCTCTTATTATTGGCATGCTGTACAAGCTGACTTGCAACATGGTTGTGGTAAATTAGCTTTAGCTTACGAAAATGCCCAATTGGCCATCGCAGCAGCACCCAACAAAGATATTAAACACTTATTGCATAAACGATTAGCAAAATGCATTCTTTCACATGAACAAAATTAGGTGATTATTATGAAAGTATATTGGCTTCTACCTGCCGCCATATTACTGTCTGCATGCAGTAACAAAGCCGTTTATGACAACGTGAAATGGAATAATCAGTTAGAATGTTTAAAACTGCCGCCTGCTCAATATGACGAATGCATGGCGCGATCAAGTAAACCCTACGAAGAGTACGAAAGCGAACGACAAGAAACCTTGGAGAAAAAACCTTAATAACATAAAGCCCAAGGGTTAACATTCGCTCATGATGGCTGACTTACAAACCTTCAATCTATGACATATCTATTTTAAAAAATGGTTTAATCACAATATAAAATGAATGAATTACTCAGTAGTATTACCAAATTAAAAATTGAAGATCGCCAATTACCGTTTTCAGTTTACTCCTCAATACACGAACAAACCCTGCTAAACGTGCCGATCACTAAACCCTTATTAATGGTGGTTTTGAGTGGCCAAAAAAAACTGGGTAAAAACAGCGAAATATCCTGCCCGGCCAACCACTTTATTTTTTTATCCGATAGCCCAGCCATCAACATGCGAAACATCCCTAAAGATAATGCCTACATGGCTTTACTTATAGAATTTGATTACCAAGACTTTGATGGCATACCAGTAGGTGATGACACTAAATCAGAATTTATAACGGGCGAAGCCACTCCGGTCATTCAACAATGCCTACAACAATTTGTTGAAAGCAGTACATGGGCACCTAAAGAGCTTTTCTCATTAAGAAAAAAAGAAATTCTACTGTTACTTTTCCAGTCAGGCCATAAAGATGTCGTAGCCATGATGGGCAAACCTAAAGTGAGCCATAAATTGCACGACCTATTCAATCAAGTGGGCTTTCATGAAAAAGAATATGAATTAACCCTTGATGTAATTTGTGAAAAGCTGGCCATGAGTGAGTCAACTCTGCGTCGTAAACTCAAATCAGAGGGCACCAGCGTACAAGAAATTAAAGATAAAGCCCGATTAGGATTAGGCTTACATTTACTGCAAACCACCGAATCGGCCATTGGTTTGATTGCACAAATGTGCGGCTACCATTCACAATCACGCTTTACTGATCGATTTAAAGGGCACTTTGGTTTAACACCAACCGAACTTAGGAAAACTAAAATGACCGATTAAGGCGAGAAGTTGAATGTTTTTCGGGTAACCTATTTATAAACAAAAGACTAAGCTAAACCCTCATTCAATTTCATAGAGGCCAGTCATGTTGAACCCTTTTAAACTGCTTTTGGCATTAGGCATTATTTTTTCTTTTTCTGTTTACGCTGAATCTTTCACTCTCTCAAGTAAAGACATTACCCATGGAGCATTTATGGACAAGCAACAGGAATTCAATGGCTTTGGTTGTGAAGGGGCTGATCTCTCTCCACACCTTAAATGGGCCAACCCGCCACAGGGCACCAAGAGCTTTGCCATTACCGCTTATGACCCTGATGCCCCCACAGGCAGTGGCTGGTGGCATTGGCAAGTGATTAACTTACCAGCTAACGTATTAGAGCTGGCTAGCAATGCAGGCAGCGTTAAAGAACAATTACTGCCCACAGGCGCCATGCAAATTCAAAACGATTACGGCATAAAAGGATTTGGCGGCGCTTGTCCTCCTGCTGGCCATGGAGTGCATCATTACCGTTTCACTATACATGCCCTTTCAGTAGACAAGCTTGAGCTTCCTAAAAATGCATCCAGCGCGTTAACGGGCTATATGATAAATGCCAATGTCATTGAGACGCGTACTATTGAGTCTTTGTACAAGAGGGACTAGCCTAATCAATAACGTCGCCGGTAAGTGACGTTTACTGGCGAATATCTTAGACGCACGGGAAAAGCTCCCGATAATAAGGGGAAGTATATGGACATGGCATGGCTTACCACTTTACAAAACAGTCAATGGCAAGGCCGCGGAGAGTTGTGGTTAGACCCAGAAGGGAATGAGGCTCAACACTACGACTGCTCTTTGGTTATTGAAAAAGATAACATTCAATACAGCTGGCAGTGGGAAGGGAAAACCCAGCAAGGCCGCTACCTATTTGATAATACCCTTAATAAAAAAAGTGCCTCTTGGTCTGATAGCTGGCATCAACCTGAACCAGTAGATTGCAAGAGTGTTGTGGACACTGGCTGTCTATTTAGCCTATTTAATGCCTACAAGGTGCCATCCAATCCTGATTGGGGATGGCGAAGCCAATTATCTCAACGACCAAGCCAAGAGCTTATACTGCAAATGACTAACATCACACCTTGGGGAGAAGAAGGGCGAGCCGTTAGAATGGTGTTTAATAGAATTTAAGTCATCTAGCACAGCATCAGTTTTCAGTTTTCAGTTTTCAGTTTTCAGTTAACGAGACCGCCTAAACATCATAAGAGCCAGGAGACTTTTTATTCTGGCTCTGTGCAACTTATCTACTTCTACTTATCTTCAATACCCGACTTATATTTAACCTCAAACGTCTCCTGAATATAATCGTTAGCAAATGCAGTAGCACTGCAGTTGTGCAATAAGATATCTTGCTGGGTTTTACCAAACAACGAAATGCCTTCCCCTAGCAAGATAGGTACACGGGTAATGGTCATTTCGTTAATGAGTTGTATATTTAAAAACCCTTGAATCGTGGTTCCGCCATCTATGTAGGCATGTTGGTGACCTGCTTTTTCTAAGGTATTGATTAGGGTATTAAGGTCCCCCGAATACATTTCAATCTTGCCTTGTAATCCGGTTGGTACTTCTTTTATGGTGTTACTGAGCACCATTATTTTGATATTGCCGTAAGGCCACTCTTGTTCGGTTAGATTCATGCTATTGATCATGTCCATGCATTTTCGCCCCATGATCATGCAATCTACCGATTTAATATAATCGCTCCAGCCCATATCACTGTTAGGACCCATCTGTGCATCTTGCTTACCTGACGTATGCAACCAATCCACATTACCATCTAGCTTAGCAATAAAACCATCAAGACTAGTGGCAATAAAAACCGAACATTTCATTTTTTACTCTTATTTAATACAGGTACATATTTCTAACCTGCACTTAATTTTCGTAATGCTCAAGTTTTAAAGTGATATTCACTACAGTTAACGCAAGCCTTGCTCACATTATATTTTGGTCAGCCCCAAAAAAAACCGCAGCCTATTGGCTGCGGTTTATTCCCTTGCTACTCACCCATAACAAAGAAACCCGTTAAATACCGCCAGTAATTTTTTTAGCCAGTTTTTCTGTGGGAAACCACTTTGAAATCAACAAACGTCCTAACCATCTGGGCGTAGGGTCAACAGATGCATCTATGTCTGCTAATTTCACTAATTGCTTACCCTGATTTTGGCCAGCCAGCATTCTAAAGAATGCATCTGGCGTTTGCTCTATGCCATGCATGATATCCTCCTTGCCCTTAACGCTGCCTTCCTTAATCCAACGGGCCAACATAATCATGGCCCCTCTTAAGCGGTCTTGATAATCAAGAATTACTAAACCTTGTTTTTTAACACGCTTAGTGAGCATGATATTGTGATCACGACGACCCTTGTCTTGCTTAGTATCAGCTAAGTGGCTTATGCCTAAACGACCTACAACTGCCACACGGGCATTTTCATTTAAGGTGTCTAATACCGCTTCAGAAATATCGCCGCTGGTGTTATCAAAATACACATCAACCCCTTGTGGGCAGACTTTTTTGATGTCTTGTGTGAGTTCCTCAATACTTTTGCCCCGATAACTCACCGCCGCATCAAAACCATAATCTCGAATAATGTCTTTGGTTTTTTCTTCGGTACTCACTATGCCAACAGTTTTGCAGCCCATATTTTTAGCAATTTGTGCTGCAACGCTGCCCACCGCACTGCCACCAGCCGATACTAAAACGGTTTCACCGGCTTTAGGCTGACAAATTTCTTTAAGGGCAAAATAGGCAGTGGAGCCATTCACTCCCATGGCTCCCAAATAGGAACAAGCACTGGCCAACCCAAGATTTATTTCTTTACAAGCTTCTTCATCACTAAAGATAGAATACTGCTGCATATCGATGCGACCCAGTCTTACTGAGCCTACTTTTACGTTAGGGTTATTCGATTCAATAACCTGGGCGATGCCATAGGCCTGCATGACTTCGCCTGGGTTTACTTTTTCAACGTAATTATCTTCGTCTCTCATGCGCCCAACTAACGCTGGGTCCATTGATAAATAGGCATTACGCATCAAATACTCACCCGGCTTTAATTGGCGTATCCGTTCTTTTTCAATTCTAAATACATCTGGTGTGGGTTTGCCATCTGGGCGCTTTATAAAACGAACCACATTATTAAACTGACTCATTTTCTACCCCGTTACTTTTTAATACTTTCTTTCGTTTAGTTTCTTCTTTTTTTAGTTTTTCTTTATTCTTAAGGTAGGCGATACGGGCATCTGCAATACCATTTTTGACAAGTGGCGGTGTAAAACCATCAAATAAAGTACAGTGTAATATTCCATGCTTCATCATGCTTGGCTGTACTTGGGTTTGCGTTAACAGATCATCAATGAAAACTTTATGCTCTTTATTTAGCTGCACAAAGTGATTTTGTACATTTTCAAAACTCCAAGCCCGGTATTGAAAGGTCAAAAACTGGGTATCAACACCATAAACCATGGCATTAAATTCTTTACGTCCTTCATGCGTCGCCAGAGCGGTGCCAATGGCAAAAGGAATATGGGTTTTTGCAACAAAACTGAGCAGTTCTTTTAACGTGTCTGGTACGGTTTCATCGAGATTTATCCAGTCACCAAATTCAGTTTGGCCAATGTAACCACGCTTGTCTCCCAATTCATTAATGGTATCGATCCAGTTGCAGGTACGTGATCCTTTAGCTTCCATGATTTGCGCTGAAAATGGGTCTTGCAGCATGTGAGCATACAAATGGCCATAAAGAGCAAAGTCGGCCACAGAAGGTTTATCGCCTAATAGAAATTGATATTGACAAAAGTGCTTATCTAAAATATTTAATAAATCGATCAGTTGCGTATCTAAGCTTTCACGATTCTCGGCTTTTCCCAATCCTAAGGGTTTATCAAAGCCCACTTGGCGAGCCAAAATCATCGGGGCTACCTTTGTAGCATGCATATTGACATCGCCATAGCTCATGGAGCGCCCTAAACGGTGGCTTAGAGTATTGCGAGTAATGTCATTACCCCAACGATAATGCATTGAGAAACGGGTTAAATATTCATCACCAAAATCTTCCAGTAGCCACATAATAAAAGCCAAACGTTGATCATCTGGAATACAACTATTACGCGTAAACTGTTTTTCAAACGCTTCGATAATGGGCGTAGTGTCTTGCAGCACTTCTTCGTTAGGAGTAATGACCACCGGCATGATGCTCATGCCCACTTTTTCTGGAATGATGTTGTAATACGTTTTTAAATTAATGCGCATGCGTTTATAAGGAATTTCCTTATAATTCATGTAGGTGCGTAACTTACAGGAATAGGGTGAATTACCATCACACCATAATCGATAACAGTCCTGTTGTTGGTCATTTAGCTGTAAAGCACTTTCAATTTCTAAGGCTTCTCTTTGTAGGTTTTTATTTTTCTGTAACATGCAAGACTCCAACTCTAAGAACTTAAAGCATTTAATAAATAGGCTTTGCGCATTAATAGCTCACGCAACTTAGTGGGTAATATGCGCTTGGCAATATTCATTAAAGAACTACCATGCCCTATTCTAATGTCTGATGGTGGATGACGGTCCAACATGGCTGCCATGAGTTTTTTAGAAAAAATGTCAGGGGTGGTGGGGGAATTTGAAGAAATACGAGCGCGCTTTTCAATGGCTGGTAAGGCTGGCTTATAAAGAGAATTAGCAATGAGTGTGTCTTTGAGTTTTTTAGCGGCCGTGTCACCAAATTTTGATGCCACACCACCTGGGTACACATTCATCACATGCACATTAAATGGAGCTAACTCCATGCGCAGCACTTCACTTATGGCATGAATGGCCGCTTTTGAGGCACCATAAACACCGGAAAAAGGTACGGTAAAAATGCCTGCCGAACTGCCAATATTGACAATTAAGCCATTATTTTTGGTTAACTTTTCTTTTCCTGCACTCTTTTCTCTTAATAATGGCAGCGCCTTTTGAGCCATTAACAAAGGCGCAAAAACATTAGTAGAGAACTGGGCCTGAACCTGACTAGCAGGCACTTCTGCCAAAGGGCCCATGGCTCCGTAGCCAGCATTATTGACTAAGATATCTAGATGGCCACATCTCTTTTTAATAATGGCCATCACTTGATCAATGTCTGATTCATTATTCACATCTAATTGAACGGGAATAATATTATCAGCCATGTCTTTTAGATCACTTAGTTTCCTAGCTCCAGCAAATACAGTGTGACCTTCATTGGCCATCATTTCAGCCAGACTTTTGCCAATGCCACTTGAACAGCCACTTATGAGCACTATTTTTTTCATGTTTTCACCTATTCGTTAGCATGTCCCAGTTACAGCATGCACGACCTATTTACTGTAGAGTTCAAATTAAAAGAATAACCATAATGATCATGATAAGGTGCAACCCACAGCATCCATGTATTTATTTAATTTCTTATCTAAATTTTTAATGGTGCAATGCAACACCATCATTTTATCTGGGCGAACCACTACCAAATTTTTACCCGACTTAAATAATTTTTTGTATTGGCCTTTTTCATCGAGCAACAACTCTTCTTGTTCAGGTTTATTTTTGTCATCTGTGATAATCGTTTCCTTACCCAACATGGAGCGCCAGCGACTCAAGGTTTTTTCACTTAAATAATGAGCGGGGTTAATATTCATACCTATAATATGAAAGTCTTCTGATATCAGCTTGTCACTTAATAATTTTTTATTGTCTTTAACCAATTTATGCTGGGGAAACTCAACCCCTGTATTAAAAATCTTACTAATAATTCGGCACTTTATATAATTACCATTAATATGATTATGAACTTTATCTAATGGCATGCCCTTGGTTTCCGAGTGCACCCCTAGCAAGCCCAACAGCCTAATAATGCTATTTCTAATTCCCGCAACCAGATTGTTTTGTGGCAATACAACCCCACCAATATATTGGGCAAATTTAATCACCTGGTAACTTTGCGGTAAGCGCTCTGATTGGTAGGTCTCTAATACTTTTGGTTTCAATTGATTTTTAAGCACAGCGGATAGTTTCCAGGCTAAATTATGCGCATCTCGCATCCCCGCCATCATGCCCTGCCCCGCAAAAGGTGGCGTAATATGAGCCGCATCTCCCAATAGAAAAACATTATTAGCTCTATACTGGCCAGCTGTACGTGCATGAAATGTATATACCGCTTTTCGAGATACCTGAAGATCCTCAATATCTCCCCAACCCTTAAGCAATTCTTGTAAATTTTCAGGCTTAAACAACATTTCAGGGTCATCATGCTCTTTTACAACAAACTCCCAACGCCTGCGTTTGCCAGGTCCTGGCAAGGTAATTGAAGGGCGTTCAGGATTAATGGTAAACGCGCCTTCACTGCTTAAAACTGGGCTGTTTTCTATATCAATGATCATCCAGTCTTGCGGATAAGTATCACCTTCAAAACTAATGTTCAGTTTTTTACGTACTGGGCTAGATGCACCGTCACACGCCAATAAATATTGGCAATGTATCACTGAGGTTTCATCACCTTGTTTAATGGTTAATTCAACCCCTTCTCCCTTATCATTGAAGTCAATTAACTCGGTGCTCGTTAGTAACTGTACACAGTCATGACCATCCATTGCTCGGCGTAAACTTTTCTCTAAATCTGGCTGATGAAATGTTCTAATGATGCTGTAACCATTGTTAGGTTCATACGTATCGGCATGAAACAATGAATCTTGATTTTTATCTAGGAAGTGTATTTTATTAATAAGCCTGAAATCCATAATAGGGTCATCAAGCACGCCGACTAGATCCATAATGCGTGAGCCTTCTTCACACATTCCCACCGCTCTTGGAATATTGACGATATCTGGCTCTTTATCTATCACCAATGTATCAATATTGTACTTGCCTAGTATGTTTGCAGCGGTGGTACCACATGGGCCAGCACCAACAATCACCACCTCATAGTTTTTTTTTATAATTTGCGTCATACACTACCCAGCCTCACATAGGGACTTTACTGCTTTACTAAAAGTCCCTACGACATCGTAAATTTTAGAAATTAATTATTAAGCTTGAACAATCGTATTGGTTTGCCTGCCTAGATCGATTGATCCATCCAAAGACTTTATTTCTAATTCCAAAACATCCCCAGGCTGAAGAAATGTCGCAATGGATTTTTGAGCAATCCGTAGTTTTTCACGGCGCTTTCTATCATTCTTAAAGTTCAATAATACGGCAAGCATAGTTTTTAAACTTTTACCGCCAATCACTCCCCCTGGGGTACCGGTTAGAACGCAATCCCCCACATGAATATCGGTAAATTCTGATAAGTCTGTTAATGCTTTCGGTGGCTTGTGCATTAACTGTGACGTTACCGAGTCTTGTTTCACTTTACCGTTCATTTTTAACGTCAGCTGTAAATTATAAAGCTGACTAATATCCCCTTTGTCCAACATATAAAGCACAGGACCTATAGGGCAAAATGTACGGTGACTCTTACCGCGATACCATTGCATCATGGGGGCACCAAACATGTTGTCCCGTGAAGACACATCATTAGATAAAAATAAGCCACCGATATAATCACCTAATGTGGCATCGGTTACTTTTGTATGTTTATGCAGTTCTTTTTTAAGTAATATTCCCAGCTCAATTTCGTAATCGAGTAGCTCGCAATCCTCCGGACGAACAATATCATCGTTAGGCCCACTAATACTCGAAGGTGACTTAGCAAAAAAAGAAGCCTCTTCGTCACCTTTGGTTTGTAAACCACCTTCTTCTCGGTGCTCAATATAATTCACGCCTTGGGCAAAAAGCTGAATATTACGAGATATGGGAGAATGGAATATCACGCTATTTTGAGAAATGTCATTTTTTTCAATGGCTTGGTCAAATTTTTCTCTTTCATTTAAATAACAATCCATAAGCGCTTTATGATCAATAAATTCAAGATTAATTTTATTAATTACTTCTCCATTCAGAATTCCCCACGAAGTATTTTCGCTATTATTCTTCTGGAACTTTACAATTGACGTGCCCATGATTGACTACCTTTATTATATTACTGAGAGGTTAAAATTTAATTATTACGCTTATAACCATGGTCGTGCTGGACGCGAAATGGCTTTCTTGGCTTCTTTAATCCAAGGAATGGTCACATCACCTTTTATCAGTCCTTTTACTATTCCCGTAACCTGAGAGAATGTAAGAGCAAAAAAACCTTTTGGTAAGTCATCTCCCCACGCATAAACATTGCCAGAATCAAGTGGATGATATTCGGTGGTTTTTTCAGAAGTAAACACATCGCCATCGGCATAATGTTCAAATTCAAACCCGCTAATATCATGCCAGTAATCAAATAATTGACTGCCCAATATATGACGACCTATGCCCCACACATGTTTGTGTTTCTTCATTTTTAAATATTGTTGACCTTGAGCTACGGCATCCACATCCACCACTTCATAAGCACTATGCAAATAGCCATCGCCGCCTCCTTTACCTATAACAATAGTATGGTGATCGGCTAACTCTGAACCAAGATCTAATCGTAAAAATGCCACTGCAGGAGAGCCATCACCTATACATAAAGCATCAGTGGCAATCATGCCAAGATGGCGCATATACCAATTAACCGTTTCTTCAAAATTCAGCGCTCCCATCACACAGTGGCCCATTTTTAAAATAGGAGATGGCATAAGTGGAGTACGTTGACCTTTATTAATCCGTGGGCGATGGTTTAAAGTATTTGCTGGTAATACCTCCCGTCTAGTTTCGAGCATTTCCATTTTCTTAATACCGAAACACACTTCTATTTCCACGCCGTTAGGGTCTGTTAAACGCACCACTTCACCGCCACCAGGGCGATTTATTTTTTCAATTTTTTTATGGGTTTTTTTGGCTAGTGTTTCTAAATCCTTGCGTGATTTAGCGGAAAAACCAATCCCTTTGAATGCGCTTTTTTTAGCCTTACGCCCATAATAAAGATAGGGCTCATCACCGTAACCGCGCATGTATATTTCATTCGTGGTTTTTTCATGGGTTTTCATACCAAAATCTTGCAGAAAGCTCTCTTGTTTATCTAGATTTTTTACATCCCAAATTAGAAAAATTAGTTTCTCTGCTTTAATAAGACCTGCCACCCGTTCGATAGGAATAGAACCCGGTGGTGTTTGCGTATTAATGGTGAGCGCTTCGCTACCGGCATATTCTAAGTTCATGGTACTGCCCTCTTGGTTGGTTTTTTATTATTAAATTTTAGAAAAAATCAGTTTTTAAATACTTGGTAACTGTCTTTGGCCATCACTTTCGCCATTGAGGTATACCAGTCATATATATTTGAAGACGACTTAATGATGAAGCCAGGAATATTGATAAGCATCTCAAGACGGGTATACCAAGCGATATCGGCATAACGGATGCTCTCTCCACACAAAAATTCACTGTTTTCCAAAGCCTTTTCGAGCACCTGAAGTTTCTGCTCGATGCGCTGTAAGGCTGACTGTTCATCCACGGCGCTTAAAGGTGAGTGCTTTTGGTGCATCATATATTTATTGAAAAGAGGCTTAATTTCTTTATAGGTGCCCGCTTCTAGTGCCAGCCACATTCTATTTTGTGCACCGTGTAAACTGTCACTTCCCCACCAAAGCTGCTGGTGATCAAAACGTTCTATTAAGTATTCAGCTATGGCGCGAGAATCGTGAATAATCATGTCACCATGTTGAAGTACCGGAACTTCAGCTAGCGGATTTAGATTTTTAAACGTATTCGTTTTTTGCTCGCCATTTTTTAAATCTATCTCTTGATAGGTATAGGCGAGGCCCAAAAAACTCATTAATTTGACGATGCGCGCAGAATGAGGAGAAATCTCACTTCCCCATAAAGTTAATGCTTTAGCATTTTCTACAAACTGCGGTTTACTATTGGAGTGGAATTTAACAGGCAGCAATGCTTGCTTTGGCATGGGCAGTGTTCTAGGAGTAGCAACAGCCAATAATACTTGGTCTATTTTTTGAATCTTGCGCATGACACGCCCTAAGCCCCAAACAAAAAAATTATCCAATACACCGCGTTCACTTTTTTGTTTATTAAGAATGCCCCTTAATTTTGGCATTAATGGTGAGGTGGCCATTTTACGAAGCTTTTTGGCCTGCTCTGACATAGACGCTTCAAAGGAAGGTCTCTTTTCTAAGCGCTCGATCCACTTCAAAACATTTGGAAAACGACTTGGGGTAATTTCTAAGCCTAAATAGCTGAACATCACCACCCGAGGAAATACACTGATATCAGCGAGGGTAAACTGCTCTGCCACCAAATAGTGTTTGTTCATTAAGCCAGCCTCAACTGAGTCTAACCACTGCATTAATTTACGTTCTTGTTGCACTTCTTGCTGGGCCGTTAAAATTTGCATATTCCAAACACGATCTCCCCATGCCATATCCAACGGATCTCGGGTACAACGACCATTAATAAGTCTGGCCTCATCTAAGCTGCGCGTTATGTGCGTAATCGGCCCCATGACCCTTTGATATAACAGGGGCCTGAAGTCTTTGGACATGGTTTCTTCAGAACCAATCCACATGCGTACTTGAGCACGATCCTTAGCTGATTCGGGCAGTAACGGTGTTTGTGGGAATTGCTCGTCTAGGTATTCATTAATGGCACCAGAATCAAAAATGACCTGTGCACCATGGCTGAGGGTCGGTACGTAGCCGTTAGGATTAAGCGAGAGGTACTCTTCGCGGCGCTGCTCCATATTGGGCAAGTCCATTTCCACCGTATCGTAGTCGAGGCCTTTTTCTAACAAAGCAATGCGGCAGCGGCGAACACATGGCGATGCAGCTGAGTTATACAACACTAAGCCCTCCACATTAGTGGCACTTAGGGGGCTTTGATCATCTAAAAGTATTTTAGCCATGTGGACCGCTCCAAAATCATTAAATGCACTATAGTGTAAAATGTACAGGCAGTGCAATAATAATTTAAAGTGCACTCTCGCGTGACATTCTTAAAATATGCTAGAATGCCCGCTCTCGCTGGGATTGACGTAGGAAATAACATTTTGGGTGATGCAGAAGAAATGATTAAAATTGAGCCTAGTAAGCCCAATCGTATGGCCCGCCGTCGTCAGGAAACCCGTGCAAAGCTATTGGCCGCCACCCATGAGTTAATCGTGGAAAAGGGCATAGATAAAACCACCATGAGTGATATTACTGAGGCGGCAGACCTTGGAAGACGCACCTTTTATTATCACTTCACTAGCAAAGATGAGTGCATTTCCGCCACGGCAGTGGAAGTGTACCAACGCCATGCGCTGGCCGTTTTAACCATAGTCTCTCCTAATGATGACCCTGCATTGGTCATGGCCACAGCCACTCAATCGGTATTAAGTTCCATGCTGCGCGAACCCATTACCAAACGTTTGGCAGAACGCCCAAGGCTTTTGGGTGAAGCTTTAATGGGGGCCATAGGGCAGTTTGTGCACAGGGATTTACAAGCGGGAATTGATATTGGGCGTTTCACACCACCAGTGAGGCCTAATGTGTTAGACAGCATGATAATGTGGTCTTTGGTGGGGCTTATTGTTGAAGCCATAGAAGTGCAAACTGATTTAACCGCGGTTCTGCAAGAATATGCTCAAATGTTTTTAATGATATTGGGCATAGAAAACAGCGAGGCTAAACAAATTTCAATACAAGCCCTTGAGAACTTAAACAAATTACGTGACTAATTCATACTGTAAACGCTCAGCCCTACATGGTTGAGCGTTTATAATTTTAGGGCATCGAAATGAGCCTTACAAATTTCTAAAAACTTCTGCGCAGCAGGAGAGCGAGACCTGCCCACGAGTTCAATCACACTTAAATCATTGGTTAATGACAGTTGATTAATGCCTAACGTCACTAACTGTCCGTCATCAATATTTAATTCCAAACAAAGGGAACCCGTCCAAGCATCGGTTTTAAGCAGAATACTTTTAAGTATTAGGCTATCGCTGCATATAATTTTTGGCGTTAAGTTCACTTCACTGTTTAGCCGTTTAGCCAATTCTTTTAAAAAAGGATGGTCACTGGAAAGTTGACTGGCTGCCACTAAAGGATAAGCAAATAGCTTAGATAACGTTAGCTTTTGGCCCACCAGTGGGTGATCTTTACGCACCAATACCTGAACTGGAATCGGTTTAATTAATTCCATTTTAAGATCGGTATTGCCCGTAAAACTGCCTGCCCCTGATATTAGAAAATCCGCTTCTCGCTTCATTAATAATTCTTTGGCATCTTCTGGCATGGCTTCGGTAATGCGAATATCAATATTAGGATAGCGCTTAAAAAATTCAGGCAATGTCTCTCTTAACACTAAACCTTTAGTTCCTGGTCCCACAATGATATGCAGGTGCCCTTCTTCAATATTGCGGGCTAAATCAGCATCTCTTTCTATGTCTTTTACGGCCAATAAAACTTGCTCACTTTGCAATAATATTTTTTTGCAAAATTCGGTGGGCTCCATGCCAGTCTTGTGGCGTTCAAACAAGGCAATGCCTAGGGCTTCCTCAAGATTATGCAAGCTACGGGTGAGCGCCGAATGCGTTAAGTGAACCGCCTTAGCCGCGCCATGCAAAGTGCCATACTGGCAAATGGCTTGTAAGTGATTGAGCTGCTTTAGGGTGATCATGTGGTTCCTTAAAGTCACCAATAGCCAAGTATTAGTCAATATATATAAAACTAGCCCCTTGTTACTATGAATGTCAATACAGCACTACAGTGCAAAT
>CAJXRF010000059.1 GCA_913058575.1 uncultured Bermanella sp.
AATGTTTCCACTTTAATCTTGGCACATGGGAGACGGGTCCATCTCATTTCCTGCAATGACATTTACCCCCACCTCTCCTTCGGGCTTGGTTCCTTCAGGTACCGATAAACTTAAATCACATTTAAATTTAGCGAACTCGGTAATGTTAACGTCATCCCTAAACACGGTGTAATAGTGCGTTCCAGGACATTGTAATAAATTGCGTGCGCCAGCCCATTGAGTCAAGGTTTGAAATAGTTGTGCCCATATGACTTGTTGACCCACAAACGGTCCTATGTGCCTAATATAAGCCACTGTGGTTTGGGGCAACTCTTTTACTTCAACCTGTATATTCGATAAGTTCATTCTGTATATGTCCCATTTAGTATTATTGTCAGAGCCATCAATATACAAAGGGGACATGCCCGTTACTTGCCAATCGCTGCTGGGCGTTTTTCTATTCTTGCTAAGCACTTGCCAATTCTTGCTAAATGTTTCATGACCACCATTACGCCACTGAGTGGCCGTCATGGAAAAATATTCCTTAAAGGTACGAGCAAACACAGCCGAATTACTAAATCCGCAATCTAGGGCAATGTTCGTTATAGGCTTATTGGTAGAGAACTGCACCGCATGGGCCGCTTTTTCAATACGAATACGTTGAATGTATTTATAAAGAGACTCCCCCACCACTGCGGTAAAAATACGATGAAAGTGATACGCCGAAAAATAAGCCAGTTCAGCCAAAGACTCTAATGTGGCTGGTTGAGCATAATGTGTATTAAGATGATCGAGTACTTTATTAATCCGCTTGGTGTATTCATTATTTCCTGGGGGTTTTGGGGTAACGGGAAACTTTCCATGTTTTTATTAGGCAACTATGAATGTGCGATCATTCTACAGCAGTCTTTAAACAATATTAATAACTATTCATTTAGAGTAATAGCAGGCCTCAAATCATTACCCCACTTTATTTTAGCAATATCACTTATCAATCAGAAACGTATCGATTAATAATCTCTTTATGTTTTCCACTAGCGATGAGCTTTTTAAGTGAAGTATTAAATTCATCGCGCAGCGCTTTACTTCTAAACCCTACTTTATACAAACTGGGAGGAAATATAGTATGAATATTCACACCCTGACTCACATCAGCGCGGGTTTCTTTGGCTTTATAATATTTAAATATATTTTTATCCATTACCACCGTTTCGGTTCTGCCGTTATACACCATGGTAATTTGTATATCTTGCCTAGGCTCTTCTTTATAGCGATTATTTTTGCTGGCCATGTTTTTAAAGTCATCCCCTAAATATAGCGTCGCACTTTGAAAAGCCAACACTGAACGATCTGACAGGTCAGCCACGTCATTAATAGTGTATTTATTTTTGGCAAGAGATACCGCCACATTTTGATAAGTAATATGGCTTTGTGAATAAAAAACAGAGTCAATACCAGAGGATTCATTAATGGTCATAGCCGCATCGACTTTCCCCTCCTTCAATGACCAAGGCACTCGAGCAAATGGCAAATATACAGGTTTAACAGTATGCCCAGTTAACGCTAAGGCTTCTTTTATAATATCTAGTTCCATGCCTTTATTTTCACTGGAAATAACATAAGGAGGTAAAGCTAACCCTACTGCCACCTTAATCTCTTTAGCCACACTGCCAAAGGATAAAGCCAATAAAATAATTGAAGGGATAATTCTTAGAAGGATATTCATGGGGTCCTCTTTAGCACATAAAATAAAGAAAAAAGAACAAACAAAATCTCATGAGTAAAGATAGTAGAATAAGCTATAGAATCAAGCCCACCCTATAACATTAGATTTTAAGGTGAAAACGACTGAACAATTCATTAAAAAATATTTTTTAACTTTAAATTAGTCTATTAAAACCCTGCACTAATGATCAACCGCCTTGCACTATTAACGTAACAGCCCTTCAAACCTGCCGTTTCTTTCTAAATGGGAATACGCATCTTTAAATGTCTTTATTATATGTTCTGGAGTATTTTTACTGAACGCCAAGTTGTCTGTTACGGTAAAGGCAAAAAGGACTTTTTCAAATACATCAGGATTAACCTTTAGTTTTTTAGCTTCTGATTGAAGTTGTTTTTCATCACTGATCACTAAATCATATCGCTTATTAATAAGCATGTTGAGCAATTGTTCTGACTTCACACTCTGATGTATGTTCTTGTCTTTAAAACCACTCAGCGCTAAAAAATCATAATTATAAGTGCCGCGCATGGCGCCTACTTTTAGCTCTTTGGCTTGGGACAAACTGATTATATTAAGATTATTTTTAGTTAATTTGAAAAAATATATCTCTACCCCTTTAGATATAGGACCTATCCAATGAAATAGTTGTTCTCTTTTTGGTGTTCTGCCAATACAGGCAACTAAAAAATTCGGTTGATTAAGAGCATCGTTATAAACTCTCGCCCAAGGTTGCAATTGATAATCAAAAGGGTGTTGGCTGTGCTTTAAGACTTTTAAAGCAATTTCATAGGCAGGACCAACTAATTGACCTTTATCTTCATATACAAAGGGTCGCCACTCTGCGCATCTGGCCTTAATGAACACTAATGATTGATTAGTATCAGCTTGGCTAGAAGGTACTCCCCATAACAACAAATGCATGAACCACATAACCACAAAAAAAGGGTGCATCATCTGTATTCCTAGCTAAGCCTAAATGTATGCCTCAATTATAGCCCCAACTCAACATAGCGCATTACTTAGGTGAATCAACCATACTGGTATAGTTATTCTTAAAGAGTGCAGGCATTTTACAAGGGCGGCCCGTTTCAATATTAATACACACATAATCAAGGGTGGCTCGCAATATGATTACCCCATCTGCTGGGCGAATAATTTGAAACTGGCGGGTGGCGCGCAAGCGGCCATCGTTTTTTGTCATCCAATTACCCACCCATAACTCATCATGTAAATGAGCCGCTGCCAGATAGGTAATGTGACTGTCCCTAACCGCCATGCCGAAACCCAATTCACTGGCAATATCAGGATCAATTCCCACTGACTTTGAATTTTCTCTGGCGCACTCATCTAACCAACGAACATAAACCGAGTTATTAACGTGTTGGTAGCTATCGATATCCAGAGATTGCGCCACCACCTTCACAACAAAAGGGTTAGGAAAATCCCAATTAATATTTTCAGGATTATTAGAATCGGTTTTTATTGCTTCGTTGGTATTCATAAATATTATCGCTAAAACATTGAAGATTTTCCCGACTATAACACAGCCATTTTATATCTCAGCTACTGCTAAAAAAAGCCATCAGCGCCATCCAAATAACTACGCTACCCTAAAGGTAAATAAATTGCTTACCCAGGTTGTTCATCATGCTGTTAGAAGGCTCATGCCATTGTCAGGCTGTCACTTTTTCTGTAAACGCCTCACACCCTTATCCTTTTAATATTTGTTATTGTCAAGTGAGCCGTAAAACCAGCGGCAGTGGTGGCTTTGCCATTAATATTGCAGGAAGCACCGAAACTCTTAAAGTCACAGGAAAACAACATATATCTGTTTACCAAGCCGCAATACTCAATGAATCCACCCAACAAAAAATAACCAGCCAAGGCAAACGTCACTTTTGCAGTTTATGTGGCAGCCCCTTGTATATATGGGATCCACGCTGGCCTGAACTGGTTCACCCCCATGCCTCTGCCATTGATACACCCCTGCCTATTCCCCCTGAAAAAACTCACCTTATGCTTAATTACAAAGCCAATTGGGTAACCCCTTGTGTTAGTGACAATGACCAACAATTTTCTGAATACCCAAGTGAAAGCATTCAACACTGGCACCAAAGATTATCTCTTGAAAAATAATCAAATCTTATTTTTAGGCTGGCATATTTTTGAACATTTTTTACCCCATAGTTACCCGCTTATACTTGACCCCACACGTCATTGGGCTGCCTAACCTAGCTGATATACTGCCAGCAGGTTTTATTTAAGCATTTTCTATTGGTATTTGTAGCCCAATAGAGAGACACGAAGGAAGCGCATGAAAAATTTATTTAGTTTAGAAGGAAAAGTGGCCATCATCACCGGTGGCTCCCGCGGCATAGGTGCCATGATGGCGCGAGGCTTCGTTGAAAACGGTGTAAAAACCTATATCACTGCCCGTAAAAAAGAAGAACTTGACGCCACGGCCAAAGAACTTAGCCAATATGGCGAATGTATTGCTATCGCATCTGACATATCCACTGTTGAGGGAATTGAAGCGTTAACCCAAGAGATCATGAAGCAGGAAGATAAAATTGATATTTTAGTAAACAATGCCGGTGCCACTTGGGGGGCTCCCATATCCGAGTTTCCTGAAGCCGGTTGGGATAAAATCATGGACTTAAACGTAAAGTCCCCTTTCTTTTTAATTCAGCAGCTACTACCAGCCCTTAAAGCGGCCGGTACCAAGGAAGACCCAGCACGAGTGATTAATATTGGTTCAGTGAATGGTTTGTCTTACTCTGGTATGAATAACTATTCATACACCGCCAGTAAAGCGGCCATCATTCATTTAACCAAACACTTGGCTGCTGATTTAGTCAAAGACAACATTAACGTTAACGGCATCGCCCCGGGTTTCTTTCCAAGTAAAATGACGGCGTTTGTTTTAGATGGCCATGAAGAGCAGGCTGCCGCTTCTATTCCTCGCGGTCGCATTGGTTCTCCTGAGGATGCTGCCGGTACCGCTATTTATTTGTCATCTCGTGCTTCGGCTTGGATGACGGGTAACACTATGGTGCTGGATGGTGGACAAATTATTAGCGCTCATAAATAAATCAATGTAGTCGCTATTATGTAAATCTAAGTTGCTCTCTTATTTACCTCATAAATATGAGAGCAACACCTTTCTTTTGTTTGCACGGTTTTTAACCCCACTGTTATGTGTAAGCTATTTTTAAACTTCCTTTAACGTTCCCTAACTTATTTTACTGGGCAGGTAGCTACCGCTATCACCTTTTAAAACCACTAACTTATCCTTTCTATCACCCCAGCGATTAAGCCCTCCACTATCAGATATCTCCAAACCGCCTGGAGGCGAGAGTGCCTAATGGTAAGATTAATAGCCAAAAAACCATTTGCAAATGATTATCATTAAGATTATGGTAAGAAAATATCTATTTATCGCTGTTTTATTCGGAAATACCCCATGAGATACCTATGCAATAATCACCGAACACAATTCATTAATGACCCTCAGCACGCAGCCCAATCTTGGCAGGTCATGATGTTACAGGCCCGGGAATTATTTCACCTGCAAGATTGGCACAAGGCGGCCATGGTGTATGGTAATGCCTTTGAAATTTCAGAACTTTTGTTAATCAGTGATCCAACAGTTTTTTCAGTGGATCGCTACCTGCGTTGCGCCCTTGAGTTTGCCTATGCCCTTAGAAAAAATCATACCGATTCAAATCTTAATGCTTTAATTCCCCACGTCAAAAGCCACATTAAACACGTTAAGCATTCCATGACCACAGAGTACTTAATGCAGCCAGTTGAAGAGGTGATTAACCTGCCCATTCACTTAAGTGATCACTGGATGCAGTCGTTGTTGTCACTGGACCACTTGGATCACCGGGTTTTACATTAGTCCTATGTGGTGGGCCAAGTTACGTGCAGGGGTTTTGGCATCCAAGGGAATTGAATGGTGGAAAATGAAAATGGAGACTGTGTTAACAGTTTATCATTGGGGCGATTGGTCACCAATAACTCCCAATGATTAGGGCACTCTTTTAGTAAGCCTTCTCGGACAAGCCACTTTTTTCTAAAATCCTCTACTGACTTGGTTTTTTCCTCAGGCCAGTAGGCCATGCAAGTTTGTAAAAAGTCATTGACCACCTGAGTCTCCTCTGGGGTGATACTATTCACTTTACGGTGTTTTTCTGCAGCGGATAACCCGCATAATAAATTATTTAAAGACAGGTCTTCCTCACTATCGACATCTTCTGAGCTTGTCATATATTGCAAACACAGCACAGCTTGATATTGACACACATTACTTTTCAATAAGTCTAAATTTGGTCGTAGCCATCTATTTTTAATAAAATAGCTAGGCAATAAACTTTGTAACAGCACGAGGCCAGCGTTATTAATTTTCATAGTATTCAATAATGTTCTTAAAAATAAGTTTTAGCCATTTATCAATAACGGTTTTAATTTAGGTTATTTTGGCTAATTCTACATAGCTTACAAACTTCAAAGGCCGCTGATTGATAACCGCAGGCTAGCTCTGCTTTAAAACGTAAACTTTAATCCCAGCGAGGTAATGGTTTCCAGTTCAGACACCGCTGTTCGGGTTTTATAATCATCACTGTATTCGTAGTCGGTAATATTTTGGCGAGCATAAGCATTACGAATATCAATGTAAAACACACGCCCCTCTTTGGGAGTGTAATCTAGGCGTAAGTCTAAACTGTGCTTAGCTGGTAGTCGCTCTGAATTGATCTTTCCCTCAACAGGGTCATACAAATAAACATCTGGATTTCCATCAGGGTTGTCTGAATTCCCAAGACCGTCACACGCATCAATACTCGGGTCACTGGTTAAATCATCACCGCATTGGTAATAAGCCACACCATCAGAAATAGGTGTCACCAAGCCACCACTTTGATATCGCCATTTAGCCCCTACACTAATGGTTCGGCTGTATTGATAGTTCCCCACCAAATTAATAATCCAAGGGCGGTCGTAACTGTAATTAAAGCTTTCGCCTGTGTTGTGATTGGTCCGTTCGGTGCTGCTATAGGCCACCGATAGCCAACCGTACCAATCATCACTTAAGTTTTTATTAATAAGAAATTCAATACCCGAAGCATGGCCGCTGGCATTATTGATAAACTTAACTTCCTCAGGTGTCGTGTTTTCATCTTGATAAGCTTCATTGGAAATAATAATGTCATGAATGTCTTTGTAATAAACTTCTAATTTGGCACTTAGTAAATCATTCAACGCGTATTCAAACCCCACCACATAATGCTCACTATTGGGTTCCTTTAAATCAGGATTACCTAGGGTTTTGGTAACAGCAAAAAAGTCTCTGGGAAACTGATAGTGCTTACCCACAGCGGAGGTTAATGTCCATCTATCATTGAGTTCATAACGGCTGGATAATCTAGGTTGGTAATTACGCTCTTTTAAATAGTCGTCATAATCACTGCCCATGCCAAAGGTAATTTGCCAAAAAGGGGTGGCTAACCAATCGTAGGCTGAATACACGTATAAGCCATTTAAGTTGAGTGTTTCTTGAGAATCAAAACGCTCACCGGTAGAGGCTGGGTCACAACTTTCAACATCGTCATTACAAGGGTTATACAAACCATCCATGGTATATTTTAAGTGCAAATTAGTGGTTTCAAATCCGTAGCGCCAGTTATCGCCATTATTAATTGGAGTTTGAAATTGCCCTTTAACCCGTGCATTTTTACTGGTGGCATCAAGATCAAATAAGGTACCCACCTTAAAATTAAAATCTTGTTCTATTTGACTCACCACCAATAAAGCACTAGTTCCCCCAGAGAAAACCGTGTCATATAAAATGCCCTGACTATTAAAATAACCATCTAGATTACCTTTACCAATAATCGTAGGTTCTTTACCCGCTTCTTCAAAATTCTCATCTAATTCGAAGCTAACCTTGTCTTTAGCACCGGTGGCCACAAAACGAAGATTACTGGTGTTATCCATTCGCCAGTGATATTTCACCTGGTAATCAGAATTTTTAGGCACCTGAATAATAAGCCCTTCGTCTTCATCGGCTATTTCATCAAAATACCATTTAAGTAAACTTTCACGATAGCTAATGTATAACGCACTATTTTCGGTAACCGCCCCTTCCACCAAGATGCCAGCACGAATAAAGCTTAAATCTACTACCGTGGAGATCTCTTCGTGGTAGGGGTCTCTTAAATTGGTATCCAATACAGCGCCAATGGCATTATTGTATTGCGCATCCCAGGCCCCGGCCTTTAATGAAAAATCTTGGATAATATTATCGTTATAGGTACTGGAGCCATCGTTGTGAAATAAATACCCCACAGACATGTGATCGGTAATGTAGCGATTATCAGCAGGACTAGAACCCCGTACAGCAGGTTCGCTGTCATCGTCACCGTCCAATACCACACCCGGTAACGCTTCAATGGCTTTAATAGGATCACCATTGGCACCGGGGACTTTCAATAATTTTTGGGTAGAGATGGTGGGCCCTAAATCCTCCCCCCCGTGAATGCTAATGGGAGAGAGCTCGATAACGTCACCTTGATCATTGGCCATGACAACATTGGAAAAAAGCACCAGCATTAACAGTGTTACTAATCGTTCCATCATGCCTTCCTTAACCAATGCGTTATTGAATGCGCACCCTAACAAACCAAGCATGGGGATAAAAGCGCCTTTTAAGGGGTTTAGACGTTATTTTCAATCTGTTCAGGCTAGGTTCAGTTTCCGTTTGGTTAAGGTTCAGATTACACATTTACCAAGGCATTTTCACCAGACATAATTGAGGATGAGCAACAGTAATATGCTTTTATTCTGGAAGGCCTTCATTGATTAGCCCTGGCAGTAACGCTGCATTTTTTTCAAATAACTCAGCCAACTCATAACAAACGGTAATTATGTTCTGCTCACCATTCCACCATGCATCGGGCCCTTTGCAATAGGGCTCCATGTATATGGTAATATCTTCTTTTAAATTTAGTACCTCATTGGTTTGCGCCACGAGGTATTTAAGGGATTTAAAGTTTTTAAGTTTTTTGGCCATGTCTTTGTGTGACTGACGTGTTGGTTCAACCCAAACGATTTTTACTTGCCCAGTAAACCCTTGTGGAGGCTTATTCTTTTTTACAAAATTCCAATTTTCGTCTAATTGGTAATGGCTGACTTTTTTAGTTAGCCAGGCCAAAGCTTGTCGCGTTTTTTTATACTCTAAATCACAATTCCATGCTCTTTCTACTGGCAACCACTTCTCTTTTCTAAGGGATTCTAAAATATCAGGGTTAGAACCATAGGCTAAGCAAGTTACATCGTAAAACCTTTGAATGGTTAATGGATGTGCATCCCAATATACCGCTTGGTTTTGCTTCATTTCAGCTTGCCATTCTAAAAACCATTCACCTGATATGGCCAGTAACTTATTAAGCGTCACGGGTCTAAGAACCCCTTTATGGCGTTGATCGGTTAATAACAACATCAACGCCACTTGATCGGCAGCTTGTTCTTGCCCTCCCAATACGGGAATATCGTATAGCTCTATAACGGCATGAGCCAGCTCATGAAGCAGGGTGAATTCCAAATTACTTTCAATAAAAAAATCAGGATCAAAAGATTGACTTGGGTTAAAAGAAAAATCATCTGCTTGAGTCAATATCGATAAATTCGTCAAACACACAATAAAAACAATCAATTTAGGTGATAAAAACATTCATACTTCCCGTTAAAAATAGGTCTCGATTCTAATACGCAGTGTTTCAATTTTAGAACAATACTCAAAATTTAGCTTTTTAATCACGACATTTAACGTTTGCAAATATCCGTCAACAATTAAAACCCACAGGGTTCACACTTTACTATTTTTTGTTTCATACAAATTGAACATAAAATTTTCTTGGTCATACTGCCTTTAAAAAATAGGACCCAAAATGAATTCCATTATTTTACTCACCTTCACTGTTCTGCTTTCCTTTTTATTATGCGCCTGTGGCAGTGATAGCAGCTCTTCGGAGCCTATAACCGATAATGATGAAATCATTATTGATCCTACACCTGTTGATCCACCTGAAAATCCTGACCCTAGCGATCCACAAGTTGAAGATATTAGTCAACAATTTCAAACCGCCATCGCTGACAATTTATACCTTTTCAAATACCTTGATTCTACCGGGCAAGTTTATGTGGCCATGGTGCCTAAAATGGCTCGATTAGCAGGTGATGGTTTGTTCAAGATTGCCAATGAGCAACTGGCCGCCATTCAAATAGTAGACGACTATCAGTTATCAAGAGCCTTTAATGAGCTTACTTTACCTTTTTTAAAAACCACCACCAGCGATGACATCTCTTTAATTATTGCTCAAGCACTGAACATAGATATAGGTCATGTTTATGCAGTTAGTAAATCTGGTGGTGCATTATACTTACCCACTGAAGACCAAGGCCATAACAATTCTTATGAGTACCATGTAAATGGACAAGTCAGCGTGTTAAGACTAAATGCCAGTGATTACCCGGTTGATACAAAAATTCCTTTTCCAGGTGAATTACAAGGCATGCAACGCATTGACCTTGATTACCAAATTGCACCTACCCCTTACTTCTCGATCAACATTCGATTATTTGCAGATACCACGTTTATTCACGACGTAACGGCGAACATCTATTTAAAGGGCACGCTAAATCAAGTGGAAGGCACTAATGACTTATACCGCCTAGATGCAAGTTGGTGATATAGGCCTAATTCACATTAGCGCAGCCTTACAAAGGCTGCCGCTAAATGGGCAAACTTGGACAGTGCATTCCGCTTTTATTCAATGAATATTTAAAGCCTTTAAGCGATACATTCTAATAATAATACTTACCCGCTCTTTTCATCAACATGGCACATTAACTGCTCTGCTCATACCAGCCATTCATTGAGTTGCCTGTTCATTCCATTAACAGTGAATGCCAGGGGGGAGAAACGTATGAAAATTAGCCTAACTATTTTGATGCTTTGTATAACCATTGGGCTAAGCGGCTGTGGCTCTTCAGGGGGCTCACCTGATGACTCGTCCAGCAGCACAGTCACTCCGTCTCAAGAGACGACAGAAAATGAGGTTCTATTTAATTACAGCGTTCGCTCAAAATACTTAGAAAACTCATCCAGCGCTATTTCCCCCCGTGTGCAATCCACAGGCAGCTCATTAAGCTCCGTAACTTCCCCCAGCGCCATACAGGCTCGGCCAATGACTTCAAACAGCTTAGGGGGCAATAGCCGCAGCATTGACCAATGGCCTGATTATAGCCCTCCTTCTCTGTCGGCCACATTAGAGGGACCTTGGGATTTTAGTGGTGGAATTAACCTTTGGTTTCACATTAATTACACCAATGAATCCGGTGCCATCAGCCAATATTTAGTTAAACTGGATGATTCCATTGGTGATACCGCTACCGCCATCACCAGCAGCGACATATTTTTTGAAATCGTGCAAAGCGTGGGCAATGATTTAATTATCACTCAATCCCCACTAACCATTACTGGGCCTAATGAAAGTGCAGGCCATATAGAGCTGGTTCCCGCCATAGAGTCTGGCATGGTACTTACCGATATTGGATTTGCCAGTGATAACCGATACGCCAGTGGTGGCATTAACGGCACCTTTAATTCCCCTGAACTTATTTCTAGCGAGAATGGTCCTTTTGATTTTAGTGGTGATAATAACCTTTGGTTTAAAATAAAGTTTACTGATGAAAACGATAATCTTATTACTCATCAAGTTAAATTAGATAACTCTATAGGGGCCAACCCAGAACAAACCACACAGCAAGAAATTCATTCAGAAATAGTCGACACAGTGGGCAGCGATTTATTAATAGGCTACAACCCCATCTCAATTAAGGCGCCTATTGATGCTCAAGGCACGCTCATCTTAGAGGCTGATATTGAACTTGGTATTACCTTAAGCCAATTAGGATTTGACGAAAGTAACCGCCTTTCCACTGGGGATGGTAATGGGTCAGGTGAGCAATATACAGGTACCCTTACTATTTACGATCAAGCCAATAGTGAATACCAATACATTCCTTGGTCTATTTACATAGAACAAGAAGGTTTCAGTGTCTTGTCGAATTCTACTCTCGCCCTTCCCCCTGGTAATTATCTTGTTAGTTTATTAGTGAGTAATCTTAATAAGCAATACGGTGGCGAAGGCGTCATTGAAGTGAGTATGGAAAACCAAATTAACTTTGATTTAGCATTATTACCCATAGTGGGCAATGTAGAAGCCAGTGTTGACGATATTTCTGTGTACTCACAAGTAAAGGTTGCTTTTACTCTCGAGCAGCTTAACGAAATAAATGTCCCAAGATTAGGGCTCGTCATTAACTCGCAAGATGAATACATATTTGATGTGAGTAAAGCAGACAGCATTAATGAGTTTTATTTAAATACATTACAAACCGTCAATACCTTTTATTTTAAGTTTTATGACGATGCACACTTGATTGGAAAATCAGACAGTTTTAGCTCTGATGTTTTATTCAATAGTGATGCAAGTGCAGAAGTAGACCTTTATCCATTAATCAGTGAAATTGATTTCACTTTCAATAATCAAGCCCAGTACCCCAGCGAAATAACGCTCAGAATTCCCAGTGCCATTGTTAATGAATTGGGAGGCAGTGATAATTTAACCACCATCGTAAGTTTGGCAGGCAATATAACCGATTTTCAAGAATACAGTTTACAAAACATGGTTCAGCAAGATGATTGGTATGTCTTGAATACGCCCATTCAAATCGGTGCCTTTGAAACCATCACTTTAGAGTTAGAGTTTCAAACCACCGATACACAAGAGGCATTAGGAGGCTGCAGCAGCGATTGGGATGTGACCTCATTTGAGCAAACTCTGGTGTGCGCCTCTAGAGTACTGGGGGACAATGTGGTGAACACCAGCCTTAAATCCATTGTCAGCATTAATACTGTCTCTATTCTGGGTAATCCAGTATCTGGGGTGATTGTGAAGGATCAATTTGATCAGGTGTGGGGCATTTCAGGAGACACAAGTGTCAGTGAAGGGTTTCTATCTTATCGAGTGTTACCTGGTGATTATCAATTAACGGGCACCATAAATGATGAAGTGGTGATTACCCAATCCATTTCTGTCAGTGCATTACAAGCCATCAACGTTATTTTACAAATTAATGATGCAAGTTTAGCAGCGCACCCTCAATCCAGTTGTCGTGAGCTTTATAGTAATAATTCACAATTAACGTCAGGGTTTTACAATATTGATGTAGATGGCCCCGCCCTTGGTGAGGATGAATCTAACGCCGCCTCACAAGTGGTGTATTGCAATATGGATGAACAAGGAGGCGGCTGGACTCTGGTGGGCTATCACACAAATCATAGGGCTTGGAAAATCGTGGCGACAGTTTCACCAGACGCCAGCCACACACTGGGGGCAGGTCTTATGGCGGATATTTTCTGGCAACAGGTTAAAGAAACGGCCACCACTGGCATGATGTTTATAGATGATGCGGGCAATGTCAGTAAGATAAACATAGATGCCATTAACAATGCCACCTGTGTGAACCCCTTTGATGACATTGAAAGCCTAATCAATTTAACGAACAATAGTCACCCTATATTTTTAACCAACGACTCCCAATGTGACTTAACCTATGAAACCCGCAGCGCGGTGGTTTTACAAGAGGATTCGGCTGTGGGTGTCAGTCTTTATAAAGGCACCGATAACGTATTTGAAGTATGGCCTTATGACAGCAATGAATCTTCAGGGTCCCATGATGGCATGTGGATTTTCATTAAATAACAATGCTTTTTCCCTGAAAATTGTAAATGACGCAGTGAAAGAAACCCGCTAACTGAACTGCCCTCACGACTTAAACCTTGCATACTTATAAAGCATGCAAGGTTTATCGCCTGTCAGAAGCTGACTTTACTAGATAAAACCTTTAATACACTTCCTAACCTAATGTTAAAGGTAAGCTATGCTATTACATTAACTAACGGCCCATATTCACCCTAAGTAAATCAGTTTATTTAGTTACATGGTTTAGCATGGCATTACAGCATTCGTACCCATTAGCAGTTATATTATGCATTGCCCTCATTATTTATTGTAAGCCAGCCTTTTCTGAACCTTACACTTTAAATGTAGCCGTGCCCCCCTTTGCCCCATTCGCATTTTTTCAAGAAAATAAGCAATGTAAGGGGGCCAGTGTGGAAATACTTAATCGAATTGCACAACACTCAGGCTTAACATTCCAGCATGTTCTCTACCCCTATGCCCGTATACTGACTTCGTTAAAAAATGGAGAAATTGATATGGCCCTTGTCTTCAAAAATGCGTCCGTTAAAGGCTATGTAAATTATATAGGGCCTGTGTCTAAATCTCAGGTGGTAGTCTTAACCCAACTCAATCACCCCATTAAGCAATATCAACAACTCCATAATCTGAAGGCCATCGCTGTTATTCGCAAAGCTCAATTTGACAATGCATTTGATATTGATGAAAAAATTAATAAAGTCTCGGTTGAGAGTTATCTTCGAGCCTTACAAATGTTTGTAGCTGAGCGAGTGGATGCGGTAGTGGGATCTTTTTCTGGTTTAGAATACAGCATGAAACAATTAAGTATGGATTCCACATTATTAGATAATGCCTTTATTCTTGGGCACAAAGAATGGTGGTTACATATTTCAAATAAGTCTTCAATTCTAAAATCAAACGATAATGTAAAAAGTAAAATATCAAGCGCAGTGACAGCTCTATATGAACCTAGGTTATCTTACCAAACCTATAAACAACAAATACAAAAATGCGGCCTTTAATTGACCGATTAAAATTAAAGAATCATCCTAAGCTAACTTCTCGGGTTAATAATGAAGTATTTATGCACCACTGAAAGTATTTGCAATACTTTCAGTGGTGTTAAGCCACAGATAATGAACATGACGACTCAATTGGCTTAGGGCCAATATAATCATCTAAGCAAAAACACTGACGGTTTGACGGCTAATCACTGCCACCCTGCCATTTTTATCCCACAAAGACGCGTCTATATGACTGTAGCCATGGTTAGAGCTTTCAATATTGGCTTGGTATTGCCACCAATCACTGGCCGTACAATCTTCCGGCTGCTCCACAAAACTGATGGTCCAAGTGAGTGAGCTGCCCGATGCTGGCTTTTTGAGCATGGTAAATACCGCAGGAGGCCAAGCATCCAACAAGGCGAGTATTTCTGGCACACAGGCTATCTTACTGGAAGGCTCACGCAGTTTAATCCAGCCCCCCATGTGAGTATCCTTTGAGCCCATAAACGGCATTTTCCCTTCTGTGTAACGATAATCAAAGTATTGAGTAAAATCAGGTGTTAAACCTGGAATAAAAGGAAATTCATTCACCTGCCCAGGGGCTTTAAATTCAGGTGCTAGCTCTGGCAAAACACTCACCATGGATTCACGCTCGCTGCCGAAACTGGCCAACATCACCGCCACCACCTTACCCTCTTGATAAGCAGTCGATTGCACCTGAACAGCCGACTTACCCTCTCGTAAAACGGTGGTTTGAATGTCTAATTCGCCAGGTGTTACAGGTGCCACAAATGACACCATAATAGATTGAACTGCACGGGGTTTTTCAAGACTTTTCATTAATTTTTCATATATAACAGCGGCCACTAGTCCGCCAAAAGTGGCTCGGCCCTGCCCCCATTTTTCAGGAATTGTTACCTGTTCTGAGTCACCCTCACGAACGGAATTGAGAATCTCTGAAAACTTCATAAATCACCTATACATCACACAACAAGATGGAATGCATGGTAGGCAGGAAAGCGCTTAACCACTATGGGCAAAGTTGACGAAAAGCATGCGATATTTGCATCGCGTATCCATTTTTTAAAGTGGCAGCTGCTTTAGTTTTTTTAACCCCTCACGATTACTAAGCGTTATTTCCCCCTTGTAGGCCATATAAAAATCGAAATTTTAGTGATCAATCACAACCAATTGTCTCCTAACATAACTAAATTAGAAGTCCTCACTGGGCAAATACAAACATGATTTTAAATGAGCACAATGGCGAGTTTGAAATGCAATGGGGTTAATTTCTAAGCGCTCTAACTTTTCAGATAATATCGATGCCCCCAACTTTAAAGAGCCCATCGGGCCTTTGCCCTGATTAGAGTTTTTCATCAATGCACTCCAATTGGTAGCACTGACAATATCCCCAGAAAAGTGACTTTCAAAACGAATTAATTGATCATTTTTCATGGCGTAAATAAAGTTTCTTTTCTGCGAAGGCTTCTTTTTCCCTTGGGCTGTAATAGTAAATTCAAAATCTAACGCCCCCTCAGTTTTTATTTGTGTCACACAAAACTGGTCGTTTTGATCAACTCCCACATTATGAAGTGATTTAGGCAGGCCCCAGAATTGCTGGCCTCTTAATTGATTTTCTAAGTTGGTCATGGGCAGAGCCAAAATGTAATAACCCATGCCAGGGTAATTATTTAAAAGAGGTGGAATCAACGGGATACTGATACTTTTATGCAGTACAGGCACCATCACCAACACTTCGTTATAGCCTGGCATTTCATGTATCTGGCCATAATGATAACTGGCAAACACCACCATGGCTCGCCCGTTAGGCACCGATACAGGTTTCAAAGATACCGGTAATTGCTCACTTACCTTTTGATAATTGGCGAAAAAAATGCCTGCGTTAAAATTCACCTCATCAAAGTAAGTGGGAAACTGGTAACGCCTTTGCTTACCATTTGGCAACAAAAGAGACGTGTCAGGGGAACTAAGTGGGTGCGATTTAAAGAAGTTGTCCTTAAACAAATGGCCATTATTAAGAAGCTGCTCGGGAATATTTAATTGTGGCTGCATGAATACTTTACCAAGATTAATGTGTATCTTGGTATCTTGCCCAGCAATACTTTAATCACAACCACCTAACACGACAAGCCAGCGGCCTAGCACGACAAGATGATTACCTTTACGCTTTTCAGGCAATATTTAGCGCTATTGCGCAAACGAAAAATCAACATAGATAGCCTTCTGGCGCAATCTAGTATCACCTGTCAGCAACTTGAAGACCCTAATTGCCGCATGAGTGCCCAGCAACACGATGAACTATGGGATATTTTGTTAAATGCCTTACCTGAGTCGCAACTAGCCCTTAAGAACAATGACACCCTTGCACCTGCCAGCTTCAGTAGTCTTATGTATTTAGCCATGAGCCACCAGCAGGCCATTGATGCGTTAACCACATTACTGAATTACAAAAACCAAGGCAGCGCCATTCAAATACAGTTACAGAAAACCAAACACAATATTCATTTGAGTTTTAATTCTGATCTATTTCAATTACGCCATTGGCAATATTTTTTATTATTAGCAGCCCAACATATTTTAGATGTATTAAGCTGGCTAAAAAATGAACCCGTTAGCCCTGTTATCATACAAGTGCCAAAGAACATTCCTTCATCCTTTGCTCAGTTTTTAGAAAGTTTAAAGCCCTGTATTAAAATCAGTGAAGGGCCACCTATGTTGGTATTTGATGTGAATCAATTGCAGTTTCCACTCACTGGCAGCCACCCTCATGTAAGGGCCATTCTTGAACAGCAAACTAAACATGAACTGCTGCAATATCAGTCACAGGAAAATATGGTGAATGAACTAGCCCGCTATTTCCTTCAGTGTTTTCAAAATATCAAAACCATTGAAAATTTAAAAGTGGCACTGACCCTAGACAAAGCCGCCCAGCATTTTTTTATAACCAGCCGCACCCTTCAACGAAAGCTCAAACAACATACCAGTGGCTATTCAGCCATACTCGATGAGGTACGTTTGCAGCGATATGAGCAGGGGTTACAACAGAAATTAAAGGCAGAGGATTTGGCTGAATTTTGTGGTTTTAGTGATGGTAACAGCGTTCAGCGCTTTGCTAAGCGCCTTGTTAAACATTAAATAAAAAAAATTATTTAATCCTGTAAAAATCAATTAACTATTATGGAAATGCACTCGATTTTTCCCCAACTGCTTGGCTTGTAATAAAGCATGATCGGCCTGTTCAATGCATTCACTAATAGAGTTATCTTGGCCTTGGGTTATATAAGCCCCAATGGATAACGTAATGTTAGGCAGCCCTTCTATCTTCATATTGCTAATATCGGTTAAGATACGCTTGGTAATACTGTGTATACGAGTTGAAGACAAACCTTCCATAAACATAATGAATTCCTCCCCCCCGTAACGAGCCAAAAATCCTTGCTCTTCTTTATTCACTAAAGCCAGTGTTTCACTAATGGCCTTTAGAGCCATGTCGCCCGTTTTGTGCCCTAGGGTGTCGTTTAAGCGTTTAAAATTATCAACGTCTAGCATCATCACCAACATATTCATGGGCACCTGCCCTTGGTAAGCCTCTAGTTCCCTCATTAGCGCATAACGGTTAGGTAGTTGCGTTAACGCATCGGTTAAGGCTTGCTGGCTGGCACTGACTTGTTGCTTTTTTAATTGCTTGGTTTGTAAAAAATTATCAATGATATAACGCTCACGCTGCATCACCGCCATAATGCCCAATACACTGGCCATGCCAAACACCAAGGCATTATTTAATAAAATTTCAAAACGCGTGTAGGTAAACACAGATATGCCCACCACATAGCTGAGCCAACAAAAACCACACAACACCATGGTGTATTTCACTGGTGCCTGATACAAGGTACAAGCGTAAAGAATAACTAAAATAGTGCCTTGTTGATAAATGTCCGTACCTGGGTTGCCTGTATTAGCGGCCACGATGCCAAAATACACAATCAGTGCATTAAATAAACACAGTCCAAAACTATTTAATAAGAAAGACATTCGCATGGTGGTGTAATGGCTTATATACAGCATCACCAAACACACGGCCACCAATAGGCCACGCACCAACACTAAATGGGTGAACTCTTCATTAAGGTAATGATAGTCAGCCCAAATAAAAATTAACGAACCTATTAAGCCCGTTAGCGCATAAATACGAGAACTTAAGAATAGCGGCAGGCGAACTTTCAATTCAAATTCTTGCTGTAGTTCAGGCGTATCTAACTTGCCACGCCCTGATGGCACAGGGGCTTTATCTTGACCAGATAAAGGTTGCTCCATTGCCATTACTCCTAAATCCAAGGGCCTGAGAGAAAAACTAATGCTTTATATACATTAGCGCCTATTAAAAAAGTCTAGCCTAGTTTTGGCAATGCTTTTTGGTTTCATTTTTCTCAATAGCACACGGCTAATTCAACATTTAAAGCATCTTAGGCCAGCTAGACATTAAGCGTTTGCTCATGCCTGCCTTGCCATCATTACCCCTAGCTCGCTTGAATGCTTTGATGATTTTCTTGCGAGTATCCCGAGGGTCTATAATTTCATCTAACAAATTCAAACCTGCCGCCTCCCAAGGCTCACTGCTTTGCTGCATGGCTTGAAGGTACATTTCTTTTTCTTGCTCGCCATTTTCCGACTGAGCCAATTTACGACCAAACGCTACACTTACTGCCACATCCGGTGCCATAAATGAAACATCCGCTGTGGGCCAAGCCATTATATGGTCGCTGCCCATCTTGCCTCCTGACATATTACAATGGGCCATGCCGTAAGATTTACGCACAATTAAACTGACTCTGGGCACACTGCAGTGATGCAACGCATCTATGAAACGCATAATTTTAAGGGACATTTTCTGATCTTCAGCGGCCTTGCCCACTAAAAATCCTGGGGTGTCATGTAAAAATAATAATGGAATATTAAAAGAGTCACACAAGGCAATAAACGCGGTGGCTTTCTCGCAGGCGCCGGGGCCCATAGCACCCGCCGTGACCATAGGGTTATTGGCTAACACCCCGGTCACATGACCATCAATGCGCATGAAAGCAGTAATTAAACTGCCGTCAAAATAAGGCCTTAGCTCTAACACACTGTCTTGATCGGCAATTAAATCCAATAAATGGTGCATGTCGTAGGGTTGTTTTGGATTTTCGGGCACCACATCCAGTACAGCTTCCACACTTGCTTGAATATCATCGTGACAAGGCAAAACTTTCGGTAACTCATTGGCATGGTTTGGCAGGTAAGAGAGTACTTTTTGAATTAAGGCCAAGCATTCCTCTTCGTTTTCAGCGAACAAGTCTACCAGCCCAGTATGATGAGCATGAAGCTGCCAGCCACCTAGTTCTTCATCGCTGGTGTCTTCACCGGTGGCGATTCGTAAAATGGACGAGCCCCCCACGCACATAACAGTGCCTCTCACCTGCACCACAATGTCAGACGTGGCTGCCACCCAAGTGGGGCCACCCATGCATTCCCCCATGATGGCGGTCACCAACGGGGCTTTACGGTCTCTGGGCTCACTAATGGTGGTGGAATAACTCATGCTCATCATGCCATCACTGCCCATGATATCGGGGATTCTCGCGCCCCCAGCATCTCCTAAATAGACACACGGTAAACCCTTCTTTTGGGCGTAAGACATTTTTTCATATACCTTATTCACTCCAATGCGCCCGCCCGCACCAGCCAAAACTGTCACATCATCGGCGGCTACAAAAATATCCCTTTGTTGCAGTTCACCATAACCACAGACTTTGCCGTCGCTTGGGGTTTTATTTTGAGCGGATTTTAAATCGCTATGGGCCAACATGCCGGTTTCTTCAAAACTGTTGAAGTCGAGTAATTTATTGATGCGCTCTCGGGCCGTCATACGGCCTTTATGGTGCTGGCGAGCCACCTTATCATCGCCGCCCATTTGCAACGCTTTATCTTGACGCTTTTGTAGCGCTGAAATTTTATAAGGGTCGTTATTTGATTTAGTTGAATTCATGGTGATGTCCTAAATTATTTATCTTGTATGTCAATTAACGTGTCACCCTTATTTACTAGGTCTCCTGTGGCCACCAATAACTGAGCCACCACCCCATGACTTTTTGCAAAGGTACTGTGCTCCATTTTCATGGATTCCATGGTTAATAACTTATCCCCTTCTTTTACTTCATCACCTTGTGCCACCAATACATCCACAATGCGCCCCGGCATGGCCGCGTGATAACCGGCTCCATCCGTTTGTAAATTTCCATTGGAAAAGCGCGATACATACGCCACCTTCTGTGCCCCTAAATCATTGCTATGTATGTGCAGAGTATTTTTTTCAAGGGCGCATTTATAAGTGTGGCTGTGGCCATTTATGCTGAGTAATGTTTCACATACACTTCTGTGAAGATATTTTTGTAATGAATGGGTGATCACGTCCACTTCAATTATTTTTTTAGCGCCATTCACTTCATCATTTTTCTGTCCAGCACCGCGCTGTGCATCAAGCGTCACTTCATAACCCCATTCACTTATGTGACGGACAGTCAGTGAGTAAGTCATACCAGAAAATTCAAGGGCATAGTTTCGTAAGCTTGGCCCATGGGATGCCACCCCTATTTCTTGAGCCATGGCTTGATGCACAGCAGCCACCACCAGAACCCTTTCAATATCATCAACGCCTAAGGGTTCGGTGAGTGTTTGACAATTTTGTTCGATAAAATCGGTACTGGTATTGCCTTGCAAGAATTTAGGATGCTTTAGTATATTTTTAAGAAATGCCTGATTGGTGGTGAGCCCCAGTAGCTGGCTATTTTCTAAGTGGCGATTCATAGCACGAATGGCTGTATTTCTGTCTTTATCAAAACTGATTAATTTCGCTAACATAGGGTCATAATAACTGGAGATATGCGAGCCTGTTTCAATGCCGGAATCGGTTCTGATACCAGCACTTTCATAAGGCTGCCAATGTAACACTTGCCCAATACTGGGCATGAAATTTTGCATCGGGTCTTCCGCATATAAGCGACATTCAATGGCATGACCATTGATTGAAATATCCTCTTGGGCGAGTGAAAGAACCTGACCCTGGGCAATTTCAATTTGCAAAGCGACTAAATCTAAACCCGTTATTTTTTCAGTAATGCCATGTTCTACTTGTAAACGGGTATTCATTTCCAAAAAATAAAAATTATCAGTGCCCTCTTCCACCATAAATTCAACCGTGCCCAACCCTTGATATTTTACCGCTTGAGCAATTTTAACCGATGCGGCACAAATATCATGGCGTAACTGTTCACTAATGGAAGGAGCCGGCGCTTCTTCCAGCACTTTTTGACGGCGACGCTGAATAGAGCACTCTCGCTCATAACAATGTAACGCGTTACCATGCTGGTCACACAATAACTGTACTTCAATATGTCGAACTTTTTGAAAATACTTTTCCACTAGTACATGGTCATTTCCAAAAGCACTAATAGCTTCATGTTTGGTGGCACTTAACGCATTAACAAATTCATCTTCACTGTTCACCACGCGCATGCCCATGCCGCCACCGCCAGCTGAAGCTTTTATCAATACGGGAAAACCGATTTGTTTCGCGGTATTAAAGAGTGAATTTACATCTTGAGGAGGGTTAGCCAGACCCGGAATGATGGGTAAACCTAAAGATTCAACCAATTCTTTAGATGCCGATTTAGACGCCATTAAAATCATCGTATCGCCACTGGGACCAATAAACTGAAGATTAGCGACTTGGCATTGTTGAGCAAAATCAGGATTTTCAGATAAAAAGCCAAAACCTGGATGAATGGCATCGGCCCCTGAAGTAAGTGCAGCTTGGATGATTTTGGTTTGATTTAAATACGATTGTTGAGCTGGGCTTTCACCTATGTGGACGGCTTCATCGGCCATCTTTACAAACGGGCTGTGCTTGTCGGCATCCGAATACACGGCTACCGTAGCAATATGGAGTTTTTTGCAAGCCAAAATGATACGTACGGCCACTTCACCGCGATTGGCAATCAGGATTTTATTAAATATATTCAAGAAACACTTCCCCAAACCGACATTTGGCCAAAATAATAATATAAAAAATTGGCCTTATAATTTTTTAAGAAACAGTATAAATAGAAAGTAAAAAAATGCTTGGCTATTTAGGACAAGACAGGGGCTAAAAAACGATGTGAGAATTGTTTGTATTCACTTAACATCAAACAATAAATGAATTGCACTCAATATTTATAGACTTACATGAATATTGTGAATAACGATTAATTCAGCTAGTTGATTATCATTTTAGGGAGTATTGCCCAATTTTAATTCATTTAAGACAATTGAGGATCATTTTCAAAGATTCTTCCCAAGCGCACTTCAATCATTCATTTACAGGTATAAACGGACAAATAAAGGCCAAGTTAAATTAGGCCATTCAACAATCAAATTACCAATAGTTATTTCTAAATTGCAAATCTCTAAGATAATCCATTTTGCCCATATCAACGCCGTTATGCCATGGGCGCCTCATCACACAATGACTCACAAAAATAAAATTCATTTATTTTTCATAAAAACTTTACAGCAAAGCACAAGCCAATTTATTTAATTACCACATACAAAAATATTCTATCACCCTAAAAAAATATAAAGAGTAAATATAAAAACGAAATCACAGCCTCCCCTGTAAATAATCACAGTAAAATATCTGTAAATAATCACAGTAAAACGCTCATAAATCTCAATCAATATTTTTTATTATATTTAAAAAACATAAAAACGGATTTACCACAAAATAAAATTGTAAATAATTAATTATTTTTTCTTTAAAAATTAAATAAATATATTTTTTGCGTAAAATTTTCAACTTTTTTCCATTGATTTTTCTCACCCCCAGCTACACTAATGCCAACGTACCAATCCTTGGTGCTCAATTAATTCTTTCATTACAAAGGTAATTAAAAATGAAAATAACCTCGTTATTTTTATGTTTGGTTTTATCGTGCTCGGCATTCAGTGCCGACATTCAGGTGTACTTTAATCACCCCACTAATGCACCTGCCATTACGGCTGATTTAGAACAAGTGATTATCGATACCATAGATGCTGCCACCACCAGTCTAGACGTGGCTATTTACGATTTAGATGTGCAAAGCATCAGCAATGCATTGGTGGCTGCTAAAGTGCGCGGTGTCACCGTCCGACTGATCACCGACAACGAAAATACCGGCAGCGAGAATCAAGGGGCGTTAGATATCCTCACTAACAACTCCGTAAACTGGCTAGATGACACCGCCGATGGCAGTGCCGGTAGCGGCTCGCAACACAACAAATTCATTATTATTGACAATCAATCCGTCTTAACAGGCTCAGCCAATTTTACCCACAGTGGCTTGCATGGGGATCCTGATGGCAACGGCGGCTATAACGGAACCGGGAATGTTAATAACATCATCACCATTCAATCTGCCACACTTGCTGCAATTTATACCACCCAATTTAATTACATGTGGGGCGATGGCCCTGGCGGGTTAACCGATTCTTTGTTTGGCTTACCCAAACCTGATCACGCCATGCAAACCGTTTATACCGACAATGACAATATTCAAATTGATGTGCAGTTTGCCCCTCAGTCACCCACAGTTTATGCAGGTTCGACATTAGAAAGTTTGGATAATCATTTGGCCACCGCTCAAACTCGCATTCATGCCGCACAATTTGTGTTTAGTGCCCAAGTTTTAGCTGACACGATGGAAGCTCGCCACACCGCTGGGGTAGACATTCAAGGCATTGGCGACAGCTCTTTTTTTAATCGTTATTACAGCGAGTTTTTAGACGTCACGGGCACCCAAATTGAAATTAGCCCAGGAGTGTATGAAACCGACAGCTACACCCAAGATGTGAACAATCCATGGGCGAATCCAGCTGAAGCCTACGTGGGAGAAACCAGCGGCTATGATAAATTCCACCATAAATTTTGGGTAGTGGATAACACCGTGGTCACGGGTTCCATGAACGCCTCGGGGGCGGGCTCCTTTAGCAATGATGAAAACATGCTCATCATTCATAACACCAGCATCGCCGACCAATATGAAGGGGAATTTGCCCGCCGTTTTTGCGAAGCCAAAGGGGCCCTTAATTGTGATGGCTCTCTTACCCACGACAGCATTATTTTAGAAAACGTGCCCTTTACAGCCGAAGAAACCACCGCCGTCATGGCCATGGTGGCCACCGCAACCCTCACCGAACTAGACGATGACATGGCCCTTGATTCCCGTGCGGCCAACAGCATATTCGATACTCGCCCCACCACCATGGCTGCCCTTGGTAATTGCTATTACGTGGGCAAGTCGGCGTTAAAGAAACTACGTAACTACGCCATGCTGCCCGCCACACCCGCAACATATGAGGAGCGCTTTGATTTAGGCAACACCACCAACATGACAGCCTTATATAGTTATCCAAACTCCACGAATGGCATGACCCTTAAACAAACCATTGAACACTACCTAACACAGCGTTTAGAGCGCGATGGCATCACCAATGCCAGTGCCGTGGTAGACATGAGTGGCAGCACCTATGAAACCATTATTCGCGGCGATGAGAGCACCTTAAGCGATTATGAAAGTCGTTTAAGTGACTTTTACGCCGCCGGTTTATTGGCCGACACCGCAGTAGATGACCTAATAACAGATGAGATTTGGAATGCCAGTGAATGGCGCTTCTTCTTACCATTGGGCTTACCTATAGTGAATCAGCGTTCCGTGCAATTACTGCATTTTCCGCCTGACTATTCACTTACCGAGCAAGACTATTTAAATTCCAGCACCAGCCAACGCTGGGAAGATTTATTGGAATTAAACGGCGTCCCCCAAGCAGAAATTAGCCTATATGAAAGCATTTTAGACATTGCCCCCATTGCCGCACCCGCCAGTGAAGGCAGCAGTCTAGACAGTACCTACACTTATTTTGAGCCATACGTATTGGCCATGCTGCCCTTGCTCACTCAAGCTGAACAAACTCAACCTTTACCCATCGTGGCTTATGGTAGCCCAGTGCGTACTTGGTTAAGCGATCATTACAGCTTACAAAATTTTGGAGTCAACAGCGTGGCCAGTATTGAAGTGGACACCGGCAAGTTTGCTTCTGTCATTGGGGCCAACCACCCAAGCTATGTGTGGTATGCCATTCAAACCAGTCGTGCCCTTACCTTCAGTGTCATGGAAGAGGATTTGATTTCGGCTTGTTGGCAAAAAGATATGGGCAATGACCCTACGCTAAATGCCACCACGGTCATGACCAATTGCACTACCTCTTGGCAAGCACAGCCTGTGGCCGTGTGTACGCAAATGGAGATTCAGGCTTATGGCGAAAATGAAGCGGATGCCTTAGCCATTTGTGAGGCGGAGTATCCTTAGATTAAACATTAGAAAAATGAAGGTTTAAAATTGATAAAAATAAGTAAGGGCACACATTTGTGCCCTTACTTACAATCGATTATTAACAAACATTTCTTAACGTTATTTTAATGCATTGTCGCGCAGCCATTTTTCTTGGGACTGGCTATAAGAAGAGTTTACGTGGCTTTTAATTCCCAGGCTTTTAAGATCTGACTCAGTCTCAACATGATCGTATCCTCCGCTCATAGATCCATCAAACATAATAATTGGAGTCGCAATATAGTGACGATGATTTTTAGGTTCAGGATAATCTTTTTTCTTTATATTCAAAATAAAGCAATCAGCAACTGGAGATTCTACACTTTTAAAACTTCGGGTAATTTCACCCTGATAATTTAATTCAAATATCAAATCGAAGCTAGTTCTGCTCCAAGCATCATTTTTTTCAATACACCACTCAAGAATACTTAGATTATTCTCATTCATAATGCTTTTTTTAATAACTTTATATTTAAGAAACGACTCATTTTTTAGCGCCAGATATTCCGCTTCCTTAAAATTAGAAGCTATCTTTTCGGCATAACATGGCACGCAAAGCAGTACAAATAATAGGCAAAACCTCATTTAGATCCCAAGTTACCAAAAAGAAATTAAATGGATATTACTATGTAATTAGAAATCAGGCTAAAGGGGCATACATCGAGCTAGGAAATAACAATAAGTGAGGATTTAAGTTGAAGTGACGATTCTAAATAAAATGCCCTAGAGCACACTCATACTCCACCTCAACGACACCTATTAAAATTTAAACAACGCCGCTTTTTACTGCGCTGCGATAAAACACTTATCAACCTGATCAACACCGCTTTTACCATGACCGCCATGAGTGGTAAAAATGAAAGTAATGCAGGAACAATTATTTTTCCATGCACCGTATCAATGTTCACTTTGATGTGAGTACCTAGGATTTGTCTGGAACATAAACCCTGACCTTACATCCTGTACATAAAAAAAGGGCCTTCATAGAAGACCCTTTTTCATCAAACTTTTAAGCGTGTGATTAGTTCAAGAAGATGAACTTAGCAGCAAATAGAGCAGTCAATGCCCAAACGCCTTTTGATACATCGCTATACTTGCCTGTACCTACTTTCAATACTGTGTAAGTAATGAAACCAATGGCGATACCGTTAGCAATAGAGAAGGTGAACGCCATCATAATGGTGGTCACAACAGCCGGGGCGAATTCAGTGAAGTCTTCCCAGTCTAGTTTGGCAAGAGAGCCCATCATCAACATGGCTACGTAAATTAGCGCGCCATCTACTGCAAAGCCCGGCAGCATTTTCGCAAGCGGTAAGAAAAACATACCTAGCAAGAACAACACACCAATCACAACCGCGGTCAAACCAGTACGACCACCTACAGCCACACCCGCAGCTGATTCAGCGTAAGAGGTTACTGGTGGGCAACCAAATGCAGTACCAATAACAGACGAGATAGAATCCGCTTTCAAAGACTTGTTTAAGCCTTCAATCTTACCATTTTCGTCTTGCAAGTTAGCACGCTCAGCCACACCCATAAGGGTACCGGCAGTATCAAAAATGTTAACAAACAAGAAGGTAACGATTACTGGGATCATTGCCACTTCAAGGGCACCCATTACATCGGCTTTCCAAAGAATGGGTTCAATGGCAGAGAAATCTGGAACCGCCAACATGCCGCCGTAAGATACAAATCCTGTGGCAGGTGCCCAAGATTTAGCTTCTTCAGCCACTACAAAGAAATCAACAGGAAGCAAGAAAGTCATTAGGAAGGCAACCAAGGTAGTAATACCAATGCCTAAAACAACCGCACCAAATACTTTACGGTAGCTAAGAACCGCAATTAAGAAGAAGCTTAATAGACCAAGAGCAGGCGCTTCAGGGCCAAATTTACCAAAACCAAAGTGTGTTAGGTCAGCAAGTGCAACCACGTTGTTCGCATCTGGCACAACAATACCGGTGAAACGCAGGCCTATGAAACCTAAGAACAAGCCAACACCTGCGGTCATGGCTAAACGTAAGCTCATGGGAATGCTATCAAGCATCCATTCCCTAAGGCGCGTGACACTCATGAGTACAAATAGCACACCGGCTAAAAATACCGAACCCAGAGCAATTTCCCAGCCGTAGCCCATGGAGCCAACAACGGTGAATGTGAAAAAGGCATTAAGACCCATGCCTGGAGCAAGACCAACAGGCCAGTTTGCGTATAAACCCATAAAAATGGTCGCAACAGCGGCACCGATACAGGTAGCCAGGAATAAACCGTCAAACGGCATGCCTGTTTTAGACATAATAATAGGGTTCAAAACAATAATATAAGACATGGTCACGAAGGTGGTTAGACCTGCCATCATCTCAATTTTAGGGGTGGTTTTATGCGCTGAAAGCTTAAAAAGTCGCTCTAATAATCCGCCAAAGCCAGATGTTTTGGCCGCGTCGGATTCATAGGCTTGATTAACCTGTTCCATAACTACAGTACTCTATTGTTTTAATCATTAATGCCGCTTGTTTTTTTTATAACGGCTCGATTTGCCTGCCAAACTGACTATCTATATTTAGCAAAGCTGGGTTCCAGAAAAGGAGGCTGTGTTAAACCCTCCCAATCCATTACTTGACTGATTGTACAGGTTTTGTTTTGGGAAGGAAGACTTGTCATTTACTATGCAAATACCTATTTATGAATAGTGGGTATAAGCAATATTTATAATGGTCAGTTCGTGACACCATTTGACTAAATAATCCACACAGGCCAATAAACATAGGGGGGTGTTAAAGAGTGCACATTTAATCGTTATTTCATTTCTAATGAATTATGGCAAGTAATGTCTACTAAACAATCTTAAAAAAGTCGTTAAAAGCCTGCTTTGCTCCACATTCTGAAAACGACATGAAATAATACCATGCCCACTAAATGGGTATGCTAAAACAACGCCTAGCCCTATTTATCGGTACCGGTGAAATCCTTGGCTCCTCGTGCCCTATAACCCTCAAGGCCAGTGCCATATGGCCTTATTAACACACTGAAGGAAATTTAAATCCATCATGGACGACATCGATAGGAACCGCTCGCGTCATTTTTGCACCCTTCTCCCTATGGGCAATAATGCCATCACCAAGAGTCCCTTTTATTTGACCAAAGCCATGGCCTTTAATCGCTATTCTTCAAATAATAGCCCCCCCAGCAAGGTATTTTAAATTTCCAGCCCCTAGATAAGTTCAAAAATCAAGCAACCTACTTCCTTTACTCAATCACTACCTCTACCGGCCAACAAGTTCATACCCACCAATATCTAGCAATTTTTCAGCAACCTCTGATTCATGTCATTGCCCTTACCTGTTGGCTTCTCAGGTCAATGAATATGAATGCCAAACCAATGCTCCCTTGAGATAACAAGTCTAATTATATAAACCATTAAATTAGCCAGCGGTGGTCATCATGAATATTCTCCAACAAACGAATAAACAAGACATCACCATTATTGGCGGGGGCATTGCGGGTTTGGTTTGCGCTCTTGAATTATTAAAAAAAGGCAAAAGCGTCACCATTATAGATGTCCAACCCCATCATAAAATGGGAGGACTGGCGAAAGATGCTTTTGGCGGCATGACGCTCATTAATACTCCACAGCAAAAATTCAATGGCATTAAAGACAGCGAGGAACTGGCTTGGCAAGACTGGAGCAGTTTTGCCGAGTTTTCTCCACAAGATGAATGGCCAAAAAAATGGGCAAAATATTATGTCGAACACAGTAAAAGCCGAATCTATGATTGGGTAACAAGTCTAGGAGTACATTTTTTACCTGTGGTCAACTGGGTAGAGCGTGGCGACTATGTGCCTGGGAATTCTGTTCCCCGGTATCACGTGATCTGGGGCACCAGTCAACGCTTAGTGAAAAAAACCCTTAGCGCCATAAAAAAAGTCGATAAACAATTAACCTGGATGTGTGAGCATCGCGTGAGTGATATTGAAAAAAACCCACAAGGTTTTTTATTAACGCTACAACATGGTAATCAACAAATTCAATATCAGGCGAGTACCCTCATCGTGGCCAGTGGTGGCATTAACGGTAACTTAAATAAAACACGCCAATACTGGCACACACAACTCAGCCCTGCCCCTGAACCCTTATTAAACGGCTCTCACCCCAGTGCCGACGGTCACCTTCACGATGCGTTATCTAAACTAGGGGCCTGTGTGACTCACCTTGAATGGATGTGGAATTACGCCGCTGGCATCAAACACCCTGAACCCGAATTTGAACACAAGGGCTTAAGTCTCATTCCCCCTAAAACGGCATTATGGCTAGATGCACACGGCCAACGTATCGGCCCACAGCCAATGGTGTCGGGTTTTGATACGCATAATTTGTGTCATCGAATTGCGAATCTGCCCCATCAGTATTCTTGGCAAATTATGAATCAAAAAATTGCTGAAAAAGAACTGGCGGTTTCTGGGTCAGACATTAACCCCGCCATTCGTGATCGAAAGTTATTTACTTTTTTAAAGGAAATTTTATTTGGCAATAAACGTTTAGTGAATTACTTAACCCAAAAATGCCAAGACGTATTAGTGGCCAACACGCTGGATGAACTGGTGATTAAGATGAATCAGCATACCCCTAAGGTTAAGGTCGACATTGAAAAAATTAAACAAGCAGTTGAGCGTTTTGATGGCCAGCTAAATAAAGGGCCACGTTTTCACAATGACGATCAGCTACGGCGTTTATCTCATTTACGAAACTGGAAAAGTGACAAGCTGCGCACCTGTGCCTCCCAACCCATTATAGATAAATCGGCAGGGCCATTAATTGCCATTAAAGAAACCATTATTAGTCGTAAAAGCATGGGGGGCATGCAAACTAATTTAAATTCACAGTTACTGGATACCGAATCAAACGTCATGCCCAACCTATATGCCATTGGCGAGGCCGCTGGATTTGGTGGCGGCGGTATCAGTGGCAATCGTTCTTTAGAAGGCACCTTTTTAGCGAGTTGTATTTTAACGGCCCGAGCAGCAGCCGATCATTTAACCCAAGCATAAAAAGAAAGGATATTATTATGAAAAAAACAGGCGCCTGGTTAGCCACTTATGCATTAGAGCAAGTGGGGGTAAAATACACTTTCGGTATTCCTGGGGTACACAATACCGAACTCTATGATGAGCTGAATAAATCCAAACTCATCGAGCCAATGCTGGTGACGCACGAAGGAGGCGGCGCCTTCATGGCCGACGCCATTAGTCGAACAACAGATGGCATCGGTTGCATGGTCATAGTTCCGGCAGCCGGTGTGACTCACGCCGCCAGTGGCATCGCCGAAGCTCATTTAGATGGCATTCCTATGCTAGTCATCTCAGGTGGAGTGCGCACCGATACACAGCGGGCTTACCAATTACATGACATGGACCAACATGCTTTATTGGCCCCCATAACCAAGGCCTGTTTTAAAATAAGTCATCAAGACCAAATTATTGAAACCATTTACCAAGCCTATAATATTGCCACACAAGGGGAACCCGGCCCGGTATTTATTGAACTACCTGTTAATTTGCAACTCTTCAGCGCTGAAATAAATTCAATTGCCCCTTATGAAAAAAACGCCCCCGCCTCCATCATAGATCAGCACAGCATTGAACAAGCCGCGCAAATATTATCGCAAGCCAAACAGCCTGGCATATTCGCCGGTTGGGGGGCACGCCATGCCAGTGGCCCATTAAAAGAATTGGCTCAATGGTTGGCCAGCCCAGTGGCCACCACCTTACAGGGCTTAAGTGTATTTCCGGCGAACCACCCCTTACACACAGGTATGGGCATGGGTATCTATTCGGTACCGGCCAGTGAAAATGCCTTTAACAAGGTAGATTTTTTACTGGCCATTGGCACACGCTTCAGTGAGATACCCACCGGCAGTTACGGTATTAGTGTGCCGGATGATCTCATTCATTTAGACATTAATCCCAAGGTATTCAATGCCAATTATCCGGCTAAGGTGTGCCTTGAAGGGGACGCAGAAATATTAATTCCAAAATTGTTAGACGCCCTTAAAAAGATTCAAAAACAAGAGCGATCTAACCCTTCATTAATTCAAGCCATTCAAAAAGATAAACTCGATTATAAAAAGCAGTGGGCGCAACATGACAGCCGCCAACGGGTAAACCCCGCTTTGTTTTTTAAAGCGTTACGCCAGCAATTAAATGATGATGACTACCTAGTTTGTGACGATGGCAACCACACATTTTTAACCGCCGAGCTCATGGCCATTCATAAAAGCACGCACTTCATTGCGCCCACCGATTTCAACTGCATGGGCTATGGTGTCCCTGCCACCATTGCCACTAAGCTTTCTCATAAGGATAAAAATGTGGTGGGCATAATAGGCGACGGGGCTTTTTTAATGACCTGTATGGAATTAATAACCGCGGCAAAATATGCCATTGCCCCCATTATTTGTGTGTTTAATGATGGTGAGCTTTCACAAATTGCCCAAGCCCAAGAAATTCCCTATAACCGAAAAACCTGTAGTGTATTAGGCGCACTGGACATCAGCGGCGTGGCCCAAGCCTGCGGGGTTAAATACATTCATTTAGAAAATAATCAAACCATAGATAGCGCCCTGCAAGCAGCCCTTAAGACATCGCAACAGGGGCAAGCGGTGATTGTGGATGTAAACATAGATTATTCTAAGCGCACCCGTTTTACTCAAGGCACGGTTAAAACCAATTTGAAGCGTTTTGATTTAAAAACTAAGGCAAGATTTATTGGCCGAGCACTGGTAAGGAAGATCAGTGGTTAATCGTGTTAGCACGTTAACACCCTAGTTAAAGCTGCGCTTTGTTTAAAGCTATTCCTTAACCAGGGTGAACATATGGCTATTTATTCCACCACAGCAATGCGCAAGTTATTGGTACCCCCGCTTGGGCTGCCCACATCTCCGTGGGTAATAATAATACGATCACCACTCACCACTAACCCTTTGTCTTTTAATAAGGCAATGGCCTCTTGCGAGTTATTTTTCAAATGGTTTTTATCACAGCTTATGGGGTGTACCCAACGGTAAATGGCCACTCGTTGTAAACTGCTTTGGTGCGCGCTAAAGGCATAAATAGGAAAGTCGGTATTAAAGCGCGACATTAACAAGGTGGTATTACCGGTTTCGGTTAAGGCCACTATGCATTTCACACCGGGTAAGCTATTGGCAGTTTGAATAGCATAAGAGGCAATGGCTTCTTCTGAGCTGGTAATCTCCATGTCTTGCAAGGCACGCCTATCAATAAAGCGCTGGGTCTCGGCGCCGTTACAAATATTGGCCATGGCCTTTACTGCTTCTACTGGGAAATCCCCTGCGGCACTTTCCGCCGACAACATCACCGCATCGCTGCCATCGAGTACTGCATTGGCCACATCCATCACTTCAGCACGGGTGGGCGATGGTTGCGTAATCATAGACTCCATCATTTGCGTGGCGGTAATCACAAAGCGTCCCAACAAACGGGCACGGTGAATAATGTGTTTTTGCATGCCCACGAGAGCCGCATCACCAATCTCCACCGCTAAATCTCCACGGGCCACCATCACGCCGTCAGATGCGTTAATAACGTCATCTAACAAGGCTAAATCATTGGCTAATTCAGCGCGCTCGATCTTGGCAATTAAACCTGGGTTAAAGCCTGCCTGCTTGGCATATTCACGGGCTTCGTTCATATCTTGTGCTGATGAAACAAACGACACCGCCAAAAAGTCGGCTCCGGTTTTAGCGGCGTGTTTAATATCGTTTAAATCTTTTTGAGTTAACGACGGCGCCGATAACCCTCCCCCTAACTTATTAATGCCTTTATTGCTTTTTAACACACCACCCACCAACACGCTGCAGTGAGTAATACTGCCTTTTACAGACTCAACAGTTAATTGTATGTAACCATCATCTAGCAATAATACGTCGCCGCCTTTTACTTGCTGAGGCAAGCTTTTAAAGTCGCACCCTATAACGGATGCATCTTTCGCCACAAAGTCAGGGGTTATATCAATGGCCACCGATGCGCCATTTTCTAGGGTTACCTTGCCATCGGGCAACTTACCAATGCGAATTTTAGGGCCCTGCAAATCGGCCAAGATAGCCACGTATTGATTTTGTTGAGCGGCCACCTTGCGAATAAGCGCCGCTGTATCTATGTGTCCTTGGGCATCACCGTGGGAGAAGTTTAAGCGAAACACATTGGCACCGGCTTCAATTAGCTGGCCAATCTTCTCCTCGCTGTTACTGCTAGGCCCAAGGGTAGCGACGATTTTAGTTTCGTGTTGGTTTTGATTAGGTTGTTTTTTCATGATGTGATCTTCTATTTGTTAAAAAGGTAATTAGCTAAATGACAATAGTGTTAAAAGAATAGATAAAGGTTAGTACAAATTTAGTGGTGCTTAGGTTATTTGGGCGCTGGCTGTACGCACAGTGTCGTTCTGCCAAGCGGCTGGTTAATAGGTTACTGGTGTGAATGTATAGCGTAGTACCAGAGATAGAAGGTCTGGCAGGGCTGTTGAGTACATGATATATGAATAGCATATTATGATGATTTGTTCATCCATATTCCACATAGTGCAATCAGTAATTGGGTTGAGGGTGGTTTTTTGTTCGGTATATGGGTTTTAAGTGGAATTTAGAGTTATTTGTGTTTAATTCAAAGCTTTGGTGGAGTACTGATATATAGCTACATGTTCTTTTTATGAGACAGATATGTATTCCCTAGGGCCTGTAAACCATTCTGTGTAACTGCCCGTTTTAAATATAGTCCTTCAAGCGGTCTTCGAACAGTATCGTAAATCTGTTCAAGGCCTCTTTCCAATTTCTGATGGGCATAGTCCATTTTTCCGAAGCTTGGCGTACTGCTAAGTATATAACTTTTTTAGCCACGTCATCGGTCGGGAATACCTTGCGCTTTTTCGTTGCTTTACGGATGACATTGTTAAGTGATTCGATGGCATTGGTGGTGTAAATAGCTTTTCGAATATCTGCAGGATAATTAAATAGCGTATTAAAATTATTCCAATGTAATCGCCACGACTTGCTAATCTGCGGGTATTTCCCATCCCATTTATCACTAAAATTATCCAATGCTTTTAAAGCACTTTCTTCAGTGCTGGCCTGATAAATTTTCTTTAAGTCCGCCGTCACTGCTTTGTAATCTTTCCAAGGTACATATCTCACTGAGTTTCGTAGCATGTGCACGATACACAGCTGTATTTGAGTTTGAGGGAGGCAGTGTTAATCGCATCAGGAAAGCCCTAGAGGCCATCTACACAGGCGATAAGAATATGTTAGACGACAATTAATTTGATTAAGGTTATCATCAAGGAAGTTAGACATAAAAGGAGCTGATAAACGGGAAAGCGCTATTTAAACTTATTTAAGAGGATACGTTCAGGTTGTTTTCTATTTTTCTACAGCCCACGGAGGTGATCTTCCCCCGATAAAACGGACACGGTAATTATTACGCTGCTAATGATTCAT
>CAJXRF010000060.1 GCA_913058575.1 uncultured Bermanella sp.
ACATATGGCTGCATTAGCAGCTTAGGCTTTGATGCACTTCAAGGTTGAATCCGCGTTAATTGAAATGATAGTTTTCATGACTTTTCATATTGTTATTATTATATGAATGAGTATTCCTGAGAATTTAAATTCTAACAATACTTTAAAATAGAGGTATTGCGCCTTTGGGTTATCAATTCAAGACAGGGATTATCCTATTAAGTCAGAGATGTTTTTGGTGTGAATAAAGGGCGTGAATGGACTGATTGAAAGGTTTGAAGAGCTTCTAATGATGTTATTTTAAAATACGATGGCGCAAGTATTCTTTTGGTGTGGTTCCAAACCAGTTTTTGAATGCGCGATAAAATGCACTGGCTTCTGAATAACCTAATAGCCCGATTAAAGCATCGATACTTTTGCCATTTTTAAAATGTTCCATAGCAGTTTCTTTGCAGGTCTCCTCTTTTAATAGGCGAAAGGAAGTGCCTTGTTCAGAGATACTGCTTTGTAAGCCCCGAATAGGTATGGCCAGCTTATTACTCAGTTGTTCAATATTGACCTTGGAAAATCCATTAAGTCGAATGAATTGTTTCACTTCACTGATCAGTTCAATGCCTTGAATTTTAGTCGATAACAATTCTTCAGCATAAGCCTTGGTTAACTTATAAAGATAAAGATCTCTGCCTATAAATGGGCGTTTAAGGTCGTCTAATTTATAATAAATACAGGTATCAGAATGTTCAGATATAACTGTGGTTTGTAACATGGATCCAATTTCTTTTTCATCGACCTTATCTTTAAACCCCACTAGATAGGGGATTAATGAATGATGTGAAGCATTGTTCAATAAAGAAACCGTGCCAACAATGAGTGCTTGAATTTGATGTGGGCTTGGGGGCACCACATGATCACGGGGTTCATAGCTGCATTGAACGGTATCTTGTATGTGATGGCAGCGAAACAATCCTCCATCGCCATGTAAGGGTTGATAGCGAATAATACTTTTAATGGCATCCAAAGCATTTTCACTGTGCCAAATAATCGGTGCTAAAACGCCGATAGCGCGGTAACTGCCTGCCAAGCCCATTTTGGCACCCATTAATGGGTCTTGTGATAAAGTTTGTGCTCTATGCCATAACTCTCGTGTGGCTCCAATATCTAATCGTTGTTCAAAATTAAATTCTATTCCATTAAAGCCGGGTAAATCCTTGGTAATAACTTTTAGATCTAAACCCAATGCGCAAAACCCTCTTAAAACGGCATTAATCCATGGACTGCCTATGGCTATGTTTTTCATTGATTCTCCTAATGTGAATATAGGCTGTCATTGCTTAGATAAAAAATTTAATTTTAAATGGGTCGTAACTTGTCAATAGAAGCATATCTTGTCAATAACTTTAAATAAGTGAGTGTTATATTAGCGCACTTATGAAATAGCCCATAAAAAATATTGGTTTTTTTAATATCAATTGCATCGACTGATTTTGAAAGCGTGTAATTCAAGCTTGAAGTTTATGAGATTGTGAACGACCGAATTTCCAACTTATTTTTATGAATGTTGTTGCTAGAAAATAAAATAATAATAAATAAAGAGTGGTGTAATGATAAAAAAAGTAATTACAATCATGGCGTCAGTAGTGTGTGCGCTCACCTACACACTGAATGCCAGTGCATTGTCTGTATCCGACTATCGCAATAGTTGGGAGTATGAAACATTAATGTTTCAGCAATCTCTTGATAGGCATGAACCTCTTTCAAGGGCGACGTTTGTCCATGCTCATAATGCTTATAATTCTCGGGCTTACGCCAGTGGCTTGAATTATATCGACCCCAATCACACACTTTCCCTTACGGATTTATTAAAAGTTGGGGTGCGATCCTTGGAATTAGATGCCCATAAAATATTTGGCAATATTGTATTGTGTCATGGCAGTGGGGACTTGGGCTGTTTGGGAACGGAGCGTGACTTTAAAAATGGTTTAAAAGAAATTGCCGATTGGTTAGCGCAAAACCCTAATGAAGTGATCGTACTTTATATTGAAGAGTACTTTGACAACGATTATAACTTGGCTTTGAACGATGTATTTAATAGTTACCTCGGGCTGTATTTATATAAACCTCAGGGTAATGGCTGCGAGTACCCCCCGGTTAATTTAAGCAAACAAGATATTCTAGATGCGGGCAACCAAGTCATTGCATTCACAACAGGCAGTGATTGTTCAGCATCTGAGTCAGCTGGCTTCACAGACTGGGTGTTTAACGGTGGCTTTAAAACGGATAACGGATTGGTTAGTACCCGTCAGTGTCACGATAAATACAGTGCCACTCAAATGGATTCAAAATGGGTGCGAGTGTTTGAGGATTTAACTTGGACGGGTAATGCTTTTGGTGATCCGGTTAACCTTTCTGCCAGTGATGTGGCTTTTGCATTGTCTTGTGGCATCAATATTTTTGGCTTGGATAAAATTGTGCCAGGGGATTCTCGAATGGACGCTCTGCTATGGAGTTGGGATGTTAATCAACCTAATCAATCCAGTGCCAATGATGACTGCGCCATATTGCAAAGCACAGGTCGCTTTGAAGATCGAACTTGTGGTGATGATCGAGAAAATAATTACGCGTGCCAAAAGCTAGGTAGTCACGATTGGATAGTCACTCAAGCTGCTGGTGAATGGCATTTAGGCGAACACTATTGTGAAGAAGAAACTTCTGGCAGCCATGTGTTTTCAGTTCCCACCATCGCAGTTGATAAACAGGCTTTAATGCTTCAAAAAAGAGATTCGGCTGTTTGGTTGAATTACACCGACCAAGCAAATGAAGGGCAGTGGGTCGCTAACAATCAAACCTCGCTTGAGTATTCGCGCATTAAAGGCTTTGAGAATGTATGGGCCTGCGGTGTTCTGCCTGGTAATGATGGTTACTTGGCAGGTTCGGCAGAAAAAGATGACCATTTAGGTAAGGCCCTAGCCAGTGGTGACTTCAATGGAGATGGTTTTGATGATTTAGCCATAGGCGCTCCTAATGAAGATATTAATGGTGATGATGATGCAGGTGCCGTGAATATCGTATATGGCAGTGTCGATGGCGTTAAAATTGAAGAGGGGTTCTGCCAATTGTGGAATGGTGACAGCCCTGGGTTAGTAGGCAGCGCAGAAGGAGATGATTGGTTTGGTTTTGCATTGAGTTCTGGTGACTATAACAACGACGGGTTTGACGATCTGGCCATAGGGGCTCCCCATGAAAAAATTGGTAACGCTGAAGACGGTGGGGCGGTGAGTATTATTTACGGCAGTGCTGAAGGTTTAACAGCTAGAAATGATACCTATCTTCATCAAGATACCAGCAATGTAGCCAGCAGTGCAGAGGGCGATGATCAGTTTGGTTATTCGTTGGCGTCAGGTGACTTTAACAATGATGGTTACGCGGATTTGGCAGTGGGCTCACCCAATGAAAATCGCACAGCTGGTGGCAATGACAATGACGGCATGGCCCATGTTTTTTATGGAAGCAGCACCGGTATTAAAGCTATTGGCTCAACTGATTGGGCGCAAGATGTTGGCACTGTAAATGGCACGGCACAAACAGATGATCGCTTTGGTTGGTCTTTAGCGGCAGGTGATTTTAACAATGACGGCTTTGATGATTTAGCCGTGGGTGTGCCAAAAGAAGATGTAAACGGAGACGATAATGCAGGCTATGTTAACGTTTTATTTGGTAGTGACATAGGTATTGATGATGCTGCAGATCAGTCTTTTCATCAGGATACGAATGGCATAGCGAGCGGTACTGAAGATGATGACCATTTTGGTTTCGCGTTGGCAGCAGGTGATTTTAACAATGATGGTTTTGCTGATTTAGCCATCGGTTCACCTAAAGAAGATGTGCTAGCAGGAGATGATAATAACGATGGTCTCATTCATATTTTGTATGGACGAGCCTCTGGTTTGAGTGGTGACGGATCTAAAATGTGGAATCAGTCAGTGGGAACAGTAAATGGAACTGCCGAGAAAGACGACCATTTTGGCTATTCCTTGTCTGCCGGTGATTTTAACGGAGACGGCTATGATGATTTGGCCATTGGTTCACCCAATGAAGACACCAATGGTGAATGGGATACTGGTAGTGTGAATGTTTTATTTGGAAGAAGCAGCGGCCTTGATGATGCAGGTGATGAATCATTTACACAGGATTCCGTAGGTGTAGTGAACAGCCCTGAAAGAGATGATCGCTTCGGTTGGTCTGTGGTAGCGGGGGATTTTAATGGTGATGGTTATAGCGACTTAGCAGTGGGGGCCCCTAAAGAAGATTTAAATCGAGGGGGAAATAACAATGACGGCCAAGTTCATACATTTAGTGGCAATAGTGGCGGCTTAACTGGTAATGGTGATCACCTTTATCAATAAAAATTTAAGTTGATAATCAGTGCCTCAATTTTAATTTGAGGCTTCATTAGATTAGATTTCAAGCTTCATTGGCAAGGGTGGTAGACAGCCAAGCCTCTAAAAGGAAAGGAAAGTGAAAGTATTAATTCTTTTACCTAAGTGTGATTACGATCCAACTGAAACGGCTGTTCCGTGGATTGAAATGGTTAAGGCTGGGCATGATCTTTATTTTGCCACTCCAGAAGGTGAACCCGCTTATGCTGATCCTCGTTTAGTGGATGGCGGCTTTTCACTTTTGTCGCCAATTTTTATGACCCGTAAGATCGATATTAAAAAATATCAGACCATGGTGGCGAATGAGCAATTTTTACACCCTCTTTCATATGCCGATGTATTAGCAGCGGCCTATGACGCTTTGTTTATTCCTGGTGGCCATGCTCCTGGGATGAAAACCATGATTGACTCGGTAACGGCTCAGAGTATTTGTCGTCACTTCTTTCAAAATGATAAACCCGTTGCCGCCGTGTGCCATGGTGTTCTTTTACTGGCTCGCAGCAAGAATAGAACTGGTTTATCAGTGCTAGATGGACGTCTCAGTACGGCACTGCCAGCATCAGTGGAGCTGTCTGCATGGGCTGCTACAGCATTGTGGTTGGGTAGATATTACCGCACTTACCCCATAACGGTAGAGCGTGAGGTGAGTGAAGCGCTGGGCCAAGAAGGACGCTTTTATAAAGGGCCACTTTTGCCAATACGGGATAAGGAAGAATCCCTGCGTTTTGGCTTTACAGTACGTGATGATAATTATCTAAGTGCCCGTTGGCCGGGTGACTGTAATAAATTTTCAAAGGATTGGATAAAACTTTTAGCCGAGTATACCCAAAGAAAACAAGACGGCAGAGGAATGGCGAAAAGTTTACAAAAGATCGGCTGGGTTTATTAACTGGCTATATGGCAAGTAAACCAAAATGATCAGGCGGGCTATTCATTGGTTTGAAGGTTCGCCAGTGATGGTTATGTTGTTCAAAATATATATCCATAAAAAATTAAAATAACAAGAGAGGAGAATTATGATTATGGCCTTATTCGTGCGCTTTAGGCTCACCTTGAAAACAGGGTTGATGTTACTGTTAATTTCGTTCGCATCATCGGTTTTGGCTGTGGGGGAATCGGCATTGTACCCAGTTGAAAATGTCGATTATTTTCTTAATGACATAGGAACGGCCAAACTAGGGTCGAAGGATAAAGGTTGTCACGCCCAAGGTATTAAATTTGATGGGCAACATTATTATTTTACATGCATGGATACCAACGGTGACCATGCCAGTTTTTTATATGTGCACGATGCCAATGGAGAATTGATTAAAGAATTCACCCAGGGCAGCGAGTTTCAGCACCCCAGCGGAATACTGTTATACAAGGGTTGGGCTTACACAGGGTTCACTCATCAAGGTTTTTTAAATTTATCCTATGACTCAGAGCTGTGGCGGTTTAACGGGGAAGGGGATGTGGAATACCAAGGATGGTTTGACCATTCGGTGGGGTTTGTGGGGGCTAAATCTCCAAACATGTATAACCCTGAACTAAAGGTTAAAACAAACTACTCATCCTACACCCAGTATTACATGCGTAATTGTAAAGGCACCGCTGGCAGTTGTAATCGCTATAATAATGTCACCACAGGAAAAACCGTGGGCCCGGTTACCAAGCTAAGTGATAGCGTTCAGGATTGTGATTATTATTATAAAAATGGTGCATGGTATAAGGCATGTATTTTATTTTCAGATGACGAAAACAAGATACGAGTGTGGAAAGCAAATCAAACAATACTGGCCAAAGACAATGCATTAAAAACTTTAGTAATGGATGGCCAGCCAGGCCACTCTGGAGGGTTCGGTTTTTATACCGATCCTGATGGCAGCAAATGGGTCGTTACCTCTCCACCTCCCGCTACAGATTCAGATTGTGGTCGTCGCGCTTGTGGCGGCTGTGGACTGGTGGGAAAAAACGTATGCACTTGTACTGATAAGAAAAATCGACAACGGGTTAGATTTTATCGTTTTTCTAATTTCAACTGGCCAGGATAGATCGCTCAAATTAAATATAAAAAAAGCCCAAACAACTTTCATTATTTGGGCTTTTTTCCTACATGGATATAGGTACGCCGTTTTATGTATGGAACATATCAACGTGTGCTCTTTAGAAAAACTCACCGCTAGATAGGTATCCTGTTTAAAGCGATATCAGTACATCCTGTACGTCAACAGGCGCGAGCCATTTCATTAAAGTAAAGTATGCGTAATTTTGGCATGGCTATTAAAATCTAAAAATAACAAACCGGTTACCAGTAGTACTTTTTGATATTTTATTATTGTTATTACTTTCACGGGAGGTCATATACTTATTTTTATATGGCAAAATTATTCCTGAGAATACAATACTGAAAATTAGAGCTTTTGCGCCTTTGGGCTAGCAATTCAAGACAGGTATTATCCCATTAAGCCAGCTGATTCATTGTGCGAATAAAGGGCGCAAAGCGCCTAGCGATAAGCTTCTTTGATTAGCGGGGTCTTTTAAGTTGTATTAGCTTTGCTTGTATCATTGATGTGATCGAGTAAAACCAAAATAAGAGCAATGATAGGGAGGTTTTTAGTGATAGGGCCAAATGGATGTAGCCAAAACTCGGGAGCAATGAAGGAAAGTAAAATAGAGTAGAAAATGATGACGCTAATCTGAAACTTCAAGCACCATTTTAACTGGTATTTAGACAGTAACCAAAATCCTATTAAAATATCCAAGATACTCCCTGATACAAGTAAGAGCTCAGCTGTAAAATCTTTTATCCCAGCTTTCTCTAAAATTTCGTATCCAATTTCTGGTGAAAAATAAAACGAAGTGATACCTGTAAATATCCAGAGAATGGATAGGGAGAATAGAGCTAGCCGTTGGTTTATTGTGTTCATTTTGGTCTACAAAAAGGGTTTGAAAATCATGAGATAAAAGATAGAAATAACCATAAAAAAGGCTGGAACCCCTAATAAAAACCAGACTTTAAAAAGAGAGTGAAAAGAGTCGGGAATCGTCTCTTGGTCAACACTCGCTTCTATTATGCTCTTCAATCTATACTGAATGCGTACCACGGGTAACCAGCAAGCGCCTATGGCTAAAAACAAGGTTAAGACAGAGTAGAACCAAGTGGAAGTATATGAATAATTTAGCTTATGCATTAATAGAAAGCCTGTGATTACCTGAATGATAATGGCAGGAGCAGTAAATACCCAGTCCCCTAAGATTACATTTTTACAGGTTACCAATAGGGCGGTGGCAGATTTGGAAAGATAGGCGGTCAGCATAAAAAAGGCAATACCAGCTCCCGTGCCCAACAGAACCGTTGAGGAAAGAATGTGAATTAACTTGAGTGTTAAGTAACTATCCATCACAAGACTCCTGAGTGGTTAAGCCGAGGCTTTCAATGTAAGGAGAGAAATCGGCCAATTCATATAGTCCTAAGCAAGGCATTGCCCCTGTAATGTTTGTTCCCTGAAATATTAGCTTTCTGGCCATTATAATGGCAGAAACCGTTGGAATGTAGGGCCCAACACCATTGTCAGCAAATAAGGTCCATATAATTTTTTTGGTCGTTCTCCCATCCTCACCATTTATGGATATACGCATGGCACCTTTATTAGTTCCAAACACAGAAAAAATTTTACTTATAAAATAAATTGGTTTGGTGAGTTTGTTCCAGGCTTGAAACAGACGTAATTTGGTTAACCAAGCCATTATGTTCATCGTTAAATGCAAAACAGTGAGCTCTAAACCGGCTTGAAAAGAAACTGAACCTTTCACGTTATAACGTGTTGGATAAATGGAAAGGTCTGGTACATCAACATTAGCGAGCCAGCGTTTTCCAATAATTCCTCCGAAATTAACCTTTTGTATGTTCATCCAACCATAAGACGGGAATTGCTTGCCGTTCTTAAAGCCGGGAATCGGTTTACCGATATAGGATAATATCCCTCCAATTGTGGCTGCACCTCGTTCTGCTTTGTTCCCAGGAGCAATGGCAATCTCTATATCTTGGATACTGGAAAATTGCGGTTGGTAATAATCCAATACGGCTGATGATAACCCAGGCACAGAGCTAGCCCCGCTTATGATCAACAAGTTCTTTGCTTTAGCTTCTTGGTTTAGGTGTTGGATGTCACAAACAAATTTACTGTCATCGGCAAGGTCAATGTAATGTGTGTCAGCCTCAATGCAGGCTTTAGGAACCCTGTGATCTTGATTTTGAAAAGGGCCGCCTGTATGTATAACAAGGAAGGGAGATAATGACTTCAAATCTTGCCTGAAGCTCTCACTGTTTATATCGATTGCTAAGGCCGTTAACTGTGCGTTAGCGGTAGGCGTTAACTTGTTTACCAAAGTTTGTGCTTTATTTATATTTCGGCCGGCTATCAATAAAGTGATGCCTTGAATGCTAGAAAGATCTTCAGCGATACGTTTTCCAAAGTTGCCATAGCCACCTAAAATTAGAATCTTTCTATTGATCATTTCAAATCTCATTTTTCTTCTATTTAAGGGCAGAGAGACATTGTGACTAAGTGTAAGTAGAAAGTATATCGATTGGAAAGGGAGGGCTGAACTCTAAACAAAAAACTCACCGCTAGATAGGCATCTTGTACGTCAACGGGCGCGAGTTATTTCATCAAAGCCCCTCATGACTGTTATTGAATGCTCTATTTTGATCTCTTTCTCTTTCTCTTTCTCTTAAAGCTTATACAGCTTTAAGAGAAATTGCTGAACGCGCTAGGTCTTCAGGCGGTGGCGTAAAGCTTGTTAAGAGAGCATCTTCAACAGCGACTTAGTACTTTTTCAATGTTGGGAAACGATTCAATACGGTAGAAAGTAAAACCAATAGAGTCGAACCTAGTAGAGTTTCATCGTTCTTATCGCTTGAATCTTCTACAACATGTCCTTGAAAAAGACGGGAAGAACTAGCAAGAACGATATTATCTAGGTCAGCGCAGTGCTTAGATTAACTTAGAATCGAAGTTTACATCTTTAGTATATTAGTGCCATCGTAGTATCTTCAAAGCGTAGGGCTTTTAGACTCTCTTTAGATATTCTGAACTGAAGGGTGCTCAGGTCTCCGAAGCTCCAAAGTATTGTATCGTCCCAGCTTAATTGTAATAGTAATATCGAATCTTCATAAGATACTTCTTCGTACTCAAGTCTGTCATTACGCTCACCATAGCCGAGTATTTGATGTGGGTTATGTGCACTCTCCTTTCTATATTGGTCAATGATTTCTATTTGATTTTCACTAAATACTGATACACCACTATCATTTAGATCGAAAAGCCAGTTTGTGGCAAACATAAAGCTTGATACAGAGGACTCAATAGAAAACCGAATAGTAGAAGAAGCATTGGAATTTGAGGTTGTATTGAGAGCTTTTAAGTAGTTTTCGAATATCCAGTCTCTAAACTCTAAAGCATTATTTAGTGGTACTTTTTCAGAGTGTACTGAGCTTTGTGCAAGGCTCAACCAATTTTCACAGGTTATCATTAAAAAATTCAGAAGTTCATCATCTACTTTTACAATCCCTTTGTTTTTACTAAGCCCTTTTTTAAATTCATGGCAAAATACTTCAATATGAAACCAAGATTGCGGCCAGTCCTTTGCAAAAGGGCTTTCTTTAATCTTTTCTGACTTATATTCCAGCTGTCCCACTAGCCAGTTAGGTAGTTTATCTCGGTCAATTAGATTATGGATGCTTGGGTGTATGTTTTTTTCTTGGTAAGCAAAGTTAGTATCGATGCTTTTCGAAATGAGTTTTTTTCTTTCGATTTTTTGCTCATCAAAAAACGAAAAATTTTCTATATTCTCAGTGTATTCGTGAATAGGATTGTTTATATCCTTATATTTAAAAAATGATACCTCATTTTTAGGGTAGCAATCTCTTGGGTGTACATACAAGATGTCAGGATGCCTATATAAAAATAGTCCGGTCATCATGAGGTCATTGTTAAAAGAGGGGAGTAGCTCTTTACTAGGCTTTGCTTCTTTATCATTTACTTCTTTAGAATACAATACACAGGTTGGTGAAGGGTGTTGGTGCTCTTCAAATGAAATGTCGTAAAAGAAATATAAAACACCCATTTTAGGGAGGTATTTATTGTCTCCAGGCAAGTCTATTAAATTAATTTGAGCAAGAAATGGAAGTTGAGTCTTCTTTCCTTCGTATATAGTTGTGGGCCATGTTAACTGTTTTGGAAGTGTAGGGTATCCGCCGAAATAACTTAATTTTCCAGTGTTATGAATAGATTTTTGTATATAGAGGGCGTCTTTGCCAAGCAGGGATATATATTCTTCTTTAGTATAATTCACTGGTTGATAGCCTAATTTCAAACTGTAGGCTACTAATCTATTGGTATGTTTGATGTATGTAAAATAAAAACTCAAACCCTATTGAAATTTAAGGCCTTGCCATTTATTAAAAATCTAATAACGGGTTTTAAAAGCAAAAAAGCCCAAACAATTCTCATTGCTTGGGCTTTTTTATGCTTTAAGAAAAAACTCACCGCTAAATAGAAATCCTATCTAAAGCGATATCAGTACATCCTGTACGTCAACGGGCGTAAGTCATCTCTTAAAAGGCGTCAGAGATGTATTTCAATCCCTGACTTTTTTATTTTCTTTTAAAGCATTGCGCCGCTGGCGAACATCCATGTTCTACGCGGCATGACCTACAAGGATGTAAAAAATGCCGAGAGCTGTATGGAACAGCTTTGGCAAGTACACCCTGTATGTCATTAAACCACTTTAAGAGGAATCGCTGGACGCGCTAGGTCTTCAGACGGTGGCGCGAAGCTTGTTAGGTTAATACCTGCAACGGCTTCTTTGTACTCAGCCATTGTTGGGAAGCGACCCAGCATAGTAGACAGTACAACCATTGGCGTAGAACCTAGTAGAGATTCACCTTTCTTTTCCTTAGAGTCTTCTACAACACGGCCTTGGAAAAGACGAGTAGAAGTGGCAAGAACAGTATCACCGGCTTCTGCTTTCTCTTGGTTACCCATGCATAGGTTACAACCAGGGCGTTCTAGGTACATGATGTTTTCGTACTTAGTACGGGCTGCTTCTTTAGGGTTTGTATCAGAGAATTCAAAACCAGAGTATTTCTCTAGAAGTTCCCAATCACCTTCTGCTTTTAGCTCATCAACGATGTTGTATGTTGGTGGCGCAATCACAAGAGGTGCTTTGAAGCTGATTTCTTTGCCTTGTGCTTCCATGTTGCGAAGCATAGCAGCAATGATTTGCATGTCGCCTTTGTGCACCATGCAAGAACCAACAAAACCTAGGTCAACTTTACGGCCTTCGTAGAAAGAAGTAGGACGGATTACATCGTGCGTATAACGCTTAGAAACGTCTTCGTTGTTTACGTCAGGGTCAGCAATCATTGGCTCGTCGATCAAGTCTAGATCTACAACGATTTCAGCGAAGTAGTTAGCGTTGTCATCAGGGGCAAGTGCTGGCTCAACACCTGACTGGATGCCAGCAATACGCTTGTCAGCAAGATCGATAAGACCTTGAAGCATGTTTGCAGAGTTTTCCATGCCTTTGTTAATCATGATCTGGATGCGCGCTTTAGCCAATTCTAAAGATTGAACCAAAGTGTCATCAGTAGAAATACAGATAGAAGCCTTAGCTTTCATTTCTGCAGTCCAGTCAGTGAAGGTAAACGCTTGGTCAGCAAGCAAAGTACCGATTTGAACTTCGATTACACGGCCTTGGAAAACGTTTTCGCCGAACTTGTTAAGCATTTGCGCTTGAGTTGAGTGAACAACATCACGGAAATCAACGTGGTCTTTCATGTGGCCTTTAAAGGTCACTTTAACAGACTCAGGAATTGGCATAGCACATTCGCCAGTAGCAAGTGCGATCGCAACCGTACCAGAGTCAGCACCGAACGCGACACCCTTAGACATACGAGTGTGAGAGTCACCACCGATGATGATGGCACGATCATCAACAGTGATGTCGTTCAATACTTTGTGGATTACGTCAGTCATTGAATGATAAACGCCTTTCGGATCACGTGCTGTGATGACGCCGAATGCGTTCATGAATTCCATTAGCTTAGGCGTGTTAGCCTTGGCTTTGTTGTCCCATACAGAAGCTGTGTGACAACCAGACTGGAAAGCACCATCAACACCAGGATCGATAGTAGAGGCCGCCATGGCTTCTAGTTCCTGACACGTCATTGGGCCCGTTGTATCTTGGGAACCTACGATATTCACTTTAACGCGAACGTCAGAACCTGTGTGTAGAGGCGTATTCGATGCCACACCTACTGCGTTACGGTTGAAGATTTTTTCAACAGCAGTAAGGCCTTGGCCTTCAACAGAAATTTCTTTAGAAGCCGCAAATACGGTTGGCGCTTCAACACCTAATGTTTCAGCCGCGAACGTTTGTAGTTTCTTACCGAAAGTCAGAGCGTATGAACCGCCGGCTTTCATGAATTCAACTTTCTGTGGAGAGAACGCATCAGAAACATCAACAAGCTCTTTGTCGCCGTTGTAAAGTTTCTTAGTTTTAGTATTGATGGTAAGAACCGTACCAGTGGCCACTGAGTAAGCTTCTTCTAATACGTTGTCGCCGTTAGCATCTTTAACTGCGTTGCCGTTAGCGTCTAATTTTTTAACCCAGTTTTTAAGGTCAAGACCAATACCGCCGGTTACACCAACAGTGGTTAAGAAGATTGGTGCGATACCGTTAGTACCCGCAACAACTGGTGCGTTGTTAATGAACGGAATGTAAGGAGATGTCTTCTTACCCGCCCAAAGAGCTACGTTGTTCACACCCGACATACGAGAAGAACCAACACCCATTGTGCCTTTTTCAGCGATTAGCATCACTTTAGCATTTGGGTGTTTTTTACCAAGCGCTACAATTTCTTGCTGAGCGGCCGGTGTGATCATGCACTGGCCGTGTAATTCGCGGTCAGCACGTGAGTGAGACTGGTTACCAGGAGAAAGAAGGTCAGTAGAGATATCACCTTCAGCGGCGATGTAAGTTACTACGTCAATTTTCTCATCGATTTCAGGAAGCTTAGTGAAGAACTCAGCAGCTGCGTAGCTTTCTAAAAGGTCTTTAGCAATGGCGTTGCCTGCTTTGAAAGCGTCAGAAATACGTGAAGTATCTGCTTCGTATAGGAATACTTGAGACTTAAGCACTTCACCAGCCGCGCGAGCGTTAGCATCGTCAGAAAGTGCGATGTCTAAAAGCGCTTCAATAGAAGGGCCGCCTTTCATGTGAGACAGTTGCTCAAGAGCGAATTCAGCAGAAATCTCTTCTACTTTCTCTTGGCCAAGTACGATTTCTTTTAAGAAGGCAGCTTTAACGACCGCGGCTGGGGTGGTACCTGGAATCGTATTGTAGATGAAGAAGTCTAGAGAAGCGGTGCGGTGCTCATTACCTGTGTCTTTAATTTGAGCGATGATCTCAGATAGTAGATCGCTTCCATCAATCGGTTTTGGGTTCAATCCAAGGTCGTTTTTACGAACCTCAATTTCTGCTAGGTATTCTGTATACAAGCTCATACGAATCTCTCACTCAATATCAAATTAACCTGTGACTTTCCGCCATCAGGTGTTGGACTGTGAAACAGGCCAACTTAAAAATAACGGCGGGATTATAGGTCAGATAGCTCTATAATTTAAGCTAAGCCTAGTCTCAATTGGCCATAAATCTAAAAAATCTGGCTTATACTGGTTATTGATTTAACTTATTTTGGTTAAAAAGCACCCGTTGTCACGCTACAGCCCTTAATTTGCACCCTCATGGCGAAGTGAGGGCTTTTTCAGTGCATGAAAACGATTATTAACAACCCAGAGTTCTTACGAAATTTAACCCTTAATGACACTTTAAATATCAGTTTCAAATAGGAATGATTAGCTTTTGGCCCATATTTTTTAGTGGTAGTGATCACCCTAATTAGGCATAAACATAGGCGGTATTATTTAGATTTAATCAGGATAAACTCGTCTGTGTTCCTAGCATGTTAATCCATAAATAGACTTAGAGCCGGTTAGTAATGGCAAGGTTTAATTTAGTTTTAATTTGTTTGTTAATGCTTGTTCAATGCGGGTGGTCATGTAATTAATACAGCATCGAAAAGCTCTTTTCTATGATGTTAAAAGGCTCAAATCCTTGGGTAGGGTTAGTTTAAAAGCTAACCCTGTTTGTGTCTCTAGAATTTCAATTGACCCTTTTAATACTTGGCTGGTTAAATTAAATACCAAGTACATGCCTAACCCTGTTTTTCCTTTGATGCCTCGTTGGGTGGTATAAAACGGGTTAAATAAAGTTTGTTTATTTTCAGCGCTTAATCCAACGCCGTTATCTTGGTAAATGATTTCAATGTTGTCATTGTCCTGTGTGGCATTAATGGTAATTTGATTGTCTTGATCACTTTGGAAAGCGTGGTCAAGGCTATTCGTTACCAGTTGTTCAATGACTTCGAAAATGGCTTGAGCATAGTGATATATACAAAGCGTTGGCTTGCAGTTTATGGTGACGTTAACCTTTAATTGCCCGATCCTTTCTTGTTGTGTCTGTATAGACTCATTGATGAGCGTTATTAAGTGGCTTTCAACTTGTTCGTAATCGGTTTTTAAAATGGTGCTAATTTTAAATTGCTGTATGAGTTCACTAACCTTAGCAAGATTGGCTTCAGTGAAATCCAAGGACTCCAGTTCCTGCATAATAACGTCTTGAAATAAATCACGGGTTAAGGCTTTTTCGTGATAGCTATCACTGAGCCGTGACACTAAGTCTCTTATGTGACTTAAGGCGGTCATAGAGCTGCCAAGAGGCGTATTTAGCTCATGACAAATCCCCATGATCAATTGCTCCATCGAGGCCATTCTTTCTTTAAGGGCTTGCTCTCTCAGGGTTTCATTTTCTTTGCGTTCACTAATGTCTATGAGTGACCCTTCGTAATGCGCTACGGCTTCATCGCTGCCTTTTGAAGGGCGCATAGATAATGACACCCACAACGCTTTGCCGTCTTTACGTTTTAGTTGCTCTTCAAAGTCAATGACGCGTCCATTGACTCTCAACAGCTTTAACAATCTGGCCGGCATATTCGGGTCATGGGCTAATAACTCGATATTAGCCGCAACCGGCGATGCCATGAGAGATGCGTTGGATGGGTAGCCCAGTATTTGCGTGAAGGCGCTATTGACGGATATTAACTGCCCGTTTTTTTTAACTTGGAAGTTACCCGATAACGAATCACTGTACAGGTCAGCATAACGTCTAAGGTTTTTAATGTTTTCTTTTTGGGCGAATAAACGCTCTTTTTTGGCGGTATCGATGCGCTGGGCTAATGCCAGTGACAACACCACCATTTCAATGAAAAAACCAATTTGATAGGCATGTTGGGTAAAGAAATTGGTGGGCAGTAAGCCTAAACTTTTCAAATTATTGCTCATTAAGCCCACGCTAAAAAGCAGTACTGCCACGGTAAAGTAAATGGCAGAGCGATCTCCCTTTAAGGAAAGGTGTAACCCTAAAAGTAATGAAGAGCCGTTAACTATGAGTGCAAAAATAACTTCTACCGGCACGATGATGTGATAAGGCAGAATGATCGCCAATAGAGGCAGGGGTAAAACACAGTAAAACAAGCCTAAGAAATACTGGCGATACCAGGTTTTAACTTTCATTATATTTAATAATTCAAACATGAACATTAAAGAGGTGGCTTGAATTAAGGCATTAAAAAACGGGAAAACTAAGGTGTTTAAGTGTGGAGTTGATGGCCATAATACTTGAAACGCAAAGCCATCATAGCTGTTGGATACCACCATCATGGCAAAGGCGTTGACCACATAAAGAGCATAAAGCCGGTCGCGAATAGCAATGTAAATAAATAAGTTGTAAATCAACATCAGCCATAAAATGCCCGATACCCAGCCTCTTAAAAATATACTGTCATTATTATGATCAACAAACACCTCATTAGAAGAAAACAATAAGGGTACTTCTAATGCTCCTTGGCTTTCGACGCGCAAAAATACACTGAGTGTTTGCTGAGCTTTTAAAGGGTATGCAAACACAAAATCAATGTGGTTCACCGCACGAGTATCAAAGTCTCTAAGGTCACCTGTTTGGTAGGTTTCATAGGGTGAGTTATTGATAAAGCTGTAGTGATCTAAGAAATCTAATAGGGGGTAGGGGATGTGTAATACGTAATCGCCGTCTTGATTGGCTTGTACGGTGAATTTAAGCCACAGGCTGGCATCTTGAAAACCAAAGTTAATGGAATTACCGGTGATGGGTTGCCAGCTCTGTGATTCCCTAACCCGTTTAATATCCCATGTTTTAGATGAATCAAACAGAAAATCCACTTCCTGAATGAGGTGATAATAGCGAGAGTCATCAACGTGTATGACGCTATTACCACAGCTTATAGAAGGCAGAAAAGCCATTAAGCATGCCATGAGCCAAAGAGCCTTTACATTCACACTCACTCCAATACTTTGCCCATGTTTATTGGGTTAATAATAGCATAGCGGTGTCTTTAGTCGGTGATAGGGGGCGCAATTGAAGGTTTTGTTTACTGTTTGTCTTAGGAGTTTAAATACCGCTTTAAATAATTGTCTTAAAGTAAGGGTTATTTGGGGCTTATTGAAAATTCCCTGTGTATAGGGATTATTTGCTATCTTGTTGTTCATTTTATATTTAGGAATCAGTAATGGCGCATGAAATTTTAGTGGGGCTTGAAGTGTTAGATGACGAAAAATATCGGCAATACCGAGCGGCCATGATGCCAATATTGGCTCAATATCAAGGGGCGTTTGGTTATGATTTTACAGTGTCTAAGGTATTAAAATCCCCTACACAAGAGCCCATTAACCGTGTATTTACACTGTGTTTTCCCAATGCCAATAATATGGATAGCTTTTTTAGTGACGCTGAATATTTAACCGTTAAAGCACTCTATTTTACTGATTCAGTGGCCAGCACCACTATTATTTCAAGCTATGAGAAGTAACGGGTAAATACGGTTTTTCAGGAAAATAATAAATCTGTACATTTGTCTGCTAAATAAGGCAATCATTGATTGCTTGGTGAGCAAAAACTGCATTATGATCCTGCTCCTGCATTTTCCTTAAAGGAAGAAGTGGCAACCAATAAAAATAAGAGCAAGACATTATGGACCACATAGACACGGCTTTAATGGGCGCATTTACAAACTACCGTTTAAGTAAAGATGATGGCCTTCCCTTACGTGAATATTTACTAAAATATAAAGGCAATGTGGCCAAGCTAAGAGAGATACAAGAAAAGTCGTTTGCCATGGTGGGCGAATATTTACAGCGCCAGCCCACCTTTGACGCCCATGCGTTTGGCTGGCTTGAAACCCTTATTAAGGTTCTCGAAGACATTAAATACGGCGAGGACCCCCGTCATAATTCATGTAAACGTTAATATCTGATGGCTTAGCAATCTCGCCATTATTGGTATGAATAATGTGCCAACGTAGCAGGTTTATACAAGTTCATAGCAGGTGCAAAGAGTAGGCTTGGTTCATCTTAATTAGGAGGTGACCATGCCATTGCCCATCACTCAAACGCCGCTCCAGCCTCAATCCCCTTATCTTGTTAGTACTGAAATGCTGGACTTTGAAAGCCCTGCCATTCAAGCGCTTATTGCTGAGCAGAAATGGCGCAGCTTAAAGCCTTTTGATGCCATTGGTGCCGTGTATGACTATGTGCGCGACCAAATGGCTTTTGGTTACAATAAATCAGATACCTTGAAAGCCAGCAATGTTTTGAAAGACGGTTATGGGCAATGCAACACCAAGGGGACATTATTAATGGCGTTGCTGCGGGCCCTTGGTATTGAATGCCGCCTTCACGGTTTTACGATTTTTAATGCCTTACAAAAAGGCGCTATTCCAAACTATTTATTTGTATTGGCCCCTAAGCGCATTATTCATAGCTGGGTGGAAGTGAAGCTTAATGGTCAATGGCTTAATCTTGAAGGTTACATTATTGACCAAGCGTACTTAACTCAAGTACAGGCCACCTTCGCAGGTCAATGCCAATCGTTTAGTGGTTACGGTATTGCCACGCCCTGTTTGGCCGCGCCCAATGTGCACTGGCAAGGGCAGTCTACCTACATTCAGAAAGAAGGCATTGCCGATGATTTCGGGGTGTATGAGCAGCCCGATCAGTTTTATGAGGCCCATGGTACTAATTTGTCAGGACTCAAGCGCTGGCTGTTCGCTTATGGCTTACGCCACCTTATGAATATGAACGTAAAGCGCATTCGTCAGGGAAAAGTGCTGAAAAGCCATTAATGAAACCTAAAAACCAATAAAACTCTTTTCTTGACTGTTTGGTCAGGTTATATTGCGCCCGCCTAGAATAATCGTGTTAATAACGGGCAATTTAGTGCAGTTTCAGCCAAAGCTGCTTGAATTAAAAAGTGTTCACTTTTTAAACTGCAAGATAATTTGTAATAGTCTAAACGTCTCCTATGTTGCATTACTCACGTATAAATAATGCACCTTGGATGACAGGAAACCCCAGAGGAGCTTATGGTAGATCAGGTCGGTAACAGCGAAGAACTTCCGCGCAGAAAGTTTATTAAGCAGTGTGTGGTAGCTGGTGTAACCCTGTATACCGCACCCTTGGTTTTGTCATTAAATGAAGCGGTGGCACAAGCGTCTAACTCTAGCCAGGTTTTAGGGTACAAAGCCCCCAAGTTTCGCCTAGATGGCATTGCCAAAGTCACTGGTCAAAAAGTATACGGCCGAGACTTTCGTGCCCAAGACATGGCCGGCTGGCCAAAAGAACAGGCCTACGGGTTTGTGATACGCGCCACCAAGGTCGACCACACCTTTTCCCATGTGGATTTAACCGATATCCCCGAAAACGCTCAGCCATTTAAAGTGATTTTGGCGGAAGATTTAGTTAAACAAAAATTAGAATTACCGCCATTTTTTGGCAATGACATGCTGGTGGCTAAAAATGCCGCGCCACAGTATTACGGTCACGCGGTGGCCATTTTATTATTTGAAAACTTTGACCAATTTAAAGAAGCTAAATTAAAGCTGCAGTTTAATGACAATGTGGTGCGTTACGGAAAATCCACTAAGCCATTCACCAGCAACCCATACGCCGCATGGCGAATTGTTCGTGAAGAAGGTAAGCAAGGTGCGTCGGGCAAAGACAAGTACTCACCCTTGCAAGATGGATTGTTTTTCCCAAGCTACCAGCGCCGCATGCCAGTTTGGAAAGGAGACCCTAATCAAGCGGGCAGTGTCAGTGAACGTGGCTTGTATTATGGCAATGAAGTGCAACAGAAAATGCAAAAAAATGCCGACGACTGGCTGATCATTGACGAGCAATACACCTCGCAAAGTGTTGACCCTATGATGATGGAACCCGAAGCCTTTAATGGTTTCTGGGAAGAAGCCACTAAAACCCTACACGTGGTGGCCACCAGTCAGTCTCCTCACGATTACCAAGAGCAAGTGGCTGAAATTTTAGCCCACAGTAAGATGGGTCATTCCATTAAAAATATTGTGGTGCACAGTGCTTATGTAGGCGGTGCCTTTGGTGCTAAAGATCATTCTATTTTCCCTTATTACGGCACCATCGCCGCTTTGTTCTCAGAAGGCCGTCCTCTTTACTTAGCCAACGACCGGTTTGAGCAATTTCAGGCAGGCTTGAAGCGTCACCCATTTATCATGGATAACAAGTTGGCCTTTGATAAAAAAACCGGCCAATTGCAAGGCTTACACAGCAAAATGAATTTAGATGGGGGCGGGCGCAGTAACTTCAGTAGCGCCATTGCCATGGTAGGGGCCAGTGCCATTCAGGGTATTTATTATTTACCTCGTAATGACATTCAAGCCACGGCTCACCAAAGTAACAACGTTGACTGCGGCTCCATGCGGGGCTTTGGTACATTGCAAACCATGTCGTCCATGGAAATGATGCTTAATGAAGCGGCTCAAAAGTTAGATATGGACCCCATTGAGTTGCGTGAAAAAAATATCATGAAAACGGGTTTCCGCAATACTCAGGGCGCCATTCCTAATGGTGAATTACGTTACGGGGAAATTTTAGAAAAGGCCAAGCAGCACACCATGTGGACGCAGCGTGCAGCGCGTAAACAAGAATTTGAAAAAAACAATCCGCATATGTTGTTCGGTACCGGCTTTGGTATTGCCACAAAAGATTATGGCACCGGTGCTGCGGCTCCTAGTTCCGCTGTGCGCATTAGCCCAGAAGGCAAAATTGAGTTAGACATTGTCTTCATGGAAATGGGCACCGGCACACAAACTTCGCAAGCAGTATCGGTGGGTAAATTCCTAGGCTCTACTGCGCATCAAGTGAACCTTGCTAAAATGGATAGTTGGGCTGCGTTAAAGCAGTTTCAAACCGACAACCCTTATATTACTTCCCAAGCTCGTCAAGATGAGATGGCGCAAAATCCGCAGTGGACACCCGTAGTGGCCATGGCGTCCAGTGCTTCCATGTCGTCTTATTTTCAAACCCATACCAGTCATGGCGCTGCCCGCGTTTTATACCGCTACGGTTTGTGGCCAGCGGCGCAACATATTTGGAGCGGCTCCACAGAGAAGGTGGCCAATAAACGCATTAGCTTTAAAGATATAGAGCTTGCCAAATGGAAAGATGAAATGCTTACCATGCCAGGTAAACCATCTTTGCCGTTAGCGCAGTTGGCAGCGAAAGCCCACGAGCTGGGCCTAGTAACTGGGGTAATGACCCACGCGTTTAACCGTTGGTCTTGGGCTGATGCGCAATTTAGCATTTTAGGCAATAAAGAAACCCTAGAGCTAGACGGCTTAGCGTTGCAGTACGGCAACGGCGCCGATAAACGTCGTAAAAATTTAATGAAGAGCCATGGTTATCATTTAATTAACCGCCAAAAAATGAATTACCCAGCAACGGCCATGAATAACGCCATGGTGACCTATTACGCCCCGTGCGCCACGCTAGTCGATGTGGCTGTAAATAAAGGCAATGGCAAGGTAGCCGTGGTGAAAACCCATTCGTGGTTAGATTGTGGCACCCCTTTAGTGAGCAAATTAGTAGAAGGTCAAATAGAAGGCGGAGTGGCCATGGGCATTGGCCATGCGTTGTTTGAAGAGTTGCCTTTAGGAGAAGAAGGCCCAGGTACCGGACAGTGGAACTTAAACCGTTACGATTTAGCCAAGGGTAAAGATGTGGGGGTATGGCAACATACTCATACCTTACTTGAGCCTTTAAATGAAAATACCCCAAGTAAAGGCATAGGCGAAGTGGTGATGATTCCAGTGGTGCCAGCCATTGCTGAAGCGGTTTACCAAGCCACCAACGTACGTTTTAGATCCTTACCCATTACCGCCAAAAAAGTGAAAGAGGCCTTGCAGTCATGATGAAAAATATGACCCATATGCAAAACATTAATAATGCCTTTTCAGTTTTAAAAACCCAGAAAATTAAGGGGTTAAAGTAATCATGAGCCAAACCATAAATATGAACATCAACGGCCAACAAATTGGCCCGGTTGAAGTCAGCGATCACACCATGATGATTGAATTTTTACACGAAAAACTGAATTTAACCGGCACCAAATTTGGTTGTGGCGCCGGGGTGTGTCATGCCTGCGTGGTACTGGTAGACAATGAAGATGGCACCACCAGTGTCGAGCGCAGTTGCATTTCTGGTGCGGGTTATTTTGATGGTAAAAAAGTACGTACCGTTGAAGGGCATGCAAAAACCAACGAGCAAGGGGAGGTGAGTGAATTATCTCCCGTGCAACAAGCATTTTTAGAGCATTACAGTTTTCAATGTGGTTGGTGTACGTCGGGCTTTGTCAATACCGCCACGGCTTTGGTAGAAAAACTCGCTAAGAATCCTATCAATAAAGACCAGGTAGAAAAAACCGTTGAAGATGCGTTGCAAGATAATATTTGCCGCTGCACCGGTTACGTAAAATACTACCAAGCGGTAAAAGAGTTAATTCTAAAAACCCCTGGGTTAACGGTATAGGAGGCCACATGAAAAATATAAAAACTTTGTTTGTATGGTTGGCTTTTTTATTGCTGGCTGCGCAGTTTTCACAGGCGCAAACCGCAAGCCAAGAGCAAATTGAAAAAGGTAAGTATTTAGCGGTGGCAGGTGACTGCATTGCTTGTCATACCGCACCAGAGGGCATGCCGTTCGCGGGTGGCTTACCCATGCATACCCCATTTGGTGTGTTATACAGCACCAATATTACTCCAGATAAAAACACTGGTATTGGAAAGTACAGCTACGAGCTGTTTCGCCAAACCATGCACGAAGGCAAAGGCAGTGCAGGGCACTTATATCCTGCCATGCCGTACACCTCTTATACCTTGTTAACGGAAGAAGATACCCAAGCTTTGTATGCGTATTTCATGAGCTTGCCCGCTGTGATGCAAGTTAATCGCGATAATGAAATTGCCTTTCCATTTAACTTACGTTTTGGTTTAGGGTTTTGGAAAGCATTATTTGCTGAGGACACCAGTTTTGAAAAAGACCCTGATAAAAGCGTGAATTGGAATCGCGGCAATTATTTAGTGAATGCCCTTGGCCATTGTGGTGAATGCCATACCCCCAGAAACTTTACCATGGAGCTAGATTTAACACGCCCCATGCAAGGCAATGTGATTGCTGGGTTTGAAGCCAGCGACATAACTCCTGGGCGTTTAATTGCTCAAGGTTGGACGAAACCGGAATTGGCTTCGCTTTTTAAAAATGGCTACAGCGATAAAGGTACCGTGTTTGGTGAAATGTCCATGGTGGTGTATCACAGTTTAAGTCGCTTAAATGAGAGTGACATGAATGCCGTGACCAGCTACTTGTTAGACAGTGATAAACCGGTTGAAGCAAAACCCATTATTGCACGCACGCCAGATAAAAAAGCCGCAGGTCATAATACCTATGTAAATATGTGTTCAGGCTGTCACGGCTTAGAAGGGCAAGGTAAGCCGAAAATAGCCCCTGCCATGCAAAGCAATGCCACCATTAATCGCCCAAGTTTATACAACAGTGTGGCGGTTTTATTACGAGGCATTCCCAGTCAAAAATACAATGCCACCACTGCTTTTTACGCAATGGACTCATTTGAAGAATTATCTAACCAAGAAATGGCTGATTTAATAAATTACATGCGCAAAGCTTGGACCGATGAGTCTCCAAATGTCACCGCCGATCAAGTGTCGCGTATTCGTGATGAATTAGAAGGAGATGGTTTGATTGGTGTGGGGTCTGGGCACGCTGAGTTTTAATTTAATGTAAGTCCGTTAATAGAGTACTCATAAAAGGAGAGCCGCCATCTGAATTTTTCAATGGCGGTTTTTTTGTGGGTGCTGGGTTAAGCGGTTAGTAATGAGAGCATTTATTTTTTTGCTGGGTATAAATGAAGGTATCGCGCCGCAAGCCAATTTTACCAGTGCTGAATAACGAATTAAGGCATACGCTCATAAAAAGGCACAGCTAAGCCACCTAAAGATTAAAACGTTTGGCAATTAAATTATGGCAAGATGAAAACCCACAATGCCTTTAAACTTGAAGATTATTTTCAGTTAGTGGATTCGACTGACCGATAATTGAAACTTGGGAGGCGAGGCGCAACTTTAAAAGTTTTCCTTGATATTTTGATTCGCCTGAAACTCGATCCTGAAAAATGGCTTAATCAGGTGCATAAAGAACAAAGTCACATTGTAATAGTGCTCGGAAGGTTGAACCGCATAAAAGTGTACATTAAATACTGTGGGTTTAAATGGTGGCGAGCTGGGGGGCACAATAAATCTTTGTTTGGTGTGTGATCTTGGCTTGATCTTCTGTTACAACATTAGTCCTCAGCCATAAGTGGGAGTTTAGCTGAAAATTTTTCTTGTATGGTTAGCATGCAGCGTACCTTGTGATTTCCTGATAATATCTTCTGTTTGTTTTCAAAAATACTGTTGGAGTAGTGGGCGGATTCTTAATTTAATGATTGTTAAATTGAGTGGCTGCCCTCAATCATCTAAACTGTATGGAAAATGAGCTGTCTTGGCCCGATTTTATTTTCTTGTCATAGGTGTCTGAACTCGTTGTGTTGAAAACCTATTATGAAAAATTTAAGGACTAATTATGGATTCAAAAGAAAAATTTACTATTAAAAGTGAAATTTATGACATCTATAGGCCGAACTACTCAGAGCAATTCATTGATTTTATAATTGAAAATCACTCACTGGATAGACAAGACAGAATTGCTGATGTAGGGGCGGGAACTGGAATATTAACTAATCAATTATTGAAGATAGGCAGCGAAATATTTGCTGTTGAACCAAATTGTGAAATGAGAAAAATAGCAGAGAATAAATTTTTTAATGATAAAGAAATTTATATTGTAAATGGTTCGGCAGAAAAAACAACCCTTGAAAATAATTCAATAGATTTAGTCGTTGTGGCACAGGCTTTTCATTGGTTTGATGTTGATGGCTTTAAAAATGAATTTCACCGGATTTCTAGAAACAATAAAGCGATATTGGTGTGGAACGTAAAGAAAGAATCGCAACCTTACTTGATTGAGCTTGAAAATGTTAATCGAAAATATTGTGAGAGCTTTAAAGGTTTTAGTGGAGGTGCTAATAAAGGGAAGATAGCTTGTTTTTTTGATCATAAATACAATGAAAAAGTATTTGTAAATAATATCAAGGTGAATAAAGATGGTTTTCTAAATGGAGTTTTAACTGGCTCATATACGCCGAATAAAAATGATGAGTTTTACAGTGAGTATGTTGAAAAAGTAGAGGGTATATTTCATAAGTATTGTGTAAATAATGAATTGACTATAAAGAATGATACAATTGCATTTTATAATTAGAAGTTATCAGTGATTAAAGGGCTTCCACTATTTTCTTGATCCTCACCTAATCTCTTTTAGGTTTTTATTAAATAGTGGAGGTTGTGATGATTTGTGTCAAAATCAACGTAGACAGAGTCGATTGGCACTAGCTTAAGGACCTTTTGAATTAACTTTCAATGTTAAAGTAGCCCCATTTACTATCATTGAAAGCGCCACTTATGACTCCACTGGATCCCAACCAAGCTTAACAATAACGACTTTCCGTAAATGGATTTATTTCGGATAAATTTGCTCGGCCGCTCGAAACATTAACCAAGACGTTAAGATGAATTTGTCATTTGAGATGGGTACTTGCCCTTTGTGGGTATGGGTAAAACCAGCTGGGGCAATCACTAGAGTCCCTTTTTTAGGTGGGATATTTTGTTGTTGAAAGTAGAATGAGGTTTCACCGCCTTCTTCTACGTCATTTAAGTAAAACATCCATAGTAGTACCCGATGTAAGGGGTCAGAATTCATGGGGTTTGGGTGAGGGAATACCTCTGAATGCCAGTGGTGGTAGCCGCCAACCCCTTGTTTATACTGCTGCATATTAATATCTCCAAGACGGTAGAGACGTCGAATTAATTGGGATATTTGTTGGTCGTCCATTTGGCTTATGTGTTCATGAGTGATGGTGGTTTGTTGCTGCGTATTAGGGTCTACCGTTGCCATGGATATGGCACCCAATAACAAGAAAGGGTGCGCCCTAAAATAAGGGATCATGGCGCTTAACAGTTGATGGGATAATTGATTGACCTCAGGTTTCCAATCACTCTGGGTTGAAATCACAATATCATTGCTGTCTTTTTTGGATTTATCTACGCCGTTACCTGTACGACCCACTTGAATATCTTTGCTGCTATTAAATTTTTCAATAAGCCCATCGCAAAAATCATCAGGCAGTGTATTGGGGGCTTGGTAAATAAAATCATTACAGGTCATAAAAAATCACGGTTTAATTAAAGAGTGCTGTTTTTTTCAGGCATTAGTTTTCTGGTTTGGTCAATGTCTATGGTTTTCACGCTAGCATGTTGTTCAATTTTTTTAATAAATTGTTTAAGTTCAACGTGGTCTTTCACATCGGCCTTGAGCACCAATATGTCTGTGCCATCTCCGCGAATAACATCAATCTTTTGATTGGTTTCTGATTGCCATTTCTGGATTAAATCTTTCGAGGTGGCATGGGATTTTTTTTCATGGAATTGCAATACAAACTGTTGGGCTTGGGTGGTAAAAGTTGCCATTGTTAAGCCTGCAAGCAAAATAAGTTTTAAAATATTCATAAGGCACTCTAATTAAAAAGGGTGACCCACAATGTAGAATTGTGGGTCAGATGTGGTTTAGTTAAAGGTAATGCTCCAGTTATTGATGGTGCCAGTATCTCGTCTAGCACTGTCAACAACGGTTAGTGTCCAATTGCCATTTGATGCAACTCCGGCGAAATTTGCGCTGATTGATTCAACAATGTTATTGCTTGAATTGCTTGAATCTGTTGACCAAATAGTCTCACTAGTACCACTAGGAGACGTTAACTTAACAGTTAAGTCGCCAATATAGGTATGAGTGATATTTAAGTCAACGGTGACAGATCCTGCGTCACCAGAGCGAGGAACGGTGATGATGCTCGTTGCACCTTGTGGGCTGTTGTCAGGAATAGCAACAGCTGAAGTGCTGCTGTAAGTCTCGGTTGGACCGCTTACATCGAAGCTGGCCACTAAAGATAGTCCTGAGAAAGCTTCCCAAGCGTGGGCCATTACATAGTAAGTGCCGGCTTGAGGGTTGGCGATAGAAACCGTCTCGTTGTTGCCACCTTGATACGGGCGGTAATCCCAGTCACTGGTTGAAACGGGCGCGCCGTAGCGTACGTGAAGGTCAGCATCTCCGCTACCGCCACTGGTTGCAATGGTAAGATTAGATGCATTGGCAGGTACTTCTAAGGTGTAAAATAACTCATCACCTTTAGCGGCCGTTAAGCTGGTTACTGGTTCACCGTTGGTTAGTTTCTTTATAATGGGAATGTCACCACAACCGTTTTCGATTAGGTGATCATTGGCAGCCTTAGCTTTTACAATGCCGTGGCCAAAGTCTACGTCACGACCTGCATCTCCCGCGTCTGCGGCGGTTGCATTCAGCACAGCTCGGATTTGAGAGCCTGTACATTCTGGGTGGTTAGACCAAACTAATGCCGCTACACCTGCTACTGCTGGTGTGGCCATTGAGGTGCCGGACATGTAGCCATAGTCGCTATTAAGCAAAGATATTGACGCATTCGCTGCTGCCAAAATAGCGGCACGATCTTCATAGGCGGCACCAACAGCTGGAATGGTTGTGGTATTGGTATCACCTAAAGTAGCGTTCAACATGCCAGCAGTATTGTTGATAATAATCGCCCCTTTGCCTCCTGAAGTCTCACAATTTTTTACCTTGTCGTGGAAGCTGATTGCACCGCGATCAATGACGCAGACTTTTCCTGCTGCACCGCTGTCGGTTGCTTCAGCCGTACCCATGTAATAAGTATTGGCTGAAACGGTGCCGCCATTTTCCATGGCTGATGAATCAAAGGTGTTGCCGTCGAGATCTAATTTTGCAAGCAATGCTTCGCCAGCGGGGTAGGCCGATAATACGTTCAAACCGCCGGCACTGATTTCAACACAGTCTGTGTTCGAGCTGTTGGTGCAAGCAGGAAATTGTGATGCATCGTATTTATCATTGTTGGCGTCGTTACCACCAACCATCATGACTGAGGCGTACCCTGCAGGAAATGAACGGGTGTCGTTGCCATCGTTACCGGCAGCAGCCAAGACTAGGCCCCCGTCTGTGGTGAAGTCATCAAATGCGTTTTCCTCTGCAGTGTTAGGCTCGCCGCCCCCTAAGCTCATGGTAATAATGGTTGCGCCAGCTGCTTTACATTTTTGTGCCGCAAACGCCAAATCAGAAGAGTAGCCCCAACCATCTTCGTTGAATACTTTGATGATATGCATATCAACACCTGGCGCCATGCCAACAACACCAATGCCGTTGTCTTCAGCCGCGATGGTGCCTGCTACGTGCGTACCGTGTGGTCCACCTGCAGAGTCCCAGCTGCCGGTGCCAGAATTATTGTCGCCAGTAATATTGTTCCAGTTAAAATCTTGATTCGAGCGGTCTAACCCCGAGTCGATCACACAGACTTTAACGCCTGCATTTGGATCAAAACTAACTTGATCAGCTTGCGATTGATAATAGGAATACGGCGTTATTTGCTGAGCATTTGGGTCACCTGGGTCATCGCTATAAACGGCTAATGGAAAGCGTTTTGGGTCTTCCTCTATTTGAAGGTTGCGATGGTCTTTAAAAAAAGCTTTGATTTGAGATAGGTCGCGGCCGCTAAACTTCGCCGTGATAAAACCGTTGGCATCAACTTTTAATTCCCCTCCCATTTTTCTTGCTAGTTCTTTTATTATGGTTTTTTTTGAGTTTTCCATTTTAAAGGTGAAACGCGAATCTGCTTGCGCAAATGTACTGGCCACAGCAAGCGATAACACTGTGGCAGAAAGTACTGGTAATTTCATAATGATAATTAACTCCCCAAATTTATTTTTATACACATCTGAATTGTTTTATTTTTTATATGAGCTTTACTCATGGATTTGGAGGCTAGCAAAAAAAAATAAACATTCACAGAAATAAAAAACGATTAGGTAAATTTGCTTGATGAGCGAGTGCAATAAAAGTGTGCGTGTAAAAATGTTGGTCAGATAAAATAAGAAAGAAATTCCTAATAAAATTAAAATTAAAATTTAAATTTTATGATTGTTCTGGTTTTGATATTAAAGGTCACGCGGTGATGGCTTTAAATATTGGCGAATCGATGTGATTCTAAGTTGTTGTTTTTAAATGATTTAAAAATAGCATGGGCATGTGAGAGAAATTTTTTATGAGTGTCAATTGGTGTTAGTTTGAATATCTGTCAGAGTGTTTTTTTTGAATTCGCACTAAAATGGTACGCAGTTATTTGAGTGGCAAGATGCTTAAGTTATTTTCCAGTTAATATTTTATAATTTAGGGGTGATTAATTAACCTTGACTTATAATATCGGCCTTACTGTATTGAATATAAAGGAAAATATTTTTTATTTTAAAAAATAAAAAATATTTAATTTCACTCTATTAGAAAAACTTATGCTGCATTAATTAAATGATTTTAAATAATGGGTAAGCTAAAAATAGTTAATAGATTTAATGGGTGGGATTGTGCTAAGCCGTAATTTTAATGAGCGAAGAGTTTGAGGTTTGATCGTTTACTGTTTTAGTTGTAGCTGTAGGTAGTGCTGTAAGTAGTGCTGTAAGTAGTGCTGCTTTGATGTTTTTTATTTCTATGTGGAGTACGAAATAACTATAAAATAATAGGTGGTCACTTTTTTGCCCCTTATTGGATCTCTTTAAAGGTTTTATTGAATAGAGAGAGCTTAATTACAAAGGCCAATTTGGGGTGTTTTAAATTTCTAACACGACTAGACGAGCGGCACTGTTAACTTGCAGGATGTATGTCGATCCTAATTCAGTTTGAGCTAAGATGTATAAAGCACCCGAGCAATCACACTTTACCAGCACTCAAGAGCGAATTAAGGCATGTGATAATAAAAAAGATACAGCGAAGTTGCCTAAAGAATGAAGGTGTTTGCCAATTGGATCATTGCATGATGAAAAACGTATTGGATTTAAACTTGAAGGTTGTTGTCAGTTAGTGGGATGGATTGGCCGAACAATAGACTTGGGCAATGAGGCGCGATTCCAAAATAATACCCAAATATATTACTTTGCTTGAATCTCGATCCTCAACTAAAGCCCGCACTATCGAGGTGAATATTGCCGGCATATTCACATAGTATTTGCTGGGCTTGATTGTTTTGCTAATGATCCTGACTCTAGATAAGTGACGTTGGATGTTTAATTCAGTAGAAGACCCCGCAGTTATATGAATTTATTTCTATGACGTTGTACTTTAGTTATCTACCAAAGCGCCAGTGATGGTCTGGCGGTATCTAGCCCGGTGTCGTTTTGCAAGCATGGATAACGCGCAAAGTTGTGTGGCGGGCGTAAGTCACGGTCATTCCTGTGAACGTTAAAGCATTCATGCTTTGTTTCATGGTAGTCTGGTTAATCACGCTGGCAAGCTGCATTAAGGTCGTTGTGCCCTGGGGTGCACTACCATGTGGCTGGTGAGTGAATATTAATAAATTGCCCATGCTCATGGCAGGTGTTTCACCCGCCCCCTGATCAAAGTCTTTAAGGTTGGGAAAATATTATGATGCCCCAGCTTTGCTATACCAACCAGCCCTTATCTAATATTTATTAGTTAAGAAATTTTTATTACTACTTTTTTGGCTGAGTTTCTCTCAAGTCTTGCCTGGCGTTACTGGATTAGACTCTGACTTTCTTAGGTCTGAAATCAAATTATTCAGCACGGTATAGGCGTTTTATTTTATGCTCATAGAAATTAACTCAGACGCCTTGAAATAAATATTTAATTTCTAGTGATGTAAAGTGGAAAGCAGATGGGGATAAAATGTGGGCTAAAGTGTGGAATGGTGAGGTAAATTTATAGGTAATTTAAATAGAAAAATCCGCAGTAGTCAAAATTACTGCGGGTCTCCTTGGGTAAAATCATCAAAACAAAAGCACAAAGACTCCTATTCTAAGAATTTACTCAACCATTAAAGCTTCTGTTCAAGGGCTTGAATGGTCAACTTACCTACATCAGTGTGGTGCATCAGGTTTGTGTAGTTCTTAACCACGTTCACAGGTCCGTATGCAATCACCGCAACAGGGGTGTGAGTGTGTGTGCCGGTACCCCAAACAATGTTTTGATCAGCGGCTACTTTACGGCCAATCAAATCAAGGTGATCGTACTCGCCGTATACATAGAACTCTTCAAAATCTTCAAAGTTCGGGTACTCAGGGTCGTACAAGTACTGGTGCTCAGTGTCTTGATACTTGTTCTCTTCGCGAGCGACAATTTCTTCCGCTTGCTCAAGCGTGATCTTGAATTCGCTGTTAGCGTTAACAACGGCCATGATATCCGCAGCAGTCGGGCGAGTTTGATACAAGTCACCACCGGCTTCATACCACATATTTTCAAAGCTCATAGACTGAGCATATAGCTTGTCTAGAATTTCTAATGGGCCGAAGTTGTAGTTAGGCTGGTAGTCACGATCGCTAAATGCTTCACCTTCAAGAGCGGTAGGCTCTGGAATGTCTTTACGTGAGTAGCTGAATCCAAAACCGCCGGTTTCATGATCGGCTGTGATCACAACAAGCGTATCGTTTCGGCCTTGAACCCATTCGTAAACCGCTTCAATGCTTTCGTCAAACTTCAACAATTCGTGCAGCATGGTGCCGGCATCGTTGTAGTGAGCGGCCCAGTCAATTTGGCCCCCTTCAATCATCAAGAAGAAACCGTCAGGGTCTTTGGCAAGAATATCCAAAGCCTTAATGGTCATTTCTTTCAAGCTTGGCTGAGTACGTGTTTCATCGTCTTTAGATGCTGTGTACGCAATGCCGTCCATCATGGCAGAGTAATGGAACAAACCTAATAGTTTGTCGCCATTGGCAGCATTCATTTGATCAAGGTTAAACGCTAACTGGTAACCGTCGCTTTGTGCTTCGGTTAGTAGGTTGCGATCATCGCCACGCTTAGATTTAATGCGAATGCTTGGCTCGTTTACTAAGTCAGCCACCGCTTGGTTAACCTCAGCATCTGAGTTTACAGAGGCTGGTATCCAGTAACGCAAGCCACCCGACAACATAACGTCAACCGAATTGGCTAGCATGTCAGATGCGATTTCGTTTTCCATAGAACGGTGTGCTTGGTGAGCGGCAAAAGAGGCTGGGGTGGCGTGAGTGATTCGAGTATCCGAAATCAAACCGGTGGCCTTGCCCATTTTCTTGGCTTTTTCAAGAATGGTTTCTACTGGGTTACCTACGTAATCCAAACCAATCATTTCGCTACCAGACGATACACCTGTGGCTAATTGTGAAGCCGAACAAGCAGAATCCACAACGATGCTGGCTTCAGGGCCGGTAGAAGACAAACCCACTACGCCCTTGTAACTGAATTTTTCTAAAGCGGTTGGTTGCCCTTGATAAATTGAATTAGGCGCACGCTTAGCGTATTCCTGAAGCATGCCCACTTGTTGCGGGCCCATGCCGTCACCAATCATCATGATCACGTTTTTAACGTCACCTGGGCGAAGCGGCGTGTTTTCGTCGCTCCAATCTATACAAGCGGTTAATGTGGTTGCAGTGGCAACTGCAGCGCACAATTTTAATATTTTATTTACTGCCACGTTTTTTTCCTTTTACTCATGCCTCGGAAGTGAGGTGGCGCGGCAGAGTAAGGTTTGAGTGTTCAAAAAGTCAAGGATAGTTGAATGGGGTTAGTTATAAAAAACGAGAAATCTATTACTTTTGTATTTGAAAAAAGACGTTTCGTTTAATAACTGATCAGGTCTCTAATATAGGAATAGAATTTTAAAAACAATACCCATTTTTGTACAATTTGGAGATTATTCTTACCTTTAGCGGTTTAAAATTAAGCAATAAAAATTAAATGAAAAATTTTAGTGAAAAATTAAAATATTTTTTAAATAAGTCGCTAATAAAACCGTGGAAGATGAAAACTGTGACGCAGTTCTCGTAATGATTTTTCATAATAAAAACCAGCCGACAACCTTTAAATTAAATAATTCCCTTTGTGCCTAAATTAACATTGATTTTATTTTTGACATGATTAATATGCCGCGGGGCATAAGAAATTTATTTTGTGTTTTTATACTTGGTAAATAAATTTAAAAAATTTCGGAAGTAAAAAATGAAAAAATTCACAGTACTTTTGACCATTGCAGTTTGTCTTTTATCATTTTCATTTTCTGCTTTTGCAAAGCGTGAAAGGGTGGTGTTGTGCACCGATCGCTCCTACTGGTATCCGTTTGTGTTCATCAATTCTTACAAGCCAGATGGTTTGTATGTTGATATTGTAAAAGATGCAGCCGATCGATTGGACTGGCGTGTGAGTATTCGCCCAATGGATTGGAAAAAATGCTTGCGTGCGGTAGAAACTGGATCGGTTGATGGCATCCTTGGTGCTTCTTATAAAGCAAAGCGTGCCGAATTTTTGTATTACCCGCTTAATGCCGAAAGTAAAAAAATTGCTCCTGCTCGTTTAAGTTCAGCCGAGTATGTGGTGGTAAATACGGTAGGGTCTAAATACACTTACAATGGCGATGTAAAAACAATTCCACAGCCTGTACGTGTACCACGTGGCTACTCTGTAGCGGATGATTTGCGTAAAGGTGGCATAGAAGTAGACGATAAAAGCTCTCGTGGAGATGAGGTCACCCTTATGAAGCTGGCTTCTTCCGGTAAAGGCTCGGTAGTCACCCTTAGATCAGTGGCTAAAAAATACATGAGCAGCCCGGCCTTTAAAGGCAAGTTAAAAGTTCAATCTAAAACCTATAAGTCTAAAGACTACTTTTTAGCCATTTCAAAAGCATCTGATTTAACCCAAGAAAAACGCGACGCCCTGTGGGGGGCTATTGGTGCGGTGAATGATGATGTTGATCTAGTGGCTGAATACCAATCTAAATATTAAACAAAATCTTTGTTTAACTTGAAAAATTTTACTGCTGCATGTCATTCGAGATGCAGCTCGATGTAAAAATATACGGTATAAATTTTGAGACACCCACTTAAGGAATGTATCTTTTGTGGGAGAGTTTTGTCTATTTAAAATTAATCACCGTCTCTCATGGAACGAGAATAACCATAATAAAATCTATGAAGAGAATGAATATGAAAATGAATAAAACCTTGCTGTCATTGGCCGTAGTGTCAAGTATGTCTGTCACTGAAGTCATGGCCGAAGATTTAGTGAATATTTCTTTGGGTAGTGGTGGTTTGAAAGTCACTAAGGGTGATAGTAAATTCCAAATGGGTGGCCGTGCTCAGTTTGATTTTGTGAACTATGACGAAGATGCCGGTATTGATGAAAGTGATGACGGAACGGATGTGCGTCGTGCTCGAATTTATGTAAAAGGCAATGTGGCCGGTGATTGGAAGTACAAGGTTCAATACGATTTCTCTGAAAAAGTAGTGAAGGATATGTACATTACTTACACAGGCTCTGACGTGGGTAATATTATTGTGGGTCAAGCGGCTCCCGCTATGTTCCTAGAAAGCTACACCAGCTCTAAATGGACGACTTTTATTGAGCGTGCGGTAGTTGATAACTTCGCGTTAGATCGTGAACAAGGCCTTGGTTTCCAACGCGCGGGTGAGAGTTACTCAATATACACTTCTGTTACTGGCGATAACATGGATGATGACGTTGACGAAGAAGGTGATGACGGCGCTTCTTATGCTGCGCGTTTAACACTTTCCCCACTTCATGAATCGGGTAGTGTTGCACACATTGGTTTTACCGCTTTGTACGAAGACAGAAATGAATCTGAAACTGCTTTTGGTGCACGACCAGCCAGTAAGGTAGATGGCACCAGTAAATTAGTTCGCTCCTCTGTGGCCAGTGCTGATTCACGTTCTACATACGGTGTTGAGTTGGCCATGGTATCTGGTTCTTTCTCAGCTCAAGCTGAGCACGTTTTAGTGGAAGTGGATGGTCATCAGGTGGATGATGAAGAGTACACCGCTTCTTACGGTCAGGTGAGTTTTTTCCTAACAGGTGAATCTCGTAGCTACTATGTAGATGGCGGTATCTTTGATGCGCCAAATAGCATGAAGAACAGTTGGGAAATGGCGGCTCGTTATGAAGAGGCTGATTTCTCTGAATCTTCCCATGCGCTAGCGGGTGAACTAGAAACGTCTACTTTGGGTTTAAACTTTTACCCAAATAAAAACATTCGTTTTGCGTTAAACCTTATTAACAGCAAAGCCACTTACAACGACAACAGTGAAGAAGAAGTGAAGTTGGTTCAATTACGCAGTCAGCTAGTATTCTAAAAGCTGCTTAGCGCCACCA
>CAJXRF010000061.1 GCA_913058575.1 uncultured Bermanella sp.
GTCATTGATGGATATTTTATCCCATCAAGGTGTACAAAATCATTAGGCCACATCAATCACCGCCCTCAAAGAACTAATTTCAGTTCCCCTTAACTTTCCATTTTGTTGTTAATGTCCATTAAAAACCCCGAGAATACTTGTGTGAAGGGAGCAATATTTTAAAATATGCTTGTTCTGAAGTTTGGGTGGATTTTGTATTTTCCCGTGAGAAAATTACAAAACCTCACCCAGCCCCTTTAAGTTTTTACTTAATGCTGTGCAATTAGCTCCATCATTTTATGGGCGGTCTCTTGTCCTGAGTTTTGATTTTGTCCGGTAACAAAACGCTGCTCACTATCTATGGTGACATGGGTGGCTAAGAAATCACGGAATTTTGTATTGGATTCAAATATGGCTCCCGCTTTTTTTAGCTCGGTTTCAGGGTGATATGGGGTATAGGTGATATGCAATTCTTTTATTTGTTTGTCGGTAACACCAGACATACGTCTGCCTTTAATGAGCAGATCGCCATTTTTATCTTTTGCTTGAATAAACCCTAAGGCACCGTGGCACACTGATCCAAAAATTGGGTTTTTGGCATAGTAGGCTTCGCTAACTTTTTGTCCTAATACGATTGATGCGCCAAGGTCATAAGCAGCCCCCCAACCACCGGCCATAAAGATGGCGTCGTATTGAGTGAAATCCACATTATCTATGAGCAGCGAATTTTTCACTTTGGCTTTAAATTGCTCGTCTTGCAGATAACGATCATCTTGCGGTGTTTTTACCATATATAAGAAAGACATGGGGTCTACGGGAATTTTCCCACCTTTAATACTGGCCACATCCACGCTCATGCCGGCATCTAAAAACCGGTAGTAAGGCACGGTCATTTCAGAAGCAAATACGCCGGTTTTTTTACCTGTGGTTTGGCCCACTTCATTTAATACAGAGTGGCTGGTGGTGATAATCAGGGCTTTCTTACCGGGCAGTTGAATGTTTTCTGCGACGTAATCAGGATGCAAGCCTGCCTTGTGTAAGATAAATGGCATAGCGATTAATATGCAGCCAATGCTAATGGCGATGATGGATAGGGTAATGATGACTTTCATAAAGTACCTTGAATATAAAGTGTGGATGAAGGTTATGGAGTATTAAACAGGAGCATAAACGTCGTAGGTATGTACGTAAATTATCGACAAATGCGTAATATATGTGCAAATATGCGCAGATGGATTGGAGTCATTTAGAGTATTTTCTTGCAGTTGCTCGTGCAGGATCGTTAAGCGCGGCCGCTAAGCGGTTGAATGTTAGGCATTCAACTGTGGCTAGACGTTTAGATAAACTAGAGCAAGAGCTGCAAATTCGATTGTTTGATCGTCTTAGCAGGGGCTATCGCTTAACTGAGCATGGCTTGGCGTTACAGCAGCAAGCCATGAAAGTCGAGGGCCAGTTTAACCAGATCAACCGCTTGTTTAGTGGTCGCGAAGGGGAGCTAAGTGGCAGCCTTAAAATAACAAAACCCAGTGGTGGTGTGCTGAATATGGCCAGTATGCTGACGCAGTTTCACCGCTTGCACCCCAATATAGATATACACCTTACCGCTAGTTCTGCACTAAGTGATTTAACCAGCATGGAAGCCGATGTGGCTTTACGGTTTACCGAGCATCCTCCACAAAATATGATTGCCCGAAAACTAGGGGCCATACCGTTTTACTTATACGCCAGCCAAGATTACTTGAATCATGTGGGTAGCCAGGATCCAAGCCAATGGGAATGGTTAATATGGCAGGAGCCGGGAAACGATTTAGATGTAGAAGAGACCCTTAAAGAAAAATACCCCAACGTAAAAATCATATTACGTTCAAATAGTAATAATGAAATTTATCAGGCTGTGTGTGCGGGTATGGGTGTGAGTCTGTTAACACCACTACGATTACCCAAAGAGCATAAATTAGTAAGGTTGTTACCCGCGCAATATCAAGTGCGTATTAACTTATGGCTATTAAGCCACCCCGATTTACGTAATCGTGCACGGGTAAATGTGTTTAAAGATTTCATAATTGAGCAAATACAGTGTTTATTTGAAACCAATAACCTTCAGTAGTGGAAGTTAAATAGTCACTATAATGTGAAAAGTCTTGCTCAAGGTGCAATATACCTTTCACTTTAAGTTCGTAAAAATCGACCTAAACAATTCTGAGACCTATCATTTTATTGACCTTTCAATCATAACCAGCTTCAAATACTTATCATGGTCTGAAGGCTTCGATATCTAAATAAACAGAGTCACACAATATGACTCTGCCTAACCTCTAGCCCCATTCACCCATTACAAGATGGCCCAGCCTCCGCTGCATTAACTGAATCCAATAGACGTTGAATCATGGCATTACGAGCGGCGATAGTATTAATGCCCAGCACCACGTTTAATTTTTCGCCGCTACCGACTGCTGTTAGTGTGGTTTTACCAACGGTGGGGTCAAAACTGATAGGGTCGTATCGGTATTCACTTTCTTCAAGTCCAGCGTCTAGTTGATCAACATCCACGTAAGATTGAACCGTATCCATCTCCAGTGTATCGGGCTCTAGCAATACCAGCGCCGCCACAATGTCCCATAAACGAATAACCACATCTAATGCGAAGTCGCCACTTGGGCTGCCGTCAAAGCCAGGGAAATCGCCTCCTTCAAATTCACGAATGGCTGAAAATAGTTTAGAGGTATAGCAGGCTTCAGGTGTGCCATTTTTGGTAGCCAGTTCACCAATGCTGGCCGACTCCAATTTTGCCAAATCTGTTGAGTTGGTGGGTACTAAATAACTTTCAATATTTTTTTCTGCCAGTAAATCAAATGATATTTTGGCACTTAACGGGTCTAACAATATATTAAATTCTTGATCGGTACTGAAGTCACTAAGGAACCCAAAACTTGGGTGTGAAAAAATATTGCCGCCTTTATTATGGGCCCGTTCATTTTCTTCGGTAAACGGTTGCTCTCCTTCAAAGCCACCGCCCATCATAATAACTTTATCAATGTTGGCTAATTGAGCGTCACTGGCTTTTGATAATACTCGGGCAAAGGTGGTGAGTTTGCCAGTATTTAAGATAACCGCATTTTCTAATGTATTTAGCTTTTCTAATATAATGTCTTCCGCCATTTCAAATTCAAACGACATACCTTTGTTAGCGGTGTAGTGATAATTATCTTGGCTTGCCCGTGGAATTAAATGGTCGGTACCATAAAGAGTAGAGCCATTGTCACGCCAAGGTCCGGGAACATATTGTCCATATAAGTTAATGCCCATGACATTGCGGCGCTCTAAATTCCAGGTGTCATTATTGTTAGAGTTTGGTAATTGATAATCGACTACGCCATTCACCACGGCCGTTTCATTGGTGACCGCTGTATTATCAGCCTTTATGCCGTTGGCACCATAGTGAATTTCTTCTGGAGAAAAGTATGCTCCACGAATAACCTGAGTTTCATTGTTGCCTAGCCATTCTAGAATGTTGTAAACCGTATTGGCACCGTGTGCCACGGTATTAAATGAATCTTCAACCACAGCAAGTTCAACGGTGTAGCGAGGATCTTTTGCCACTAACATTAAAGCCACGGCATCATCAAAATTATTAAAGTCACCAATCCAAATAATGGGCTGCGCGGTATCGAGTTTACTTGCCGTAAATACTTCTTCTGTATCGCTGTCACTGCCACAGCCAGATAATAGCGCCATGGATGTCACGCTGGCACATGCCATTTTACAAAACTTCGAATACAACATTAAAATAAATCCTTTCAAGATTTTTACAAAGATTAAGGAGCAGAGCAATTGCCGTGCCTAAACTTGACCAGATGGAAAGTTTTAATATAAAGCCTTATTGATGAATAAGATATTGTAATTATTTTTAAGGCATTAAATTTAAAAGTTTCTTTCTTGAAAATAGGCTCCCGTGTCACGCAATACACAATTTAATGGCCCAATAAAAATATAGTTGCACTAATATTTAGTTAAAAAGTACTGGTTTTATATGAACCATAAGTAAACATTTAATTCATAAATGTTTACTATCTAGTTGTTTATATTTTTTAACGATGGAGTGAGTGAAATGTAAAGAGTGCCAATAACGGGTTTGTGCCATTAACAAGTGCGAATATCTTACGGGGTGCTGTATTACGGTGCTTTTCCAGTAACGATATCTAACTTAATGCTTTTAATAGAATGTTATTGGAATTAACAGTTCGACTTCATGTGGCTGTTAAAATTTATTTTGTCAGTCTTTTGTGTGAGTTATTTTGTTTAATAATATTAGTTAAGTGTATTTTTATAATTCCCTTCTAAATTTCATCAGTCTTTTGTTTGAATTATTCCCTTAAAATAATTTTGTAACGAATTTGTCATAGTTCTTGCTCATCTTTAATTTAGTTAACCAGTTGGACAAGAAGTTATATGAGCCTTTTTAATCAGTGTATAAAAAAAGTGACGTTTTACTCGTCGCTTATCATTACCTTAAGCGCTTGCGGCGCGGATAGTGAGTTAAATAATGATGTGCAGCCTAAAGATATAGAATCAAGTAGTGAGACTAGCCATGTTCAATTGCGAGTCATGGAAACCACAGACCTGCACGCTAATATCATGAATTATAATTATTATAACAGCAGGGTGGATGATTCTGTTGGGTTGGTAAAAACCGCAAGCCTTATTCAAGCGGCTCGCAACGAAGTACAAAACAGTGTGCTGGTAGACAATGGCGACTTACTGCAAGGCAGTCCCTTGGGTGATTATGTGGCTAAGGTAAAAGGCTTGGCAGAAAATGAAACGCACCCTATTTATAAAGCCATGAATTTATTAGATTACGATGTGGCCAATATTGGTAATCATGAATTTAATTTTGGCCTGCCCTTTTTAAATCAAGCCATTGATGATGCAAATTTCTCATACATTTCTGCCAATGTCTTTATTGATGATAGCGATAATGATGAAACGAACGACATTCCTTATTTTACACCGTATCTATTAAAACAAAAAAATGTAATTGATAACGCCGGTAATGTTCAGCAAATAACCATTGGCTATATTGGATTTGTGCCTCCACAAGTTATGCAGTGGGATAAAGCGAATGTAGCGACTCATATAAAAGTAAAAGACATGGTTGATGTGGCTAACCAGTATGTGCCAACAATGAAAGCACAAGGAGCCGATATTATTATCGCCATTCCTCATTCTGGTTTAGTAACGGCTGAGCGCGTAGGAGGGGAAGAAAATGCTAGCTATTACCTTTCTCAAGTTGATGGCATTGATGTCATTTTATTTGGTCATGCACATCGAAATTTTCCGGGGGATGCTTTTTATGAAGGGTTAGCCGGTGTTGATAACGTAAAAGGCACCATCAATGGCGTGCCCGCAGTTATGCCTGGTTATTGGGGGAAATATCTAGGGTATATTGATTTAAGTTTAGAAAAAAATACTCAGGGTGTTTGGTCGGTGGTGGACAGCGAATCGGTTTTAAAGCCAATTTCCCACACCCATGCTGACTACTCTGTCACGTCTTTAGTTGAATCTCATGTGGGGATTGAGGAAGCCGTTAAAAGTGATCATCAGCAGGTTAGTGCCTGGGTAAGTGAACCGTTTGCAAAAATCTCACAACCTATTAATAGCTTTTTTGCGTTAGTTCAAGACGATCCTTCTATTCAGGTGGTAACCGATGCCCAAGCTTGGTATGCGCAGAGTATTGTAAAAGGCACAGAACTAGAATCTTTACCAATTCTATCTGTAGGTGCACCTTTTCGTTCGGGGCGTGGCGGAATTGAAGATTATACCGATTTAAGCGTTGGTGACGTGGCTTATGGGAATGTTGCTGATTTATATATTTACCCTAATACCATCAAGGTACTTAAACTCAGCGGTACTGAAATAAAAGAATGGTTAGAAATGTCAGCGGGGCAGTTTAATCAAATTGTGGTGGGCAGTGATAATGCTGAATTAATTAACAGCGATTTCCCAAGTTATAATTTTGATGTGATTGATGGTATCGAATATGAAATTGATATAAGCCAACCACCTCGTTACAGTTCTTTAGGCATTTTGTTAGATGAAGATGTAAGCCGTATTAACAATATTCAATATCAAGGTAAGGCACTTAATCTTCAACAAGAATTTTTAGTGGTGACGAATAACTATCGAGCATCTGGCGGTGGCCATTTCCCAGGAGTGATCAGCGATAAAATAGTAATTGATGCGCCAAATGAGAATCGTCAAACCGTAGCCGATTATTTGATCTACCAAACACAACAAAATCCAGATATGGGCTTTGACCCATCGGCAGATAATAATTGGTCTTTCACACCGCTAGCAAATACCCAGGTTTTGTTTAAAAGTTCAAACAAAATTTCGGCACAAACTTTTTCGGGGCAAAACCCTGCATTGGTTTATTCACATATCGATGATGATGGTTTTGGAATTTATCGGTTAAATTTAGATATCTAAAATCGCCATTGATACCTCGCTAATGATATTGCCAGATCATTTTTCAATGTCATTAGCAATTTTATATTGGAGTAGCTGTAACTTTTTTAAAGGAATTTAAGATGAGCGTAAAAGACACGATACTATCTTTAATAGGTACAGGCCTGATAAGCCTAGGCAATTTTTCTAATGCCGCAGATTATGAATGGAATGCAATCGCGCCGGTTAAAATACCCAGCCCACAAACCAGCAATGGCAAAACCATATTGTTTGATGTTTCCCATGGTGGCACGGAAGGCAATGCCGACTGGGTGATTGATGGTGCTTTTTCATCGTTTGCAGACGCGTTAGTGAATGAGGGTTACACAGTTGAAGAGTATCGAGGCATTGATCTTAATAATGATGGTTTAATTGAGTATTTTGATGATTTAAATACCCCAGTTAATAGTCAAGTGAACGAAGCCATCATTACTTATTCGGCCATACAGGATGCAGATGTTTTAGTGTTAGCTGAAACTAATCGGCCCTTCAAAGTTTCTGAATACCAAGCACTGGAGCAGTTTGTGGCGGCGGGTAAGGGCATTTATTTTATTGGTGATCACTACAATGCTGACCGAAATCTAAATACTTGGGATGCCACTGAGGTCTTTAACGGTTATAACCGTTCAACCTTAACGAAATATAATTACGGTGGTGAGTATGGTGACTTACGTAACCCAGGTAATAGTGATGGATGGTTAGCGCAAAATTTTGGCATTCGCTTTCGCTTTAACGCGTTAGATTACTTGGCCGGGGTTAGCGATGTTATTGCTTCCGTACACAGTGAAGGGATAACCGAGAATGTACAGCCAATACTCATGGCAGCAGGGGCCACTTTAGCCATAACCAACCCAAGCAAAGCAAAAGGTTTAGTGTATTTATCCTCCCAGGATAATGCCACAGCATGGAAGCACGCCAATGACAGTGGCTTATACTTTGGTGGGCGTGATGAAGGTCCTTACGTTGCCATTGCAAAAGCGGGTTTAGGCAAGGCTGCATTTATTGGTGACTCCTCCCCTGTTGAAGACGACACACCAAAGTATCGCCGCCAAGACAGTGGTGCTGTTAAAAAAACTTACCCAGGTTGGACCGATCCAGGTGATGCTGCCACCTTAAGCGTGAATATTATTAATTGGTTGGCCACTCAAGAAAATTATTTAGAATTTGATAATAACAATGGCCATACAGCAGGGGAGTTAACCTTAAATGCAAAAGCCGCAATCGAAATGGAGGACCCTGATAACGGTAATCCATGGAGCACCCCAAGCGATGGTTACAACCCATGGGATACTGCCACATTTGCAAATGGATCATTTGGTGCGCGCTTGCCTGCGGATGAAGACCCTACCGATCCAAGCACGCCAACTACTACCGTCAGTGTGAGTGAGGCGCTAGCAATTGATAATGGCAGCGAAGTTACTTTGCAAGGCACCATAAGCGCAGAGCTAAATGGCATATATGCATTATTATTAACCGACAGTGAAAATGCTAATGAGAGCATTGCCATAAAGCTTGAAAGCAGTCAGCGTGCCCAATTCAGCCCACAATTAAACCCTGAAATTTTACAGCATGTTATACGCGTAAGCGGTATTCGTAATGACTATTTGTCGCAATCAGGTGTGACGGGTGTGAGTGATATTATTGATTTAGGCTTGGCGAATAATAATGGCGATTATGTTTCAGTGAGCAATGCGTTGGATACCTTATCTGGTACATCCATAACGGTGACGGGGTTTGTTGTTTCAGAAATAAATGGCATTTATGGTTTGTTGTTACAAGATATAAATGATGCCAGTAAACAAATTAATGTAAAACTAGAATCAACGTATAGGGCTGAATTTAACCCCCAGCTTAACCCTAATATTATCGGCGCGCAGATTATCGTCTCAGGAAAAAGAGATGCCTATTTAGGTGAGCCTGGAATTCGTTATGTGGATAGCATAACTAAATTAGATTAACTATTAACGGTATGGGTTGCTTACTAGCAGCCTATACAACTCTCTATTTTATATTTAGGAAAGACGTTCTGTTACGTACGCTATTAAGTAACCTCTGAAAGCCATGGTGTTATTTAAAAATAGAATTTACTTTTAAGTTCTTAAAAATCGGTCTAAAAACTTCTGCTGTTTGTCATTGGTTTCCCGCATGTCTTTCAGCGTATCAATTACTGCTCTTAACGAGTTAATTTTAGATTCTTCTCGGTTTTCCAAGTTGTCGCCAATGTTAATTGAAAAACTTGATGATATTTGTGTGTCATGGGAGCCGTATATTTCTAATGTGCGAAGGCCACTGTTGGCACTAGGTGCGTTAATCGCGTTGGCGTGATGGCTGAAACTCACGCTGTATTGTTCCATGAAGCTGCTTTGGGATTGAGTACTTTGTGAAATATCAAAATTGCTAAAAGCACGATTATTTTCAGCTGTTGATGCAACTATGGGACTTTCGGTGCTATTAAGGTTTAGGGCTGAAATGATCGTCGAGCCAAGTTGAGCAGCACCGAGCTGTACATTGGCACTAGTAATGCTGACGCCATTGATAGTGAGGGTATCTTGAGGGCGTTGTGCCCATTCCAATTGAAAAACACTGGTGGCCACACCTGACTCCATCAGCGCCACCGAGCTTTGGGTAATGCGGGCATCTGCCTCACCGCTTATGTCGGTGAGCTCAAATGGGGTTTCTTCAGACTGTAAATAAATAGCCCCTACCCCGGCTTCGCTGAACGAACTTAATGGGGAATCAGTATTGGGTTGCCAAACACTTAATTGACTAAAAATACTGTCATTTTCATCAATCCAACCATTGCCGTCGTCATCATATTGAGCAAGCTCAGAAAATCCTTGGCCGCTGGTGGCACCAAATAATTCACTGCCATTGTTAATTTCGCCATCGCCATTTTTATCAAATGCAATGTACGCCATACCACTGGATAAATTACCCATGGTCTCAGTTTGTGCATCCAGTTGACCATCACTGTTTAGGTCAAATTCAAAAGAGCCATCGGCTACTTGGGGTACTTGTCCGGTTAAAGAAATCACCAATGGGTCTACCCATAAGTTGCTGCCAGTAAAGGTATCGCTTTGACTTTCATGGCTGAAATTATTGTGAAAATCTAATTGCATTAAAAAGCTAATGTCGCGGCCATCGCTGGTTTGAATTTCCCCGACCGACTCGAAAATCATGCGTTGTTCGCGCTCTAGCACTTGCGTGGTTTGGGTATGGGTCACTTGCGCAGTATTGTCTTCTGCATTGGCATCGCTGGTGCGCCATGCCCAAATGCGTGTGTCTATTTGGTTTTGTTGTTGTTCTGAACTTTGAATGGTGTGATTTTGAGATATGTTAGTGGTGCCATCTTGAGAAACCACGCTGCCCAGTGTTCTGGCGGTTAGGGTTTGGTCTAGGCTGCGATTATCGGTTCTTTGGCTGGTGATGCTAGCCTGCTGTTCATCTAGCTGGTTTTGGGTTTCGGTGGTGGTCACCGATTTATTATCGAGCAGGTAAGTGCCTTGAAACATATTGGCATTGGTAATCTTCATGTAATTTCCCAGTTAAGAACTTAAATTTAAGACTCCCCGAGTATGTGGACTGTATCGGCCAGCTTGTGTATTGCTTTAGCCTAAAAAGGCTATACTTATACAGAATGAAAATTAACAAGGACGCCCAATGCAGTGGCAATCCCAACAGGTTCAAGCGCAGATAGCACCGTTAGATTTCTCCATGCTTAGTCGCGCTATGCCGGAACTTGTGTCTCGTTATAACCGCTATTATGGATTGGACTTGGAATCCCAAGTGAGTGGTCTTGTGCATCAAGTGGGTTCATTTGATGCGGCTGGGTTTACCATTGTGGCCCATGTTTTTAAATTGCCTGAAGCCAAAGGCACCGTGTACTTACAGCACGGCTATTACGATCATGTGGGGTTATATAGCCATGTTATTAAGCATTGCTTAACCCAAGGCTTTAATGTGCTTAGTTACGACTTGCCTGGTCATGGTTTAAGCAGTGGCGACCGTGCGGGAATTGATTCCTTTAATCAGTACGACCAGGTATTTAGTTGTGGTCTTGAGCTGCTGCAAGCGCATTTTTCTGGGCCTGTGGTGGCCATGGGGCAAAGTACTGGTGGCGCGGTGATTGTGAATTACCTATTAAGCCGTGGCTTAGACCGTAATACTTCACCGTTTGTAAAAATATACTTACTGGCCCCGTTGGTGAGGCCGGTGGGTTGGACTAGTGGGCAGTTGTTGTATTACATAGTACGCCCGTTTATCCACAAGCTTAAACGTACCTTTGTGAAAAACTCTCATAATAAGGAATTCTTGCGTTTTATTAGCCGCCAGGACCCGTTACAGCCGCTGTTTTTAAAAACCAGTTGGGTAGGGGCACTTAAAAATTGGATTAAAACCATAGAAGCCAGCCCAGCAGTGGATTTAGATATACAAGTGATTCAAGGCACGGAGGATGGCACCGTAGACTATCGCCATAATATGAAGGTGTTAAAAGAGAAGTTCAGTGGCTTTAAAGTGCAGTATGTAGAACAAGGCCGCCATCAATTAGTCAATGAAGAACAGCAAAAGCTTCAGCAAGTTCTCGATGTTATGACCCCAATAGTGTGAACCCTGCCCAGTAGTAGTTGTCTGAATTTGCCGTTACAATCGCGGGCTCAGGAACTTTTTGTAAGTCTCCTAATAATTAGACTATAAAAAAATCATGGAGCATGGCAGGAATGTTTAAATCGTTACGGGGAATTGCCCTTTTACTTTTCACGGTATACCTAACCGGGTGTGCCACCTACGGGCAAGATGTTCGCCAAGGTTTAAACCTAGCTCAGCAAGGCCAATACCCACAAGCTGCCACCGCTCTTGAAAAAGCCCTTGATCCAAAAGGCGATGATCGTCTGCTTTATTACACCGAGCTGGGTGTGGTTTACCACTTAGCGGGTGACTACGAAAAATCCAATAGATTGCTAGAAACCGCCGAGCGTATTGCTGAAGATCTTTATACTAAACGCATCAGCGATATGCTCACCAGCGCCATGACCAACCCTCGTCAGGGTGTCTACCGCGCCACCGATTTTGAACGAGTCTTTATTAATTATTATAAAGCCCTTAACTACTTCATGATTGCTTCAAATAGCACCGACCGTGCCTCCAAAAATAAAGCCTTAGATGGCGCTCGCGTTGAAAGCCGCCGAATGGACATGGTGTTGGCTAATATTGAACTTGAAAATGGCTCGTACGAAGAACAGGCCGACAAAGAAAAGTCTATGTTCAGTAAATTGATGCGTATTTTCTCGGCGTTAAGTGGCGAGATTATTGATAAGAACAAAATTGTTTATCGTAACGATGCCTTTGGTCATTACCTTGCGGGCGTCATTTACGAGCAGCACAGAGAATATGATGATGCCCGTGTGGCTTATCAAAAGGCGGCTTCGTTATACGAGGGCGGTTACCAAGAGCAATACGGTCTAGATAGCGAAATGACCGAGCAAGCTTGGTTTGACACCATTCGCATGATGCAAAAAGCAGGCGGTTGGGAAAACGAATGGCCTATTATGAGCCAGAAAAAATTAACCAAGCAAAAGAGAAAAGATTTAAAAGCGTTTAATCGTAACGGCCACTTGGTGGTGATTGAACATTTAGGTGTGGTGCCTGAGCGTGACGAAATGAATATGATTTTAACGGCTGACCCTCGTACCCGCCAAGTGGTGGTATCCCCTATATTAACGGGTGACGCGCAACGCCAGTTAGACCAGCGCTTTTGGTTCTTTGCCTTATACGCTGATAAGGGCATTAGCGATGTACTGAGCTGGGGTTATGAAGGCCGCGCACTTGATGCGATTATGAAATTTGGCTTAGAAAAAAGAGAGTACCTTGGCCCCATGTGGGACGTGGCAGATGGCCTTGGGCTAATTGATGTATTAAATGATGGTATGCGCATTACCGTTCCTTATTATCGCGTGACTTCAAGCCAAAAGAATGGCACATCTAAACTGACCGTAAATGGAAAAACGCAAAAATTATTATTGGGTGAGTCTGTAGCCCATATGGCGGTTCAGCAGCAGCTATTGTCTTCTTCGTCTGATCTTCAAGAAGCCATGGCGCGTGCGGCCTTTAAAAATCTAACGGCAGCAAAAGCCGCCTCTGTAGGTGGTGATGCCGCCGCCGTTTTGGGTTTCATTGGTAAGATTGCCGCGAACGCTTCTTCAGCGGCCGAAACCCGTAACTGGTTGTTGTTACCTGGGCAAATTAAAGTAACGCGTATGGCACTGCCTGCAGGTCAACATGAAGTTAAATTAGTGAGTGAAGTGACCGCCGGAAAGTCTTCGCAAAAGAGCACCAGTGTGAATATTAAAGCGGGCGATATGGCTGTTTGGAAAGTGCGCTCTTTTGCTAATGATGTTGATGACAAAAGCTTACAAGTGGGCCTTTAAAAGCCTGCTAAAATAAATTGATTAATTAAAAACTGGATAGCTTCTAAAAGGATGCAAATCATGAAAAAAGTACTAAGTATGACGCTTGTGGCAGCCATGTCTGCCGGTATGTTAACTGCTTGTGGTGGCACGAAAGTAAACCGAGTTGATAGCAATCAAGAAATTGCCTTAACCGATCGCTGGAATGACAAAGATTCACAATTGGTTAGCCAAGAAATGATTTCAGACATGTTGTCTTTCCCATGGATTCGCGATCACAAGTCAGCCAACGGTGGTGATAAACCAACGGTAATTATTCAGCATGTGCGCAATAAGTCCCATGAACATATTGCAGCTGATACTTTCTTGAACGATCTTAAACGCGCCATTATTCGTACCGGCGATGCGCGTTTTGTTGCTAGCAATAGCGAGCGCAGTGATATTCGTAATGAGCGTGCTGACCAAGAGCTTAATTCAAAAAATGCTAAGCAAATGGGAATGGAAATCGCAGCTGATTTCGCATTAACCGGTAGCATTAACTCTTTTGTTGACCAAGCCGGTGGTGATCGAGTGACCACTTACCAAGTGGATTTAAAGCTCGTTAATATGCAAAGCAATGAAGAAGTTTGGAATGGTCAGAAGAAGTTGAAAAAATTCCAAGAAAAATCGAGCTTTGGCTGGTAGTCGGTAATTGATGATGAATAATAAACTCATCTTCGCAGCTCTGGCCACCAGCTTTTTGCTGGTTGCCTGCGGCTCTAACCCAGTTAAAAAATCCCAAGCCAAACCTGATTGGATTGTGAATGAACCTGCTCGTGGCGGTCACGCCTATGGTGTGGGCAGTGCTGAGGTTTACACTAATGAAGCCGAAGCTTTGCAGCGTGCACGAGATGCCGCCAAGGTGGCCATGGTTCAAAAGCTAAAAGTCACCGTAACCGGTTCGTTTAGCCAAGATACCGAAGAAACACGCCAGACCGGAAAGCAAACTAAGCTGACCCAAACGGTTCGTAACACCATTACCAGCAGCATTCCAGAAGCTCAATTTGATAATCTGGAAGTACAAGAAAGCTATGTGGACACAACCAATCGCGTGGCTTACAGCCTAGTGCATTTGGATCGTGTTAAAGCCACTAGTTTACTGCGCCGTAATATTAGCGAACTAGACATGGAAGCCACTGAACTAGCGGCGGCTACTTCTACTAATTTATCAACGTTAAAGCAGCTGCAAAGTTTATTGCCAGCGCTGACCTTAATTGAAAAACGTGAGCAATTAGCCGACCGAGCACAGCTGGTGGATGTGAACAGTCGTCGTCCTCGTAAAGATGATTTATTAGTGGCAGTTGAAAAGCGCATTCAAGCATTATTAGACAGCTTAGTGGTGACACTGGCACCCAGTGATAAGCAGGGCAAAAAAATTCGCTCTGGATTGTCTCAGTATTTAACCGATATGGGTTTGCGCATCAGTAACACACAAGGTGACTTACAGTTACTTTATGGTGCCCAAATTCGCTCGGTGGAGAAAGGCGGTCGGTTTGTGGTGTTCGCTTCTGGGCAGGTACAAATTAAAGATGCGTCGGGGCGAATTTTAAGTGAATTCAGTAAAGAAGCCAAAGGCGTGAGTGGGGCTTCTAGTGAGCAAGCCCAGCATAATGCTGTACAGAATCTTGCTGAAAACTTAGGGAAAGAACTGGCGGTAAGCTTGTTACAGAAAATCGATTAGGTTTTTGTGCTGTTTTAAATTAAAAGGCGAAATTCAATCCTGAGAAGGGCTCAATTGAATTTCGCTTTTTAGCTATCTGGGTGTTGCAAACGTACTTTTAGTATTTCATCTAAAACATCTAGGGCCGTTTGAGTAAGCTGTGCTTCAAACTTTTTGCCGGCTTGATCTTTTAAATGCTCAATTATTTCTGCTTTAGTGAACGCTTCTCGGTATGACTTTTTACTGCTAAGTGCATCTATTACATCCACAATAGAAACGATACGCGCTGCTTTATCTATCTGCTCGCCCTTAATTTGTTTGGGTTTACCGCTGCCATCCCAATGTTCATGATGTTGAGCGGCGATAATGCTCGCCATTTTTAATATGGGTCGTTGAGAGTTGCCTAAAATAGTGGCTCCAATATCGGTATGCATAGCCATGGCAGTAGCCTCTTCATCATTGAAAATACCTGGGTTATTGAGTATGTCATCAGATATACCAATGGTGCCGATATCATGAAGAGGTGCCGCTAACTTAATGCGCTCGCAAAAATTCTCATTCATACCCGATTCTTGAGCCACAATGTAGGCCATTTTGCTAACTCGGCGCACGTGATTACTTTCGCCGGGAATACGCTTTTCAATGGTTTCACTTAATACATACACTAATTCTTCACGGCTATTACGTATTTCGTCTTTATGACGCAGGTTATTGTGGGTAATGGCCACGCAACGGGTGTAAATATCCAACATGCGGCTTCCCATTTTAGAGAGCGCTGAATTGGGCTTTACATATAAAAGGTTTTCACCCGCTAAAGGGGCGTTGTAATAACCAATATAGACGCTGTCCTCATGGAAGCTGTGGTGTTCTGATTTGGCTTGGTCAAAATATTCAACAATTTTTGGAGGCAACACATGGTTGGTGTCGAGCTGTTGTTTAATTTGACCGGTAGCCGCCAAAATAGCGTATTTTTGATGCATGGCTTGTGCAGCAATGGCGTCTACTGGTGTATGGGTACACACCGCGTCTTCATCTAAATTTAACAGGGCACTAATTTCTTCTAAGACGGCGCTGGCGAATATGGGTAGCTTGTGGGTATCGACAATTTTAGAGGTGGCTTCTATTAAGTTAAACAAGCCTTGGCGATTGGCAGCAATGGCTCTTATATCTCTATAACTTCTTAAGGTGCTGTACAGCAGCGTTTTAAGTTTGGTTGAGGTGAGTTCAGTTTTGTTCTTGTAGTCATTGATATCGTATTTAGCGATAACGGTTTCTTCAGGGGCTTGACCGGGCTGACCGGTTCTTAATACTAGGCGAATATCGGTGTCGTTTAGCTCTTCACGGATGTATTGCACCAAACGCAGGCCGGCATCATCGGTTTCCATCACCACATCAATGAGGGCTAAGGCAAAAGGTGGTTGTTCGTGGAGTATCTGTTGGGCTTCCTTCATGGAGAAGGCGTGCACCAGCTCAATGGGAGAGTGGTCAAACCGACACTGCCCTAGGACCAAAGAGGTGACTTTATGGACCTGCTCTTCATCATCCACTATTAAGATACGCCATTTTGGGCGATCAGGAACCGTTTGCTCTGCAACAGGGGCTTCTACGGGTTCATCTGCTCCAAATAATAAATCTGAATCCGACATGCTTCCTCCTTCGTTATTACTAGTTTAGACATATCTTCTGAGTCTGCTGCTACTCTGTATAAATGAGTCATAATTCTTTTGACGGATCTTAGCGTGATGATAAGAATCAAGCGGCCAAGGATGTGGAGCGTTGCATGAGGCAGTGGTTTATACGCTTGGGCTTTGGCAAAAAAATCCAGCTGTTAATGAACCTTGTCAGCATGGGGGTGTTAACCATTGCTATTGTGGTTATTGGTTTAGGATTCTATGGCGAGTTTAAAAGTAATTTAGAAGATAGAGTGTTACAAAAGAGCAATATGCTGGCCGATGCCTCTGCTGTGGGAGTGGTATTTGATCAGTCAGAATCGGTGTCTATCTTAATTGGCTCTTTAGCCGTTGATGAGGGGGTTAAATCAGCCGTTGTTTACAAAAAACAAGGCAGTGCAGACTACCAATATTTTGCCCACTATAGCCGTGATAAAGATGTTCAGATAGAGCGTGCATATCAACGTGGTGCGGTTCAGGAGTGGCGTGGTGGGGTTTTTATCTTACGACTGCCCATATTGGTAGATAATGAAGAAGTGGGTCGCCTGATCCTCACTGAAGAAAATACCTATCTTGCCGACTTTGCCCTCAATAGCCTTTTTTACATGTTGCCTGTTTTAATTGTGAGCATGATATTGGTGTGGTTTATCTCGCGCAGCGTTCAAGGGCGACTGGCTTCGCCTTTAAGTGAGCTCACTCAGGCGGTTCATGAGGTGGCCTATAACCAAGACTACGGCAAACTAGTGGAAATAGTCAGTGATGATGAACTGGGTGAACTGGGGAATGCCTTTAATCACATGTTGGCCAAACTGGCGCAGCATGAAGCTTTTCGCGTAGAAAAAGAAACCGAAATAATCAAACTAAATGCTGAGCTGGAAGAAAAAGTGTTTGATCGTACCAAGGAGCTAAAAACCAGTTTAGATAATTTAAAACTTACCCAGCAGCAATTAGTTGAACAAGAGAAAATGGCCTCATTAGGGGAGCTAGTGGCTGGGGTGGCTCATGAAATTAATACCCCCATTGGGGTGGGTATTACTGCGGTTAGTCATCTTGGTGACAGCATTGAGTTAATTCGTAAATCTTTTGAAAACGGCTCGCTTACCAAGACTCAATTTAGCGATATGATATCGGTTATCACTGAAAGTGCAGGCATTGTGGGCAGTAACTTAAAACGTGCCGCCGATTTGGTAAAAGCCTTTAAAGCTGTGGCTGTGGATCAATCCAGTGCTGAACCCAGGCTGTTTATTTTGAGCTCATACATAGAGGACATACTGACTTCTTTGCGGCCTAAACTTAAGCGCACTCTGCACAAAATTGAACTAGATATCGATGAAAACATTGAGCTATTTTGCGACCCTGGACTCATTTCACAAATTGTCAGTAATCTCGTGATGAACTCTCTGCATCATGCTTTTAAACCAGGGCAGATAGGCCATATAAAGATTTCAGCTCACAGAGTAGGTGAGACCTTACATTTCACCTATACAGATGATGGCAGTGGTATAGAAGAGAAAATTTTAAGCCGCTTGTTTGATCCATTTGTCACCACAAAGCGGGGCCAAGGTGGCAGCGGCTTAGGAACCCATATTATTTATAACTTAGTGACTCAAGGTCTGGGTGGCCGAATTCAATGTTTTAGCGAATTGGATAAAGGAGTGCGCTTTGATATTACGCTACCTTTGAGTGGACCAAGCGAAACCACGTAGGTTTTTTAGGGTTTGTGAAAATTCAAATTAATTGGCGGACAAAAGGTGCCAACTTTGAGCATTTTTCACTATTTTTTTTATGGGGATAATAAAACCACTACAGGCCACATTCCTTAGCTAAAATATTGGCCTTCGTTTGTATGTTAATCAAAATGCGAGCGCGCACTTCGCTTTAGACCCTTTAAATTTAGGCCTGATACAATCAATAGGAATATTTTTTCGCAATTGCTTGTTCTTTCAAAGCTTGATTTTCAAGGATAAATTATTGATCAATTAATTAGGTTTGTACTTTTTTTGTACATTCATTCAGTCCAATCAGTTAATCAAGTTCACACTTTGTGTATATGGCGTAAATCGACCCATTAACAAACAAAAGGTTTTACGTTACATTTCTAGTCAGTGGGGAATAATTGATACAAAGTGACTTAGTTGGCTACCAATTCTTACAAGGTAACAACCAAAGCTGCGATTGATGTCACTTCAATTTATTTCAAACAGCCTAGAATTATAAATAATAAGAAAGTTAAGGATAGCTTCTATTTTACGACATCTGTTTCACAAGGTAGTTGAACAGTGGTCGGAGCTTAAAATGAAATCACAACGTCCAGATTTGATGGTTATTATCAGTTTTGTTTTTGTTATTGGTGCAGTGGCTACTAGCTTGTCTGCAAACAGTGACGATAGAATTGAGCACCCTCAAGTGACACAGCACATGATTCGCTAATACTTAGCTAGCCGCAGTGATCACCTTTTCATCTGTTATGATCGCGCTTAGTGGCACATCCCAGCTTTCAATAGGCAGTTTCTCTACCTGTTGAAAGTGATGGGCTAGTCCTATTAGCCTCGGTTTTTGTAGGCCAGAAGTTTGCAGGAACTCAAACGTTCTATCGTAGTAGCCGCCTCCCATTCCTAAACGCCCTCCTTGTTGGTCGAACGCCACTAATGGTAATAACACAATATCTACCTGCTTTGGATTAAGCATTTGATTTCGTTTAGAGTCAGGTTCTTCAATGCCAAATTTATTGGTGGTCTTTATGCCATCATAATCGCCAAACCATAGGTGGCCGGACTTTGCAGGATGCATGCTGGGCAGGAGACATTGCTTGCCGCGATGATGGGCAATATCGGCAAACACTCTAGGGTCTATTTCGCCATCATTGGCCAGATACATGGCAATATTATTGGCCCGTTGAAACCAAGATTGTTTAAGCAGTAGTTGGGCGAGTTTTCGGGCGCTAAGCAATTGTTGCTGACTGGATAATTGCATGCGTTGTTCACGCATTTGTTGGCGAATGCTATTCCGGTCCAAAGGGCTGTCTCTAGGCTAGCTGTGTATTGACATGATTGATCAATTGGTTATTCAAAACCAATTTGAATAAGGACTCCCCACTGTGCCGCTGTCAGAGATAGGCCTTGAACCGAGGGGTTCAAGGGTGGTGGTTCCGGATCTGATTCGGGCTTTCCGCTCAAGGCGGACCTGCACTCCCTCAATGTCGAGGAACCTCCAAAATAATGAGTAAGGCTCGAGGACTTCAAAGACTGGCTAACACCCCAGAGAGTAAGGTAATTATAACTGACATTACCGAACCTTGCTGTAATTCTATTCTTATAAAAGTGAATTATTGTTATTGCGTTACGGGTAGAGATTTGGTTGCAACCAGACTAGCTGTCTAGGTCTAGCTGCTGGTCTTCGGCAAGGGCATTTTCAATTTTGGTATTAAGTTGTGCCATTTGAGTTTGCAGGGACTGAGTACTACCTGTGGCGGCTAAGAGTTCGTGGGCTAAATTGAGAGCCGCCATAATGGCCACACGCTCAGTGCCGTAGAGTTTGCCTTGAGATTTAATCTCTTGCATGCGCCCATCGAGCAATTTTGCAGCACGATCTAAGTCTTGGCGTGACTCTTTTGGGCATGCAATTCGGTATTCCTTACCCAGTAGCTCTACACCCACTGTTTGTCCGTTGTTATCCATGGTACTCCTGCTCTGATTCTTCATGTCGAGCAATTATCTAACTGGCGGTTAATCCTGGGGTTCTTTTTCCAGGTTACGTAAGCGTGCAATCATTTCGGCAATTTTATTACGGGCAAGTTCATTTTGCTGCAATAAACGCTGACGATCATTTTGCCAGGCCTTTTCATCTGCTATTAGCTTTTTGTTCTCATGTTTTACTATTTGATGGGCGGTAATCAGCTCATCAAGTTTTTTAGATATATCTTTAAGGTTATAGGCTTCCATAAACTTTCACCACTGTCTGTTGCGCTAAATATAATCTTGCGGCCTTGGTGGGTCAATTCTAGGCGTGATAAGATATCAAATATTTGTTTAATTGAGCCCCTTCATGCCTACCTCAAACTACCCCAAATCCTCTCGCTTCGATTTATACAGTAATCTGGCGCTGGCTCAAGGGGCATTAAATTCCCCTTCAGCATTACAAGGCTGGTTGTGTGGCTATGTGGCCACGGGTGCTCGCTTAAATAAAGAGCAATGGCTAAAAGAAAGTGCCAGTTACCTTGATTTACAAGAGCCATGGCCTGATGCCAATAAGATGCCTATTTTGGCATTCTATCAAGATGAGCTAAAGCAAATTCAGGCAGAAGAAATGGATTATACGCTGCTTTTGCCCGGTGAAGATGAAGACTTTACAGTGCGTATGCAGGCTTTCTCCGATTGGTCTAAAGGTTTTTTAGATGGCTTTGGAGCATCTGGTCGAGTGAATGAAAAGGATCTTGATGATGAAGTGGTTGAAGTACTGCGCCATTACGATGCCTTTAGCTATGGCATTGAAGAAGATGAAATTGATGAAGATGGCGAGAAGCTTTTCACTGAGCTGGTGGAACATGCTCGGGTGACAGCCTTATTCTTGTTTTATCATTTTAACCAGAAGAAGCAAGAACCCAAGCTTCACTAATTTTTCGCTAAGGAAAGCCCATGCTAAATTTCGCTGAGCATAAAGAAGCTCTTTTGCAAAACATGGCCAACAACAGTGTGGCCATTATTTCTTCCGCTTCGTTACAGGTGCGTAATCGAGATGCCGAATTTCCATTTCGCCAAGACAGTGACTTCTTTTATTTAACGGGTTTCACTGAAGATAACGCGGTGTTGGTGCTTATTAAAAAAGCCGACAAAAATGAAATAGTTTTATTTTGTCAGCCCAAAGTAAAAGAAATGGAAATTTGGACCGGATTTAGACTGGGCCCTGATGCGGCAGTAGAGGTTTTAGGCGTGACCGAGGCTCATCCTATTGATGACCTTCATCAGCGCTTGCCTGAATACATGGCAGATTGTGGGCAAGTATATGCCCATTGGGGAAACAATAAAGAATGGGATAATAAAATTATCCACGCCATTGAGAAAGTAAAACTCAAGGTTCGCACCGGCATTACTGCGCCCACCGCCATGCTCGCCATTGAGCCGCTATTACATGAGCAACGACTTATTAAGTCTCAAGCTGAAATTAGCCTAATGGCAAAAGCTGCACAAATTAGCGCCCAGGCCCATATTAAAGCCATGAAAATGGTGAAGCCCGGTATGTTTGAATACATGTTGGAGGGGGAAATTCGTCACCATTGCGCTATGCAAGGGGCGCGTTTTGATGCCTATAGTTCTATTGTTGGCAGTGGAGATAACGCCTGTATTCTGCATTACACCGCCAATGATCAAGAAATCAAAGATGGCGACTTAATTCTGATCGATGCTGGATGTGAAATAAATCATTACGCCAGCGATATAACTCGTACCTTCCCTGCTAATGGGCGTTTCAGTGAGGAGCAAAAAGCGCTTTATCAGGTGGTACTGGATGCCCAACTAGCGGCCATTGAGCAAGTAAGGCCAGGCAATCATTTTAATCACCCCCATGAGGCAGCAGTGCAAGTGATCACTCAAGGGCTGGTGGATCTTGGATTGCTTACCGGTAAGGTAGGTGAATTAATCGAATCCGAAGCGTATAAGTCTTTTTACATGCATAAAACAGGTCACTGGATAGGGTTAGATGTGCACGATGTGGGCGCCTACAAGAAAGATGGCCAGTGGCGTGAGCTAGAGCCAGGTATTGTATTGACCGTCGAGCCAGGCATCTATGTGGCTGTAGATGAAACCAGTGTAGATGAAAAATGGCGTGGCATTGGCATTCGAATTGAAGACGACGTTTTAGTCACTGATATGGGTCATCAGGTATTAAGTAAAGATGTGCCAAAATCCATTGAAGATATCCAAACCCTTATGGCTTAAGGCGTTGAGCAACTGCTTAATAGTTAACAAGAAGTTCTTATGAAACAACAATTCGACGTAGTCATTGTGGGCGGCGGCATGGCAGGGGCTAGCCTTGCCTTGCTGCTAAAAGAACAAGTAGCGAAGGGTTTAAAAGTAGCTCTGGTGGATGCGCAGGCAATCACCCCTGTTAATTTGCAACAACCCAGTTTTGATGCTCGAACCACTGCGTTGTCCTTAGGCACTAAGCGTATCTTTGAAAACCTTAAGCTTTGGCAAAACGTGCATCACCATGCCTGCGCCATTGAACACATTCAAGTGAGTCAGCAAAAGCAATTTGGCCGAGTGCGCTTACATGCTCAAGATAGCCACGTCGAGGCCATGGGTTATGTCATTGAAAATCGCGCGCTTGGGCAACACCTATGGCAAGCCCTATTAGAAAATCCCCTGCTCACCATTGTGGCTCCAGCTAAAGTCACCGGCTATGCCATGTCGGCTCAGGGTGCCGACTTAGAAGTAAGTCAAAATGGCGAGTTACTGAAAATTAATACCCAATTACTGATTCTGGCCGATGGTGCTCAAAGTGAAGGTTGTCGCCAATTGGGCATTACTCAAACACGCTTCGATTATGGCCAGCATGCCCTTGTATGCAATGTAAGCTTTGATAAGCCTCATGACCATTGGGCCTTTGAACGCTTTACTCGCCAAGGCCCTATGGCATTGTTACCCATGACCGATAATCGCTATGGTCTGGTGTGGTGCATGTCATCAGAGCAAGCTAAGCATTACAGCCATTTAAATGAAGCCGAATTTAAACAAGCGCTTCAAGCAGCTGTCGGCCATAAAGTGGGTCGTGTTAACCGCATTGGCGAGCGGCACCAGTACCCATTGAGCCTAGTAAAATCTAAAGAGCAAATTCGCCGTAATGTTGTGGTCATGGGCAATGCTGCTCATGCCATGCACCCTGTGGCGGGGCAAGGCTTTAATCTAGCCTTGCGAGATGCCCATTCATTGGCGCGTCATATAGCGGATGCTTGGCCAATTGAATCGGTGGGCTCATTGCCATTATTAAACGCGTATGAGAAGTCTCAACAACAAGATCAATCGCTCACCATAGGCATGAGCCACGAACTGCCCATGCGCTTCATTGAGGCAGGCTGCCAATGGTCAATTTTAAGGGTGCTGGGCATGACAGCTATGGATATTTCTTATGTGCCTAAAAAACTATTTGCCAAACAAGCCATGGGGCTAGTGGGCAGTGCCGCGCCTTGGAGGCCGTAATGAATGGCTTTTTAGGTAAGTCGGTATTTACGTACCATGGGCCTTTTTCAATCACAGCTTTAATGACCAATAAGAAGTATAAATATGACATTTGATTTGGTCATTATTGGCGGCGGAATGGTGGGCACCTCGCTGGCTTGCGCCCTGCAAGGTAGCGGTTTGAAAATAGCCTTGGTTGAGTCTCAGATGCCTTTGGCACCATCCTCGTTTCCTGAAAACGCGCAAGATGTGGATATGCGTGTGAGCGCATTAAATCGTGCTAGCGAAGGCTTTTTAAAAAGCACAGGGGCATGGTCGCGTATTAATGAAGCCAGGCTAAGCCCATATGACAAAATGCGCATATGGGATGGAGTGGGAACCGGACACATTCAGTTTGATGCACTTGAGTTGGGGGAGTCGTACCTTGGCCATATTGTGGAAAACCGAGTCACCGCCAATGCCTTAATGACTCAGTTGCAACAAGCTTCAAATATACAGCTGTTCGCACCTGATACCGTAAAAGAAATTGAGAAAATAGATGACGCTAACAATCGTTATCTAGTGCATTTAGAAAACGGCCAAATGCTTATGACCTCCTTAATCGTGGCGGCCGACGGTGCTCGCTCTTTTGTGCGCAGCTGGGCTGAATTCAGTATGCGTGAATGGGATTACCAGCATCACGGTTTGGTGTGCACAGTACAAACTCAATTGCCCCATGAAACCTGTGCTTGGCAAAGGTTTACCGAAAATGGCGTGCTAGCATTTCTGCCTCTTCCAAACCGTAACTTGTGCAGCATTGTGTGGTCTTGCCCTGAGGAGCTTGCAGAATCCTTATTGGCTATGGAAGAGGAGCAATTTAACCATGAGCTCGCTAAGGCGTTTGAAGGAAAACTAGGAGCAGTCATCAGTAGCGGGCCAAGAGCGGCTATCCCATTAAGGCAAAGGCATGCCAAGTCTTATGTGAAGGAGGGTGTGGTTTTAGTGGGAGACGCAGCCCACACCATTCATCCACTGGCAGGACAAGGTGTCAATTTAGGGCTAATGGATGCGTATGTGTTAGCGGATGAAATAAAACAAGGTTTATCCCGTGGACTGCCTCCCTATGACGAACAATTACTGGCGCGTTTTGAGCGCCGAAGAATGCCTGAAAACTTAAAGATGATGGCCGCTATGGAATCTTTTAAAAGACTATTTTCTGTACAGAGCCCCATGCTACGTTGGGTGCGTAACTGGGGCATGACAAAGCTCAATAAACTTAGTTTCGCTAAGCAGCATATTGCTCAACAAGCCATGGGCATAGAGCGTAATATTCGTTAATGCAGACTGATAAATGCTGAAAGGCACTTAGCCTAAATAATGAACGTTCCGAAGAAGGCTGTGTCTGATTCTTTCAAGTAAGGCTTGTTTATTTAGGAATCCATTATGAGTGTGGCGCTTCTTCGGTCTAATTTCCTGACCGTATTACTTCTATCACTATTATCTATGAGTGCCCTGTCGATGCCGGCTCCTGATTGGACCTTACAAGACTCAAAAGGCGAAGATGTTTCTTTAAAAGACTATAAAGGTAAGGTTTTAATTTTGCACTTTTGGGCCACTTGGTGCCCGTATTGTAAGAGAGTTCAACCGGGCTTAGATAAACTTTATAAAGAATACAAAGATCAGGGTGTGGAGTTAGTGGCTATCAGCTTTGCTGAAGATGAAGGGGCTAGGCCTCAAAAATCCATCGATGATCGAGGCCATCATTTTAAAACCTTGCTACATGGCGATGAAGTGGCGAAACAGTATCAAGTGAGCGGCACACCCACGACTTTTTTTATTGATAAAAAGGGTGAGCTGGTGGCGGTTACTCATACATCTAATCCGCAAGAACCTGGCATGCGCACAATCATTGAGCAGTTACTAAAGTAATAGTAATTATTATAGCGGTAAGATGAGTTAGCTTTATGTTAACCCATAATTATTTGGGCTAATGCCAAGCTCAGAAAAGCTTTCTTTTAATGCTTCTAAATCGTAATCGTTTAATCCTAAATACTCTAATACCAGTTGGCCAATATCATCCCATTCATGGTCCACGTCTTGACGGCCGAGAATTTTATAAGTGCCACAGATATGTTCGGCCAATTTTAAAATACACATGAGCGTCGACTTATCATTCTCTTGGGAACTTTTGCTAAATAGGCGCTTACAGTCATGGTGTTCAGCAATAATAGAGCACAGCACTTTAGGCAAATTCCAAGATTTCGCCGTGTAATATCCAATCACCGCATGATTGGTATTAATTTGTTGGTTTTCAAAATCAATAATGCGATTGCTGCCGCCGCTATAGCTTTCTTCCATAATGTCCATGTAGTTGTCGTAGCGAGCCATTAAAAGTGGCACGCCGACATTATGAAATAGCCCAAGAGCATAAGCATTGTCGGGGTAGTTGTAGCCTACTTGCTTAGCAAGGGTGGCGCTGGTCATGGCGATGTCCATGGCGGTATCCCAAAAGCGGGTAAGTGCTTTTATGGTTTCATCGCTCATGGAGCTTTTGATGCTAATTCCGTTAACGATATTCACAACACTGCCCATGCCTAATATGCCTACGGCCTGCTGAATACTAGTGATTTCGTTTGCAAGCCCATAAAACGGACTATTCACCACTTTAAGGACCGTGCCCGCTAACCCCACATCTTGGCTAATGAGCTTAGCAATATGGTTAATATCAGGGTCAGGCATGACCTGTTCCATTTGCAGATCCACCATGATTTGTGGCTGCGGGGGAATACTGATGCCTTGCAGTATTTTATTTATTTGTTCTTCGGATAGTTCAGGCACGTGAGTCGTCCATAATTTGGAAATGTCCTGAGGGGCGGTAGGACTTGGCTTTCTTACCTAAGTTTAGACAACATTTATAAACATCTAGGTATAATTTACCGTAGAATTCATTATTTTTATTACTTAAATGCAGGCCCCGTATGACCCTACCTGAGTTACGACTTAAGGCAAAAGAAGACAAAAGATTGCGCCAAGGCCACTTGTGGGTATATAGCAATGAGGTGGATACCAAGGCCACACCACTTAAGTCTTTTACCGCCGGTCAGCAAGTATTATTGAAATCCAGTCAGGGTAAAAGTTTGGGGGTGGCCTATGTAAACCCAAATAGCTTAATTTGTGCTCGTTTATTGTCTCGAAGTTCTAAAGCGTTTGGCCAAAACCAAATGGCTCAAAAAATCACTCAAGCCTTGGCGTTACGTGAAGCGTGCTTTGATGAGCCGTATTACCGTTTGGTATATGGCGATAGTGATGGGTTGCCAGGTTTGGTTATCGATCGCTTCAATGAATACTTAGTCGTGCAAATTAGCACCGCAGGCATGGAAGCATTAAAAGATAAAATTCTGGCTGCGTTATTAAGCTTGTTTGATAGCATGGGCATTTTGTGGAAAAACGATGGCAAGATGCGAGTTCAAGAGGGTTTAAGCGAGTATGTTGAAGTGGCCCATGGGGAAGTGCCTGAATTTCTACCCTTAATTGAAAACGGCACGCGCTTTGATGTACCTGTTTGGAAAGGACAGAAGACAGGTTGGTTTTACGATCATCGTTTAAACCGAGAGCGAATTTGTCGCCACGTAGAAGGTAAACGGGTATTGGATATCTGCAGCTACATTGGTGGCTGGGGAATACAAGCAGCTAATTCGGGGGCATCTCATGTGACTTGTGTGGATGCATCAAAGCAAGCTTTGGATTGGGTGCAGCAAAATGCGCTGCTAAATAATGTTCAAGATAATGTTGAATGCATTCAAGGCGATGCATTTTTAGTAATGGAAAAGCTAATTGAAGAACAGCAAAAATTTGATGTGGTGATATTAGATCCACCTGCTTTTATCCCAAAACGTAAGGATATCAATGCTGGCGAGCGTGCTTATCAAAAGATGAATCAACTGGGTATGCGATTGCTGGGCAGTGAAGGCATTCTGCTGTCGGCATCTTGCTCTATGCATTTAAGTGAAGATAGTTTAGATAGAATATTATGCCAAACTGGCCGAACTCTTGATCGACATGTGCAAGTGATTGAGCGGGGCGGGCAAGGGCCTGATCACCCAGTGCACCCTGGTATTGGTGAAACCCGTTACATTAAAAGCTTAATGTGTCGTGTGGCGTTTAACCTTTAACTGAAAACATCGCCAGAGCATTTGAAAATGTTCTGGCAAATGTTTTGTTAGTGTGTGGAAACCGGTAGTTCAGTTAAAGGTAGGTCGAGCACTTCTGCCCCTGCGTATAAAGTCTCTAGCAGTTTAAGTAAACTTTGTTGAACTGGTGCAATAATTTTTTTACGGCTAATTAATGTTTTACTGGTTAGGTCATGGGGGAACTTTTTGGTTTCTATTATGATTTTTTCAAACTGCTGGCTGATGTTCTTAGCAGCACTAGGCTCTCTAGTTGCCAGTTCCCATATGAAACCATTTTCCACATGAAATAAATCATTTATCCCTTGTAATATTGCCAGCATGTTGGCGCTGTCTTTATTGGAAAACGGGCTACGTAAATCTTCTAGTTCATCTAGGTTTAATAATGGGAATAAATGTCTATTTAATAGCTCTTGCTGCAAGGTATCCATGCTGACCTGATAGATCCTTTGCACATTTTGGGTGTGCTGTGGTTGTCGCCATTGTTTAGCGTAATAACCTTGTGCGGGTTCCCAGCGGTCAACCAATTTGCGTAAATCCGTGACCAATAGCGCACTTAACATCCGTAAGAAATCACGACGACGGTTATGATTTTGCGGTCCTAAGTTAGGATTGTCATCATGTACGTGAGGCACCTCATCAGTAGCTGAGTTTTCAGCTTCGCTGATATTTTCGTGCTCTGTGTTGGGGGCGTCTAAATCAAGAGCGTTTTCTGGGTGAGCTTTATTATCAATGTCGATTATTTCAATACTGTTCTCTTGTGGCACAAAATCCTTAGCTGAGCGTTGGCCATTCTGCCCAAACAGTAAAAATTCCAATGGATGAAAACCGATACTGGCAAATCGTTGGTCGCTAAAACCATGCTGGCCAACAATATCTTCACTGGAGATTTTTAAGGTCATGTCATTAATGATGCCACTTAATGGGTATTCAGGTAGGTAGTCAATGTAACCTGCCTCTATAGGCCAGCTGTCTAATTGTTCATGAAGTATTTGGTAGGTGTCACCATTTTCATGATAGATAGGTTTTTCAAAGCGCGGTATAGCGTGAAAAAAATCCACGGTTAAATAGGATTGATAAGTGTTAATCCAGGCATTTTGCGCTGCTTCCAAAGACCCTGGGTTGGGGTGATGCAGGAAAGCAGTAATAAGGCTGTCTAGAGCCTGTGCTTTATTAAGAGTTTCAGACAACTGCGTATACGCATATAAATTGGCCGCGGAAAGTAGGCTCTCACCATTTAGTTTGGCTTTAATTTCAACGACTTCAGCCTTTTGAGAGGGACCTGACTGATCACAAGCACTTATAGAAACGCATGCCAGCACTGCAACCAAGCTTCGCATGAATAAATTACGCTGGGTAAAAACGGCATGTGTGTTCAAAGTCGGTCCTGTCTCTAAAGATTGCTTTTTCTTGTTTGAGTTAATCTCGCAGGCTCATAATTGTCCAGCCTTGCTGTTGGGCGTGAGCCAATAAAGTATCATCAGCATCAACGGCCACCGGGTAATCTACCAATTCTAATAAAGGTAGGTCATTTCGGGAATCGCTGTAAAAGTAGCTCCCTTGTAATGATAAGTCTTTTTCTTGAAGCCAGTCTGTTAAGCGCTGCACTTTACCGTCTTGAAAACTAGCAATACCACTGATTTTTCCTGTATATGTTCCGTTTAACATTTCTGGCTCTGTGGCAATGATGTCATCCACGCCTAGTTCTTTGGCAATCGGGGCCGTTACAAATAAATTAGTGGCGGTAATGATCAATAAATAATCACCCTTGTCACGGTGCTCTTTAAGTAAGTTGCGAGACTTTTGGGTGATGATGGGCAAAATTTGTTCGTTAACAAACTGAGCTCGTAGTGTGTGAAGAGTATCAAGGGGGTGTTGGGTGAGGGGTTCTAGAGAGAACTCTAGGTACTCAAGAATATCTAGCTTACCCAGTTGGTATTGCTGGAAATAATAATCGTTTTTCTCGCCAAACAATTTGGCATCCACTAAGCCTTGTGCCACTAGGAACTCACCCCAGCCATGATCACTATCACCGGATATGAGGGTATTGTCTAAGTCAAATATTGCCAGGGCCACGATGCTTTCCAACTAATAATAAGTTCAGCATTTTATATGGTGCAATCCGTACTGTCTGTAAATAATGTGTTGATTGGGTGAATGTCGTATATTTATATCAATATGGAATAAAAAAAGGCTGGTACATCAAGGCGTTGTGATAATAGTATGGGTGTAATTATAGGCTTATGAAATGGGATAAACAGTGATAGATGCTGATGGTTATCGTCCCAATGTAGGAATCATACTGGTTAACAAAAAGGCGCAAGTCTTATGGGCCAGACGCATCGGGCAGGATGCTTGGCAATTCCCTCAGGGTGGCATTAAAGAGCACGAAAGTGCTGAAGCTGCTTTGTATAGAGAGTTGCGAGAAGAAGTCGGTTTACTGCCTAAAGATGTCGACATTATCGGCTGCAGTAAGGGCTGGCTTCGATATAAGCTACCTAAGCGCATGGTAAGGCATAACAGTAAACCAGTCTGCATTGGGCAAAAGCAAAAGTGGTTTTTACTACAGTTAAAAACCAGTGAAAGTCGCATTAGTTTCGATTTTGGCGAAAAGCCTGAATTCGATGGCTGGCGCTGGGTGAGTTATTGGTATCCGTTAGGACAGGTGGTCCCCTTTAAACGGGACGTATATCGACGGGCGATGCGTGAATTAGCGCCTAAATTATTTGAACTTCAAGCAAGTCTTTAGCGATTCAAGCGGAATGCTGCTATTTTCGTTTTACTGGGTATTAATCTCAGTGTCATATTAAAGAATATAAACTGACCCAATAGTGCCACTTAAACATAATAAGGTTAGATAGAAAAAACATGCTTAATGTACTCAAACAAATCGTACAGGAGGTCAATAACGCCAGTCATCTCGATTCGGCGCTTGATATTCTGGTTGCGCGAGTACAAAACGCTATGCAAACCGAAGTGTGCTCGGTCTATGTAATTGATTCCGAGACTCGTCGTTATATTCTGCGGGCCAGTAAAGGCTTGAATCAGGACTCAATTGGTAAGGTAAGCCTTTCTGCCAATGAAGGGTTGGTGGGATTGGTAGGGGTGCGTGAAGAGCCCATTAACCTCGAAGATGCATCTTCTCACCCCAGATATCATTTTTTATCCGGCACAGGGGAAGAGAAGTTTAATAGCTTTTTAGGTGTGCCCATTATTCACCAAAAACGTATTCTGGGTATCTTGGTGGTTCAGCAATCTGCTCGGCGTAAGTTCGACGAGTCAGAAGAAGCCTTTATGATTACCATATCGGCTCAATTGGCCGGTGTGCTAGCTCACGCTGAAGCGGCCGGTATGGTCTTAGAGCTAGAAACATCTAAGAGTAAAAATAAAAAAGTTCGCCAAGATGTGGTGATTCCTGGTGCTCCGGCATCTCCGGGTGTTGCCATTGGTACTGTGGTTGTGTTGTCTCCCACCGCTGATTTATATGACGTTCCCGACCGCGAAATAAAAGACGTTCCTCAAGAAATAGAGCGCTTTCAATGCGCCATTGCAGGTGCCCGTGCGCAAATTAAACAGTTAGGAGAAAAACTCGCTGATCTTCGCCCTGAAGAGCAGGCATTGTTTGATGTGTATATTCGCATGTTGGACGATGATGCTTTGGGTAGCGAAGTCATTCGGCGCATTGAAGAAAACCATCAGTGGGCACAATCGGCACTTCGAGACGTCATACTTGAATACGTTGCGCATTTTGATCGCATGGATGATGCCTACTTAAGGGAGCGAGCCACTGATATCAAAGATCTTGGTTCTCGTGTGTTAGCAAATCTGCAAGAAAGCATTAAGTTACCGGTCGATTCAGACTTCCCTGATAACTGCATTTTAGTAAGTGAAGAATTAACGCCGTCAATGTTAGGCGAAGTGCCCGAGCATAAATTAGTGGGTCTTGTGAGCGCTAAAGGCTCTGCCAATTCTCATGTGGCCATATTGGCCCGTGCTCTAGGCGTTCCCACCATTATGGGCGCGGTTGATTTACCGGTTAAATTAATGGATGGCATTGAGCTGGTAGTAGATGGTTATCGTGGTCGTTTGTATACCCACCCGTCCGCCAGAATTCGTCAGCAGTTTCAAGATATTGTAGAAGAAGAGCGTGCCTTGGTAGAGGGCCTTGAAGCCATTAAGGATTTGCCTGCCCAAACTCAAGATGGTCATCGCTTACAATTGTGCGTTAATACTGGATTAATCACTGATGCATTACGCTCTGTAGATAAAGGCGCTGAAGGGGTTGGCTTATATCGAACTGAAGTGCCTTTCATGATGAAAGAGCGCTTTCCATCTGAAAATGAACAAGAAAAAATATACAGAACTCAATTAGAAACGTTTGCACCTCAGCCTGTGACCATGCGTACCTTAGACATTGGCGGCGACAAGTCTTTAACATACTTCCCAATTACTGAAGACAACCCCTTTTTAGGCTGGCGTGGAATTCGAGTCACCTTGGATCACCCAGAAATCTTTTTATTGCAAATACGCGCTATGTTAAAAGCAAGCGTGGGGTTGGATAACTTAAAAATCATGCTTCCTATGATTACCAATATTACGGAAGTAGAGGAAGCCCAGTATTTAATCTATCGAGCCCATGAAGAGGTGCTAGAGGAAGGCTATAAAGCCGCAATGCCTCAAATAGGCGTGATGATTGAAGTGCCCGCGGCTGTTTATCAAGCGCGCCAATTAGCTCAAATGGTTGATTTTATTTCAGTGGGCTCTAACGACTTAACTCAGTACCTATTGGCGGTAGATCGAAATAATCCACGAGTAGCGGATTTATACGATTCTTTTCATCCGGCAGTTCTATCTGCATTACAGCAAGTATGTGATGCGGGCAAAAAAGAAAACTGTGTGGTGAGTGTGTGTGGCGAAATGGCAGGCAACCCAGGAGGCGCTCTTTTGTTAATGGCCATGGGTTACGACATGCTTTCCATGAACGCCACCAACTTACCCCGTGTTAAATCTGTCGTGCGTAGTGTGAATATGGATTTCGCTAATTCTCTATTAGAAGAAGTGATGTTGCTCGATACTCCGCAAGTGGTTTATAGCACAGTAGAGCTTGCTCTTAATAAGCATGGCCAAGGCCATATTCTCGGCCCCGCTTCCCGCTCAAAATAAAGCGTGTATTTAATTCCACTTAGTCGTTGCCCTTTCAAGTAAAGTGCGTAGAATGCGCCTCCTCCTCAAGGCAGGGCCAGAAATATTTGGCATTTCTT
>CAJXRF010000062.1 GCA_913058575.1 uncultured Bermanella sp.
ACCGCATTTGATGGCCGTGGCAATGCCTATACGACTGTGTTTATCGACAGCCAGGTGGTGAAGTGGGACATCAAAAAAGCCATACAGGCTTATGAAGGAAAAAAAGTAAATTATATTACTCAAAAACTCGACGTCATGTATCAGCCTGGTCACAACCACACCACCATGGGTGAAACCCGTGATGCCGATGGTAAATGGTTGGTGTCTTTATGCAAATTCTCTAAAGACCGTTTTTTAAATACCGGCCCATTAAAATCTGAGAACGATCAATTAATTGATATCTCAGGAGACACCATGAAGTTGGTTCACGATGGCCCAACCTTCGCTGAACCTCATGATTGCATGATGGTTCATCGCTCTAAGGTCAAACCGTTGAAAATTTGGAAACGTGATGATCCGTTTTTTGCCAATACGGTTAAAAAAGCAAAAGCCCATGGCGTCACATTAGAAACCGATAACAAAGTCATTCGCGAAGGCAATAAGGTGTTTGTATACATGACTTCTGTGGCTCCTGTATTTGGCATGGATAAGTTCAATGTGAAGGTAGGAGATGAGGTGACCGTGACGGTGACCAACCTAGACATGATTGAAGATGTGACGCACGGGTTCTGCATTGCCGATCATGGTGCACAAATGGAAATTGGTCCACAAGCCACCGCATCGGTGACCTTTATGGCCAATAAACCGGGCGTGTACTGGTACTACTGCAATTGGTTCTGCCATGCACTGCACATGGAAATGCGCGGGCGTATGTTGGTAGAGGCTTAATACTTAATTGCATTAAGCGAATTTAGATTTAGCAGGAGAATATATGTTCAAGGGCCACTTACTAAGTGTGTTATTGCTAATGATGTTTTGCCAAACTGGTTTGGCAAAAGCATGGCTAATTGAATCTCAAGAAGATGTCAGTGCGGTTTTTAGAAGCGCACAAAATTTGGATTCTATTACCATTAAGCAAGGCCACTATCATGGCCCTTGGCATATAACCAAAACCCTGACTTTAAATGCTGAACCCGGTGCGGTATTGGATGGGAAAGGACTAAGCCATGCTCTGCAAATTAGTGCAGATAATGTAGAGATTAATAACCTTAGCATCGTTAATTGGGGAGATGACATTGGTCAACTTCACAGCGGTGTATTCGTTCATAAAACAGCAAAAAATGTATCGCTGAACGCCTTAAGCTTAAAAGGCGCGGCTTTTGGAATTTGGGTAGACGCGTCCCCTAATATCACCATTAAAAATTGTAAAATTGAAGGGGATTTATCCATTCGCTCTCAAGACAGAGGCAATGGCATTCACCTTTTTAATGTCAGTCACGCCCTAGTTGAAAAAAATGAAGTTTGGCATAGCCGTGACGGAATTTATATTGATACCAGCAATAACAACCAGTTAATTTCAAACTACTTACACGATTTACGATACGGCGTTCACTACATGTACAGTCATCACAATCAACTCTCTAAAAATATTACAGAACGCACCCGCACAGGCTACGCACTCATGCAAAGTCATCACCTAGATGTGCAAAATAACTCAAGCATTAACGACTTTAATTACGGCATATTAATGAACTACATCACTTACAGTGACATTAGCCACAATCAAGTGAGTCATGTTCGCCAAGGCCGCAATCCCAATACCAACATGGCAGTGGGAGATACCATCGCAGGCGCCGATGGTAAGGCCGTTTTTGTTTATAATTCCGTATTCAATACCTTGTCATTTAATCAATTCTCAACCAGTGATTTGGCGATTCATTTAACAGGTGGATCCACAGACAATAAGATATTTGCCAACGCTTTTGTGGGTAATCGGAATCAAGTGAAGTATGTTTCTAATCGCGCCCAAGAATGGTCATTCGAGGGGCAAGGTAATTACTGGAGTGATTACTTGGGTTGGGATGTAAACGATGATGGCTTAGGGGATAGCCAATACGCCCCCAATAACGCCATCGATCAATTACTGTGGAAATACCCCAGCGCACGCTTGTTATTTAATAGCCCTGGAATATTGTTACTGCGCTGGGTGGAAAATCAGTTTCCTGTATTTAAAAAGCCCGGCATTACCGACAGTTTCCCCATGATGGCTCAGCCCATCAATTTAAAGAACAACGTGTGTCGTTCAGTTAAGAAGGTCGCTATTCATGGTAGTTGAACTAGAAAATGTACAAATGCATTTTAATAATCAGGTACACGCCCTTAATGATTTAAGTTTGTCATTAACACAAGGTAAGGTACTGGGTTTATTTGGTCACAATGGTGCGGGAAAAACCACCACCATAAAATTAATTCTTGGCCTGCTCTGCCCCACTTCAGGAAGCGTTAAGGTCATGGGACAAAACCCGGCCATTCATTCTCAAATAAAATCAGATATTGGCTTCTTACCAGAGAACGTGCAGTTTTATGAACAACTTACCGGCCGTGAAGTATTACATTATTTTGCAAAACTTAAGGGGCATGCCCTAGGTCATGCTGATAGTTTGTTAGAGCAATTTCAATTAGAACATGCCGCCAATCGCCCCGTTAAAACCTACAGTAAAGGCATGCGCCAACGCTTAGGCTTAGCCCAAGCCATGCTAGGTGAGCCTAAACTTTTGTTGCTAGACGAGCCCACGGTTGGGTTAGACCCCATGGCCACCAGACAATTTTATGAGCACGTAGACTATTTACAAAAACAAGGGTGCACGCTGATTATTTGTTCACACGTATTGCCTGGCATTGAAAGTTTTATTGATCAGGCACTGATCATGAACAAAGGGCACGCGGTGGTTCAAGGCAGTGTTCATGATTTAAATATGGATGCCCAGTTACCTGTGCACATTGAAGTACAAGCAGATCAATTACCTGAAAAGATTGAAGGTGAATTAAGTCGCCATCAAATTAATAATCTATGGCGTATCGAGGTAAACCCACAACTACAAGTACCTGCCATGCAACAACTCAGTCAACTCAAAGGCTTGCAGAAGCTGTTAGCAAAAGCCCCGAGCCTAGACGATTTGTATCATCACTATATGTCCAGTCATGACTCTTTAGGGGGTTACTCTGTATGACTTCAAGTATTCATTACCCACCTATTTTGATTATTGCCCAAAAAGAATGGATGGATGGCCGCAGAAATCGCTGGTTACAATCCATCACAATTTTATTATTTTTACTGGCTCTGGGCATTGCCTATTTAGGGGGTGCCGTGGCTGGTCAAATTGGTTTTACCAGTTTAAGCAATACCGTCATTAGCTTAGCCAGCCTTGCGGTTTTGGTTATGCCATTGATCGCCTTACTGCTAAGTTATGATGCTATTGTCGGCGAGGAAGAAAGTGGCACCCTATTGTTATTAAGTGCTTATCCCATCTCGCGCTTTCAATTATTTATGGGTAAGTGGTTAGGGCACTGTGCGGTATTAGGCAGCAGTATCGTGGTTGGTTTTGGCTGCGCGGCACTGGTATTAGCTTTCACCACAAAGGTGCCGGCTTTTGATTTATTTACCGCGTTTGGCATTTTCATATGCTCTGCGTTATTGCTGGGCATGAGCTTTATTGCCATTGGCATGTGGGTGAGCAACGTCAGTCGTAGCCGTGCCCAAGCAGCCGGTATCGCGTTACTCATTTGGTTTTTAGCGGCCGTGTTATTTGATTTACTGGTATTGGCCATATTGGTCATGACCCAAGGGCATTTAGAAAGTAATTTTTTAGCCGGGTTATTGCTGGCAAACCCCACTGATATTTTCCGCATGATTAATTTTTCCATGTTCAGTGATATGCAGCAACACACCGGCCTCATGGATTTACAACAAGACATGGATTTTGGCTTATATCAATTATTAATAATGGCCATTGGCTGGGTGGTATTGCCATTGGTACTGGCTTTTTACAGTTTTAAAAGGAGGGTTTGATCATGGCTAAAGCAATAATTAAAAACATATTAACGATACTTTTTTGCACGCTAATAGCTGCTTGCGCCATGGAAGAAGCAGAAGTTTTACAAGCCACCATGATAGACAGTGGTGACGAATGCCAAGTATGTGGCATGTTGATTAACCGCTTACCTGGGCCAAAGGGGCAAGCCATTTTTGATCATCAACATGTTAAGTTCTGCTCTACCCGTGACATGGTGTCGTTTTACAATGATGAAGAAAACACCCACAGAGTGTCGCAATTATTTGTTCACGACATGGCCAATAATGATTGGCAACAACCTAACCCTTCTCACTTTATTGACGGAGGCAAAGCTTGGTATGTTGATGGGTCAAGTAAAACGGGAGGCATGGGCCCCACCTTCGCCAGTTTTTTACACGAGGAGGACGCTAAGAAATTCGCTAAAGAGTTTGGTGGCAAGGTAAAAACGCTCTCTCAATTAAGCCAGCCTTAATTGAGAGAGCGGTGCCTATTATTCATAAATATACAATTCAAGGCCGCTAACAAGCGCAGCGCATGGCCTTTGCAGGAGAAGCGGTACGATAAGCCACTATGGGAAATGCTTGCTCGTCTTGGGCTCGTTTAAAATCTAATTCTGACTCACACTTTCTAAAGCGGCTATCAAACATGATCACTTGCGATACCGCTACGCCTAACCCCTTGTATATGTACTTAGAGTCGCTCACCCACTCACTGTAACTGGTAAATCGAAATAACTCAGCCCCAATGGGGTACAGTAATTTTGACATGCGCATATTTTGGCATAGATGGATATTACTGTAGATCCACTTCTTTAAAGCATGAAATTTTGAAGGTGTCATATTCATATTTTTCTTATTATTTAGTTACTATTTATTGGGACTATTTTAGTAAGCTTCAAGTTTTAAAAACAAGCTAAAACGTTTTCAAAACGGTTTGGCTTGTTTTTAATCTTATTTGCCAGCCTAGTATTAGCGCATCCAATGAGCATTGGCCTTCCCTATATAAGGTAGAGCCTTGGCAGTGCAAAAAGTTCTATTAGAGTAATAAGTGGCGAATATCTTTTAATAATCCAGCCAAATACGCCATGAATCGTGCCGCTTCGGCCCCATCAATGACTCTGTGATCATAGGTCAATGCCATGGGCAGCATTAACCTGGGCACAAAGCCCTTACCAGTTTGATCGTAAACTGGCTGCAAACTGGCACGGCTTAGCCCCAATATGGCCACCTCAGGGGCATTAACGATAGGGGTAAACTGCGTACCGCCAATGCCCCCAAGGCTTGAAATACTAAAGCCTCCCCCTTGCAGGGCATCCATTGGCAGCTTTTTATCACGGGCTTGTTTGGCAAGAGTTGTTATTTGCTGAGCAATTTCCAATAGGTTTTTTTGATCGGCCCCTTTTATCACCGGCACCATAAGGCCCTGTGGCGTTTCTACGGCAACGCCCACATTCATGTACTTTTTAATGATTAAGTGTTTACCATCTGCATCTAAAGAGCTGTTGAATTGCGGGAATTTTTGCAGGGCATGCACCACCGCCTTCACCACAAATGCCAACATGGTCATCTTGCCTTCAATCTGAGTGGGCAATATTTCACGTCGGTAGTGCTCAAGCTCAGTGATGTCGCTTTGCTCGAAATGAGTAACCATAGGAACATGGCGCCAACTGCTGCTCATATTTCGAGCGGTGGCTTGTTTAATGCGATTTAACGGCTGACTTTGCACTTCCCCAAATTGACTAAAGTCTATGGCAGGCAAACTAAATTGTTCATGGCTGGGCGGCGCAGGCTTATTTAGATTGTCCTTCACATAAGACTTAATATCGTCTTTGCATATTCGCCCTTTAGGCGCTGTTCCTTTTACCTTTTGTAATAACACCCCCATTTCCCTAGCCAAACGACGTACCGCTGGGCCAGCGTATACCCTTTCGCTTTCTGAAGTATCGGCCGCTTCGTTAGATTTCAAAGGATTTGGGGCTGGGCTTTGTGCAAGTTTTATAGCCGACTCAGTCGGCTTTTCCATTGCCTGCTCACTAGGGCTATTGGCTTGCCCAAATGTATCCGCTGAAATGACTTTTTCTTGCAACAAATCAGGCACGTCAACGGTACCCATTAATGTGCCACCGGTTATTTCATCACCCTCTTTTATTAACCAGGTTGTTAATACACCAGAGAATTCTGCCGGAATATCCATAGTGGTTTTATCTGACTCTAGCACCATGAGGGTTTGATCTTTTTCAATTTCATCCCCTACCTTCACATTCACTTCAATTACCGACACCGCATCTACCGTACCAATATCAGGCACCCGTAATGACTGGCATATAATAGAATCTATGGTTACTCCCTGTGTTGATTTTTCGTCTGCCATCATAGTTTGTGCTGTCGATTCTTGAATCGCTTGTTGAGATGGGCTAGGGGCTTCAGGGATTGTTTCAGTGCTATATAACACTTGCGCTTTTGGTTCCATTAAAACACTTAACATGGGTGAGCCACTACTGACCTTGTCACCAACGTTTACCAGTAATTCTTTAATTTTTCCTGAAAAAGTGGCTGGAATGTCCATGGTGGTTTTATCTGACTCCAACACCATCATGGTTTGGTCTGTTTCCACCAGCTCGCCCACCACCACATTCACTTCAATGACTTCCACATCATCCGTGCTACCCAAGTCTGGGATAAAAATAGTTTCCACACTCATAAGCAACTCCTTAGCGCTGTACTGGGTCAAGTTGATCGGCATCAATGGCAAACATCTCAATGGCCTTTGCCACCACGGATTGTTCTATATGCCCTAGATCGGCAAGCGCTTTTAAAGCTGCCACACACACAAAATAACGATCCACTTCAAAAAAATGCCTTAACTTATTACGGGTGTCACTGCGTCCAAAGCCATCAGTACCTAATACCCGGTAACATTTTCCGGGTAAAAACTCTCGCACTTGATCGCCATAGCTTTTCATGTAATCGGTGGCGGCGATAATAGGCCCTTGAGTATTGGCCAAACAAGATTCCACATAACTGGTTTTAGCCACTTCCATGGGGTGCAACATATTCCAACGTTGAGTGCTTAAACCTTGCTTACGTAATTCATTGAAGCTGGTCACACTCCAAATATCACAACTAACATTAAATTCCTTGGTTAAAATAATGGCTGCTGCCTGCACTTCTCTTAAAATGGCGCCAGAGCCCAACAGCTGAACGTGCAACATGGGGGATTTATTTTTATCCGCTTCGTCTGATTTTTTTAATAGGTACATACCACGAATAATGTCTTTTTCAATATTGCTGGGCTTGGCTGGCTGAACATAATTTTCATTCATGGCAGTAATGTAATAGAAAATATTTTCTTGATTGCTAATCATACGCCTTAAGCCATCTTGAATGATCACCGCCATTTCATAACCAAATGCAGGGTCATAACACACACAGTTTGGAATGGTGCCTGCTAAAATATGGCTATGACCATCTTGATGCTGCAAACCTTCACCGTTTAACGTGGTACGTCCAGCTGTTGCGCCAATTAAAAAGCCCCGCGCTTGAGCATCACCAGCGGCCCAAGATAAATCCCCCACACGTTGAAAACCAAACATGGAGTAAAAAGTATAAAAAGGAATAAGAGTACAATTATTGTTACTGTAAGAAGTGGCCGCCGCTAACCAAGCTGAAAAAGCCCCAGCTTCATTAATACCCTCTTCTAGCATGCGCCCTTTTTTATCCTCCCGATAAAACATCACCTGCTCCGAGTCCATAGGCGTGTATTTTTGGCCCTGCGAGGAGTAAATTCCCAGCTGGCGAAACATACCTTCCATACCAAAGGTACGGGCTTCATCTGGAATGATGGGCACCACTCGCTCGCCAATCTCTTTATCCTTGGTCAATAGCGTTAATAAGCGCACAAACGCCATGGTGGTGGATATTTCGCGCTTGCCTGATCCTTTTAAAACTGAATCAAACAAAGACAAAGGCGGCACATTCAACACTTCGCCTTTTTCCCTTCTCTGCGGTAAAAAACCTCCCAGTTTTTTACGCTGCTCTAGCATGTATTTCATTTCAGGGCTGTCACTACTGGGCCGATAAAAAGGCACAGTTTCCAGTTCTTTATCTGATAGGGGTATGTCAAAGCGATCACGAAAGCGTTTTAAACTTTCCACATCTAATTTCTTAACGCTGTGAGTGGTATTTTGCGCTTCACCTGCGCTGCCTATACCGTAGCCCTTAACGGTATGTGCCAGAATAACCGTGGGTTGGTTTTTATGATTGGCCGCCTCTGCATAGGCGGCATACACTTTATAGGGGTCATGACCACCACGATTTAATCGATAAATATCATCATCTGATAAATCTTCCACTAACTTTAACAACTCAGGGCTGGTGCCAAAAAAGTGTTTACGGGTGTAAGCGCCGCCTTTTACTTTGTAATTTTGAAATTCTCCATCTACCACTTCATTCATGCGCTTTTGCAATAGGCCTTGCGTATCTTTGGCTAATATAGAATCCCAATGGCGCCCCCAAATTACCTTAATAACATTCCAGCCAGCACCACGAAACTGGCCCTCTAGTTCTTGAATGATTTTCCCGTTACCCCGTACCGGGCCATCTAGACGCTGCAAATTGCAATTTACCACAAACAACAAATTATCCAGTTGCTCACGGCCCGCTAAAGAAATGGCTCCTAGGGTTTCTGGCTCGTCTGTTTCACCATCCCCTAAAAATGCCCACACTTTTCTTTGACCGCGAGTAACAAGCCCACGTTTATCTAAATAATTCATTACATGGGCTTGGTAAATGGCCTGAATTGGGCCTAGTCCCATGGAAACCGTGGGGAATTGCCAGTAGTCAGGCATGAGCCAAGGGTGCGGGTAAGAAGACAGCCCCTTGCCATCCACTTCTTGACGAAAATTATTTAACTGGTTTTCATTAAGGCGCCCTTCTAAAAAAGAGCGGGCATATATGCCAGGTGAAATGTGCCCTTGGTAATAAATTAAATCCCCTAACGGGTTGTCTTGCATGGCTTCATTGGGTGCGCGAAAAAAATAATTAAAGCCCACATCGTACAAGGTAGCACTGGAAGAAAAACTGGAAATATGTCCGCCTAAATCCCCTTCTTTTGCATTGGCACGCATCACCATGGCTAACGCGTTCCAGCGAATTAAAGAGCGAATTCTGCGCTCCATAAATAAGTTCCCGGGCATGCGGCGCTCTTTATTAGCCGGAATACTGTTTCGAAATGCTGTCACATAGGCATAAGGTAAAGGAGCCGAGTTATGGCTGGCACGAGCTGCCAGTTGTTCAATAAGTTGCGCTGCTCGCTCTCCCCCTTGTTCTTTAATAATATAGTCAATGGCTTCTAGCCATTCTTGGTCTTCAAATGTTTGATCGTCTAGGGAGGCTGGTAACTTTTCTACAACATTGGCTTGTGATGATTGATCCATCATTTTTCCTGTTTATTATTTTTAGTAGGTAAAGAAGGGATGCACCGCCTTTTGTTTAAAAAACGGTGTGGTAGATATTTGGAGGCGCTAAACCAACGGCCTCCTTAGAATCATTAGCCTAAAGAGCGCACCATATTTTCAGGCTTTAATACTTCATCTAATTGTTCATCGGTCATTAAGGATTCTGCCCGAACCAAATCAATGACATTTTGATTGGTGGCTAAAGCATGTTTAGCAATACGTGATGCATTTTCATACCCGATATAAGGGTTAATAGCAGTAATGACCCCTATGCTGTTGTTAACCATTTTTCGACAATGTTCAACATTGGCAGTAATGCCTTCAATGCAACAGGTTTCCAACATGGTCATGGCTTTGGTTAGATACTCTATGGAATCCAATACGCAATAGGTAATCAGTGGCTCCATGGCATTAAGCTGCAATTGTCCAGCTTCTGCTGCCATGGTGATGGATAAATCGTGACCGATTACTCGATAAGCCACTTGGGACACGGCTTCAGGAATCACAGGGTTAACTTTACCGGGCATAATTGAGCTACCAGGTTGGCGCTCGGGTAAATTTATTTCATTAGGGCCGGCATAAGGGCCCATGCTGAGCAAACGTAAGTCATTACAAATTTTTGAAAGTTTTATGGCTAAGCGTTTCATCATGCTGGAAAACAGCACAAATGCCCCCATGTCAGAAGACGCTTCAATTAAGTCACTTGCTTGAACAAACGGGTAGCCGCTAATATTGGCTAGATGATTGGTGGCCAATTCTCCAAAGGTACTGTGAGCATTTAAGCCTGTGCCTACTGCGGTGCCTCCTAGATTTACTTCGGTTAGTAATTGAGACAATTCGCTGAGCCGATCTATGTCTTCACTTAGCGTGCTGGCGAAAGCTTTAAATTCCTGTCCCAATGTCATGGGCACCGCATCTTGTAATTGAGTACGGGCCATCTTGATCACAGATGAGAACTCTTCGCCCTTTACCATAAAGGCATTTCTTAACGAGGTTAATGCATCCACCATTTTGTGATGGCTTTGTAATATGGCTAAACGCACTGCCGTTGGATAAGCATCGTTGGTAGATTGAGAACGGTTTAAATCATCGTTGGGATGCATGTACTGGTATTCACCAGGCACGTGACCTAAGTGCTTTAAACACAAATTGGCAATCACTTCGTTGGCGTTCATATTGGTGGAAGTGCCTGCTCCACCCTGAATCATTTCCACTACAAAGGCATGGTGATGCTTGCCTTCAATTATTTCATCTGTCACACATATTATGGCGTTCAGTTTTTCCTTTGATAACAACTCTAAATCTGAATTGGCAACAGCACAGGCCTGCTTTACATAAGCCAGCGCCTGAACCAGTTCAGGGAAGTTTGAAAGGGGCTCACCCCCTAAGTCAAAATTAATGAGTGCTCGCTGAGTTTGAATGCCATACAACGCATCTTTTGGCACAAGGGCTGTGCCCAGCAAATCTTTTTCTTCACGAAATTCATTGGTATTGTTCATAAGATCTCTTCTTTTTTATTATTGGCTTAATCTCTTAAGAGCAAAACATCGGCCAACTTATCAAATACTCGAAAAGTCCTATATTTACAGGGTAAATTGGGTATATTTTTAAATAACCCCCTCTAAAAGGTTATAACTTTGGTGATAAAAAATAATCACTAATAAATTTTAATATACCGACTTTAATTGAAAAACCGACTTATCATCGGTAATAAGTAATAAAGAAATTAGCATTCATAAGTTAATGGTGAAAACAACGGATATTAAGTACTTTTAGAGCGTGAACTTTCAGTTTTTAGTAGATTTTTGACAGGTGCTAAAATAAAAAAGGCCGGTGTTCATTTTTATAATCCCCCCTATAACTAGAACAAAGGTTATAGGGGTTTAAACATTAACCATTAAAAAAAGTAACAGGAAGATGACGTCTTATAAGACGTCATCTTCTTGAGCAGATTTTTTTAAACGCTTGCTTAGTGCTGGTTGAGAAATCCCCAATAGTCGCGCTGCCGTAGACTGGTTACCATGAGCACGCTTCATGGACTCTTTAATTAATAAAGTGGAGATTTCTTTTAGGGTAGGCAATGGCTGATCACTGATGAAAATTTCCCGTTCACCATCCATAAGTGACGCATCAGGTAAAGAGCTTTCCTGTCCATCCATGGCTTGTTTAAACACCGACATAGACAAGGTACGAGACTGATGTACACTTAATGCATCATAAGCCATGGCCCTAAGTTCGCGAATGTTCCCGGGAAAAGAATAGTTACCTAACAACACGGCCAATTCCCGTGGCACATTAGGCTTAACTTTTCCTAGTTCTTTGGCAGCCGCTTCTAAAAAGAAATCTAATAATAAAGCCACATCCCCTTTGCGTTGTCTTAATGGTGGGATGTCTACGTGGTGTACTTTCAATCGGTAATAAAGATCGTTACGAAAATCACCAGCACGCTGTTTCTTATTTAAGTCCTGATGCGTGGCGGCAATAATACGCGCCTGAATGCGCTTGGGTTTATCACTGCCTATGGGGTAATACTCCCCTTCTTGTAATAACCGCAACAATTTCACTTGGGAAGCAATATTTAAATCGCCAATTTCATCTAGAAATAACGTTCCTGCCCCTGCTTGTTCAATCATGCCGGCGCGTTGGCTGTCGGCACCTGTGAACGCGCCACGCTTATGACCAAACAAAGTATCGGCAAATAAGTGATCGTCTAACCCTGCTACGTTCACACAGACTAATTCTCCCCCTCGCCCGCTGGAGTCATGAATAGCCTTGGCGATTAATTCCTTTCCCACTCCGCTTTCACCGGTAATTAAAATTGGCTGTTTGCTGCGTGAAACGGATAAAATATATTGGAAGATAGATCGCATGCGGGCATCGTTGGTAACGATATGAGAAAAGGCATCTTGGTCGGGGGATGTATTTTCAAGCATGTACTGACGCAGGGATTGGTTTTCAATATTCAATTCTTGAAAGCGCACTACCCGTTTAATGCCACCCATTAAGCGCTCGGGCTCATCGGTTTTAACATAATAATCATACGCGCCACTTTTAATGCATTGCACCGCACGCTCTATTTGGCCAATGCCACTGATAATAATCACGGCAATATGAGGATGGCATTCTACAATTTTTTCAAGCAAGGCCTCACCAGATAAATGGGGCATATTTAAATCCAATAACACCACTGCAAATTGGCCTGTGGCCAATTCATCCATTACCAAGCGGCTGTCGGTACACTGCTTAATGTTGTCAATGCCCGCATAGCGTTCTAATGAAAAACTTAAACTGCGCAAAAAAACTTCTTCGTCATCCACCATTAATATTTTAAATGAGGGGTATAAGGTATTAGTCATAGTTGAAGCCCTTTATCAACAGCAGGCATAGATAATGTCACTGTGGTGCCTACCCCGGGTTTTGATGTGAAATGCATTAGGCCATCATGATCGCGCACGATACCAGCTGACACCGACAAACCTAATCCGGTGCCACCTTCTTGGCGATTGGTGGTAAAAAATGGGTCTGTTAATTTTGCCATGTTTTCCTCACTAATGCCGCACCCTTGATCGGTAATTTGTAAACTCACTCGGCGCGAATATTTATCATAATGTGTGGAAATCCGAATGGTGCTTTCAGTGCCCTGACTGGCCTGAATGGCATTTAAAATTAGGTTCACAATGACTTGTTCAATGCGTTGCGCATGACCCATAATTTTAGGTAAATTCGCTTCAAAGTCATTCACAAATTCAATGGACGTTTTATTAATGGTATTAACCGTTAGCCTGCAAGCGGTTTCGCATAGCTCATTTACATCTAGGCATTCCATTGAATGCTTGTCATCACCACTTTGGCTGGAAAAATGCTTTAGGTCGGCCACGATGCCTTTAATACGTTTTGTACTGTCGTCCATATCTTGCAGTATACTGCTCAAAGTATCGCGCATTTTAGGATAAGGCATGCCCATTAATTCAAGACCGCCTTTTTGTTGGTATTCTTCATCCAGTATTTCTCGTATTTCATCAAAGGCTTCCAATACCACAGGAAAGTTTAACGTGAGAATTCCGCAAGGATTATTAATTTCATGGGCCACACCTGAAACCAATATCCCCAGTGACGCCATTTTATCCACCTGCATTAATTGCTTTTGACGCTCTTGCAAATCTTGGGTGCGCTCTTCCACTTTTTTTCTTAAAGAGCGATTCCAAATACCCACCGTAGCAATGATAAACAACATGAGCACCGACACCACTGCACCGCTTAAACCAAGGGTTTTCCATGGGAAACCCGCTTCAAGTGTGCCAAACCATTTTTGATATATTTGTTGCTGACGGCCGGTATTTTTTAAGATGGCCAGCCCTTGTGCAAACTGCGCCAATAAATCCTCTTCACCTTTTCGTACTGCATAACCGTATCGCTGAGCTAAAAACGGCTGCATGACCGTTCGAATATTAGTGAGTTTCAGTTCGCGGCTTAAATACAGGCCAGGCAAATTAGCCACGGCGGCATAATCGTGTTTTAAAGTGGCCAGTAAGCGCAGGGCATCGGCATGGGTATCCACTAAAATGAGCGTCACATTCAAATCTAAAATCTTTAATTTGTCATGCATGATGCCGCCACGCTGTACGATCACCTCTTTGCCGGTCAATTCATTTAAGGATTCAATATTAGGGCTTAGGGGGTGGGCAAATAAAGATTGATGAACAAGCGCATGGGAAGGCGAGAAATCAAAGATTTGTTTACGAGGCTCAGACACAGACATGCCCTGAAGAACATCCAACTCACCGGTGAGCACAGCTTTGCGCATATCGCTCCACAGGCCTAATTGAATGTCCACCTGAATACCCATCACTTCGGCAATGGCTTGGGTAAGTTCTACGTTATAACCGGTGGCTACACCTGCTTCATCGAGGAATTCGTAAGGAGGGTAATTGTGATCGCCCCCTACCCGAATCACACCATGGTGGGCATGATGAATCACCACACTGTCTGCGGCCAACGCTTTTATGGGAAGCCCATGCACTAAGACAAGCAATAACCCTGTCAAACACTTCCATCTGGCTAATTTCACACCCATCACCCTTATTATTATTGGCTAAATATCCCTAGCGATGATTAAACACGCTTTAAACTGGGTTATTTAATTCATTGAGTTTAGCAGTGAAGCTTGCTTGGTGAAATCACATAGCGCCTAAAGATTGCAGCACTGGGCTGCGATTTGCAGCGCGTACCATGGCCTGCGCCAAAACCTTAGTGGCATCAATGACAATACTGGTTTCTAGTTGCTCTTCGGTAATGGCCAATGGAATTTCCGTGCAACCTAAAATAATGGCTTGAGCACCTTTGCGGGACAAAAACCGCGACGCCAACAATAAATCATTACGAGCACGTACCTGCACCGGACTTGAGTGGGACTTAATACCGTAATCTTTATCATAAATGGCGGGGCTCACAAACAAAGACTGTATGTCTTCAGGTGGTTGAATTACATGTATGCCATAACGATTCATGACCTGCGTATAAACTTGGGAGTTAACCGTACCGACTGTGCCTAATACACCCACTTGAGTCACTTGTGGGTATTGCTGGACCATTAATTTGGCCACTTCTTCAATTAAATGCACCAATTCCACATGTTCGGGAATGTCTCTTAATACTTGATCTAAAATCAAAGGAGCATGAGCGGTATTGCAAGGAATGCCCACCACACTTGACCCTAAATCAGACAACTGATTAATAATTCTGGCAATGCTGGTGGCAGGGTTTTGCGATATTTCCCCCGACAGAAATTGACTGCGATCTACCGTTAAATGCGGTGCAGATAACATGGCCACGGGCAAATGTTCCTGATCGCAACTGGCATCGGTGGCATCGTATATTTTTCTAATTAAATCGATAGCAGCATAACTGCCCATACCACCGACTACACCTATTTGTTTATCTTTCATAATGAAACCTTCATGGGTTTAACATTGATCCCATATTCATACAAAGCATTGAGGATAAAACTGATTTGTAAAAAAGTCCTCCAATCATAGATTGGAGGCAAAAGGGCACAACTAAAACGGTTTAAAATTTCACATCTAGGTTCACCTGGTAACGCATCATGGTTTTGGCACTGCCATCGTCCTGAAGCGAAGCCACCACTGAATCGTCTAAGGTTTCAGAATAAAACAAACGCGGGGTAATGCTGACTTTGGAATCCAGCTTATATTTAAGCTGCGCCATACCGCCTTCAAAGTTTTCTAGCGCATGCATGTCAGTTTGAGTAAATTCGCCGTTAGCCAAAGTCCCTAACTGCCCTACTCGCCAATAGCTTAAGTTTCCTGTTAATTGACCACCAAGCTGATAACCGAAGCCAGCAATTAACGCCTCGCCTTGGCTTTCGTAGCTGGTGCTGGCATCTTCGTTGGTCACGTTGGCATCTAGCGTGAAACTGGCTTTGCCCATTTTTGCTTTCGCAGTAAGGGTGGTCATGGCGCTGGATTCCAAATCACCTAAACGATCAGAGGTATCGTCATCCAGTGCAATGTGACCTAGACCTAAGGTGACATCTCCAAAACCGTACACCACTTGTAAATGGTTCCAAGCCAGATCGCTGTTACCATTGCGCGATTCGTCAATAATAAAGTGTGCACTGTTAATGGTGACAGGGCCTGCTGTAAATGTTGCCGCCCCCCCTTCTAGAGTTTGAGTGTCCTCTAAATATAATTCGGTGGTGCGAAAATAATTAGCCGGAACTTTACCACCATCAATTCTTAAATTTTCAATACCTGTGTAGCTCACATAAGCTTGGTCGTAACCAAAATCGGCTGAATTGTCAGACCCTAACGTGTCGTGAGAGCTATCATTGTTAGAGGCATTATTACGCAGGCGAAACTTCACACTGATGTCATCATTTACTTGAACTTTAGCACCGATACGTAACCGAATACGGGCACGATCACTGTCGCTTTGATAATTCACATTGTAATCTTCACCACGCAGACGAAAATCCCCAAAGACGGTGACTTTATCTTCAAGGCTAATAGCCGCTTGACTGCCCATAGAAGCGCTGAGTATGGCGATGCTTAATGGTGCAATTAAAAATACTTTGTTCATTTTTTTCATACCAACGGTGTTAGTTTTTATAATTCCCACGGTAACTCCAATTTTTTAAGTGACTTATACGTCTTATTTTTCCATCACAATGTAATGTCTGTCTTCCTGAATAGACATGTAACACTTTCTACTTTCCAGGCGCTGACCAATACATAAATGCAAAAGTCAGTCTGAAAATTAATTTCTATTGATGTTTAAGCGTTAGCTTTAGAGGGTGCAAGATCACTGGCAATTGACTCAACGCCGTTATAAACGGATTCGTTCAATTCATTTTCACTTTTACCAATTAACACCGACACCATGAGGTCTCCTGACACATTCACGGTAGTGCGAGCCATATCCAAGATACGATCAATACCTGCAATAATGGCTAGACCTTCCATGGGTAGGCCAACTGTGCTGAGTACCAAGGACAACATAATTAAACCAGCACCCGGAACACCTGCTGTACCAATTGATGCAAGCGTTGCCGTTAACACGATGGTGACGTAATCGGCGCTAGAAAGATCAACACCAAAAGCCTGAGCAATAAATAGTGCACAAACACCTTGGTAAAGAGCAGTACCATCCATATTAATGGTGGCACCAAGAGGTAGGGTAAAACTTGAAATTCCGCGAGATACACCCATTTTTTCATGGGCACAACGCATACTTACTGGCAATGTGCCTGAGCTACTGGTGGTGGTAAACGCCACCATTTGTGCATCCGTAATGCCTTTGAAGTAACGCACAGGGTTAAGCTTCGCCACAATCCCCACTAAACCACCGCACACAAACAACACGTGAAGAATGCAACCGATGTACACAGCAGCAATCACTTTTGCTAAAGGCAACAAAATATCCAAGCCGTACTTACCGGCCACCCAAGCAGATAAAGCAAATACACCAATGGGCGCAAAGCTCATCACTATTTCGGTTAGCTTATACATGGCTTCAGCAAAACTTTCGAAAACCCGCACCACAGGCTTTCCTTTTTCACCAATAAGGGTTAACGCGATGCCTAACCCCAAGGCAAAAACGATAATTTGCAAAATATTTCCAGCCGCCAATGCCCCTACAGGGTTTTTAGGCACCATGGCTAATACGGTATCCACTAAAGAAGGTGCGTCTTTTGCCACCACTTCAGATGTCGCCACCATATTTAAACCAGCACCAGGTTCAAGAATTGTCCCGATGCCTAAACCGATGGAAATGGCCACTGCCGTGGTGAACATATAAATAGCAATGGTTTTAAAACCAATTCGGCCCATTTTTTTGGTGTCTTGCATGGAAGTCACGCCCACCACTAACGAACAAAAAACTAGCGGAACGATGAGCATTTTAATGGCATTGATAAATAATGTGCCAAGAGGTTTTATGTATTCAGCATCGGCACCCAGAAAAGCACCCACACCCACACCTAAAATCAACCCTATTAAGATTTTTTTCCATAACGCAATATTTGAAAGAAAAGATTTACTCATGATTACTGCCTCTCGTTCTTATTTTTTTAGTGTCGTTAGCATCCATACACTCAACGTAAGCTGCGCATACTTAATAAGTGATAGAGCAAGGACTATTCCAATCTACCCAAACGCTTGAATGACGGGGGTTCCAGGGAATTTAAACGAAAAAAAATGCTAAGATAAAATTATAACCTTTAGAATATAAAGAGGAGAAACTCACGGTGAAAGCTACAAAACATGGGCATTTCGCCCATAAACAGCCGCGAATCAAATAGCTATAACTAAAGTTATGAGCATACAAAAGTTATAGGTGTTTAAAATGTTGAAGATGGACCCATTTATTGCCTAGTGTCATTAGGTAAAAGCAGGCTGCAATACAAAATACGGGTCATATTCAACAAGGCAGGCGACTATGTTTACCAAAAACTTATACTGTAAAGTATAGATCGAATGCCTAACTATTTATTGCATCATTTTTTAATAGATGCTCACACTTTACAGTCATACTTTTTAGCAAAAAAATTATTTATCACATAAATTTTATTATCAGAACTCGCAATTAACATCATTATTGTTTTTTATAAACACAACACTATTCCATTCCAAAAATCCCTTACCTCCTCAGCAATACAACACGTTGTAATATACGAATGTAAAGGCTAATATGCCACTAGAAATACACTGCATTAATTGAGTTTATTTTCTAATTATAATAAATAAGTTAACCAAAATACCGGAGGGTATATGAAGTTTAAAATCGTGTTATGGGTATTAGGTCGGATAATGGCGAGGGCCGAGAAAACTAACCCCGCTTTTAAAGACAAATTAAAGAATCAAGATATTACAATGGAAATTAAAAGTCATGACGGTGCCGCACGGCACTTCATATTTAAGGAGCAAACGGTTAGAAGCTATCCGGGGCCTGCCCACCAACCCAATCTAAGTCTAAATTTCAAAAACTCTCACATTGGTTTTAATGCTTTCACTTCCAAGGATAAAAAGAAAGCCATGATGAACTGCATTAAGGAGAAAAACATCGACATAGAAGGTAATACAAGTACCCTGATTTGGTTTCAAAGTCTCGCCAAATTAATCTAATTTACATTTTCGGTTAATAACAAAAGCATCACCGCTTTTGTTATTGTTTTTTATTTCCTTATTTAAAGAAGTTTTATTCACCTTTAATCATAAGTGCTTATTCCCAGCGCCTCTATCAGACATACTTAAGGACACCTCTATGAATAGCTTGCGCCTTTGGCGCAAGCTATTCTTTTATAACCCCAAAATACTTTTCATGGCTATCAGTAAATCTAAGTTAGGGTTTTTACTTTTTTTATCACAGCGCCAAGCTACGAATCTATCTGGGCGCACTAACACACAACCATCGTCACCCACTTCCCGCCGTTTAGCCCAATGACCCAGCACATCACAATACTGGTCTTGCCCCATGCCCACTTTCACCACCTTTAAATTAATGGGTAATTCCTTTCTAACGACATTAACAGCCTGAATCCAATCATCACCACCAGCACCCACTATAAGTGTGAAGCTATCATAAGAGACTAAATCTAGGGTGGAAGTATATTGCGTACCTGACTGTAACCAAACATGGGGAATATGCGCACCCGGATGAGTCGTTTGTTGATAATGCAATGCAGGGTCTTCTGCGTATTTTGGAAAGGGTTGACCATCATTCATTACCGCTGTTGATTGATAGCGCTGACCTAACTCAAACCCCAGCGCATTGAATTGATGGTTCATTAATTCCATGGCTTCCATCATTTCTCCCCGTCTTTGGCTACCTAATTCACTGCCCCCTAATAATTCTTCTAAAATCGCTTCTCCTTCGGCCTTCGTTTGGCCTGGCTCTAAACCTAGCGCCCCAAGAAAAGGGAACACCTCCACTATGTTGCGATTGGCCCTGTCCACCATGGCTCGCCCCACGGGTTGGCGTTCATCATTATATGAATTAAGCAATGATTCATCGGCTTGGCCTTTCAATACCAAGGCCAGTTTCCAAACTAGATTATAGGCATCTTGAATAGAGGTATTACTGCCTAATCCCCCGGCAGGTGGGTGACGATGAGCGGCGTCTCCTGCGATAAAGGCACGACCGTTACGATATTGGTTCGCCCACACGTGATTTATACTCCAGTCACTGATCTTCTTAATCTTCACTTCAATACTAGGATCGCCAATGGCCATGCGTATTCGTTCCATTACACTTTCTTCGGTAATTTCCCCTTTTAACTGATCATCCAGTGCAAAAATAGTGCTCCATTCATTCCAAGGCTCAACACACGTCCAGATACTTAAAATATCTTTACTGCCAGGTGTTAACACAAAGAAAAGAGCCCCTGATCGGTGCTGAGTATATTGACTAAGGTCCGCTTCAATCCAAACCGTAATCGCATCACCCAGCCCATGCTTGCCCTGAAAATCAAACTCAAATTGACTGCCAACCAATGTCTTGGCGCCGTCGCACCCAATCACATATTTAGCGCGAACTTGGTAAGTTTCACCGGTTTTGCGTTGCCGAATAGTCGCCGTTACCCCCTTCTCATCTTGTTTTATTTCAATTGCTTCATGATTAAAGCGAATATCAGCGCCAAACCCTTTGGCAGCCTCTAACATAATCGGCTCAAGGGTATGCTGAGCTATATTACACATGGCACTAGGACTTGAATCTTTATATTCTCCTTTGCGGTCATGTCCTTCTCCCCATGTCATCATTCGGGCAAACTCTTTACCAGAAAATGAAGTAGCAAAAACTTGATTCCCCATCAGTTCTTGAGGTAATGCTCGGGCTTTAATTTTATCTTCTATACCCAGGTCTCGTAATATTTCCATCGCTCGCATGTTAGTCACATGAGCACGAGGCGCATTGGCGGTTCCACCAAATTTAGTCACCGTGATAGAGGGAATAGCCGAGCGTGCCAGTAATGCAGCCGCTGTTAATCCTGCCGGACCGGCTCCCACCACTAATACATCTGTATTGATTACTTTCATACTCGCCTCGTCGCACATTTAGGTTACTCGCTTATATTTTAACTTACACTATTACAACGCGTTGCAATCAAATTACACAATATTGCAACCTGTTGCAATATCCTAAGTAGTTTATTGAAAATTAAGCGAGAGAATTCGCCGGACAAAGAAAATCATCACAAGGAATAATAATGAGGCCCCTGAAAGTTCAGAGTCAATTTTAAAAATCAATGACTCTTTAATGGGGCCGCATTTGTAAAAAATGGGAAAAGGGAAAGGGAAAACAAGCGCTATTGACTACAGTTTTTTTAAACTCATAAAGAGGTTTTCATGAGTTTCTGATAATATACGAGCACTTTTTTCAGTACTAAAGGGCAGCATAGACACACAGCAACCATACAAACTATTTGAAATAGCAACCGATAAGGAAATATTTAAGCCCGCCCACATGCCTAAATTTCCCAGAAAACCCACCACCAAATGTTCTGTAAACGTGGCTGGGCATAAACTAACCACTAATTCGTCGTTTTCAATGGCTCGCTTAATGATGGAATAAATAAAACCCCTAGCCTGCACAATAGCGGCTTTTCGAGTTTCTGAGTCATCTGAGCTCATTACCTCACGATAAATACTCTGTAAAAAGTCATGATTTTAACTTATGTCTTCACCAACCTGCCCAATACAATCCAGTAAGTTTCGCACTGCTAAATCAGACTCTACAATATTTACCATAAGAAATGCGTGACCTATGGATTCTTCAAGCAACTCCACAAGTACAGCTGCTTTAGAGGAAAATAGGTTATAAGGGGTTCGAGAGCTAATACCCGCTTCAGCCGCAATATTTCGCATAGTAAGTTTAACTACGCCATCATTTAGAATTATTTTCTTACTCGCAGTTAAAATCTTCCTTCTATTTTCATCTTGCTGCCTTTCCTTATAAGTTAAGATAATAAACTCCTAATTAACCATAAACTAAAGTCGAGCATTAAAGTGTCCTTCTATCAGCTAATAACCAGAATTATTCAGGGAATATATTTTTGTGAAAAAGCCAAAATTAATCCATCATAAAAGCTACCATCTAATTGAACATTCCACCCATAAATAACAGCGCAGGAAACCTGCTACAATTAAAGTCATGGGCGTACAAAAATCATGAGTGCTTGAAATATTAAAGAAGAACCAGTTTGTTGTTTAACTTCATTAAGTAAGTTCAAGTCGCTAGCTAATGACTAGATACGTAAAACACCTACCACAAGCAAGATTGCAACGCGTTAAACATAAAGACTAATATATCATTTGAAATGCACTGCAATTACAAAGTTAACTCACTAATTAAAACAAATATTACAAAAAATACCGAAGAGCATGTAAAATTTGAAATTATGTTCTTAATTTTGGATCGATTTATGAAGAGAGCTAATAAAACCAACCCGACCTTCAAAGACAAATTAATAAATCAAGACATTACAATGAAAATAAAATTCCATGATAAACTGAATTAAAGAGAGGGCTATCGAAATTAAAGACAATACAGCGTAATGACTTGCTTTAGCAATAAAAGCTCTCCTAGTTTTGTTACAGCATCATCTCTTGTAAATAGGTTTTATTTTTCCTTAATTATATTCTCATAATTATTAACTCTCATGCCTGACTTCCTTTATCAGAGATCATCAAGGCATTAACAATTTTTTATACCTTAAAATTAATTTTCAATGCAATAAGTAAATCTGACTTACTCTTTTATTGCTGCATCATGCTATAAATCGATCTGAGGCGTACTAGTGCACAACCGCCTTATTACAGCGGCGATTAAATTCATAGCTAAGCAAGTGATCACAAAACGTGTTGCTATCGGCACTATCAATATTAAAAGATTAATTATTTGTAGTGCCTTATATAATATTATTTATAATACCAAGCTTAATCGTCTAGTAACGATACTCTCCCCTTTCAATTTTTTCCTGTATGCTTTCTGTTAGCTTTACGTAACCATCACTTTTAGGAAGCCGGACATAAACAGAATTTTGATTTCGTTGTAAATCAAACCCTTGCTCTTTTAAAGGCGCTTTTAAATGCTTAAATGTCTGAGTGAGTTCAACTTGCTTATTAATGCTTAAAAAAACTGGAATAGCATAGTCAGGCATATTTTCTTGTAATTTGTTTAACAGCCCCTTAAAATCGAGCGTATTCTCCGCCACGCTTATTCCAATAGAAGCCATACCTGCGCGGCCTTCCGTATTAGGAATTTCCACCCCATAAACAATGGCTTCACGAATTTCCTTCATTTCTTCTAATAACATTTCTACTTCAGTGGTGGATACATTCTCTCCCTTCCATCTAAACGTATCTCCGGTACGGTCTATGAACTGTGCATGACGATAGCCCATATTGCGCATTATATCTCCCGAATTAAACCACTTATCTCCTTTTTCAAATACATTTTCTAGAATAGTAGAGCGAGTTTTAGCTGCATCCGTATAACCATGAAACGGATTTTCATCTGTGATACAACCAATTAGCAATCCTACCTCACCTTTAGGCACTTTCACTAACTGGCCTTTTTCATTTTTAAGTGGTGAGTCCGTTTCTTTATCGTACTTAACAATGGCATATGGCAAAGGGCACATACCGACTGTTTGATCAAAATTTAACAGATTCGTAAAACCGATATTACCTTCACTTGAGCCGTAAAACTCCATAACTTTTTTTATGTTAAATCGATTTTTAAATTTTTTCCATATACTAGGACGCAACCCATTTCCAACAATAATACGCACCTTATGATCACGCTCATTTTCTCTCATAGGCTGCTCTACCAAATAACGGCATAACTCTCCAACATACCCAAACGATGTTGCACCATAGGCCTTAATATCTTTCCAAAAATTCGTCACACTAAATTTTCTAGTTAGAATTAATGTGGCATTACCAGCAATAACCGAGCTTAAACATCCCCCTAATGCAGTGGCATGGTAAAAAGGCAATGGTACGTACATTCGATCATTTTTTTTAAGCCTAACCGCTGTTATCCCAAAAGCACCATATATTTTCATAAATCGTCCGTGATTAAACACTACAGCTTTTGGCAACCCAGTGGTTCCGGATGTATATAGATAAAAACAAGGGTCATCCCTAAAAATATTTTTAGTATTCAGGGGATTAACTTTACTGTGCGTCGAAATTTCTTGAGACAAATTCTGCCAGCCTCGCGGTGCTTCATAGGAAATTTTTAAGGTATCAAGGTCAGCTAAATATAAATGATTTACATCTTCTATGTGCGTATTATGACGCACATCATCATAGTTGCTAATGCACTCTTCACCGGCAATTATTAATTTTGGATTAACTAAATTAACACTGTGTGTCAGTACCCTGCCTTTTTGGGAAGTATTCAACATAGCACTAACCGCACCTATTTTTGCGCAAGCATAAACTGTAGCCAATAATTCTGGACGATTTTCAATTAGTACTGCAACACAGTCCCCTTTCTTTATACCTTTAGCTGATAAGAAGTGTGCTATCTGATTACTCCACTGATTTAACGCTTTGTACTGAATGGATCGATCTTGATACAGGATGGCAATTCCCTGTGGGTTCTTTTTAACCGCTTCTTCAAAACACAGGCCTAATCCCACCATTTTTTTCTTATCAGTATTATTGGTAATGCGCATTCCCTTTAAGATATGAGGAATATGCCCAATAATTGTAGGAAGTTTTTTAATAATTTGCGTAGCACTGATAACGTCAGCTTCACTCATAATTGATCCTTTTAATCACACAATTTCAACTCACAAGTATGGCCAGTGAGTTAATGCCCAAGAATTTTCGGTTTTAGTTTTACTTTACATAAATATTCTTGGGCAACTACTTAACTTAATTTCGGCCGCACCTATGGATTAATTGAAGTCACAATTACCCAGATGGCCTTGCGTTACATGAAGAGATAGGGGAATGAATTAAATATACAAAAACAGACATTTTCCCGTTATAGACTTGACATAATTAAATGAGGCCATCGTATGAGCCACCATCTAATTGAACATTTTGACCTGACATATAACTTGCTTGCTGGCTACAAAGAAATGCGCAGGTATCACCAAATTCTTTTGGCACTCCCATTCGTCCTGCGGTGATGCGAGACACCAGTTTTTTACGGGCATCATCATAACTCACCTTAGTAAAACGCATAATTAATTCAGCATTTTTCTGCTGGCGTCCGGTATCAAACATTTCAGGCAAGATGTTATTGATAGTGACATTACTCATAACGGCTTCTTTAGATACCGCTTTACAAAGAGCCGTTACCGCGGTGCGTGTGGCGCTGGAGACACACATAATGGGCGATGGCGATTTCACCATGGCTGAGGTGATATTAATAATGCGTCCAAACTTACGTTTTCTCATGCCGGACAAAACGGATTGAATCATAAAGATAGGCGCCATCATGTTAGCCGCGATGGCATCATCCCAATCCTGTTGAGTGCTCTGCATAAACCCCACTGGGTTAGGACCTGCATTATTGTTTATTAGAATGTCTGGTTCAGGACAAACTTCAAGGAGTGACTTACGGCCAGCCTCTGTGGACACGTCTGCCTGAATAATGGTGACTTGCCCACCTGCATCGCTAATTTCTTTCGCTGTGGCTTGCAAGGTTTCCAAGGTGCGGCCATTTATAAATACATGAACCCCTTCTTGACTCAAAGAAATAGCGCAAGCTTTTCCCAAACCTTCACTTGATGCGCATACCAGCGCTTTTTTTCCTGAAATTCCTAAATCCATATTTACCTCACTGCCTGAATATTCATAAACATTTACAGTGGCTATTATAAAAACACCATAAATACCGATATGGCTGGCACTGTTTTTTAGTAGCCATCAAGCCAACCTTTCGGCCACCATAAATCAACAACCTAAATTATGCAACATGTTGTAATTAAAATTCATCCTGTATATGCTCATAAATAGTTAACCAGAAGGAGTTAGTATCATGGGTATTTCGGTCATTCGTTTTCAAAGGTCTCAACATTCACAACCTCAGTGGGGGTTACTGGAAGACGAGCTGGTTCATGAACTGCCTTGGCAAGAGCAAGAGTTAAGCGAAGTCATAAATAGGTTAGCCCCTCCTTTTAGTTACTTACGCCAATTGACCACCAATACAGGGCTATCACTTAGTCAAGTAACCGTGTTAAGCCCCCTCACCTCCAATTCACAGTTACTTTGTCAGGGACTCAATTACGCTGATCATGCAGCGGAAGCTGGCGCAAAAAAGCGCACACCTAATAATTCAGAAAATTCATTATTTTTAAAATCCAGTGCCTCGCTAACAGGCGCCTATTCAGACGTAGTCAGACCAAGCGAGTGTCGGTTATTGGATTATGAAATTGAACTAGGACTGGTGATTAAGAAAAACATAGATAAGGCGGTTACCATAAACCAAAAGCAGCTTGCAGAATATGTAGCTGGTTTTATTATTTGTAACGATGTATCAGCCCGCGATGTTCAATTGGGTGCCCCTGCCATGCAATGGTTCCAAGGAAAAAGCTATCGAAGCTTTTGCCCAGCTGGACCCATTCTGTATATTTTAGATGAAAACGAAATAGAACAACTTCCTCAATTACAACTAAGACTATGGGTAAACGGTAAACTACGTCAAAACGGCATCACATCACAACTCATTCATAAGCCTCACCACACCCTGCAACACATTTCTAGATTCAGCAATATGAAAGCGGGTGATTGCTTATTAACAGGCACTCCTGGTGGCGTTGCTTTAGAAATGAATTTAAAAACCGGTATTTCGATATTGCTAAATATGAGTAAGGACGCCAAACGTAAGGAAAAATTTACCAAGGCACAAATTTTAAACACCCAATATTTACAAGATGGCGATGTCATTGAAGCTCAAATCAGCAGTCAAGATGGCAGTATTCACCTGGGAAAACAAAAGAATATTGTCGTGCCTGAACTGGCGTAATTAAGATTTTCATTCACTATAGGAGTCATCATCATGTTGGTCGAAAACGAAAACATAGCCACCGAATGTGTAAAATATTGGCAAGGATTACATTTATTATACTTCCCGTTATCATCCTGCTCTCAAAAAGTTCGAATTCTTTTAAAAGAAAAAGAAATTGATTTTACTTCTCACATAATTGACCTTAAAAAAGGCGAGCAAACTACACCTTGGTTTTTAGGTATTAACGCCCGCGGCGTTGTGCCAGTATTGGTTGATAATGGCCAGGTGCATATCGAGAGCAATGACATTCTTTACCACCTTGATAAAAACCACCCATCAAGTAAACCTTCGCTAATGCCCAGCACTGCCCCCGAAAAAGCGCTGGCTAACATCATTCTTAAAATGGAAGACAACATGCACGATCACATGCGGGTGATTACCATGAAATATTTAGCCCCAAACAAAATGATGCGTAAATCAGACCAGCAATTAAAAAACTACAGTGAAAATGGCGTGATCAATGATTACCGTAATAAGCAAATCAATTGGTGGCGAGACTTTTCGAAAAAAGGCATCACCAATGAACAACTTAAGAGTGCCATATTAGCCTTTAATCAATCGCTCTCATGGTTAGACAACCATTTAAGGGGTCATGATTTTTTACTTGGAAAAAGTATTTCCATTGTTGATATATCTTGGTTCATTACCTTGCACCGCTTGAGTCTAGCGGGTTTTCCATTGCATCTTCATCCACATTTAAAATGCTATTATCAATCCTTACTAAAGCGCCCTCATTTTAGAAAAGAAGTTTCAGCAGGATCATGGCCGTTGCGAATTTCTGCTTGGATTTTTCGTCAAGGTAAACGTTTAACAAGTCCTTCTTTAACCTATTCCCATAGGCTTTTAATAACCAATTAATATTAAACCCACCTGTTTTACGCTATGCCTATAAAAATCTCGAAACAACCAAATATAATAAGTACAACACGTTGTAATTTACATCTTTTAAAGATACGCTTCACCTGGTAAAGCGCTGGTTTTCAGTACACTGAAAACCACAAAAAACAAAAAACAAAAAACAAAAAAATAACAATAAATGAGGGGAAATATGAATTCATTAAAAACACACCCAAATCTTGGCAAAAAAAAATGCCTAGCGGTCATACTTCCACTTGCCATGGCCGCTCAAGCTCAGGGATTTGAATTTTTCATGGGTGAGATTGAAGGCAATCTTGATAGCCAATTATCTATGGGGTCTAGCTGGCGACTTGAACCACAAGACACCAGGCTCACACAGGGAATTACAGGAACCAGCGTTTTATCAGAAAATCAAAATGATGGCGATTTGAATTATGAAAAAAATGATATTTTTTCAAACGTAGTTAAAGGCAGTCACGAATTACAAGTAAAATACCAACACTACGGAGCCTTAGTACGAGGTAAATATTGGTACGATGAAGCATTGGAAAATAACGATGACTTAGATGATAGCGACTACCATGACTTAGCCAAATTTTCAGGAGCCGAAATACTGGATGCCTTTGTTTACGGTGAGTTTGATGTATTAAATATGCCCGTGGACATTCGTTTGGGCAAACAAGTAGTAAGTTGGGGGGAATCAACATTTATTCGCGGCGGCATCAATCAAATCAATCCCGTTGATATTTCATCTTTTCGCCGCCCCGGCGCTGAAATTAAAGAGGGTTTAATTCCGGTTAACATGGCCTTCGCAAGCGTTGGCATTTCAGACAACTTAAGCTATGAAACATTTTATCAATTGGATTTTCAAGAAACCGTCACCGAAGGCTGTGGCACATTTTTTTCAACCAACGATTTTCAGCCCGACGGCTGTAATACCATATCCAGCCCAGTGGGTGATATTTCTCGTCATGTCGATGGTAATCGCAGGCCCGATAGCGATGGTCAATTTGGGGTGGCCATGCGTTATTTTTCAGAGACACTGGATACTGAGTTTGCCTTTTATGCCATGAATATTCACAGTCGATCACCGTTAATAAGTGGCGAAAAATCCGTCTTTGATGAATATGCTTTCTTAACCTCGGGCTCTCCTGTTTTAAATGCCATGCGTAATGAACTCACTTCTGGAGACGCAGCTGATTCATCCAACTACGATCAATTAGTCGCTGCTAATGATGCCTATATTGCCGCCAACACCGCAGCCCTCATGAACCCAACAGATGCCACCGCTGCTGCCACTGCACAAGCCACGCAAGCGGCCACCGCCGAAGCACGACAAGCTTTAGCAGAAGTTAATGTGGGCTTGTTAAGCATATTATCTACCAACAGTGGTGCTGCTATTGGTGCTACACCTCAAACTTATTACATCGAATACCCTGAAGACCAACAAATTGCCGGAATCAGTTTTGCTACCACAGTCGGTAGTATTGCACTCTCTGGTGAAGTGACTCATAAGTTAGATATGCCACTACAAATCAATTCTGAGACCCTATTAGCTGCCTCTGTACAAGCAGATGGCACATATGCCTATGTTTACGATGCCATGGGAGGCGCAGCTAACCAAGTAGCGGCAAATGACGCTGCACGCGGCGCTGTTTATGACGCTTACGGCTCTCTGGGCATAGACATTTTGGACACCCAAGACGGAGCAGGTACCACTGGTTATCGAACGTTTGACGTGAGCCAAGCACAATTTACGGTCGTTAAGCTTATTGACCAAGTACTCGGCGCCAGCCAGATCTCCATTGTCGGTGAAATGGGTTACACCTACATACACAACTTTAAAGGGGACATTCCTTTTTCAGGTGATGAGTTTTTAAATGATGTGGTCACAGAATCTTCATGGGGTTATCGCACCCGCATCTTAGCTAAATACAACGATGCTTTTGCAGGGGTAAATCTGTCTCCTGAGTTGGCATGGAGCGAAGACGTAGACGGCGTTTCGCCCGCTCCTGGTGGTAGCTTTATCGAAGGCCAGCAGGTTTTCAGCGTTAGCCTAAATGCCGAGTACCAAAACACGTACACCTCTTCTATTGCCTACACCCAGTATTCAGGGGGCACCACCAACACGTTAAGCGATCGTGATTTCGCCTCTTTCATGCTTGGCATGCAATTCTAACTAAATCCTAAATAAATATAAAAAAAGTGATCGCCTGCAACAAAGGCGATCAAGGAGAAAAAATGAAAAAAAATATACTCAGCCTCGTCACTTTAACGCTTTTGGCACAAGGGGTTCATGCAAAAGTTAGCACGCAGCAAGCGCAACAATTAGGCAAAAATTTAACGGCCATTGGCGCGCAAATAAGCGCCAATGATAGTGGCACCATCCCCGCTTATACCGGCGGTTTAGCCCATGACGTGAACACGGATCCTTATATTAATATTTATGCCCATGAAGCGCCGCTTTTCACTATTACCAAAGCGAACCTTGAACAATATAAAAATAACTTAACCCCAGGTCAGATAGCCATGTTTGAACGCTATCCTGATACCTACAAAATGCCGATCCATGTCACACATCGCAGTGCCAGCGTACCGACAGCCATCAAAGAAAAAGCCAAGAAAAATGCCATTTCCGCAGATCTGTTGGCCAATGGAAATGGCTTAACTAACTTTGACGAAAGCATCCCCTTTGCCATCCCTCAAAATGGCCTAGAAATCATTTGGAATCACATTACTCGATTCAGGGGGGGAAGCTCTCAACTAAACCGCGCCACTATCCCAGTACAAAGAGATGGCAGTTTCACCCCCATTAAAGTCAGTGCCAATTACAGCCCACCTCAGTATTTAAGTGATGGTTATCATGCACAAGATGATAAAAATATTTTATTTTATTATTCGTCACACATTAAATCCCCTGCCCGATTAACAGGCAATGTGCTGCTGGTACATGAAACCATTGATCAAATAAGTGAGCCCCGTAAAGCATGGCAATACAATGCAGGCCAACGCCGCGTGCGACGCGCGCCACAGATAGCTTATGACTCCCCTAATACCGAAGGCATGCGCACATCAGATCAAGTGGATATGTTTAATGGTGCGCCAGATCGATATAACTGGAAATTAGTCGGTAAAAAGGAAATATACATTCCTTACAACGCCTATAAAATAATTGATAAAGATTCTAAATATGAAGACATTATTGGCCCAGGCCACATTAACCAAAGTTACACCCGTTACGAATTACATCGCGTATGGCATGTAGAGGCCACGCTTAAAGAAGGGGCTCGACACATTTACGGAAAACGTGTTTTGTATTTAGATGAAGACAGCTGGCAAATTTCCGTGGCCGATCATTATGATCACCGCGGGCAGTTATGGCGTGTATCTGAAGGACACACCATGCAGTTTATTAATGCCAATACGCCATGGTATAGCGCCATTACCAACTACGACCTACAATCGGGGCGATATATGGCCGAACTCAATAGTGAAGAACGTCATGCTTTCAAATTCAATCAAACACTAAAGCGCAATGACTTTACCACTGCTGCCATTCGCAGAAGCGGTAAACGTTAATAAGCAGCCTACAGATAAACGTACTTTTTACACTTAAAAAACTAAGCCCTAACCATTGATTTGCAGGGCTTTTTTAGGTCCCCCTTTCCGATTGAACTAATTCTTTCCAAAATTTTTATTTTAACTTTTCTTTAAAATTAAAATGCAACGCGTTGTAATTATATATTTATCAGGATAATATTATTTCCAACCTTGATAAATACTAGGCTCATAAACCTACCACCATAAAATTCAATAATAATGGAGAACACATGGAAATTTTATTCGAGCAAAATATGCTTCCTCGCATTCTAATGACGATTACCGCCATTGGACTGGCCTTTGGCCCTGCCATTGCTGATTTTAATAAAACTCACGCCACCAATCCTTTATGGCCGCCTCACGCACGCTTCCATGTGGTTTGGCAAGTAATCACAAACAGTGCCCTCTCATTATTCATGCTGTACCTGTTATGGACACCGTTGATTGAGCAATACGATTTACAACTAAAACTGGTGGCCATTGTTCAATTTACAATCTTGGTTCCGGTTTACATCACGATTGCCTGCATGGGACTATTTGGTGGCGCACTAAAAGACGTGAATGGTTTAAGACCATTTGTTTTTAATATTGGTGGACGTATTTGGGAAGTCGATACCAATGCCTTTAATTTCACCCTTACCATCGCGGTAGTGAGCATTGCAGTCATCACGATTCAATCATCAGTCGTTTTAGCGGTTTAGATTTAAACCTTTATTAAAAACAGGAAGCAATATGACTAATTTAATAAAAACAAATGTGTTGATTGTGGGCAATGGCCCATCTGGCATGACCACCGCTTTAACCTTAGCTAAATTTGGCATCGCCTGTACGATCATTGAACGCCGCCCATCTTTATATATGGAGCCGAGAGCCCACGCTCTGAATTCAAGAACACTGGAAATTTTCTCAGCCCTTGGAATTCAAGTAGACGAATTCAAAATACTGGCCACCCCCACAAAAGAAAGTAATTGGGTGCGCTGGGTAGATAAACTCAATGGCAGCGAATATGGAAAACTGCCTTATGAAAGAATGACAGATGAAGGTGACTTACCTAGCCCCTTCCCTTTATTTAATATTTCACAGCCAAATTGTGAACGGGTTTTACAAAAATACGTAGACCAAGAAAGTTTGATTACCACACTTCGTCCTTATAATTGGGTATCTTGCGAACAAATAGAAGAAGGCGTTATATCAATAGTCAAAAATGAACAAGGCATAGAGCAGAAATTTTTAAGCCGGTATTTAGTGGGTGCTGATGGGGCAAACAGCCCAGTGAGGCGTTCACAAGATATCGCGATGCAGGGCATGGGAATAGTACAAGAATTTAAAATGATTCATTTTAAAGCCGATTTAACCAGCATCGTCAAAGACAAACCCGCTATTCTTTATTGGTTAATGTCACAAGATTGTATGGGTACTTTAATTGCCTATGACATTCGTGATAACTGGGTATTCATG